>NZ_CABHXX010000070.1 GCF_902170565.1 Yersinia thracica
CTCATGAATAGATAAGGAAATATTATATGAATGATAGTAACCCTATTCAATACATGCTGGGTGATTTGCATGGGAGATATAGTAAGTTAAAGTCTGACTTGGATAAACTTAAGGTTTTTCAACAGCATATTAATTTACTGCAACAGCGGGCAGATAATGATAGTCAAGCAAGAGAAACACTATCACGTCTGGATGCTGCTTTTCCTGATGGTTTTAAACAAGAAAAAGCCAAGATGATGGATTGTATTTCTCAGATGAATATACAGTTTAAACAATTGGAGACACAGCTTAAAAACATAAATGCTACAGAGAATACGCAATGATGATTTTCCTTAAATATCACTCCGATTGGAGTGTAGGAGTCTGTATATGTCAACGAATACTTATGTCAATATACCCGAATATTTTGCAACACACGCAGCTAAACCATCTGGGAATGATGTAATTAAACACGCTTCACCTGCTGCGGTTAATGATTCTGATGATATTTTTAGTCTAGGCTTGAAAGTCTTATATTCATTTCTTGATGTGCTTTCTAATATTGCTGGCACTAATTTTAAAGCGATGCAGGCGCGCTCAAAATATGCCAGCGATACGCAAGAGATGTCTAACCGTGTTGATGAAGTTATTGCCAAAGCAGCAAAAGGCGATGATAAAACCAAAGAATCTCTACCTGATTCGGTGATTGGTTTTATGCGGAAAAATGGCATTACCGTTGATGGCATGAATATTGATGAGTATTTAAAAAAGAATGGCCCAGAACTGGATAAAGGGCAATTACAGGCAGTGAAAGCTTCATTGGATAATGAAAAGAGCCGGGCCACGGACACAATGAGCCAGGATCAATTGCAGTTACAGAAAATAATGCAAAGTTATAACGTTTGCTCCAATAACATCAGCACATTACAGACCGGTTTAAAAGATTTACTGATAACGATTGCCCGAAGTTTCTGCTAACTCAATCGCGATGGTAAGGATGGTGTGAAATGAGTATTCAACCAAGTGATGAGGTTATTAACTTTATGAGGCGCGGCGGTTCTTTGCGCATGTTAACCAAAATGAACCCACAAGATTTGGCATTGGTATATGAATACACCGTCCAGTTATGCCAAGGAGGGGAATATAACAGCGCCAAGCAGTTATTAAATCTATTAGTGCGACTGGATCATTGGAATTTCTCTTATTGGCTGACTTTGGGGGCGTGTTATCAGCAAACGGCTGATTTCCATCAGGCAATTTATTGCTTTAGTCGTGCGGGACAAATTCAGGTTGATGACCCTCGTCCATCCTGTTTGGCGGCTGAATGTTATATGGCCTGCGGTAATAGGATTTACGCGGGGAAAGCTTTCCGAATGTCATTGAATTGGTGCCATTCTCACACTGAATGGACTCAAGTGAAACAACAAGCCGAGCGCGGCTTAGCAGCTTTACAGTTGGAGGTGTGACATGTCCGATGCGATAGGTGTTAAAGCCACTTTTCTGAATGATTGGGCAATGGTGAATGCGGGTAAAAGCTCGGCTTTATCGCCGGTAAAAATGCCTGATTGGCGTGGTATTGCTGGGCTTCCCCCCTTAATGGATGCCAATACAAACTCAGCCAAAGTGACACGACAAAACGCGCAAGGCGCACTCGATCGCTTGCTAACATCTATACCGCGTTCGGGTTCAAATGAAGTGGGCAATAACCGACTTTCGCTTGACCGACTAGGCAGCGCGGATATGCAACTCATTATGTCGATGGCCGGAAATCTGAATCTTGGGGTTTTCTCTGATTTGTGCCAGTCGATCGGCAAGCAAATGGAGCGTGCCACAGATGTTCAGGCTTTCTTGCGCGATAAACGTGTCTCTGAATATCAAAAACAGATTGATAAAGCGGTTGAACAGGCAGATAAAGCCAAAAAAGCGGGCATTTTCAATGCCGTATTTGATTGGTTTATCGGTGCTGTCGAGGTGGTTTATGGCGCGCTGAAGGTTGTTGAGGGCGTAGTAACCGGCGATCCCGTCGCCATTGCCTCGGGTGTTGCTTATTTTTCTGCGGGCACGGCGGGTTTGGTCAAAGCCGTGGCGGAAACGGCGATGTTATTGGGAGCATCAAAGGAAAAATGTCAGGAAGTTATTGATATTGCAGGTAAAGTCCAACTTGGCTTTGAATGTTTTGCTATGGCCATTGACCTGTTTCAGGCTGCTCGCGCAATCAATGCTGCCCGTGCGGTGACTCAAGGTGCGGGTGATGTGCTGAAAAAGGGCGGTGGCGAAGCATTGACGGATGCTATTAAACGGGGAGCGACTGAAGAAGTTGAGCAGTTAGCTGGGCAGTTTGGTAAGGATGTGAGTCAGCAGGTCAGCCGCAATATCTCAATGAAAGCGATGGAAATAGAAATGGTTGAGGCCAGTGAGATGGCGTCAGCCGCCGCTCAGCAGGCGGTAAAGGCCGAAATGACGCTGGTGCGTAATATCACCAAGTCATTTACCCAGGAAGGAATTGAAAAACTGGTGAGCGGGGTGACGAAAAAACTGGCTCAGGATGCAATAAAAAAAGGGGTCACTCTCACAACAGAAGAATTGAGCCAACAATGTACCAAAGCCATTATGAAAAGATCAATTAAGACAATTTTAAAAGATATTGCCACTTCACCTTTACTGATTATTCAAAAATGCAGTAGTGCGGCAGTACAAATTAATAATGGCCAGTTATCTGTTCAGAATTCCGGGTTACAAAAAGAGATCCAAAAATTAATTCTTAATCAAGATTTTATTCAATTTATGGACGAATGGGTAGAGCGAAATAAACAGCATCAGCTTAAACAACTTAAAGAAACGTCCCAAGATGCACAAGATACATTGACAAAACTCAATGACAATATCCATCAGAATGGCATGTTGCAAGTCAATATTGCGAGTTCATTGATATAGAGAGGTTATTATGAGTACGATAGTCAATCATCAAATAACGTTGCCATCGCAAAATAAAATTGCTACTGAAAAAGATAATGAAGAAATGGGAAATAAATTCATCTCAGACCTGTCCAATTTATTATCAGATCTGTCAAACATCATTTTTAAAATGAATGTTCTTTTTAAAAAAATGCGTGATTTACTGAATGCCTACAGTCAGAAGCAACAAATGTTAGGTTGGAATATTCAAGTAAGTTCAATGCAGAATAAACGGGAAGCGATCGATAAGACAGCAGCGGGAGCCATTGCCAATGGTGTTTGCACTATTCTCTCTGGTGTAGTTAGCGGTGTGGGGGCAGTGGCCAGTTTAAAATTCGGTGATATTGCAACGCATGGTGGCTCGGCGTTAGGGCAACTTGGGGCGGGTAGCGGTAAATTAGTTGAAGGGGATATGGCACAGAATGCTGATTTGCTGCGCATGACCAGTGATCTGCAAAGCACTGGTGCACAATCTTATAATAAAAATATCAGTGAGTTGTTGGATAAGATGAATGAGGCCCGCCAAAATATGAAGGATTTGTGTAATACCGTAAGCAATATGATGGGCCAAATTTCCATGGCTGTGAAGTTATGATATATGAAATATAACCCATACAGTGCTGAACAATACTTAAGTAATAAGGGCTGCACAGTCAAAACAGCTTACTTTGAAAATAGTGCATTTAAAATGGGTCATGAGTTTTTCCATTATGGCTATCGTGTTGTCTACCGGGTTGAGCACAGTGAGTTTATTATTTGTCATCTAGAGGTCATGAATAAGGATGGCCAACCCGGTGAATTTTTAAAATTATTTAATTTATTACATCAATTAGGAATGAGTATTACTGACTTGTCGATAATCAGAATGATTATTGTTAATAATATTGCTAACCCAACCTTGCAGTTAATACGCCACCGTCTTATTAAGCTGCTCATAGCCAAAGGTGCTTTCAATAAAAATATTGATGGTGATGATTGGTTGTTATTTGATGTTAGCTAAGGGATAAGATGAGTGAAGATAGCATCAAGGAATTACAGGCTATTTGCGAAAAAATAAATGCCACACTGACGTGTAACGGCATTATTAACACACAAATGATGAATGATAGTCAGGATATTTCTTCTCAGGAGGTGCATACAAGATATGAACGGGGTTATCAGGCCTGGCTGGCGGATAATTATATTGCTGCAATAGAGGAGTTTTCTTGGCTGACATTACATTGCCCGTTAGAACCGCAATTTCATTTGGCTTTGGCGGGTGCTATGCAAATGCAGCAGGAGTTTAGGTTAGCGCTGAGTGCTTATGCTTGTGCATTGCTTTTAGAGGCACGAGATCCTGAACCGGTCTATCAAATGGCAGTTTGTTTACAGGCGATGGGAAATGGAGCTGATGCCAGAGAAGCATTACAAACTGCCATTGAAATGAGCTATCTTAACTCTGAATACGCCCCGACGGCTGAAAAAGCCAATCAATTATTAAACAGTATTTGAAAAAATCAGTATCTGAAATAAATAGTACCTGAGATAAATAATATCTGAAACAGACAATATAGTTTGTATAAGCCATATTTAAGGTGGATAACTATGACCCTAATAACAGCATCCGAAACAACTCAGTATCCAGATATCACCTCCAATTTTAATCCCATGGAAACAAGTGTCAATCCGGAATCTGATGATAAAAAACCTATTCTTCTTGCTTTAGCTGAATTGGTGGGAAAGCTTAGGAATAATGCTTGTGATGAGACAAACATTAGCGTTAACAAGTTAGGCGACACTCAAGAAATTGAACTGGATGAATTAAAAAGTGCCAGAGTTAAAATAGCTAAAAAACAATTCTTTATCAATGTTATTGAGTCGATTGTTTCTCTTGTTTCATTTTCTGTCGGCGTTGGGATCAGTATTTGTAGCGGTGGTGTAGCAACCCCTGTTGCTGTTATTACGGGTTTAAATCTTATGCTCTCACTGTCTAATTTGGCCTGTGCTTATCATAACTGGAGTTGTGCCAGTCAAAATAAAGAAGAACTGACGATGGGCAGTGATGCAATACAACAGGCTGTTTTTATATTAGCTAAGTATTGTCAGGCTTCACCGATGAATGCTAAAAAAATTGCCCGCTTCACCTCGTATTTTATTAGGGCCGGAATGGTGGTTTCTCTCGGCGTAATAGGTGGACTTATCCATCCGGTTATTAATAATAGTTTATGCCTACTTGCCAAGAGTTATGCCCCGATATTAACCACCATAATGAGTGTGGTCGCGGCGGGGGCTTTAGGAACCGGGATGAATCAGGACAGTGATGCAAAAGACGCTATTATAGAAAAATTAACCACAACTGTAAAAGAGACTGCCGAACAATTAGCCAAATCTGACGAAGAGAATGGTTTTATAGCTGCATTGGAAACACTAATACAATTATATAAATATCATCCAGATACCATTAATGGAACTTAGGGTCTAAGCCGGATAGCCCTGAGCGGTATTATTTGTCACTCTTGTTTAAGAACAATGACACTCGAAGGGATATGATGAAATCAATAAAATTTATTCTATTTCGGCAAGAGGGAATATTACGTATTGAAGGCGTTGGCCATACTGTGCCTGCGGGGAATTTAGTGATTACCGATGAGCAGGCCAGTGTGTCCTCTTTTTCACAAAGTACGTTTATTTCAATATTATGTCATTCCATCGATCTTTTACCGCTATACAAAGAATTAGCCAGTAAGATGGTGCAGCCGAATAAATTCCGCTTACCCCTAAATGTTTGTGAGCGCTATAAGATATTACCTGCTAACAACGACATTATTTGTGCAGCTGAGCAGTTAGTTGATATTGAACGAAGTGCATCGTTACGATTTCTTTATCTTTATTGTTTAGGCCTGGAACCGGTTTATTTTTCCAGATTATTAGAATCAATTGTCGGAACTAATAATGAATTACTGGAGTTCTTTGAGAAAAACCGCCTCAATCCATGGACAGTTGCGCGTTATGCCAATGAATTAGGTATTTCGACACGTAAATTGAATTTCCTATTTTATGAAAAGTTCGGGATGTCTGCGAAGCAATGGCTTTTGGATCAACGGTTGAAAAAAGGGTGCGAGCTGCTGCTATCCACACGATTACGTGTGGCAGATATTGCTCTGGAGTGTGGTTTTAGTAATCACGCTCATTTCTCTGATAGTTTTCGTCGCCGTTTTCAGCAGTGTCCGTCACATATGCGGTCACTCATGGAATAGGAGGATTAATGGATATAAACGCATTAGTGAATGGGCTGGCACAAAGCATCAATAAGATGGGGCAGGATTTTCAAAGCCAAATGGCATCCGGCAATCCCACTGATCCTGAGCATATGCTAAAGATGCAATTCGCTATGCAGCAGTATTCATCTTATATCAATTTCAGCAGTGCGTTGATGAAGGGAATTAAGGATATGACCAGTGGGATTATTGCCAAAATATGATTTTACTTTCAGCTCCTTGTCGCCAGTTAGTGGTGGAGGCCGCATTGGCGGGAGTCAACCACAGCTTGCTGGCAGAGGCTCGCGATATTCTTAACGTATTGCCCCAGTTAATTCCTGAACCTCAAGTGCGTTTAGTTTGTGAGGCAATGTTGTTATTTGGGCTTAATCGCCAAAGTGAAGCATTGGCGTTATTAGCGAGCTCCTCCTCTCAAGAGGCTCAGGGCATGTTGGCTTTACTGCAACAAGGGATTGCTTGTTCTGCCAAAATGTAAACCTGCGCGATAAAACATTTTTATTAAAGCGAGATTATTCGATGGAAATTGATGCTATCAAAGCCGCCGTCAAGTTGAATTCCCCCTCTCAGCCACCTGCCGACGCCGAGCACATCGCCAAGTTTGCTCAGTTAATGCAGCCGACTGAACCGGTTACGCCCATGATGTCTCCAGACCCATTGCTATTCATGCAGTCTGAATGGATGCATGCCACATTAGCCATTGATTTAACGGCTAAAGTTGCCGGTTTGGTCGGGCAAAACATTAATAAATTGGTCAATATGCAATGAAACAGGTGCGGCGCACGGTCGCGCTATTACTGGTCGTGATGTCGCTTTCTGGCTGTGGTATGGAATTGTATAGCGGGCTTTCGGAAGGGGAGGCCAATCAGATGCTGGCGTTATTGATGTTGCACCAAATCAAAGCGGAAAAACAATCTGAGAAGGGCGGCACCGTCGGGCTGAATGTCGATAAAAGTCAGTTTATTAACGCGGTGGAGCTGCTACGCCAGCATGGTTTTCCGCGCCAGCGATTTGCCACCGTGGACCAGTTGTTTCCGTCGAATCAGTTGGTGACTTCGCCGGGGCAAGAGCAGGCCAAAATGGTCTATTTAAAAGAGCAACAATTGGAAAGTATGTTGAGCCATATGGATGGGGTGATTCAAGCTGATGTGACCATTGCCATGCCAGCACCGACAGACGGGAAAAGCAGTGTCCCCCATGCTGCCTCGGTGTTTATCAAATATTCGCCTGAGGTCAATTTACTGAGTTATCAGCCGCAAATTAAGAACCTGATCCGCGATGGCATTCCTGGGATTGATTTTTCACAAATTAGTGTGGTGATGCAGCCCGCTAATTATCGATTCACTGCCCCAGTAACACGGCAACAAAGCCACTCAGAAGCGGCCCTGCAATGGCTATTACGCCATGCCGCGACATTACAAATCGTCTTAGGCACATTGCTGGTGTTGTTAGTCGGGCTGTCGACCGCCTGCTTATTGCGCTATCTGCGCCGATAAATGACCGGAGGAAAGGATGATATTGCCGTTAACACCCGATATTCGTTATTTGCATCAGTTAGCCTGGCGGCCGGCCCAATTTGCTCATCCATTGTGGTTGGCGGCGGCTGGCGTTAACACCGAAAGTTACCGCTATGGCCGCAGCCAATTGCTGGATACCGCGTTGAATGCGGCGCTAAATCGCCTGCGAAACTTTCCTCAACAGGCGCTGCCCGCCGTCTTGAGTCAGCAACAGCAATGTCAAATAGTGGCATCTGAGCGCTTGTCGGCCCGCTGTTTGGCGTTGGGATTGGTTCATTTACAGTGTGATGATTATCTGCGCTTTCGCCGTTACCGGCAGTCACTTTCGCCGCTATTAAGTGAGGGCGATATTCAGCAACTCATGGGGATGGGTTATCGCGGCCAGCTTCCTGCCAGATTAAATCCACAGCAATTACCCGCTGTTGCTTTGCGGTTGGGGCAGAGCCTGGCTCATGATGCCCGCAGTGATGATGTGGTGTGGCGGGCAATGTCTATTTCGTTACCCCCGTTAACACGGGCGTTATCTTTGCCGCGGGCGCTATCCCTTTCGGCTGCTCATTGGTTAACCCGATTAGAGCGTTTGTTGTGAATCCTTTTCAGATTCGGGTGGAAAAATTTGATTTTTCACTGCCTCTTGGCGGCGTTATCCCCGCGGCTCAGTTACAGGAAATGGAACAGCGTCGCGATAGGGTGTCAGATGCTCACATGCAAGCAGCAGACATTGTGCAAAGCGCACAGGCCGAGAGTGCACGGCTACTGTCCCAAGCGCAGCAACAGGTGGATAAACTGCTCGAACACACGCGGAGCCAACTGGAAATTGATGTGTTAGCGCAGCATGTCAGCTGGTTAGTGGCGGCCGAGCAACAGGAATCCTTACTGATAACACAGACTCGGGAGCTTATTTTGGCGGCGATCACATCGGTGGTAACTGCTTGGGCTGGAGAGCAGGAGGCGAGCCAGATTCTCATCCACCGCTTGGGGGCGCAAGTCGAGAGAATGGCCCTTGACGATGCGCAGGTGTTGCATGGGCTGATGCTGCGTGTTCATCCCCAGTATTTTTCTGCCGTGGCCTCGGCTTTAGGGGCGCGCGTGCAGTGCATCGCAGATGAAAAAATGGTGGCAGATCAAGCGCAATTAAGCTCGCCGATGTTACAAATCACACTTTCTCTTCAGCGCCATTTATCGCAACTTCTTCTGTGGCTACAGGAATCACCGAAGCAGGAATTCATCTCATCAGGAGCCGAGCATGATAAATGCCCATAATGTGTCCGAAACCCTTGCGGTTCATGGTTCGTCACTCGATGGCGTTGAGTTTCACGGCGAAATAACACCCGCACACTCGATTATGGCGTTAGCCAGCATGGAATTGTCGGAGGTCAGACAAACGGCATTGGAAGAAACCATGGAAGAAATCGGGCTGAGTTTGGGTTCCCGATTAAAAGATCAAAAATCCGTCGAAGCTGAGGAACGCAGCCAACGCTGCCAAGAGTTACTGGTGAAGTTAATCTCCCAGTTATCCGGTAGCGCTGATTCTCTGCTACCGCAGAATATCCGGCTGGATATGGATATTTCGTTGCTTGCCAGCCAACTGCGCCAAGGGGGGCTATCGGCAGGGCAGCAAATTCTGTTGCTGGCCGCGATGATGGCCTACAGCAAAAATAATCCGTTACGCCGCCGCAGCTTATCGCAATTACTTGAGCCGCTATTGGAAGAGGGCGGTTGGGAAATTGAGTTATTTGGCTTGCTCGAACTGGGCAGTCAGGAAAGCCAAGGGCTGGGTGCTATCAAGCAATTGTTCGCACAAAGTATTGAGCAAAATGGTATTGAGCAAAATGAGTTGTCCGTTGCGCAGTGGTTTACGCGGGTCAGCCGTTGGCCGCAGCGCCAGCAGCGTGTGCGGGTGTTAATGCGCGCGGTGGCGTTTGATTTGGCTTCTCAACCACCCCCTCAGCATGGTGAGCGTCTGGCCGCTACATTGTATCAACTTCGTCGTTTGCTAATGTTTTTAGGGCTGGAAGATCATTGCAATCACATGGGGAGGGCCTGTGGCGTGGCGGGGGATGTGATTCTGCATGAAGTGTTGGCGGTGGTGGGCCAGCCCTGGTTGTTTAGCCGTTGGCTACAGCCCCGGATTGAAGTGATCACCGGTCTGGACACCAAGACACGCAGTAGATTTATTCGCCGATTTTATGAGTTATTCAACCTTATGCCGGTTGATTGTTTCAATGATCAAGAGCAACAACAGCAGATTTTGGCGGCGTTGCTGGAGATATGATTTTATGGTTCAGGCGAATGCCCGATAGTGTGAAAATTGTTGGCTGCTTATTATTTCAATAATGTATATCAATGGGCTTCGGGTAATGGAAATGGATTTAGTCGCGACCCGTAACCTCCAGCTATTCATCCAGATGGCGGAATTACCCTGCTCGACAATCACTTCATGCATGGAATGGCAGATAGGGCCGCAGCGAACTTTCCTTGAGTGGCGCAATGCGCGGCTATTACTGACCACGGGCGTGCAACATCGGCATTATCACCATGAGGACTTATTGCTGCTACAGGAATGTTGGCAGCTCGAGCGTTTTAATGGCGTTCCTCAGCGTATTTACTTATTGAAAATGGGCATGATGGTCAGTTGCTCCCCTCCGGCATCATCGGGAGCCGAGTGTTGGTATCAGCTTTATCAACAACAATGTGCTTTACTCCGCCGCTTGCCTGGAGAATACCGATGAGAGAATCGGCCCTGACACGCGGTCTGATGATGATCACGGCGCGGCAGGATGTTTTCTTAGCGATCATGCTGCTGGTGGCGATCTTTATGATGATCCTGCCACTGCCCACCATCATGGTGGATGTGCTGATTGCGATTAACCTCGCGTTCTCCGTTATCTTGCTGATGATCTCAATTTATCTGCGCGATCCGCTCGAATTCTCGGTTTTCCCGTCGCTGCTACTTATCACCACACTTTATCGGCTGGCACTGACCATCAGCACCACGCGGCTGGTGTTGCTCCAACATGATGCCGGTGAAATTGTCGAGGCATTCGGCCAGTTTGTGGTTGGGGGCAATCTGGCGGTGGGGTTGATCATTTTTACCATCATCACCGTGGTGCAGTTTATCGTGATTACCAAAGGATCGGAGCGCGTCGCCGAAGTGAGCGCCCGCTTTTCACTTGATGCTATGCCGGGCAAGCAAATGAGCATTGACGGTGATATGCGTGCCGGGGTGATCGACTCCGCCGAAGCTGGGCGATTACGCGAGCGGGTGCAAAAAGAAAGCCGCCTGTTTGGTGCCATGGACGGGGCAATGAAGTTTGTTAAAGGGGACGCCATCGCCGGAATTATTGTCATTCTGGTGAATATTATTGGCGGCATCACTATTGGGGTGCTGCAACATAATATGTCGGCGGAACAAGCGATGACCACTTATGCGGTGTTATCCGTCGGAGATGGTTTATGTGCTCAAATCCCGTCATTACTTATTTCTATCACCGCCGGGATTATTGTTACCCGCGTTCCCGGCAAAAATAAACAGAGCCTGGCCAAAGAATTGGCGGTGCAAGTGGGGCGTCAACCCGATGCTTTGTGGCTGGCGGCCGCTATTTTGACGGTTTTTGCTCTATTACCGGGTTTTCCTTTCCTGATTTTTATTACTTTGGCCGCGCTGGTCGCCACCCCCGCATTTTTACTGTATCGAAAAAAGCAGCAGAGTTCGGGGGCCAGTGCCAGCGACGAGAGCAAGATCTCATCGACTAACACCATGGCTCCTGGCGCGGTGCCCCTGATGCTGTATTGCGCGCCCAATTTACATTATCCCCATTTGGGGCGGGATATTGATGGCTTGCGCTGGCGCTGGTTTGAACATCTTGGTGTGCCACTGCCCGAGGTGGTCATTCGCAGTTCTCCGACGTTGGCCGAAAATGAACTGTCAATTCGGGTTTATCAGGAGCAAGTGCTGAAACTGACCTTACCTGTCGATGACTTATTATTGCTCCAGCCCAGTGCGGCGCTGGCGACTCGCAGCCAAACGCTGGGCATGAAAATGGGGACTTTTGAGTGGTTGGCCGCTGAACAGGCGCACCATGCTAGCACTTTGGGGCTCCCTTATGCGCAAGGGTATCAGCGCATTATTCATTGCTTAACTCGGGTACTTGAACGGCATACCGCCGAGTTTATCGGCGTGCAGGAAACCCGTTATTTGATGGATGCCATGGAGGCGCGTTACGGCGAGTTAGTCAAAGAACTACAGCGGCAGATGCCGGTCGGAAAAGTGGCAGAAATACTGCAACGGCTGGTGGAAGAGGATGTTTCGATCCGCGATTTGCGCACTATTTTTGGCGCGCTGGTGGCGTGGGCGCCCAAAGAGAAAGATATCGTTATGCTGACCGAATATGTCCGTATCGCCTTACGCCGCCATGTGTGCGCCCGATTTAGCAAAAACCAAGCTTGGCTGCCGGTGTTGCGGTTGGGCGAAGGGGCTGAAAACCTGATCCGCGAGTCTATCCGTCAGACCTCGGCGGGAACCTATTCTGCACTGGGGGATAAACATTCGCGGCTGATTCTCGCCAAAATAAAAAGCGCATTTGCTGAAAACGCGGATGCCGTGCTACTGACCACCATCGATGTGCGGCGTTTTCTGCGCAAAATTGTTGAGCGGGATATTTTTGCGCTACCGGTGCTTTCCTGGCAGGAGTTGGGCGACGAAATGAATATTAAAGTGGCTGGTACCATCGAACTTATCGGAGATGAGCTTGATGAAGCTGCCTGATATCGCGCGATTAAGCACTCAGTTACAGCAACAATTGCGCTTACCCTCTTGCCCGCCAAGCGGCATGGTGTCTTGCGGGCCGATATTGGATGTCGGCCCAACACTGTTACGCGCCTATTTACCCGGCGTGGCGCTGGGGGAATTATGCCAAATCGACTCACCGGATAGGTTGGCTGAAGTGGTCGCCATTGAGCAGCAAACGGCATTGTTATCCCCGTTTTCCTCTTCTGTTGGCTTGCGATGTGGTCAATGGGTTTCTCCGTTGGGGTATGCGCACCGCGTCAGAGTTGGGGATGATTTGGTTGGGCGAGTATTGGACGGTTTGGGGGAGCCGATGGACGGTGGCCCGCCCCTGAGCGGGCATTGGCGTGAGTTGGACTGCCCGCCGCCAGACCCACTCACTCGCCAGCCAGTCCAGCAAATATTGACCACCGGTATTCGCGCCATTGATGGCGTACTGAGCTGTGGTGAAGGCCAGCGAATGGGGATTTTTGCCGCCGCCGGAGTGGGGAAAAGCAGCTTATTGAGCATGTTATGTGGCGGCTGCTCGGCGGATATTACCGTGTTGGCGCTGATTGGTGAACGCGGTCGAGAAGTGCGGGAATTTCTCGAGCAAGTGCTCACGCCCCAAACTCGTGCCCGCACTGTGGTGGTGGTGGCCACTTCCGATCGCCCAGCGCTGGAGCGGCTAAAAGGTCTTTATACCGCCACCACGGTGGCCGAATATTTCCGTGAGCGCGGGCTAAAAGTGTTGTTAATGGCCGATTCGCTCACCCGCTACGCCAGGGCGGCCCGTGAAATTGGCTTGGCGGCGGGGGAACAGCCGGTGATGGGCAGTTTCCCCGCCAGTGTTTTTGCGGCCCTCCCGCGGTTACTTGAGCGGGCGGGTAATAGCGAGCGCGGCAGTATCACGGCTTTTTACACCGTGCTGGTCGAGGGTGATGACATGAATGAGCCGGTGGCCGATGAGGTGCGTTCGTTGTTGGATGGGCACCTTGTTTTGTCGCGACAACTGGCGGGGGCCGGGCATTATCCGGCCATTGATATTGCCGCCAGTGTCAGCCGTATCATGCCGCAAATTGTCAGTGCGGAGCATCGAGCATTGGCACAAAAATTGCGTCACATGCAAGCCTGCTATCAGGACATCGAATTACTGGTGCGAGTGGGTGAATATCAGAAAGGGCAAGATTTGCAGGCCGATGAGGCGCTACAGCGCTACCCGGCTATTTGTGCTTTCCTGCAACAGGAGAATGCATTATTCGCACGCGAAACCGACACCGCAGGGCTGACTCACACCTTGGCGCAGCTCGCGCAAGCACTGGGTTAAGCAATCCCACCTTAGCGATTTTTCTGCGCTTACTGGTATTGCGCCAACACAAAGAGCGCCGATTGCGCCGCCAATTGATCAGTTTGCAGCAAGAAGAGCAACAGCAAGAACAGCAATTGGCGCACTTCCATCAAACACGCCAAGGGCTATGTCAGCAATTACAAATACTTGCTCAATGGCGCGGTACGCTGAACCCGACAGAAGCGCAGGATCAAAGAGCTTTGCAGCACCAAGCCTATCAGGCGGAGCGGCGGCTGCAAAAATCACTCGGTGAGCTGGCGGCTCGACGGCTGCAACAGCAAGCCGCCATTACCGCACAACTGGCGCTATTACGGACTAATCAGCGCGAGCAGGAAAAATTACGGATGTTAATCAAAAATGAATCGAATCGATGTTGAAGGCGCAATACCACCGCTCAGTGAGGGGCATTTTAGCGGCGAACCGTCGCGAAATTTAGGTCATGAGAGACAAAAGCAGCAATTTGCCCGCTATCTCCCTCTGCGTTCATCTTCTATGCAGGATATGGCCTATGCCATGACGAATTCGGGTCATGAAAATGTAATGCAGACGGACTACCGCATCGTCAGTGGGGCACTGGCTGGTACTCGGGTTCATGTCAGTCTGGCGGCTCATGGTTTGGTTATTGTGCTCAGTCACGGCAACCGGGGTTTGGCCGAGCGCCTACAACGCCTGCAATCTCGCTGGCAACAACAACTACATCAATTGGGCTTCCCTTGCGTATTGGAGGTGACCCATGATGGCGATATTGTCGGCTGAATTACGCCATATCAGTACCGTTATTGGGCGAGGGCGTCATTCCAGCGGTGTTTGCGCCACATTGACGCAGGTCGAGGGCGAGGGTATTTATCTGCCACTTCATTATGCTGGCACGAGGTGCGGTTGCTGGCTATCACAGACTGGTTGGAACCACTGGCTGGCAACTTCGCTGGCTACCGATAATCTCCATTTGCTGGCGACTGAATTGGTCAGTGCCATGGCCACTTGGGCGGTCAGCCCATTGTCTGCCGCGCTGCCCGAATTGGTGATTGACGACCCCGCGCCAGTGGCGATGACACTTTTGCCCCAATGGGCGGTAGCACTGACTTTCGAGCTGGAGGGCCAGTCACTCCGTGGCGTGTTGTTTGACTGGCCTTTGGCGGTGTTAGCTGAAACCTTGTCCGACTGGCACCAAGAGCGGGCCACCGAGCATGACCTCCGCTGGCAGGCGGAGCTAGTGGTGGGGTGGAGCCGGTTATCACTGCATCAATTGCAACAAATCAGGCCGGGGGATGGAGTGCGAATCAATCGTGCCGCTGAATGGGAACAAGGGAATTGTTGGTTATGGCAAAGGGCATCACCGCAGATTTACATCAAACTGGAAGATGAAAATAACATGACTATTCAAAAGATTAATGACGATATTGATTCATTGCTCGCGCTGGATATCGCCGCGCTACCGAAGATTCAACAGGCGGTGCAACTTGAGCAATTACCGCAAACATTGGTCATGGAAATTGGCCGCCTGACATTGCCGCTGAGTGATATCAAACAGTTAGATGTCGGGCAAACATTGACCTGCCAAACCCACCTTTATGGTGAGGTGAATATCCGGCTACAAGGGCAACCCGTCGGCTGTGGCAGTTTGTTGTGTTGTGATGGGCAGCTTGTGGTGCGTATCGATCAGTGGTTTATCCGGCACACTTGACGCCGCAGCGGTGTTAGCGGCGCTCACGCACCCGAATCACTGACCTGGGTCAGCTCATCGGGATTTATTCAGGCCATGACCCGATAGGGGATCGCGGTGAATACATAAATACTAGGGGTATTCTTCTTCACCCAACAGGCCAGTTTTTGTGGAATAGATTATGGAGTTGCTGAATTCGTCCTCTCAACTAATTGTCCTGCTTTTTATCCTGTCATTGCTCCCCTTGCTGATGGTGATGGGGACATCATTTCTTAAGCTATCGATTGTTTTTTCATTGCTGCGTAATGCGCTGGGTGTTCAGCAGGTGCCGCCCAATATTGCCATTTATGGTCTGGCGCTGGTGTTAACCATTTTTATTATGGCCCCGGTCGGGTTGGATGTGCATGCTCGCCTCCAGGATGAGCCGCTACCCAATGATATTGGTGCTTTGCTGCATCATATTGATGAGAGTGCGCTGGGGCCTTACCGCGATTTTTTACAACGGAATACTGATGCTGAACAGGTTAATTTCTTCAATGATATTGTCCAAACTAAGTGGCCGGAACGCTATCGCGACACCATCAAATCCAATTCATTACTGATATTAATGCCCGCTTTTACCCTTAGCCAACTGACCGAGGCATTCAAAATCGGCTTGCTGCTTTACCTGCCCTTTGTGGCGATTGATTTAATTGTCTCCAACATTTTGCTGGCAATGGGGATGATGATGGTTTCGCCCATCACCATCTCACTCCCATTCAAATTATTGATTTTTATATTGATAGATGGCTGGGGGCTGCTGCTAGGGCAGTTGGTGGGGTCTTACTTGTGAATCGCCATCAAAGGAAACAGCAATGAGCACGGCCATTGTGGTTCATCTGGCGACTCAATTGTTATGGATAGTTTTATTACTCTCAATGCCGGTGGTGGTGGTGGCGTCGGTGGTCGGATTGGTGGTGAGCTTGTTACAGGCGCTCACCCAAATACAGGACCAAACATTACAATTTTTGATTAAATTACTGGCTGTATCAGCCACGTTATTGATTACCTATCATTGGATGGGATCGACATTGCTGAATTATACCCAGCAGACCTTTTTGCAGATAACCAGTATGCGGTCTTAATATGCATGATGCTCTACATTGGCTAGGGGCGTTGGGGCTGGCGATGATGCGCCCTTACGGTATGTTGCTGATATTACCTCTGTTTACCGCCCGCAGTTTGGGCAGTAGCTTATTGCGTAATAGTGTGGTTTTCGCCATCGCCCTACCCATTACTCCGCTGTTTTTCTCCACCACATTACTGCATCAGGGTCATCTCACTGGATGGTTCTGGTTGTTATGCATCGAGCTAATGATTGGGGTGATGATTGGTTTTTTCGCCGCATTGCCTTTTTGGGCGATTGATATGGCGGGCTTCCTGATTGACACCTTACGCGGTGCCACTATGTCGACGTTGTTTAACCCCAGCATGGGGATGGAATCCTCCATTTTTGGGGTGTTGTTTACACAAATATTGACTGTCCTATTTCTGATTTCAGGGGGATTTAATCTGGTGCTGTTGGCACTTTATGGCTCCTATGAAATCTTGCCCGCGGGCAGTGGGATTCAGCCCACATCGACCATGCTGGAATTTTTGCAAAGTGAATGGCGGCTGATGTATGAACTCTGTCTAAGCTTTGCCTTACCGGCGATGTTGGTAATGGTTTTAGCGGATTTATCTTTAGGATTAATCAATCGCTCCTCCCAGCAGCTGAATGTATTCTTCCTGGCAATGCCAATCAAAAGTGCATTAGCCCTGCTCCTGTTACTGATTAGTCTGCCTTATGCATTGCATCACTATTTGGTCGGCATTAATCAAACCGAACAGAAAATAAGCACACTTATCCCGCTGATAAAAGGGGATAATAATGAGCGGTGAAAGCAGTGAAAAGAATGAAAAGCCCACAGCTAAACGGCTGAGAGAAGCGCGGGAAAAAGGGCAGGTGATTAAAAGTGTCGAGATAACCTCGGGGTTACAGTTGGTGGTGCTGGTGGCTTATTTTTTGCTGGCGGGTGACAACTTGCTCGATCAAATCGGCACTCTTATTCGCAGTTCAATCAAACAATTACAGCAACCTTTCACTTTTGCACTGGCGCGTATTGGGGCCGAGTGCATGGCGGTGGTTATCCACATTATGGGGATATTGGGCGGGGCACTGATTTTAATGACGATAATGGCCGGTATGGCGCAGGTCGGGCCGTTATTAGCGACTAAGGCGGTGGCGTTTAAAGGCGAACACATCAATCCCATCAATAATGCCAAACAGCTTTTTTCATTGCGTAGCCTGTTTGAGTTGACCAAATCATTACTGAAAGTCGGGGTGTTAACCTTAATTTTCGGCTATTTATTGGCGCGATATGCCAGCTCTTTTGGTTATCTGGCCTATTGTGGCAGTCACTGCGCTATTCCAGTATTTGGCACATTAATGAGTTGGCTATTGGGTGCATTGATTGCTTGCTATGGTGTTTTTTCTCTGCTGGATTATAGCTTTCAGCGCTATAACACACTGAAACAACTGAAAATGTCTCATGAAGAGGTCAAGCGGGAACACAAAGACAGCGATGGGGATCCGCATATTAAGCAAAAACGGCGGCAGTTGCAGCAAGAGGTACAAAGCGGCAGTTTTGCTAAAAATGTTCAGCGCTCCACGGCGGTAGTGCGTAATCCCACCCATTTTGCCGTGTGTCTGTTTTATCACCCGGATGATGCCCCGCTTCCGGTGGTGATTGAAAAAGGCAAAGGCGAACGAGCGGCATTGATCATCAAATTAGCGCAACAGCAGGGAATTCCTATCGTGGAAAATATTGCGCTAGCACGGGCATTGCATCGCGATGTGGCCTGTGGCGATACCATTCCCGAACCTTTATTTGAGCCGGTGGCCGCTATTTTACGCCTGGCTTTAGCGCTGGATTATCAATCCTCGGATGAAGATGATCCACCTTAAGGCGGGGTTACTCCGCCAGTAAGGCTTTAACTTTTCACGTTATAAGCAATCGGCGCTATCAGCTCAATCACCCCGTTGCGCAGCAGCTCGGCGGGGGGAGTGGGTAAGGGCTGGGCGCGGGAAATTAGGGCCATAGCTTCGTGGTCCAATATTTTCGCGCCAGAGCTGGTGAACAACTCCGCAGTTAATACTTTCCCTTGATGATCAACAACAAAGCGCACATGGCTAATCCCTTCCAGGCGGTAGCGCAAGGCTTCCCGTGGATAGCGTTTATAGCGCGAAAGATGGGCCAGCACCTCACTCTGCCACGAGGCTTTTCCACTGATAGCGGCCGAGGAAACGCTGGAAAATGTTGCGGCATTTTTATGACTTTCGCCCGGCAATGGGGCGCTGGTGGTCGGGGCGGCCTTTTCTGCGACCACGGGCAGCGGAGTGTCTGTCCGTGGTTTTGTCGGTTCTATTTTTTTCTTCTGGGTGATTTTTTCTGGCCGGATGGCATGAGTGCCTTTCGGCGAATCCGTTAATTTCGGCAATTCTTCAGGTTGTTTCTCGGGGGGGGCATCATCGGGTGCTGCCATGCTTTGCTGTAGCCCTTGTGGGATGTCGCGCGGTGCAGATTTTGCTTGCTGATACAGCGTCAGTTCAATCATCACCGCCGGAGGCAGCACGCCCTGAGGAGCCATTTTATTTATCCAGCCGAGCATCAAAGCGGCGGCAAGCATGTGCAGCCCTAGCCCGAATAGCAAGCTGATGCTCCAGCGCGTTTTGGGCCGCCCATTGGGTAATCCCATTCTAATATTATGGTTTTTTTCTGCTATCGGCATGACTGTGCCGCTGGCTGCCATTAGGCAGAATAATTTCATTACGGACTCCGTGAGTAATGAGGAATTTAAGTTTAATTATTTGATTAGTATTAGTTTTATCATTTATTTTGGATGAGTTTGACCAGCCAATATATTTTTTTTGCCACAGATAATGAGTGACAGATTATACAAATCAATAGGCATATTGATAGTTATTGTGATTATCATTTGCATTTGATCAGTCTTTTCGCTTATAACCGCCAGCCTTAGAAGAGTGAAACCCTGAGGTATTCACCCTCGCTGGACTGACTGTATTTGCCATTTTTCACCCCTTTTTTACAGCAAAGTGGGCCACTGAATTGATGTACCTGATGCCGCAGGGTTGCCGCGTAACTGCCCGACGCCTGCCTGAGGCTGTACTGTCTAACGGATGCATTCATGGATAAACCGCCATCAAATAAAGTGAGCCTGGCTTACCAGAACACTTATAGTCAGTTGGTCAGTTTCTTTCGCAAAAGGCTGGATAATGCCAGCGACGCGACGGATCTGTCGCACGATGTTTTTACGCTGTGGTTAAAGCGGGCGAAACAGACACCTGTCGAGCATTCGCGGGCATTTCTTTTCAAGATAGCCCACCGAGTGCTGATTGATCACTGGCGGGCGGCGGGCAAGCAGCGCATGGCACTGGCACAAAGCCATGAAGATGACGATGTTGAGCAGGAAGCCCCCGCCGGGGCAGATCCGCAGCATTTGTTGGAGCAGCAGCAACGGCTGAGCCGATTGGAAGAGGCACTCAATAGCCTCAGCCCACGCCGCCGTGAGGCTTTTCTGATGCATCGCTTTGACGGCCTGTCACAAATTGAGGTGGCGGAGAGAATGGGAATTTCTGTCAGTATGGTCGAAAAACATATTGCGGGCGCATTGCTGCATTGTAAGCGCCACGTTGCTGAGCAAGGGAGTGAGCAACATGATGAATGAGAGCCGCTCTCTGAGCGCTGAAATTGATGAACAAGCGGCGTTATGGTTCAGCCGCAGCCAGGCCCGCCGCTTAACCAACCAAGAGCAGCAACAGCTGGACGCGTGGTTGCAAAGCGCCCCCTCCCATGCAGAAGCTTATCGCCAGATGCAGCAGATTTGGGGCGATTGCGCACTGATTCCCCGGCCTGTCAGTGCGCCGCAAGCGCCAAAAACAGCCCGCAGTTGGCGACCATTGCGCAGTTGTGCCGCAGGGTTATTTTTCTTGTTTGCCCTGCTGCTGCCAATGAGCCAATTGCCCTCGTTGCTGACCAATGATATGACTCTGCAAACCACCGATTACAGCCGCGAAATCGTGCTGTCAGATGGTACCCGGGTGCATGTTAATCGCCATTCGCAGATCCGCGTTCATTATGCCAAAGATAATCGCCAGCTCTGGCTGGATCAGGGCGAAATTTACCTGCAAGTGGCCGCCAATAAAGCTCGGCCATTTATTGTTTATGCCGGTGAGAGCCAGGTGAAAGTGGTTGGAACCGCATTTGAGATGCGCTATGACTTAGGCGAGGTCGCGGTGGCGGTCAGGGAGGGGATTGTCGCGATGACCGGCAGGCCGAATATGGCGGCGGTGATGCTGCATGCCGGTGACAGTGCGCGGCTGTTGCCTGAGAAAAAGCGCTTGGAACTTAGCCAACGTGCGGTGGCTGAAATCGGTGAATGGCGCAGCGGGCAATTGTCATTCCGCAACCGCCCGCTAGGGGAATTGCTAACCCAATTACGGCGCTATCGGCAGGGTAAAATTGAACTAACCGATGCCAGTTTGGCGCAGTTGCCGGTATCCGGTTCACTGGATTTAAACCACCCGGATGAGTTTCTCGACTCATTGCCGCTGCTCTTGGCGGTCAATGTGGTGCATGACGAGCAGGGTAACATAATGATTTTTCGTGATTTAAATAAAAAGTAAAAAAAAGTTTATTTTATAGGTGAGGATAATTCTCATTATCACGTCTTCCCTAATGCTGGTGCTTATTGGCATGGCATTGACATTTCTTAGGGAAGAAATAGCGTGATGATAAACAATAAAAAGAAAGTTTCTGGGATGCCGGTTCTCTCTGCTTTGGCGCTGGCAACGCTATTCACTGCGCAGGGGGTTATCGCTGCGGATGCACAGTTCAATCTGGCTTCGCAGCCGTTGGCTAATGCTATCACGCAGGTGGCGCAACAGGGCCAACTGCACGTTATTTTCGATGAATCCGATGTGCGTAATTTGCGTGCGCCAGCCCTCAGTGGCCACTACAGCGCGCCCGCGGCATTGCAACAATTGCTGGCAGGCAGCGGATTAGAGCTGGTTTCTAGCGGTAAGGGCTATGTCATCCGCCCGATGCTGGCGGCAGGCGCTTCCGCGGGCAGCATGGTGTTACCGACCACCTCCGTCATGGGGGAGGCCGGTGGGCGTGTCGCGGTGGATAACTTGATGTCGGCCCCGCAGGTGGTCACTTCCGAAGAGATTCGCCAACGCCCGACCGGCAACGGCAACATCACCGAATTACTGCGCACCAATCCGGCGGTACAATTCTCCAATAGCGGCAACACCAGCATGACGCAGGGCGAAATCAAGCCCGGCGCTATTTCTATCCATGGTTCGTCGAGCTACCAAAATGCCTACAATCTGGACGGTGTCAGTTTTAATAATAATATCGACCCGGCCAGTGATGGCAACGGCGAAACTATTACTCGCGTTGATAGTGGCGACCAGGGCATGTACCTCGACAGCCGCCTGATCGACAGTGTGACGGTGTTTGACAATAATATCCCAGTGGAATTCGGCGGTTTTACCGGTGGCACATTGGATGTCACCAGCCGCCGCTGGCGCGGTGAAGACAGCGCCCATGTTTTCTATCGTGAAACCCGCTCCGCATGGAACAAGGTTTTCACCGATCCGAATATGGATTTCGACAGCTCAAAAAACGACACCAGCCGCCCAGCGCGCTATCAGCCGAAGTATAACAAACAAAGTTATGGTGGCTGGTTTGAAGCTGGTATCACCGACAATATGGGCATGGTATTTTCTGCCTCGCAGCGCCTTTCTGATATTCCGACCTACACCACCGGCGGCAGCGGCCTGCAATTGGGGCCGAATAATGAGCTGGAAGTGGTGTCAGTCACGCCCGGTTATCGCAGTCAAAAGCGGGTGTCTGATAACTATTTTACCAAGCTTTCCTGGGATGCTAACGAGCGCACCAGCGCCCATCTCTCGGCGAATTACTCGGCATACACCAGCACGCTGTTCTCCAGCAGTGTCATTAATTCCGGCTATGACAATGACCACAATGGGCTGAGCACCACACTCCAATTGGAGCACCGTTTTGATATTGCTAACCTGGATTTTACCGCCGGTTATCAGCAGTTAAAAGATGAACGCACCAATGACATGAAAGACTTCTTCACTCTGGAAGACTATTACACTGACTGGCGCAACCCACAGTTTTATAACAATGGCGGGCAAGGGGATTTAACCACCCGTCAGAACAGCGCCAGCGCCAAAGGGGTGCTGCGCTTTAATGAATTCAATGCCTTGGGCCTGCAACATGCACCTAACCTTGGTTTTGAACTCAACAAAACTACCGCTCGCTATATTCGGGATCGCGACTATTACCGCTACAAATTCAGCGCAGCGGCCGATGATATCGCTGACCTGACCGAAGCCAGTTATATCACCCGTTTCCGCGCCGGTAACTATGAAGCCGGTTACACCAATTATGCGCTGTTTTTGGATGACAGCATGCAATATGGCCGCCTGACTGTGCGCCCTGGTGCGCGTTTGGACCGCGATGACTTTGTGCAGAAAACCAATATCGCCCCGCGCCTGAGCAGCAGCCTGGATGTATTTGGTAGCGGCGATACTGTGCTGATTGCCGGTGCCAACCGCTATTATGGCCGCTCGATGCTGACTTACGCCTTGTATGAAGCGCAAAACGCGGGCATGGAACATTGCTATTACTTTTGCTCACTGGACCCGTCCGAGAATGAGTGGGACGGGGTAAAAGACTTTGAAGGCATCGACAGCTTAAAGACGCCGTATAACGACGAGCTGAGTTTTGCTCTCCAGCAGCAAGTGATGCAGAGCACATGGCGCTTACAGTATGTGCATCGTGAAGGTTATGACGAAGTGCGCAGCCGCACCAAATACCGTAATCCAAGTGATGCGAACCAAGCCCGTATTCGTACTTTTGATAATGGCGGCCGTAGCAGTAACGACACAGTTTCACTCTCTGTCAGCAACAGCAAACCTTGGGAATTGGCTTCAACCACCCATGCCTTTACCAGCTCACTGACTTGGCAGCAAAGTAAAAGTAATACCCCGAAAGATCAGGGCTATGCCTTCTTTGACCCGAACACCAAACTGGATTCAGACAAAGTGTGGTACGACGGCAAAGTGATTAATGCTGCTGATTTGCCATCAACCAACTTCAACTCGCCGTGGCGACTCAATCTGGAACTCACCAGCCAGTGGCAAGAATACGACCTTACCTTCTATAACCTGTGGCAATGGCGCAGTGCGCGCAATCAAGCGGTGCGCTATCAGAATGAGTATTACACCGACACCAACACCGGCACTCAAATGCTGAAATATGAGAAAACGCACTTTGCCAGCAACTTTCGCTGGGATACCAAAGTGACCTGGCAGCCCGCATTTGCTTATGGTGCCGGGATCTCGGTTGAGGTGAATAACTTGCTCAACAAACGCAATGTGTCCGACACCTTCGTGTATGGCGATCGCGTGCTGCACTCTTATGAGCCGGGCCGCCAATTCTGGCTGCAAGTGAGCTACGACCTGTAATCACACTTTTATTGAAAATCATCGGGTTGCGGCGGCGGCCCGATACTTTTTGTTCTGAATCTTCAGAACCTTTGCTTGCCGTTTATTAATAAAAGCAACTTATAAAAATATTTTATTTATGAAAAAGAATAGGTTATGAAAACACTGAGACAATTCTATTACCTCGCCAGACCTTTCTGGGGCATCCGCTCAGCACTGTTGGCCTGGCTGTTGCTGCTGGTGGTTTTGGCGCTCAGCCTTTCTTCTGTTTGGTTTAATGTGCAGCTTAACCAATGGAATGGCAGTTTTTACAACGCGTTACAGCAACTCAACAGCCAGGCGCTGTACCAGTTATTGCAACATTTTATCCTGTTGGTCAGCGCGTTAATTTTGGTGGTGGTTTTTGCCGATTACCTCAAGCAGCGATTAATTATGCGCTGGCGTATCGGCATGACCGAACATATTCTGGCGCGCTGGCTGTCGCATAAAGGCCAGCATTATGCGTTAAAAATTAATGCCATGGTGCCGGATAACCCCGACCAGCGTATTGCCGAAGATGTCCGGCTACTGATTGAGTCCAGCTTGCGGTTGCTCATTACTTTCCTGCATTCGCTGCTCACCCTGATTTCGTTCGCCGCCATTTTGTGGCAACTCTCCGGCAGCATTAGCTTCTCACTGGCGCAGCACAGTTTCACTCTGCCCGGTTATATGTTCTGGGTGTGTATTGTTTACACTTTGATTGGTATTGGCCTGACCCATTGGATTGGGTATCCGCTGCGCCAGTTGAATATGGATCGCCAGCGGCGTGAGGCTGATTACCGCAGCGGATTGATTGCCCGGCGCGAAGCCAGTGACGCCATTGCCGGGCAGCGCGGTGAGCATCATGAGCGCGGGGCATTATTGCAACGTTTCCGCGCAGTGGCCGATAACTGGTATCAGCTTATCCGCTATGAAAAAAACCTCTCATTCTTCACCGTGGGCTATCAACAACTCAGTGCGCTGGCCCCGATTTTCTTTGCGCTGCCGAAATTTTTGGCCGGTGAATTATTGCTCGGTGGACTGATGCAAATTCGCCAATCCTTTGCCCAAGTTGCCGGGGCGCTGGGCTGGTTTATTTTCTCTTATCGCGAGATTGCCGCCTGGCAGGCCACGGTCACCCGTCTGTATAACTTTGTCGTGCTGCTGGATGCCGAGCCAACTAGCCCGGTTGAAAGCGCACCGGACGACGACTTGCCACTGCGAGCCGCGTTGGATCTCTATACCGCTGATGGCGCGATGCTACTGAGCAACATCACCCTCAATGCCACGGTGGGCAGCTTGACGCTGATCCAAGGGCGGTCGGGGATCGGCAAATCCACTTTATTGCGCACCTTGAGCGGCCACTGGCCCCATTATCAGGGCCGCGTTCAGCGCAGTGACAGTGTGAGCTGGCTGCCTCAGCGCCTTTATCTGCCCCACGAGCGGCTGGACGATTTACTGGCTTATCCGGCACAGCGCGGTGATTTTAGCGAAGCACAATTCCAGCAGGTTTTGGTGCAAGTTGGGCTACCGCAACTGAATTATCAGTTAGCACTGTCAACTGATTGGCAGCAGCGTTTATCGGGTGGTGAACAGCAGCGGCTGATGTTTGCTCGCCTATTACTGAACAAACCGCGCTTGATTTTACTGGATGAAACCACTGCCGCGCTGGATGCCGCCAGTGCTCGCCACTTATTACAGTTGCTCAGACAGCAATTACCACAGAGTGCAGTGTTGCTGGTCAGCCACCAAACATTCCTGGCTGAGATTGCTGACCATCAATATCACCTCGATGATTTATCCGATGCTATTCAAGGAGTTGCTACGCCATGCTTAACCGACTAGTGCGAACATTACTCGTTTGCTTGTTTTTGGGGAGTGTTTTGCCGGTTTCTGCCGAGGAGCAAAAACTGCCGGTGCGCGCTGACCTCCAGCATTTTACGCTGGACAATGGCATGCAGATTTACCTGCTGCCGCGTGATCAGCCCGGTGTAGAACTTCGCCTGCTGGTGAACAGCGGGTCAGTACAAGAGAGTGAGCAACAGCGCGGGCTGGCGCATTTTGTCGAGCATATGGCATTCAAAGGCACCCGTAATTTTCCCGGCACCAGCAGCTTTAAATCGCTGGAGAAACAGGGGATTACACTGGGCAGCCATGTTAACGCGGTGACCAGTCTGAATGCCACCACCTACAAATTGTCACTGCCGAATGCCGATGCTAAACAGCTGACTTTGGGGCTGCGAATTTTATCAGATTGGGCGCAGGGCATCAGTTTTGAGCCCGCCGCCTTTGATAAAGAGCGGCAAGTGATTGTGGAAGAATGGCGTTTGCGTCAAGGTGTGGGGTTCCGCATCAATCAAGCTTTGGAGCGCTTACGTTATCACGGCAGCCGCTATGCAGAGCGCGATCCTATTGGGTTGCTGGATGTGGTGCGGCAGGCTCCAGTCAGTGAGGCAGTTAATTATTATCAGCAATGGTATCAACCACAGCGCATGGCATTGGTGGTGGTCGGTAAGTTTAATGTCGGTGATTTACGCCAGCAGATCAACGGGTTATTTACTATGCCCGCCCCTCAGCATCCGTCGCAGGATGAGGCTAACTGGACAAAATTTGCCCCGCAACCTGGGTTAATGCTCAGCACGGTATTTGATGCTGAACAAGGGACGCGCATTATTCAACTGGCGCTACAGCGCGACCTGGCGGCACCTTTAGACAGTGCGAATGGGCAATGGCGCGACTTGCTTGATACCTTGTGGCTGACCATTTTTAATCAGCGGCTATCATTGTTGGTGGACAATGGCCTGTTATCGGTGGCGAGTATCAATCAACAAGGTGCCCTGCTGGACAACCGCCGGATTCAACATTTGATGATTGCCCGCCCGGAAGGCAGTGACTATAACGGGACACTGCGCCAGTTATTTACCGAGTTACAACGGATGGCTACTGCGCCGGTCAGTGACGCGGAACTGAATGCGGCTCGTCTGCAAATCCTCACTAAATTGAGCCAACAGGCCGCGGGTGAAAGCCGCTATCAGCATGATTATCTGGCTGATAATCTCACCACCGCCATTGAATTTGATCTGCCGATGCTGAATAAACAGCAGCAATTTTCAATGACTAAAACCTGGCTTGAGGCCATCGGCCCTGAGCATGTTCAAGCGCAAGTGGCTGAATTGCTACAGGAAGGCTCTGCTCGACTGGCACTGATTGGCCCGGACAGTGATAAATCTCTGGTGGATAACCCGCAATTGGCGGCAATGTGGAACAGTATCCGCCAAAGCACGCCGGGGCCATTTACCCTGAAACCGAAGCCGGTCACCATGACCGTTACCCCACCGACTGCCGGCAAGATTGTGCAGCGCCAGACTTTACCTCTCCCTGATACCCAACTCTGGACACTGAGCAATGGTGTTCGGGTGATTGTTAAAGCCAATAACCGCCTAAAAGATGATGTGCAACTCTCGCTGCGTATTCCCGGAGGGCGCTCATTGGAAGATGATAATAGGGTCGGTGAAGTTAATTGGGCGATGCGGTTGCCACAAGTTAGCGGTTACGGCCAATACAACCCACGACAGTTGGCCCAACTAGGTAAACAAACCGAAGTGGCCATCGCCCCTTATGACGAAATGCTGTTCCACGGTTTGCGCGGCTCGGCTCCGGCAGACAAACTCGAGCCATTGCTGCAATTGTTGTATTTGAAAATCACCGCGCCGCAGTTTTCGGCGGAGAAATTGGCGCAACAAAAACAGTCATTTGCGCTGGGATTGGAAAAACAGCCGGTGGAGCGCCGCTTCCTCGACAGCATTACGCAAGCCGGTTATCAACATGGTGAAAGATTGTTAGTGACGGCCACTGGGCCGTGGCGTAAGTTCACTGTGGCGGGTCTTGAACAGCGCCACCGCCAGCTTTTTTCTGCTACACAAGATATGACGGTGACCCTCAGTGGAGCGCTGGACGAAAAGCGCTTACAACCGCTGGTGGAAACATGGCTGGGCGGTTTACCGCGTAGCGAACAGCGTTTGCACTGGCGCGATTTGGCGATAAAACCACTGAATCAGGCGATGAGCCAGGATTACCCGCTAGCCAGTAGCCCGAAAACCATGGTCAGTATGCAGTTCTCGGCGGATGCCAATTGGTCGCAGCCGAATCAGCTGGCGCTGCAATTATTAGATAAAATCGTCACATTGCGGTTGCGTTATGACATGCGCGAGCAAGCCAGTGGTATCTATACTTTGGGCTTCTCGCAGCTGTTGGCAAAACTGCCACAGCCTTATTATCTGGCGCGGCTTAACTTTACCTCAGCCCCAGAACGTGCGCAGGAAATGGCGCAAATGGCGCAAAAGGTTTTACAGCAAATAGCGGCTGAGGGCGTCACGAAATCAGAGTTGGATAAGGCGAAAAAAGCCTGGTGGATTGAACAAGATAGCAGCCGTAACAGTGCCAGTTATTGGACTGATGCGCTGGCGCAGGTGGCTAGCGATGATGGCAATTTTGCTTTGTTGGCTCAAGAAGAGCAGCAGGTGAAAGCAGTCACTCTTGAGCAGGTCAATGCTTTAGCTGCTCAATGGTTAGGGCGCAATCCGAAAGTATTTAGTCTCAGCCCGGCGAAATAAGTCATGAAGGGCCATAAGTTTTATCGTATTGATATTGCTTATGGCCCACTCTCTATTAATTATCCGGTTAATTCGCTATAGGCATGCTTTTGGTCGGCACGGCTACCGCCAGTGATACCCCAGCGGCCCGCAGCCGTTTTAATATGCTGAATAACAACTCACTTTTGGTGTTACTGACCATGCGTGGGCTGGGGACTAAACCGGTGACACTGAGCACAATGCCATCCGGGCTTAACTGGCTAAATTTCACTGATGGGGCCGGAGTATCGAGTATGGCTTCGTGTTCTTCATACGCTTCTATCAACAGCGCTTGCGCCAGTTCAACATCTAAATCCAGCGGGAATGTCATGGCAATGGTCACCACCCCTTGCGCATTAGCCATAGTGGCATTACGGACATTCTGCGATATTAATTGAGAGTTGGGCACGATAACCGTCGAGCGGTCACTGAGTTGGATTTCTGTGGCGCGAACATTGATGCGGCGAATATCCCCCTCAACCCCACTAATACTGATTAAATCCCCCACTTTGACTGGCCGTTCGGTGAGCAGAATAATGCCGGAAATAAAGTTCTTCACAATCTCCTGCAAGCCAAAACCAATACCCACAGATAATGCACTGACGATCCAGGCTAATTTATTCCACTGAATACCGAGCACCGATAAGGTCAGCAGTATTACCAGCACATAACCAATATTACTGAACAGGGTGATTGCCGAGGTTTTTATCCCGGAATCCATTTGGGTTTTCGGCAGGAAATCATGACTTAGCCAACGCCGTGCTGCTTTGAGCACATATAATCCAACCAGCAGACAAATAACCGCATTAAGCAAATTGGTTGGCACAATATTGAGTTTTTCCAGCCCCTCGCCACCCAAGAGTTCCATGGCCTTTTGCAGCAATGAAACCGGGGTTGTCGAGCCAAAAGTGCCATTTAATAGCGCGATAATAGCCAGTAATATCAGAGTCACTTTGCTGGTCGCTGATAATAATGTTGCCGCTTGCGCCAAATGGCGATCGTCAATATTGAGCGACTGTTTAATTGCTTTGCCGGCACTGCTGGTGGGGGAAAAGAGACTTTCTGCTAAATCGACACAAAGATGGGTCAGTAAATATAAACAGGCCAGTACCAGGCAAACCCATACCAGTTTGTAACTTAAAAATTTCGCCAGCGCGATATATCCCACTAACAATGACAATAATATGGCTACTGCAGTAATGCCGATGGCCAGGTGAATTAATCCGGCCAGAGTGGAATAAGCTTCAGGTTTTTCGCCATTGACTATCAACTGGCGGCGTATTCGGTTGGCGCGTAATGGGATAATCGCGGCAGTCAGCGCCATCAACAGGGCCGAGATGCCATTGCCAAAAATGGTCCCTGATACGCTGATATTGATCATATTATTCATCTGATCAATAGCACCAAAAATCATGATGCAACTGGCTAATAGCGGAGGAAATAGCTTGAGAGACGCGGCGACTTCATCGGCAATGGCGGGTAGCCGCCATGAGGGGCGCTGATTGGATAAAAATGCGCGGCCAAGACCTGCGACCAACGCGGAGAAAAACATCAGCTGAACAAACGCCAGTGCAAAATTCATTACCAGCGGTGAGACATCCGGCGTGCGGGTGAATACCTGGGTGATGCATTGCGCTATCGTGACGGTAATCAGCACCGTGTAAAAAGTGGTGGCTGAGGCCATAAAACTGCGGCGTAGTGGGCCTTGAGGCAAGCATTTGGCACAAAACCAGGCAGTCAGTTTGTCGAGGAGCTTAAAGCCAAATGCGCCGATCAATAGGGTCAACAACAGGTACATTGCCGTACCCGTGCGCCATTCCGGCTCCCAAGCGGCATGCCAGGCATCCGCCAGTTCTTGCACAAAACCTTGCAACCGCTGGTCATCGTCGGCATTGGGATTGACGATGGGCGCCCAGAATTTCGCCCCTAAGATGCTGCCGGAATTTAAGGCAATTTGTGATTTCAGCGCCGTTCGCCGTAAAGCAATAATCTGTGCTGCCAGGTTCTCCGCATTAGCTTTGATGGCCTGAGCTTGATCATTCTGGCCCTCTAATTGGACTTTTCGGGTGTTTAGCGCGCGGCGTTGTTGAGCAACTATCGGGGTTTCAGCCAATGTTCCTGCGGCTGGTGGTGGGCCTAAAACATCCAACTGTGTTTGCAGCTGTTCCCGCTTGGGTTTCAAATCGGCCAGCAGAATGTCGACATCCTGAACCAGTGTCAATGCTGTTTCATTCAGCGTACTTAACTGATTGTCTGATGTACTGACTGATACACTCTGTTTGAGTTTATCTAACTGTTTTTGCAAGCTAATTAATTGAACCGATACCGCCGGTTTTACCGGTTCCTCACTGCCTTCCGTTGTTGTGTCTGATGTTGTCGCCGCAAAGGCCGGAGTTGAAATCGCGATAGTCGTTGAAATTGCGATAATAAATGACGCGCAAAAAAGTGTGAACAACAGACAGAGTAGGGGGTTATATCGATGTAAAACAAAGTACCCATTCTTTTTCATAAAACCGGTCAGCCCGAAAGTGAGTGCCACAATTAACCAACTCATGAGTGTAGATAAGCTTGCTTGACAGTCATTGTGGCACAGCTTGCGAGTAACGGAATAATCTTACTCCGAAATTACTCACCTAAACCAATTATTAAAGATAATAATTATCATTGTAATTAACACTCTCATTTAATAAATTGTGCGCTGCATTTATGGATTCACGATATGTAGCGCCGAGGCAAGGGGGTCGCCAGGTGAAAATAGCAATGGAAGCTGATAAATAACCATCTATTTTATCTGGGGAAGATAACTATGTTTTCGGCTTTTATAATAAAGCGCTCTGCTACTTTATGTTCATTGGCTATTTTTATTCCATTAGCCGTTATTGCTGACGATACGATAGAAGTGACGGCGAAAGCAGGCCACGAAGCCGATTTACCCACCTTGGGTTACACCGCAAAAACCACCAAGGGGGCAACTAAAACCGATCAGCCGTTAATTCTCACCGCACAAACGGTATCTGTGGTTACCCGCCAACAAATGGATGATCAAAATGTCGCCACGCTGAACCAGGCGCTGAATTATACCCCAGGTGTATTCACCGGTTTTTCCGGCGGCGCAACCCGCTATGACACCATTGCCTTGCGGGGTTTCCATGGCGGCGATGTAAACAATACCTTCCTCGATGGCCTGCGTTTACTCAGTGATGGCGGCAGTTTTAACGTGTTGCAGATTGACCCGTGGTTCCTTGAACGTGTTGATGTTATCAAAGGCCCTTCTTCTGCATTATATGGGCAGAGTATTCCCGGCGGCGTGGTGATGATGACCTCTAAGCGCCCGCAGTTTACCTCGGAAGGTCATTTCCGCCTGACGGGCGGTAATAACAATACGCAAGTCGCGGCATTTGATTATACCGATGCAATATCCGAGCATTGGGCGTTTCGCCTGACCGGGATCACCCGCAACAGTGACACCATGTATGACCATCAGCGCGAAGAGCGCTATGCGATCGCGCCGTCATTATTGTGGCAGCCAGATGAAAATACCTCATTGTTACTGCGCGCCAATTTGCAAAAAGACCCTTCCGGTGGCTATCACAGTGCGGTGCCGGCAGATGGCAGCATTTATGGGCAGAAACTCAGCCGTGGTTTCTTTGATGGTGAAAGCAACCACAACGTATTTAAGCGCTGGCAGCAAATCTATAGCACTGAATTTTCACACAAATTTGATAATGTTTGGTCTTTTCACCAAAACGCCAGCTATACCCATTCCAATTCTCAACTAGAGCAGGTTTATCAAGGGGGATGGAGTAAAGTTGACCCTAGCGTGATGAACCGCTATTACTCCGGTGAAGAGTCTTCACTCAATGCATTTGCGGTAGATAACCAACTGGCAGCGGATTTTGCCACTGCGGCAGTGGAACACAAGGTGATGCTGGGGCTGGATTTCCAGAAGTTCCGCAATAATCTGCGCAGTGACAGCGCTTATGCCACCACATTGAACCCTTACACCGGGGTTTCTGGCGGCAGTACCTTGTATCGCGATGACTTATTGACTACCCCCGGCATTAATTCATCCTATTTAAATCGCCGCTATGAGCAGAGTGGGGTTTATCTGCAAGATGAAATGACGTTGGATAACTGGCATTTGAACTTATCTGGCCGTTATGACCGGATGAAAACAGAAAATATTGATAAGACGGCCAACAGTACCGATGAGCGCACGGATAATCGCGCCAGTGGACGCGCTTCATTATTGTATGGTTTTGATAGTGGTATTTCGCCGTATGTTAGTTACAGCCAGGCGGTCACGCCAAGTTTATTCCCAGATGCACAGCAAAAACTGTTGAAACCGATGACCAGCGAGCAGTATGAAGTGGGGATTAAATATCAGCCGCCGGGCAGCTCTTCACTCTATTCCGCCGCTTTATATGATCTGACCCAAAATGATGTGGCAAACCGCGCAGTACCGGCCACTTATTATGTGCCAGCCGGTAAGGTGAATTCACAGGGGTTGGAGCTGGAAGCCAGAAGCCGGATTAATGATCGACTGAGTGTGATTGCGGGCTATACCTATAACCGTGTGAAATTCAAAGATGCAATTGATGGTAATGATGGCAATACGCCAGTATTAGCGCCGTCTAATATGGCATCACTGTGGGCGCAGTATGAAGCGGGTTATGGCATCAATGTGGGGGCGGGTATCCGTTACATTGGTAAGCAGTGGGCTGATGATGCCAATACCTTGCGCGTCCCTTCTTATACGCTGGGTGACGCCTCGGTTCGTGCGGATTTAGGGACATGGGCAACATCATTGAAAGGCGCGTTTGTTCAATTGAATGTGAATAATATTGCAGACAAAAAATACGTCGCCGCCTGTTATAACACTTCCTATTGCTACTGGGGCGCAGAGCGCTCAGTGCAAGCGACAGTGGGTTACGACTTCTAACTGGTTCAATATATTCATCATAAAGCCCGCAATTTCTGCGGGCTAATAATGACATTATATTTTCTCAGCGCCAAAACGGGCGGCTGTAATCTCGCTTGATATCCTCTCGGCTCAGGCCAATATCTTTTAATTGATCGGAATTCAATCTCGCCATGATATTGGCAGCTTTGCGCTGTTCATTCCATTGATGGATGTATCTGTATGCTTTCAGCCATAACCGAATAAAAATATTAGGGCGATTTTGGGTGGCTCGTGCAGTTGACGAGCAGCATTCATCTATTTGATCTTCAATTATATTATTCATTATCGACTCCCCGTCAGTAGGTGAGCCACTAGCATGAAACTTTGGCGCAAAACATTACAGATGCAAATAAGGACTATTATTTCCATACAGATATGCGATATATCAACTGAATGGTGTGATTTCGTGCCATCTGTACTGCTTCTAACTTATTCATCAGGTGAAACCCATGACTCGTTACCAACAACTGGCCGATATTCTGAGCCAACGGATTAAAGAAGGGCTTTATGTCGCCGGTGAGCGGCTCCCCTCGGTCAGAATCTTGAGTGACGAGCATGGGGTGAGTATCAGCACCGTACAACAGGCGTATCGGCAACTGGAAGAGTGTCTGCTGATTGAGGCGCGGGCGAAGTCGGGTTATTTCGTGCGTTGCAGTTCAAATCTCCCCTCCTTACCAGCAACATGCACTCATGCACAGCGGCCAGTCGAGATATCGCAGTGGGGAAATATGTTGGCGTTTCTAACCACTGGCGATCCAGAGAGCATTATCCATCTGGGGGCTGGCTCGCCAGATCTTTCTGGCCCTGGGCTTAAAATCCTCAGCCGCTTATTGAGCCGTGTTAGCCTCCATCAGAGTGAAGAAGTGCTGGATTACGATAATATTTATGGCACTCAGATTCTACGTGAGCAAATTGCACGTGTGATGCTGGACAGCGGCAATCATCAATCGGCTGAAAATATTATTATTACTTCCGGGTGCCACGGCGCGCTGGCGATTGCATTAGGTGCGGTTTGCCAGCCCGGTGACATTGTGGCAGTGGATTCCCCCAGTTTTCATGGTGCCATGCAAACCCTGAAAGGGATGGGCATGAAAGTGATTGAAATTCCAACAGATCCGGTGATCGGGATCAGTCTGGAGGCCCTGGAAATGGCGTTGGATCAATGGCCGATTAAGGCTATTCAGCTCACCCCGACTTGCAATAATCCACTGGGCTACAATATGCCCGATGAGCGCAAAAAAGCATTACTGACACTGGCCCAGCGCTATGACGTCGCGATTATTGAAGATGATGTGTATGGCGCACTCGCTTATCAATACCCACGGCCACCGACGATTGCTTCATTTGATGATGACGGGCGAGTATTGCTGTGCAGCTCCTTCTCAAAAACAGTGGCGCCGGGTTTGCGTATTGGCTGGATTGCTCCGGGCCGCTATTTAGATAAAGCGCTGCACATGAAATATATTTCGGCCGGGCGGGTGGCCACATTACCGCAGTTGGCAATGGCTGAATTTATCAAGCAAGGTCATTACATGCAGCATTTGCGCCGGATGCGCCGCCAATATCAACGTAATCGCGACATTATGACCAGTTGGGTGATGAAATATTTTCCGCCGAATACTTGTTTGAGCCGACCGCAAGGCAGCTTTATGTTGTGGGTTGAATTGCCGCATGGGTTTGATAGCTTGCGGCTTAATCGCTGTTTATTACCGCAAGGTGTGCAGGTTGCTGTCGGATTTATCAGTTCAGCCTCGGGGAAATACCGCAATTGCTTGCGGCTGAGTTACAGCAAACCGATGACGGTAGAAATTGAACGTGCAGTGCAAAAAGTCGGAAAGGCGATTTATGAATTATTGGCGGAAGATGAGCCTAAGGTAGCTGAAAAGCAAAACCAGCCTTAGGCTCATGACAAAGTCGCTGATAGCTCAGTGAGTGAAGGGTTTACCGCACCAGGGGGCACTTCGGCGACTTACGGCACTACGGCCTCAACGGCACAATTCCCTTTCATTTGACTTTGGCTTGAGATTACTGACGCAAATAGATCTGTGGCAGGGCGCTTTCCGGATGGCGTGAAATCCCCAAATCGGCTTGATACCAGCGGGTCAGTGTTTCGGCATTAAGCACTTCCTCTGGTGTGCCACAGGCAACAAGCTCGCCCTGGGCTAACAATAAAATACGATCGGCATACAGTGCTGCCAGATTCAAATCATGCAGCACACAGCACACCGCCAAAGGTTCTTGGTGAGTGAGTTGGCGCAATAGGCGCAGGGTATGTTGTTGATGATACAGATCTAATGCGGAGGTCGGTTCGTCGAGGAATAGCCAACGCGGGGCTGGCTCCGGTTGCCACAATTGCGCCAATACACGAGCGAGTTGTACCCGCTGTTGTTCGCCACCGGACAGTGCGCGGTAATCCCGCTGCGCCAGTGCCAGACAGTCTGTTTGTGCCATCACTTCTTGCAGCGCCTGGCGATTGTGTGCGGCGGCATAAGGTGCGCGGCCCATTTGAATGACTTCACTGACACTGAATGGAAAGGCCAAATCACTGTATTGGCGCATTACTGCTCGGGCGCGGGCCAATGCTTGGGGCTGCCAGCTATTGAGGTTTTTCCCCAGCAATTGGCACTGGCCCTCAGATGGCGCGAGGTAGCCGGTTAATAAGCGCAGAAGGGTAGATTTCCCTGCACCGTTTGGCCCGATAATCGCCACCATTTCGCCGCTGGCAATCTGTAGCGAAACATTATTAATCAGCTTTTTCCCCTGAACATGGTAGGAAAGCTGATTTGCTTCTAATAGCGCCGTATTAGGCACTAATGCCGTATCAAGCACTGCGTTGCTCCCGCTGACGTAAAATCAGCCACAGAAAATAAGGGCCACCCAGTAGGCTGGTTATCAACCCGACCGGCATTTCAGCTGGTGCGACCAAAGTACGGGCCAGTGTATCGGCGGTGAGTAACAGACAAGCCCCACCCAGTGCGGCTCCGGGGAGTAACCAGCGGTGATCTGCCCCGATGCGCATGCGAATAAGATGCGGCACCACCAACCCGATAAAGCCAATAACCCCACTGACGGCAACGGCGGCACCAATCAAAATGGCACTGAGTAACAACAGGCGCAGTTTGGCTTGTCGCACATTGACACCGAGGTAGTGCGCTTCTTCATCCCCTAGCTGCAACAAGTTCAACTGACGCGCCTGCAATAAACCCAGCACACAGGCGGGCAGAATCAATGATGTGGCCACCATCAATGTCGACCACTGCGCCTGACCCAAACTGCCCATGCTCCACAGGGAAAATTGGCGTAATTGCTGGTCATCACTGATATAAGTCAGCACCCCGACCGCCGCACCGCACAGCGCGTTGATCGCGATACCGGCCAGTAGCAAACGCGATAAGTTGCCATGCCCCCAGCGGCTGAGAGTAAAAATAATGGCAGAAATGGCCAGACTGCCAATAAATGCGCCGACCATATGACTGTAAAGTGCTAACAGTGGCGGCAGGCTGAATGGCATCACAATAATCAACCCGACACATAGGGCCGCGCCGCTGCTGATACCCAATAGACCGGGGTCGGCCAGTGGATTGCGGAATAACCCTTGCATGATAGCGCCAGAAACCGCCAATGCGCAGCCGACCACCACCGCCAACAGTACACGGGGTAGACGGATGTTCAGCCAGATATGCCACATGGCGTCATCTAGCGAGGCGTGCCACAGAGTGCGAAATGAGAGTGTCAATGCCCCCATATTGGCCGAGCCGAGCGCTAAGATGATCAGAATCATCAACAAGATGCTCAACATCAGGCGCGGGTGGATACGGCAATTCATTGCGCTTTTTCCATCTCTTCACGCAGTTTCGCCAGCACTTGTGGGGTTTCCAGTCCAAAGCCCAGTAATGCCATATCATCGACAACTAACAGGCGCTTATTTTTGCCCGCAGGTGTCAAGGCGATACCGGGCAGTTTCCAGATGTTTTCATTGCCACCCAACGCCCTTACACCGTCACTGGTGACCAGCAATAAATCTGGAGCACTGGCGATAACGCCCTCTTGTGACAGTGGGCGATAGCGGCTGAAACCTTGCATAGCATTGTTACCACCGGCGGCTCGGATCATCGCATCCGCTGCGGTATTTTGGCCTGCTGCCATGGGCGTTAAGCCGCCATGGCTCATAACAAACAGGACTTTGACTGGCAGCGGCGTATTATTCACGGCGGCCAAACGTTGCTGATAGTCTTTAATCAGTTTCTGCCCTTGCTCCGGCTGATGAAGCGCCGTGGCAACTGCGCTAATCTTTGCCGCGACACTTTCCGGCGTAATCTGGCCGGGGATGGTAACGACGTTAACGCCACTCTCCGCGACCTGCTTCAGTGCCAGCGAGGGCTGCGCTAATTCGCTGACCAGCAACATGGTCGGCTTCATCGCCAAAATCCCCTCGGCATTAAGCATGCGCATGTAGCCGACATCAGGCAGCTTTTGCACTGCCTGAGGCTGTAGACTGGTACTGTCACGGGCCACTATCTCGCCACCCGCACCCAGTGCGTAGGCGATTTCTGTGACATCGCCGCCAATGGTGACGATACGTTCTGCGGCGAAAGATTTTAACGACAGAAAACAGGCGCTCAGTGACAGAATGAAAGGGAGTGACAGTAACCTTAGTCTCATGCGGCAATATCCTTATGATTTAGGCGGGAAATCTGCTCACGCCATTGGGTTTGCTCTGGCTGCCCTTCAGTGCGCTGGCCGTAAAGCTGTGCAAGTTGGGTGCCATCTGCAGCAAACAGTTCCAAACTGGTGACAAAACCGTCTTTTGTTGGTTTGCGGGTAATCCAGCTTTCAGCAATGGCGTCTTCGATCAGATGCAGTGTGAAGCGCTTGTTGAAAACATTAATCCAATTTTGATGCGGTGTGACCTTCTCAATCATGCCGGTGAAAATTTGTACACAACCACGATTACCCACGAAAATCATAATTTCGTTTTGTTCTTGTTGAGCAATATTCAAAAGCTGGGTCAGTGAGCTGTTATCAACCTGATAAGCCAAGTCATCACCCACGGCGCGGAATGCTTGTTGGCGGGTCAGGTTATTGCGCTTGAGCAGTTGGAAGAACTGATGCACGTCAGTCATCGCGCGCCATTCGGCATCGACAGTCTCATCAGTGGCCGTGGGTTCAGTGACTTCAGGTGTGCTCAATGGCTCTAGCTGCAACTCTGGGTTTTCTGTGGTGATAAACTTTGCCAGTAGCGCTTCCCAAGCAGGAATGTCAGTCTGTTCAGTGACATACACTTTATGCAGAGCATCGCCTTGATGGTCAAAGAACTGAATACTGTGGCGCACACCATGACGAGTTTCTTCTGTCAGTGTGAATGCACTGGCCCATTGATTGAGGAACAGACGCAAATCTAAATCACGCGGATTGAGGATCAAACCGGCGTGACCATTCAGATGTTGGTTTTCGTAACGGCCCATTTGTTCATGCACGGCATAGGTATTGCGGGTGATAGCTTTGACTTCACCGACCGCCTCTAATGCAGCCAGCAGCGTGCGAGCATCCGCTTTCAGCCGTTTGGCATCATGGCCGACACGACTGTGGGTCAGTTCTGCTTCTGAAATATTCATCAGAGTGGCGAGATCGCGCGCATATTTGCCTGGATTATCGGCTTTAGCCTGTAGATATTGCTCATATATTGAGTTGCTCATAATGATTTCCTCATTCTATTGATTTTTTATATGCAGGTGATAAGTAGGAATGATAATCCGGTAATTCGCTAATTGAATTACCGGAAGTGTTATTTCAGACTAACTTTTTCAGTCCATAACCCTTACCACTGATAGCTCACGAAGAACTTCGCGTTACGGCCATCCTGCGGCACACCTTGTGGTGCGTAATACTCTTTATCGAATGCGTTACCCAGCACCACCGTGGTGGTCACGCCTTTCAGCTGTTCCTGACCTTTATAGCTGACATAGAAGTCATTTAGGCCATAGCCGGGCTGGCGTTTTCCGGTGCTCAGCGGCTGAGATCGGTCGGCAAAGGTAGCAATCCAGCCCACGGCAAAACCACTGTTAGCCACGGGGACATCCAGCGTGCTGGTGACCGTATCCGGGTTAATGGATTCGAGCCATTTATTGGTATCCTGGTTTTTACCGCGAGTGCGGTTATAGGCCAGATCCCAGTTAAACAGGGCGGTTTTGTAGCTCATAGTGGCATCCCAGCCCCAGATTTTTGCTCTGTCGATATTTGCCGACGTGGTGGTCATTGAGACCATGTTTACCTTGGTGTCGATATAGTCTTTCGCGTTGGTGTCGAAGTAACTGGCCTTGAATTGCAGATCATCTTCGGCCATCAACAAGTCGCTAAAGCGCAGACCAAAACCGTATTCCTGAGTTTCGTTGGTTTCTGGTTTCAGATTAGGATTCGGTACCCAGAAGTTGGTGATGTATCTTCCGCCGCCGATAGGAATGGAAAAGTGTTTCGAATCGTTGTACATCTCACCCATGGTCGGAGCGCGGAAAGCCTGAGCATAGGAACCGAACAGCATCAGCCAGTCAGTCGGTGTCACGGTGAGCGCGCCGCGTGATGACCATTTATCGGCATCGACGTCGGCGTAGCCTTCACTGCTACCGCGATAGTTGTCATAGCGGGTACCGGCCAAAATGGACACTGGCAGGTCACGCAGGGTGATTTCATCTTGCAGCCAGCCGGAGCCAAAGCGAATATCGGCTTGTGGGAAGCTTTCAGTCGCGCCACCCGGCGTTTGCTCTTGTTTGTAAGCTTCGGTGCCGTAAGTCAGCAAGTGTGAGGCGAAACTATCAGTGAACAGGCGGGTGCGGTTTTCCAGCTTGCCACCTTCGGTGGTTTGCTTGCGCCCCTCTTCTGGCGTGCCCTGTGGCCGTGCATTGATTTCTACTTCGGAGTAGTAAACCTGCGCCGTGGCATTCAGCCATTCTTGATTAAGGGGCTTAATGTTGTATTTAAGCTGCGCATCTCTTTGAATTGTCGAGCGATTTGTCATGACGTTAGCGCTGGACGCCGCGCTGGTTTGCGGGTTTTTTGGCTCTATTGCATTGTTGTTGTAATAGCGCAGATTGGTACTCAATGACTGAATCTGGTCAATGCGCCAAGTGCCTTTTGCCAGCACATTACTAATGGTTTCATCATTCGGAGCATTAAAACCATCACTCTGACGAATGTTGCCGATATCGCGAGTACCAAAGGAGAGAATGCCATCGACATCATCGGTGCGGCCAAAGGCGCTGGCACCCAGCCCGAAGCTGTGATCGCCCGTGGCGGCAGAGCTGTAAACCCGATAACCGGTATTTTGGCCCGGCTGCAAGAGGTCGGCGGCATCGACAGTTTCATAAGAAATTACCCCGCCCAGTGCGCCACTGCCATACAGCAAGGCGGATGGGCCACGCACCACTTCAACCCGTTTGACCAGCGCCGGATCGAGGAAAGTGGAATTCAGGTGGCCAGTATCAGTCCCTTGACGAATGCCATCAACTAAGGTGAGGACGCCTTGTTTGCCGTAGCCACGCAGTGTGACGTCTTGCCCGTTAACGCGCCCGCTCCCCGTGACGGTCAGCCCCGGAATATTGCGCAGCATGTCTGCGGCGGAGGTGGCGGTTTCACTGGTTGGCGTGTTGGCTTCAATCACCGTCACCATCATCGGCGCTTCAAAGCTGCTGCGCTCGTTACCGGTCGCGGTGACGACCATGGGGTCGATGGCATGTCTTTTGCTGTTGGTTTGAGTGGATGTAGGATCAGCAGCTTGAGCAGCAAAAGGCAGGGCGCAAGCGACTGCCAAACTGAGAGGGGACCAATGGAAACGGTCAGAAGTAAAACGAGGCATGTCGGCAATTCTCCATATTCTCTATGCAATATAATATGCAAAAACAAATAGATAGCTTGCTGGCTGCCTTGATTAGAAAATCTGGGTGGCTTGCATTAATATCTTTAGCTTTCGGCGTCACAACACCGAGGCGCTTAGGTCTGTCGGTATGTTATTTGGTCAGAATCAGTTTTCCAGCCTTGGTTTGACGTAGCTGATAACATTCACCCTGATGGATAATAAAAGCGACACCGTGTTCTCCCAGCAGTTGCTCGCTGGTGATAGACAGCGGCTTACTGCCCGCAGAATGTATGGTCGTAGGCTCGTCGTTCCTTATGGGGGTTTTGTTCAACTGTTTATCCATATAACCATCATGGTAATGATAACCAATATCAATATGATAAGTATTATCAATCATAACGAATGTTACACCAAGACATATTTATTGTTAATTCATTTTACTTTGCGCGCTAATCGGGGTCTGGCAGCCAATCAAGGTTCATAGCAGGCTGACGGGAAGGGACATTAAAGTTCGGGTGGATGGGCAGTTAGTTTTTAATATTATTGCCTTACGGCTCAATGCCGCACTGTGCGGTATCGGTCTTGCCTACATACCCGAGGATATTGTTAGCGAGCATATTGCAGCCGGACGGTTAATCACCGTTCTGCAAGATTGGTGTCCGTTTATTGCGGGTTACCACCTTTACTATCCTAATCGGCAGCCTACTTCCCCTGCGTTTACGTTGCTGTTGAATGCGCTCCGCTATAAGCAATAGTGGAGTCACCAACGACTCCACGATTTATTTATCACTGAAGATTTTTATCTTTCAGGAATTTTGAGACCAGATCGGCGATTTCAACGTTATTCAAATCAGAGAAGGGGAAATGAGTATTTCCTTTAATGCCGATTTCCGGCAGATGGATAACCGCCACGTCTCCGCCATGTTTATTCACTACATCCCGCCATTGACGCGCAACAGCCAACCGGGCGCGCCAGCTATCTTGTGCAGGCAAGGCCGTCGGTTTATCCGGGATATTGTCGCCGTAGATAATCAGCACAGGAATTTTAGTCAGTGCCATAAACTGATCCAGGGGCACCGATTCCCCTTTTACGGTATCAAAGGCGTTCTTGGTTGGCGGCGGGACTTCGCCTTGTGGAAAGACAAAGCTGCTGCCAGGTTCAAACGCGACTATCCCTTTTACGTTGGCATTCTTCATCGCGGTAAACCAGCCGGGGCCACCCCCCTGAGAGTGGGTAAACAGAATGGCCGGGCCGGATTTATCCACGACGGCTGACATGGCATCCGCAATCACATTGATATCAAAGGGGCCGGTGTTGGGGGTCATCTGACGGTAGTACTGGTTTAATGTCTCTTTATCGTGGGAGAACTGTACGCCCTCGAAGAAATCGGGCCAGACACCCAGACGGAACTGATTAAACCATAGTTGCTCATCGGCAACCGGTTTGACGGTTCCTTCCACCATACTGCGACCGGCGTTCCCCCGACGTGGCTGATCGACCAGATAGGTTGAGAAGCCACGGCGCAGGAAGATGTTCTGAAAACCCTCGCGGCCGTCCGGTGTGCTTTCCCATGTCCGGGCGGACTGTCCAGCACCGTGCAGCATCACAATGGGATATTTGTGTGGGTTCTCTGGGATCTGATAAAACACAGAGGCGTGATCGCTATGATAGGTCTGGCCTGTCGGATCCAGCGGTTTTTTCGCATCAAACTGCCCTGGTGTCGTAACGACAGCCCCACCTGCGGCAAAACTTCCCTGCGACTGAATAACCAAGGATTTTGTTGGTGCAGCAAAGGCAGATTGAGAAACTAATCCGCCCACCAACATACAGGCGGTGAGTGTTCTCAGTAAGGTTTTCAATGTATTTTCCTTATGTGATAGCAGATAAATTACTGCAAGAGCCGCATTTTATTATTGTGGGTACTGGTCGTCCGTGACTTTTTCCATCCACGTCACAGTGTTACCGTCCTGTGATTCTGAAACAGCAATATGCACCATCGGCTCTGTTGCGGATGCGCCATGCCAGTGTTTGACACCCGGCGGGATCCAGACCACATCGCCGGTTTTGATTGGCTGGGCCGATCTTTCCCATTCCTGTACCCAACCCGTGCCGGAAGAGATGATGAGTGTCTGTCCAAGGGGATGCGTGTGCCAGGCTGTTCGTGCTCCGGCTTCAAATGAGACGGTTCCCCCAGAAATTCGGGCCGGGGCAGAGCCTTTAAACCGTGAGTCAACCTTGGCCGTGCCGGTAAAGTACTCAGGAGCACCCAACGTCGTGGGTTGTGAGCCCGCAGGGCTGACGGTCACTGCCTCCTGCGTTGCGGCAATAGCCTGCGTACCGGGCAGTAAAAGCGCCGCCAGTGTGATAAGGAAGATTTTCATATCTATTCAATCCTTTAACGAGAGAAATACCCATTAATCCATTGCAGAAAAAAACTATTTCCCTTCTTTAAACACTTCTTTTGCAATGGATATCGCGGTTACTGCCGTTGGCCACCCTGAATAGAAAGCAAGCTGGGTGATGGTTTCGACCAACTCTTCCTCAGTGACACCGTTCTGGCGAGCCAGACGCAGATGAGAACGCAACTGGTCAGGACGATCCATTGCCACCAGAGCACTGACGGTCACCAGGCTCCGATCACGTTTTGAGAGCTGTGGCCGTTCCCAGATATCGGCATACAGGACATCGTCAGTGAGTTGCGCCATCTTGGGGGCGATATCCCCCATCAATTGTTGCGCCCGAGACGGTTTTTCTGTTTTATTTTTCGCCGCATCCTGCGCGTGAGCAAAGGTGGCCATTGAACCGGCAAAGGTAAGAGCGGTGCATAGCAGGTACTGCTGAATCTTGTTTTTCATCATCCATTTCCTTTGTTATCGACACCATTAAAAGTTGGGGGAGATAGTGGTGACGATAACCTGAGTTTACTGGATGCTTCATGTCACCAGGCTGACCGCTGCCTGACAAGTTTGTCAGAATGCGCACGAAATGGATTATGACAGCATGGGCATTCCCGACTTCACATAACTATCCGTTTCTTTTTCAACAGGTTCACTGCTTATGGCGAGTGTCAGGCCGAAGGTATTGATCCCATTTTGGCTACTGGCAAAGACATCGCCACGGTGCATTATCGCCACTGCCCTAACGATGGAAAGCCCGAGTCCATGGTGTGTATCACTGCGCGCACGGGAATAATCCGCACGATAAAAACGCTCAAATAAACGTTTCAGATGTTCAGCCGCGATGGGTTCACCCATGTTGGCGACCGTGATGGAGGCCAGATTATTCTCTCTGCCGATCGTCACCTTCACGGTGGTACCAGGAACAGCATGTCGGGCGCTGTTTTCCAGTAAATTCGCTAGAGCGCGGTGGAAAAGTCGCCGATCAATGCGTGCCGTGAGATCTCCCTCGACATGAATAGACAGGTTTTTTTCAGCAAAGGACGGCTCCACATACTCCGTGGTCTTGTAGGTCTCTTCACTCAGAGACACGTCGGTTAACTGGGTTGCATGCTCCCCAGCCTGAGCATGGGAGAGGAACAGCATATCGTTGACGATAGAGGTCATTCTCTCGAGTTCTTCCAGATTGGACTCCAGTAACTCCTCGAGTTCATGCGTTTCGCGTTGCCGTGACAGACCGAGCTGCGTTTGCCCCATCAGATTGGTCAGCGGGGTTCTCAGTTCATGAGCCACATCGGCGTTAAAACTTTCAAGTTGTCGCCAGGCGATTTCCTGCCGTTCGAGTACCCCATTGAATGTCACGGCCAGCTTTTGCAGTTCATCCGGCAGCGTTGAGGTGTCCAGACGCTGCCCGTGATTTCCCGGAGCAAGGTGATGGGCCTGATCGCTGAGTTTGTTGACCGGGCGCATGCCTATTCTGGCAATCACAAACCCCAACTGGGCCACTAATAAAACACCGATTGCGCTGATGAAGATCAGTGTACGGGTAAATTCATTCAGGGTACCCATATACGGTGTGGAGTCGATGGCCACTACATAGCGCAGAGCGGGGCGCTCCCCTTGGGCAGGAATTTCCGACATCAATAAAAACAGAGAGCATGACTCTTCTGTGGCACCGGGAACTTTGCTGAATCCTTTACTCAGCGAAGCCCAGGTGACCCCACTGGGTGGCGGGCCGCCCACCTGAAGCTTTGGATCATCACTGAGGATCCAATACTGTACGCGACCACCCTCAGCCGTGGCCAAATCGGTAAATTTGGTCGTCAGCGTTTGCCAGCCGTCCAGCGTGGTGCGGGAGAGGATCCAGGGTGTCATCAGCGATTCCCTGAACTGCAATTCGTTATGCATCTGTTTTTGCAGTGAGTCATGCAAAGAGTTTCGCAGCACAATACCCAGAGCTGAAACTATCAGTATGGAGGCCAAGGCAAACATCAGGGCCAAACGTCCAGAGATAGAACGCTTTATCATGATAACTCCCTATTTAGACTGGCGCTCGGGGCGGGTTTCAAGGACATACCCCATGCCTCTCACGGTATGCAGCAATTTGACCGGGTAGGGCGCATCAATTTTTGCCCGCAGGCGTTTTATCGCGACCTCAACCACATTGGCATCGCTGTCAAAATTCATGTCCCAGACCTGCTCTGCAATCATCATTTTTGACAGGATCTCTCCCTGATGTCTGGCTAACAGGCTTAACAGAGCGAACTCTTTTGCGGTCAGTTCAAGACGTTCACCGGCTCTTGTGACACGCCTTGCCAGCAGGTCGAGATGCAGATCGTTAATGTGCAATTGAGTGACATCTACGCCATCACTCGGGCGCCGGCGCAACAACGCCTGGATACGGGCAACCAGTTCAATCAGCGAAAAAGGTTTAGGCAGATAGTCGTCCGCACCCTGACGCAGACCCTTGACTCGTTCATCAACCGAACCGCGAGCAGATAACATCAGCACCGGGGTTTGCTTGCTGGCGCGAAGACCTTCCAGAACACTATAACCATCCATGCCAGGCAACATGACATCCAGCACAATCGTATCGTAATCATACTCAAGGGCCAGGTGCAATCCGTCCGTACCGTTGGCTGCCACATCCACGGTAAAACCCAGTTCGCTGAGTGCGCGATTGATATAGGAAGACGTCTTCTCCTCATCTTCTACCAAGAGTAACCGCATGTTCGTATCTCCCTTACCCATCAGGGCAATAAACGTCTTATTTCACTTATCTTAGCGGCTAATGACCAACACCAAGCTGACATTTTCCTGACATTTTTGTCAGAAAAATATTTTTCTAACTGACAGAAATGTTATCTGGCCGTCATGCTGATGTCAGCATGCCCCCCGTAGACTGCCTGCAAGCCACCCCCTCGCTAAAAAAGACCAAAAGGAATGTCGGGGTAATACGTTATTTGCTTTAGATATCTGGAGGATTCTTTAAATGAAATACAACGTTTTTAAAACAACATTATTAGCGGCAGTGATCACTCTTTCATCGGGGGGCGCAATGGCAGCAGATTATAAATTAAATCCGTTTACCTTGACCTATGACGGCGCGATTACTGAAAACGTGAAAGGTAAAGTTAATATTCATCCGGTGACTTATCAGTTAAATGGTCTGGATATTTCTGCCAACGTGTATACCCCTGCAAATTATGACCCCGCTAAAAAATACCCAGCAGTCGTTGTGGCTCACCCCAATGGTGGCGTGAAAGAACAGGTTGCAGGCCTGTATGCTCAACGTTTGGCAGAAAAGGGGTACATTGCCATTACTGCGGATGCAGCATATCAGGGGGCGAGTGGCGGCTTGCCGCGCAATGTGGATAAACCGGCATACCGTATTGAAGACATTCACGGCATGGCCGATTTCATCACTCAATATCCCGGCGTGGACACGGCCCGTTTAGGTCTGCTGGGGATCTGCGGTGGTGGAGGCTATGCCTTAAAGGCAGGGCAAACCGACAAACGCTTCAGCGCCATTGCCACATTGAGCATGTTTGACTCCGGCCTGGTCAGACGCAACGGTTATCAAGATTCACAACTCGCCACAATACAAGAACGTTTAAAACAAGCCTCTGATGCGCGAGCACAAGAGGCCGCTGGCGGTGAGGTTATTTACCTGGGAGATGCCAAGCTGACGGATGAACAAATTGCCAAGCTGCCATTTGACCTCTATCGGCAAGGTTTTGAGTATTATGGCAAAACTCATGCTCACCCCAATTCAACCTTCAGATACACCGCCAGCAGTCTGCTCGACTTAATGAGATTCGATGCGGCAAGCAATATGGATTTAATTAATAAGCCGCTATTGATGATAGCAGGCAGTAAAGCCGATTCCCTGTATATGAGCGAAAAGGCCTTTAAAGGCGCGAGCAACGCGAAGGATAAGGAACTGTTCCTGATTGATGGTGCAACCCATATTGAAACCTATTGGAAGCCGGAATATGTGAATCAAGCTATGGGTAAACTTGATCAGTTCTACGGGAAAAACTTATAAGAAAACGAGGCCCCACTTTCTCTTTTATCTGCGTTAACATGATTCCTTATTGAAATATGCCGAACAAGAATTGAAAGTGGGAGGCGGCCAGAATTAAAAGCAAAAATACGAAACCTGGCAGATTATGACCGGATATTTATTGGCTATCCCATCCGGTGGTACAACATGCCGTGATAGCCGCAGGCTAATAAATGAAAGCGAAATATAAATTTCAGGTGATTCAGGATATCGTAATGATAATTATCCTATTATCACTAATGGGGGTTCATCTGTGGGGAGAAAATATCCGTGAATGGTTGGGTGTGGTGTTTTTAATGATAATCTTGCTCCATAATGGCCTGAATATTCACTAGTTTAAAAAACTGTCTCAGGGAAAGTATTTTGCCGTCAGGGTGATGCAAGTCACGCTAAATCTCTTACTGGCGCTGTTATTTTTATTAGCCATTATTAGTGAGTTGATGCTATCACAATTCTCTTTGCTTATATGGCGCGATTTTTTCTGTGGTTATTCTTGTTTCATGCCGAGAGGATTGAGGAGCTGGCTCAATGAGCCTTGCTGGTTTGACACGAGAGGAAACTCTGTGTAACCATAATACGTAACAAAGCCCACTTAATTTAACAAGTGAGCTAATTGATTGCTAACTACTTTTAAAATCTATGTGGCGAAATTACGAGCGTATCGCATTCCTACCCAATCACCTGTTTGTTAAGACTGATGTTCAGTCACAGTAACAAACAAGCTTAAATAGTGGTGCCCGGACTCGGAATCGAACCAAGGACACGGGGATTTTCAATCCCCTGCTCTACCGACTGAGCTATCCGGGCAACGGGGCGCATTAAACCGTATTGGGCGCTGATCGTCAACGAATTTATAGCTTAAAACCCCTAAAAGCGTGTTGATCGCTCTCTTTTCAGGCAAAAGTGGAAAATTCTTCGCAAATTGGTCCGAAATTCTACCCTGCGCAGCTTAGCTTAATGCACCATTTTTTCGGCACTGGGCGACTGCCAATACATCTTCTGCCAAACGTTTAGCGACTTCAACATCGGCTAGTTGGCGTTTTACCAGCAATTTGCTCAGGCAACCTTCCAAAATCAACTCCATTTGCTGGGCGACCATCTCGGCATCATCAGCCTCCATCTCTCTCAGCAATTCCAGAGTATAGTGCAGCGAGGCTTCTTTTTGCTGCTCTGCCAATTGGTGGATAGGGTGGGCATCCTCGGGATAGAAGCTACAGGCCGCAATAAACAAGCAGCCGGGATAACGCTGATTTTGTACTTGTTCACTGAGTGTTTGATAGCGCGCCAGTAGCTTTTGTTGCGGCGATAATGTCTCGTCCAACTGCAATTGACGCCGCCAGGTATCGATCTGCTGGCTATGGTAGCGCAGGCAATCGTACAGCAATGCTTCGCGATCCGGCCAGAAACGGGCCAGATCACTGACTTCGACGGAGACTTCTTTTGCTAGCATTTCCAGCGTAGTATTTGCCAGCCCTTTCTGTTCTAACAGATTGAGCGCACTGCTTAAAACTTGTTCGCGTTGCACGTTGCTCTCCTCCAACTTCTTCCCGGCAAGTATGGTTTTCCACTGCTGATTACGCAAATAAATACATTGGCACTTTCTGTCAGCAACCTCTGTACCTTATCACTACTACCGCCCGATTTTTCTAATTCTTTACCACTGAGTTATTTGGCAAACTATAACGGCAAGCTTATCGCATGATTTTTTTGCGGTTTCGCAGTCTGTGAAGCGGGGCGCATTTTATGGCGCATCTGCTTGCCATAGGGGAGCGGAGCTATACTAATAAGCTACCCGCTATCTTGGGCGGCAGCGGGTAGCTGATGAGATTGAGTTATTTATGAAAATAGTCATTGCTCCGGATTCTTATAAAGAAAGTTTATCCGCGCTGGATGTTGCTGTGCAGATTGAAGCGGGTTTTCGTACCCAATTTCCTGACGCACAATATATCAAGTTGCCGGTTGCTGATGGCGGCGAAGGCACAGTGGAAGCTATGGTTGCGGCCACGGCGGGCAGAATTATTAAGGTTAATGTGACCGGGCCGTTGGGGGCAAAAGTTGATGCCTTTTACGGTATATCCGGTGATGAAAAATGTGCATTTATTGAAATGGCTGCCGCCAGTGGGCTAGAGCTTGTTCCGCCATCTTTGCGCAACCCATTGAAAACCACCTCCTACGGTACCGGTGAATTGATTTGCAATGCGCTTGATCAGGGCGTGAAACATATCATTATCGGCATCGGAGGTAGCGCCACCAATGATGGCGGCACGGGGATGGCACAGGCGCTGGGTATCAAGTTTCTGGATAAGCAAGGGAAGCCGCTGGGTTTTGGCGGCGGTAAGCTGGTTGAGTTGGCTACTATTGATATTTCAGAGTGCGATCCGCGTATTAAACAGTGCCAAATCGATGTGGCTTGTGATGTCACCAACCCACTGACGGGGCGGGCGGGGGCTTCGGCTGTTTTCGGCCCGCAGAAGGGCGCTACACCGGCCATGGTCACTCAACTGGATGAGGGGCTACGGCATTATGCCGAGGTGATTAAACGCGATCTGGATATCAATGTTGATCAGGTTGAAGGGGCGGGTGCAGCAGGGGGATTAGGTGCGGCGCTACTGGCTTTTTGCGGCGCGACCCTAAGCTCAGGGATTGATATTGTTACCGATGCATTGGGGTTGGATGCTTTAGTTCGCGATGCCACTTTTGTCATTACCGGAGAGGGGCGGATGGATAGCCAAACTATTCACGGCAAAGTGCCTATTGGTGTCGCCAGAGTGGCTAAACGTTATAACAAACCGGTGATTGGGATTGCCGGTAGTCTGACCGATGATGTGGATGTGGTGTATGAGCACGGGGTGGATGCGATTTTTAGTGTGATTTACAATGTTTGTACTCTGGAGCAAGCGCTGGATAATGCGGCAGACAATGTGTTCAGGACGGCGCGTAATATCGCCGCCACGTTGGCAATAGGTATGGCGGCTGGAAAAGCTAAAGATTTGGGCGAATGAGCAGGACTTAATGCCAATTAACATAAATCATATCAATCAGTTAGCCGTTGGCGTGATAAATTTTGTAGATGCTGCAAGAATTCCGTGGCATTCATAAAACCGGTCACTCTGGCGGCGGGGATTTCATTACCTTGAGCATCGAAAAACAGGATGGTCGGCAAGCCCAGCACATTTAACTGCTTCAACAGCGCGCCATGTTCGGTGCTGTTGGCTGTCACGTCAGCCTGGAGCAGCACAGTATCGGCTAGCTGGCGCTGAACCTTGTCATCACTGAAAGTGTATTTTTCAAACTCTTTACAGGCAACACACCAGTCGGCGTATAAATCCAGCATCACCGGCTGACCTTTCGCTTGGGCTAATGCCGCCTGTAACTGAGGTAAATCGGCCACTGACTTAAAACCTAAGTGTTTAATTTCACTCTGTTGTGTGTGGTTGCCGAAAGCCCAGTCTTGCAGTGGACGGGCAGCCACCAGTAAGGCGGCCAGCAGCAATAACTGGCAAGCCCGTGCCCAACCGGAGTGAGCTTTCAGACTTAATACAAATGCCCAGCCGAAGAAGGCAATCGCCAACAAGCTCCATAAACGTAAGCCCCAAACATCGCCCAGCACTCTTTCCAGCAAGAACACCGGCAGCGCCAGAATCACGAAACCGAAAGCTTCTTTGACATACTGCATCCACGGGCCACTGCGCGGCAGCAGTTTGTTGCCGAACAGCGTCACAATCACCAGTGGAATACCCATTCCTAAAGCATATAAATAGAGCGTTCCGCCACCGGCCAGCATATTACCGCTTTGGGCGATATATAGCAGAATGGCGCTGAGTGGGGCAGTGGTGCACGGCGAACAAATCAGGCCTGCCAATGCGCCCATGGCAAACACACCGGCTAGCGAGCCGCCGCGTTGGCTGCTGCTCCACTGCACCAATCGGGTTTGCAGTGACGATGGCAATTGCAGCGAATAGAGGCCAAACATCGAGAGCGCCAGCAGCACGAACAGCGCAGATAGCCCAATCAACACATAAGGGTGCTGTAGCGCGGCCTGAAATTGTAAACCCGCCGCCGCAACCACCAGCCCGAGTAAGGTGTAAGTCAGCGCCATCCCTTGTACATACACCACTGCCAACAGCAATATCCGCCGCTGACTGTGGGGTTTTTCACGCCCGAGAATAATAGCTGAAATCAGCGGGTACATCGGCAAGACACAAGGGGTAAAGGCGATACCAATACCGATGAGCAGCGCCCACAAAGGGGAGAATGGCAGCTCAGTTGGCACTGGAGTTGCAGGGGCGGTGATTGGCGGCGCGGTGGCTGCGGATGAGCCGGCAGTAATAGCGGAGAGCGGAACCACCCGTGTTTCCGGGGGATAGCAGAAACCCGCTTCGGCGCAGCCCTGATAAGTCACACTGACACTGGCGTGCTCACCGGCCTGTGTAATGGGGATTGTCAGTGTTAACTGTTGCTTGAAAATAGCGACTTCGCCATAGAACTCATCGTGATGCGCAATACCCTCCGGCAGAGTAAATGCCACGAGCGTGGCGTCTTGCGGCACAATTTTGATTTGCTGGCGATACAGATAATAATCAGGGTGGATTTGCCAACTTAAGGTGAGCTGGTCACCCTGTTGGCGGAAATCAAAGGCAAATGCTTGATCGACCGGAATAAATCGGCTCTGGGCGCTTTTTTGGCCAAAAGCGGCATTATCACTAAACAGTGAAGCTTGTGCGCTGTGTGGTGCGAGTAAAATGCTGCACAGCAGTAGAATCAGAGTAATGAAGCGTTGAGCCATGACAGGTAATCTTTATCTCCGTCCCGTACCGGCAGCACCAGTAATTCCGGTGTCTGGTAGGGGTGATGTTGTTTGATATAACTGAGAAGCGCTTGCTGATGGCCAGTATTGCTCTTGAACAAAAGCTGGACTTCATACTCTTGCTGGAGTTTACCTTCCCAGTAGTAAATAGAGGTCGCACCCGGCAACAATGTGGCGCAGGCGGCCAGTTTTTCACCCAGAACCTGCGCGGCTAAATTCTGCGCGCTGGCCTCATCAGGTGCGGTGCACAATACCACAATTGCATCACAATCAGACATTTTAACCTCATTGGTAGTGCTGTTCTATGGTGACGTGGGAAGTTACGAGATAGCGCAATGTGTGAAGTCATCGGCTTATAAAACGCACTATACCCTGAAGTAGGGGGAGGTCAGAAGATGATTTATATCGCAGTGGAATAGATGCGATGACGCTCGCAAATGAGAGTGGGGCGCATCGCACGCCCCATTTACAGCTGATAGATTACAGAACCAGACCGCCCATCACGAAGCCGAAACAAACGGCCAGTGCAACCCCGATGGTGCCAGGGATGAAGAACGGATGGTTGAACACGAAGCGTCCAATACGCGTGGTGCCGGTGTCATCCATTTGTACTGCTGCAACCAGTGTTGGGTAGGTTGGCAGAATGAACAGACCAGAAACCGCTGCGAAAGAAGCAATGGCCGCCAGTGGTGAAACATTCAGTGCCATTGCCATTGGCATCAATGCCTTGGCAGTTGCAGCTTGAGAGTAAAGCAGTGCTGAACAGAAGAAGAAAATTACAGCCAGCAACCATGAGTGAGCTTGAATCAAGCTACCCGCAGTTTCTTTAATCCAGTCCAGGTTGTGCTGTACAAAGGTATCGCCCAACCAAGCTACACCAAGGATACAAATACAAGCACTCATCCCAGCTTTGAATGTGCTGGAATTCAGGATTGAATCAGTATCAACTGAGCACACTAAGGTGGTGATGGTTGCTACGCTCAACATGATGATCAGGATGGCGTTAGTGGTGTTCATCAGCGGTGTTGCCACCAAACCGACACTTGGGCTGTTGATGATGGCATAGGCCACAACACACAACACACCGGCCAGGAACAGCAGCACGGAGGTTTTAGCCCGTGGTTTAATCACTTTGACTGTGTCGCCACGTAGAGTGACCAAACCTTCTTCTAAACGTTTTAGATAGACCGGGTCATCAGACAGTTTGGAGTTAAAGCACCAGGAAACAATCAGTGACATCACAAACACCGCACACAGGGTGGATGGGATGACTATCATCAGTAAATGTAAGTAACTGACGCCATGGCCTTCCATGACGGAAGACATATAGACTACTGCCGCAGAAATTGGGGATGCGGTAATGGCGATTTGCGCGGAGACTACCGCGGTAGACAGTGGGCGGCAAGGTTTGATGCCTTGTTCTTTCGCCACTTCTGCAATCACCGGCAGAGCTGACAGAGAAATGTTACCTGTCCCGGCAAAGATGGTCAGAAAATACGTGACCAGCGGAGCAAGGATGGTGATGTGTTTTGGGTTCTTGCGCAGTAACTTTTCAGTTTGTTGCACCAGATAATCCATACCGCCCGCAACCTGCATTGCAGAGATGGCGGCAATTACAGCCATAATAATTGAAATTACATCGAATGGAATGCTGCCGGGTTTGACACCAATAATCGCCAATACCAGAACACCAATACCCCCTGCAAAACCTATACCGATACCGCCTAACCTGGCCCCTAAAAAAATGGCCAGCAGAACGATGACTAATTCTACGGCTATCATAGTGTTTACTCCTTGATCTAAATGAAAAATTAAAGTTAAAAATTTGTGTTTGCCAGAAAGTAAAAAGGCACGCTGTCCAGAGGAGCATGCGTGCCTTGTAGGGCTACCGGATGATTATTTTATTGTTCATTTTCATCGGTATAACGTTTTGCCTTATAGGCAGGATGCATCAGGTTCTCGACAGAGAAAATATCGTCCAACTCAGCCTCAGTTAATAGGCCGCGTTCCAGAACCACTTCCCGCACATTTTTACCGGTTTCCGCACAAATCTTGCCCACGATGTCGCCGTTATGGTGACCAATGAATGGGTTTAAATAGGTGACGATACCGATAGAGTTAAACACATAACGCTCGCAGACTTCTTTGTTGGCCGTAATGCCATTGATGCATTTTTCCAACAGGTTATAACAAGCATTTGTCAGGATGTGGATGGACTCAAACATCGCCTGGCCAATCACCGGCTCCATGACGTTCAATTGGAGCTGACCTGCTTCGGCCGCCATAGTAATGCAAGTGTCGTTACCGATCACCTTAAAACAAACCTGGTTAACAACTTCAGGGATCACCGGGTTTACTTTAGCGGGCATGATGGAAGAACCGGCCTGCAATTCTGGCAGATTGATTTCATTCAGACCCGTGCGTGGGCCAGAAGAAAGCAAACGTAAGTCGTTGCAGATTTTTGACATCTTAACAGCCAGACGTTTCAGGGCGCTGTGCACCATCACGTAAGCACCACAGTCCGATGTCGCTTCAATCAAGTCTTCTGCTGGAACACAAGCCAATCCACTGATTTCAGAAAGTTTTTGTATCGCCAGCTGTGAGTAACCTTCAGGTGTGTTCAGCGCAGTACCGATGGCGGTGGCACCCAGGTTAACTTCCAGCAGCAACTCTGCGGTACGTTGCAGATTTTTGGTTTCTTCTTTTAATAACACCGCGAAAGCTTTGAATTCCTGCCCCAGTGTCATGGGTACTGCATCCTGCAATTGGGTACGACCCATTTTCAGAATTTTCTCGAATTCTTTGGATTTTCTTTCGAAGCCTTCTTTTAACTGATTGATGGCATCAATGAGCTTCATGATGGAAGCATAAACCGCAATGCGGAAGCCCGTTGGGTAGGCATCGTTGGTGGACTGGCATTTGTTCAGATGGTCATTAGGGTTGAGGTATTGATATTCCCCCTTTTGGTGCCCCATCAGTTCCAGACCGATATTGGCCAGAACTTCGTTGGTATTCATGTTTAAAGAGGTACCGGCGCCGCCTTGGAACACGTCAACCGGGAACTGATCCATACACTTCCCTTTATCCAGAACTTCATCACATGCCTGAATAATGACATCAGCAATTTTGCGTGGGATGGTATGCAACTCTTTGTTCGCCATCGCCGCTGCTTTTTTTACCATGACCATGCCGCGTACAAATTCTGGCACATCACTGATCTTGCTGTTACTGATATAGAAGTTTTCAATCGCACGCAGGGTATGAACACCGTAGTAAGCCTCTGCGGGGACTTCTCGTGTACCTAACAGGTCTTCTTCAATACGAATGTTATTTGACATGAGAACCTTCTCTAATCTGCTGTCTTGTTTTGTATTTGTTAACTACATTATGCCGCCGTGAGCAATATGATGCGGAAATGAACCTTGAGTACGGAAAGATTAACCATTCATCTTATTGCTGACAGGATCATATGCTGCTTATTGATAAAAAGCCTTGAACTAGGATCACTATATGGTCGGAATTAATTGAGATGATCTGATATCTGTGATTTCTCTCACAGTTGTACTAATAAGTAATAAAAGTATTCGCCTAACTTGAAAAGCGATTCAGCCACCACCATTTTATTAGGGTCGACCCTCGTTGAAGGGGTCGCTGATGCTGAAATCCGCTAATAAAGGAAAAAACAGTGTCAGCGCCAGTCGGGTCAAGGTTTTCATGGTATCTGTCAGGCAGGTTTACCCTGATGAGAGATATTGAATGATTGGAATAAGGAGAATGCGGTGCGTTGGTTACCGTTAGCGCTGATATTTTTATTGGCATATATAGAAATATCGATATTTATCAAGGTCGCAGCCGTATTGGGTGTGATGGTTACCCTATTGCTGGTGGTCTTCAGCTCCTGTGTGGGGATATCTCTGGTGCGCAATCAGGGGATAAAAACTTTCATGCAGATGCAGCAAAAACTGGCAGCGGGTGAAAGCCCTGCGGCTGAAATGGTGAAAAGTGTTTCACTGGTATTGGCCGGTTTCTTATTATTAATCCCCGGTTTCTTTACCGACTTCATCGGCTTGTTGCTGTTATTACCACCCATTCAAAAATCCTTGACGCTAAAGCTGATGCCGCATTTGAATATTTATCGTGGCGGTTTTAGTGCTGGTGGTTTTAATCACAATAATTCTGGCCCTATGGGCGGCGGAAATACCTTTGATGGTGAGTTTCAGCGCAAAGCTGATGACCACTTCATCGTAGAGCATCGTCCGGAAGAGGATGATAAATCGACAGATAACCGCTTTAAAGATGATAAGTAAATCGCGATACTTTCTAATTGATTGTTTATTAATCATAAATTCATAAAGTAAATGAGAGTGCTTTCTATGGTGGGTCGGCGGAGAGATGGCTAAAATTAGCCCTCTCAGGACAAGAAAAAACTGAAATTTTTTTTGTCCTCTCCCTTGAAGGGATGTGAAGTCGCCCCCATTAAGATAGCCACGGTATCGGTTATGAAGGCAAGCCGGTACTCATCCTAAACCTGATACGGACCTTCTCAATAGGAGAGCTATCAATGAAAATTCGTCCATTGCATGACCGCGTTATCGTCAAGCGCAAAGAAGTTGAGTCAAAATCTGCTGGCGGCATCGTTCTGACTGGCACAGCGGCAGGTAAATCTACCCGTGGTGAAGTTCTGGCCGTCGGCAATGGTCGCATCCTGGATAACGGTGAGATCAAACCGCTGGATGTGAAAGTAGGCGACATCGTTATTTTCAACGATGGTTACGGCGTGAAGTCAGAGAAGATCGACCATGAAGAAGTGTTGATCATGTCCGAAAGCGACATTCTGGCAATTGTTGAAGCGTAATTCACGCTCTCTAATCTTCTGAACTGAACGAGTTAAGGGAAATCATACCAATGGCAGCTAAAGACGTAAAATTCGGTAACGACGCACGCATCAAAATGCTACGCGGCGTAAACATTCTTGCTGATGCAGTAAAAGTCACCCTGGGCCCGAAAGGCCGTAACGTAGTTCTGGACAAGTCTTTTGGCTCCCCAACGATCACCAAAGATGGTGTTTCGGTTGCGCGCGAGATCGAACTGGAAGACAAGTTTGAGAACATGGGTGCACAGATGGTTAAAGAAGTTGCCTCTAAAGCGAATGACGCTGCGGGCGACGGTACCACTACTGCAACTGTATTGGCTCAATCCATTATCACTGAAGGCCTGAAAGCAGTTGCGGCCGGCATGAACCCAATGGACCTGAAACGTGGTATCGACAAAGCCGTTATCGCGGCTGTTGAAGAGCTGAAAAAACTGTCTGTGCCATGCTCTGATTCTAAAGCGATTGCTCAGGTAGGCACCATCTCTGCAAACTCAGACTCAACTGTGGGTGAGCTGATTGCACAAGCGATGGAAAAAGTCGGTAAAGAAGGCGTTATCACTGTTGAAGAAGGTTCAGGTCTGCAAGACGAGCTGGACGTAGTAGAAGGTATGCAGTTCGACCGCGGTTACCTGTCTCCTTACTTCATCAATAAACCAGAAACTGGTTCTATTGAACTTGAAAGCCCATTCATCCTGTTGGCTGACAAGAAAATCTCTAACATCCGCGAAATGCTGCCAGTGCTGGAAGCCGTAGCGAAAGCCGGCAAACCATTGCTGATCATTGCAGAAGACGTTGAAGGCGAAGCCCTGGCGACTCTGGTGGTTAACACCATGCGCGGTATTGTTAAAGTGGCCGCTGTTAAAGCACCTGGTTTCGGCGACCGCCGTAAAGCCATGCTGCAAGACATCGCTACCCTGACTTCTGGTACTGTTATTTCTGAAGAAATCGGTCTGGAACTGGAAAAAACCACTCTGGAAGATCTGGGTCAGGCGAAACGTGTTGTTATCAACAAAGACACCACCATCATCATCGATGGCGTAGGCGACGAAGCTGCGATTCAGGGCCGTGTTGCTCAGATCCGTCAGCAAATTGAAGATGCAACTTCTGACTACGACAAAGAAAAACTGCAAGAGCGCGTGGCTAAACTGGCTGGTGGCGTTGCCGTTATCAAAGTTGGCGCTGCAACTGAAGTTGAAATGAAAGAGAAAAAAGCGCGCGTTGAAGATGCTCTGCACGCAACTCGTGCTGCGGTAGAAGAAGGTGTGGTTGCGGGTGGTGGTGTTGCACTGATTCGTGCTGCATCTGCTATCACTAAGTCTGGCCTGAAAGGCGACAACGAAGACCAGAACGTCGGTATCAAAGTTGCGCTGCGTGCGATGGAATCTCCACTGCGCCAGATCGTAGTTAACGCCGGTGAAGAAGCTTCAGTTATCGCGAACAACGTTAAAGCGGGTTCAGGTAGCTACGGTTACAATGCTTACAGCGAAGAATACGGCGACATGATCGCGATGGGTATCCTGGATCCAACTAAAGTGACTCGTTCTGCTCTGCAGTACGCAGCCTCTATTGCTGGCCTGATGATCACCACCGAGTGCATGATCACCGACCTGCCACGTGATGACAAAGGCGGTGATATGGGCGCTGGCGGCATGGGTGGTATGGGCGGCATGGGCGGCATGATGTAATGCCCCACCCTATAGCTTCGATTAAGCTATAAACCGAAAGCGAGTGGGGCAACCTGCTCGCTTTTTTTATAGGAAAAAAACGGCTATACAGCCAATACCTGTCGTAACTTTGCCCCGCCCACGTTTTATACTCAGCCTTTTCTGATTCACATATTGCAAACTCGCGCCCCAAAAGCAGTTTTATTTTGCTCTGTGTGATGATTGCAGGACTTTTTTTAGCTGCGGGACACATTTAATGTGTAAACTGTTAATCATTAGCCATCAGTCTCGACATTGGGTACCTGGATAATTTCGGCAGCGAATGCCCCAGCGGCAGCGGTGCTTTCTGGTAATCTTTAGCGTGATTCTCAACTTCGAATGGGGAAAAAAATGCGGATTAAAGTGTTACTTGGTCTTTCAGCGGCAGTGTTGCTGGCAGGCTGTAGCTCCACTAATCAATTGAGTTCAGCGGGCGAGCAAGTGAAGTTCTCCGATACCAAACCGGGTAGTGAATGCCAGTTGGTTGGGCAGGTGACGGGGACTCAGAGCAATTGGATCTCAAGCGGTGAAAGCAGCTCTATGCGCGGTGCGGCAAATGACCTGCGCAATAAAGCAGCGGCAATGGGCGGCAATGTTATCTATGGCGCAACCAGCCCGAGTGAAACCTTCTTATCAAGCTTTGCACCGCTAGACAGCAAAATGGTCGGCGAAGTTTACAAGTGCCCTTGATATCTGAAGCTCAAGCGTAAATAAATCAAGGGGTGCCATGGCATCCCCTGATATATCCGTCATCTTTCAAGCTGCAGGTGTGTTGTCTGCAACCGGCAGATTTGTCACCCAAATCATTCATCCTGCATTAACCGCAGGTCCAGTGGTGTTTTGCTGGGTTGCCCCCCAACTTCGCGCGTTAAGCGCGGCACCAGATACCCGGACACACGCCGCAGTAATCCTTTCATTAACTGCCGAGCTTCATCGTCATCGACCATAAAATGAGCCGCACCTTGTACTTTATCCAGCACATGGATGTAATAAGGCAGAATTCCTGCATCAAATAATGCATTACTTAATGTTGCCAACACCTCTGCATCATTATTAACTCCACGTAACAACACACTCTGATTTAACAGGGTCACACCGGCCTGTTTCAGCAGTGCCATGCTGCCACGGAAAGATGTGTCAATCTCATTGGCGTGGTTGATATGTGTCACCATCACCACCTGTAATCGCGAATCACTTAGCCGCTGACATAAATCCGTGGTAATACGTGCCGGGATGACGACCGGCAAGCGAGTATGGATACGCAACCGTTTGATGTGGGAGATATTTTCGATCTCATCCAATAACCAGCTGAGTTCGCTATCTTTTGCCATTAACGGATCGCCGCCGGAAAAAATGATCTCATCCAGTTCAGGATGTTGGCGAACATAATCCAGTGCCTGGCGCCAATTGGCCTTGTTGCCTTGGTTATCCTGATAGGGGAAATGACGGCGGAAACAATAGCGGCAATTGACAGCGCAACCACCCTTGACCAGTAATAGTGCGCGATTACGATATTTGTGCAATAGGCCGGGAACAACACTGCGTTGTTCATCAAGTGGGTCGTCGGTAAAACCGGGAGCGGTAATAAATTCTTCCCGTGCGGTGAGCACTTGAAGCAATAATGGGTCTGATGGGTTTCCCGGTTGCATGCGCGAAACGAATGCGCGGGGCACTCTTAAGGGAAATAAACGACGCGCAGCAGTACCTTGTTGTAGGTTAGGGTGTTCATTTAACAACAGAATTCTTAGCAATTCGTCCGGATCAGTAATTACATCGGCGAGTTGTTGCAACCAATCTTCTCTAATTGGCATGTTTCGGGTTACAATACTTGCCATTTTTTAGGCTTATTACCAGTTTCTTGAGGACCATCATGGCCAGTTATTATAGCAACGATTTTCGTCCCGGTCTTAAAATCATGTTCGAGGGCGAGCCTTATTCAGTTGAGTCCAGCGAGTTTGTAAAACCAGGCAAAGGCCAGGCTTTTGCTCGTGTTAAAATGCGCCGCCTGCTGACCGGCGGACGTGTTGAAAAGACTTTCAAATCAACAGATTCTCTGGAAGGCGCAGACGTTAACGACCTGAACCTGACTTACCTGTACAACGACGGCGAGTTCTGGCATTTCATGAATAACGAGACTTACGAACAGCTGCAAGCCGATGCTAAAGCTATTGGCGATAATGCTAAATGGTTGATTGATCAAGCTGAATGTATTGTAACTCTGTGGAATGGTCAGCCTATTGCTGTTACTCCACCAAACTTTGTTGAACTCGAAATTGTTGACACTGACCCAGGTCTGAAAGGTGATACTGCCGGTACCGGTGGTAAGCCTGCAACTCTGAGCACCGGTGCAGTGGTCAAAGTGCCACTATTCGTACAGGTTGGCGAAGTCATCAAAGTTGATACCCGCTCTGGCGAATACGTTTCTCGCGTTAAGTAAGCTACAGCCGTTAAGCTGTGATAAAAACTGCGCTGAGAACAAAAGAAAACCGCTTAATCGGCGGTTTTCTGCTATCTGGGTTTGGCCCATTGGTGACAGTGAGTTAAGTAAGAAAAAGTGCAATATTGTTTTTGTGACTATCCTTATAGGGCGAATATACTCACTCTCCATAAGGAATTTTTATCATGTTGAAGAAAAGCATCGCTATTATTTTCTCATTATTAGTTATCTCTTCATTGAGCGCCTGCAATACCACCAAAGGTGTCGGTAAAGATGTTCAAAGCGCAGGTAGCGCTATTGAGCGTAGTGCTGAATAATCCGCTATCGGTATTATTATCGGCGGCTATTGCCCCGTTTTTTTGGCGGGGCATGAGATTGCTGCTTATTATTTAGCGTGCTAACCTATCATTCTTATCTATCTGCTGTCTGGGACGACCTAGCACGCATCTATTTTTCTGGGGACGACCCCGCCTGAGTAAAGGGGTTTAGCATGGCTTGGATTATTTTGGCTATTGCAGGTTTATTGGAAGTGATTTGGGCTATCGGCCTGAAATACTCCCATGGTTTTACGCGGCTGACACCCAGTATTATCACTTTGGTCGCGATGGCCGCCAGTGTTTTCTTATTGGCTTATGCTATGAAAACCCTACCGGCAGGCACGGCTTACGCGGTTTGGACCGGGATTGGTGCGGTGGGGACGGCCATTTTAGGTATTGTGCTGCTTGGCGAATCGGCCAGTTTGGCGAGAGTATTCAGTTTGGGGCTGATTTTAGCGGGAATCATTGGGTTGAAATTAGCGTCATAAATGACAAGGGGGCAATCCCCCTTAGTTGATTATAGAATTCAATATCATTGCCCGGCGATAACCTTCCCCTGTTTCACCCAGATCAATTGCTCCACCGGGAAACCATAATTCTTCGCGATGGCGACCAGGCGATCGCGAGTTTGGTTATCAATCGTCGGCGTGCGCGATAAAATCCACAGATATTCGCGGTTAGGGCCAGCAATCAAAGCATGTTGATATTCATCATCCAAATCAATGACATTATAGCCGCCATAGAATGGGCCAAAGAAAGAGACTTTCAGTGAAGCTTGCTGCGGTGAGCCAATGAAATAGGCTTTCCCGATACTTTCCTGCCATTGCTGTTTCTTCGCGTTATAACCTCGATTAATGACTTTTACGCCACCATCATCGCGAAGTGAGTAATTAGCCGTGACACGGTCTAACCCGCGCTCAAAAGAATGGTCCAGACGAGCAATTTCATACCAGGTACCGAGATAGCGGGGTAATTGAAAGTTATCGACGACTTTCACGTCTTTTGGCGGCGTTACACTACAAGCGACCGAAAGCAAGGTTGCTGTTATTACGGATAATTTTGACCACAGACGCATCTGTATTCCTCAGTATTTCAATTATTAGACTGTAGTTGAGAATAGCTATCATCTATGAAAGAGGCAAATGGATGAATCTGAATTATTGGCTGAATGGGATATTGGCAAAATGGATATTGGCGGGATAATTTGTTGGCGATATAGCAAAAAACGGCCCGGCATAAGCACGGGCCGCTGAGAGAGCTTGGGCAATTACAGTGTCAAAACACCGATGATAGCAACCACAGTCAAAATGGCAGCCAGACCATAGAAAACCCATTTCCCAGCAGGGATGTGAATTTTCAAATCATGCATGGCGTGGTGGATACGGTGTAAACCGCACCACAGTGGCAGAATAATCATCAGTAGCAGGAATACCCGGCCAATGAAGCTCTGACAAAACGCCAGTACGCGCTCATAGCTCAATGCTTCACCGGGGAAAGCACCCAGAGGCAGCAAAATAGCAACCAACAGAATAACCGCGGGGGCAATGATGGCACTCCACATGCCGCCCGCGCCGAACAGACCCCAGAAGATAGGTTCATCGGAGCGCTTAGGGACTTGATTCATCTTGTTCTCCTCCGGGTTAGAGTAAGGCAACGGCCAGAATAATCGCGGTAGCCACGATAGTCACCACCCACAGCGCCTTGATAACTGGCTCTGGACCCATTTTTTCGTCTTTAATAATAATATTGGCGGCTTTCGGTGCCAGTTCAAACCAGGTTTTGGTATGTAACACGGCGGCCAATAACGTAATGATATTGATTAATAACACCAACGGGTTTTGCAGGAATCCGACGAAACCTTCCCACCCGTCTGGGCCACTTTTCAGTGCGAATACTCCGTAAATCAGCAGGATACTGAACCACACTGTGGGCACGGAGGTGCCTTCACGCAACATATAAAAACGATAGAAACCGAGCTGTTGCCACCAGTTCGGGGCCATGGTACGGACGTAAGCTTTGCGTTTAGTAGTCATTACTGTTTCCCCTCCCTTATTGTGGTTTCAGCATGGCGATCATGAAGTCTTTCGCACTCTCAACCTTGCCTTGCTGGATAGCTGCGGCAGGGTCTACGTGTTTAGGACAAACTTCAGAACAGTAGCCGACAAAAGTACAACTCCAGACACCATTTTTGCCGTTAAGCTGTGGCATACGCTCTTTCTTACCCTGGTCACGGTTATCCAGATTGTAACGATGGGCCAGAGTGATGGCTGCTGGGCCAATAAACTCAGGATTCAGGCCAAACTGCGGGCAAGCGGCATAGCACAGGCCACAGTTAATACAGCCAGAGAACTGGTGGTATTTCGCCATCTGAGCCGGAGTCTGCTTATTCGGGCCGTCTTTGGGTTTGCGCTCATTGCCAATAATATAAGGTTTGATAGCTTCCAAACTCTCAATAAAGTGAGTCATATCAACCACTAAATCGCGCTCGATAGGGAAGTTACCCAGTGCCTCGACCTTCATCCCGCCAGTATATTCGCGCAGGAAAGTCTTACAGGCGAGTTTTGGCACTTTGTTGACCATCATGCCGCACGAACCGCAAATCGCCATCCGGCAAGACCAGCGATAAGACAGGTCAGGTGCCAAGTTATCTTTGATATAACCCAGCGCATCCAGCAGAGAAGTCTGCTCATCGTAAGGCACTTCAAAGGTTTCGAAGTGAGGTTCGCTATCACGTTCTGGGTTATAGCGCATGACTTCCATTTTCAGGAGTTTCATATCAGTCATTCGCCTGCTCCTTATCCTTTAAATCTTTCGCATCTTTGGCGTCTTTAGCATCTTGCGCGGTAGCTTCACCACCATAAACGCGTTTTGCCGGTGCCAGCTTGGTAATTTTTACGTCGCTGAGTTCAAGGCGTGGTGCGCCGTTTGGATTATGGAAAGCGAGTGTGTGCTTGAGGAAATTAACATCATCACGCTCGGTGCAACCTTCATCCAGGCGCTGGTGCGCACCGCGAGATTCTCTACGGTTCAGTGCTGAGTGAGCCATACATTCGGCCACATCCAGACCATAACCCAGCTCAATGGTGTAGAGCAGGTCAGTATTGAAAACACTGGAGTTGTCAGTGATTTTCACGCGTTTGAAGCGCTCTTTCAGCTCAGCCAGTTTATCCACGGTTTTCTGCATCAGTTCCGGTGTGCGGTAAATACCGCAACCTTCTTCCATTGACAGACCCATCTCATCGCGAATTTTAGACCAGTTTTCAGTCCCTTCCTGTTTCATCAAGTTGCTCAGGCGGGTTTCCACATCACGGGTCTGGGCATCCAGCGCACTGCCGTTAGCCGGGCCGGTTTCCATGGCGCGCAAAGCGGCTTGTTCACCAGCAAGACGGCCAAAGACCACCAGTTCTGCCAATGAGTTAGAACCCAGACGGTTTGCACCGTGCAGACCAACAGAAGAACATTCGCCGACGGCGAACAGCCCTTTGATGCGGGTTTCACACTGCTGATTGGTTTCAATACCGCCCATGGTGTAATGCGCGGTTGGGCGCACTGGAATTGGCTCTTTAACCGGGTCGACACCGACATAAGCTTTTGCCAGTTCACAAATGAATGGCAAGCGCTCAAGCAGTTTTTTCTCGCCAAGGTGGCGCAAGTCCAGATAGACCACATCACCACGCGGAGTCGCGATAGTGCGGCCAGCACGCCATTCATGCCAGAAAGCTTGCGAAACTTTATCGCGTGGGCCCAATTCCATGTATTTATTCTTTGGCTCGCCGAGCGGGGTTTCTGGCCCCATGCCGTAATCCTGCAAATAACGGTAGCCGTCTTTATTGACCAGAATCCCGCCTTCACCACGGCAACCTTCTGTCATCAAGATGCCAGAACCCGGTAGGCCGGTGGGGTGATATTGCACAAATTCCATATCACGCAGTGGAACGCCGTGGTGGAATGCCATCCCCATACCATCACCGGTAACAATACCGCCATTGGTGTTATAACGATAAACACGACCCGCGCCGCCGGTGGCCATGACCACAGCATTCGCACGGATTTGCACCCGCGTGCCTTCCATCATATTCATGGCAACAACACCACGAGCCTGGCCATCATCGACCAGAATATCCAGCACAAAGTGCTCATCAAAGCGTTGAATTTGCGGATATTTTAACGAAGTTTGGAACAGGGTATGCAGCATGTGGAAGCCGGTTTTATCCGCAGCAAACCACGTACGTTCAATTTTCATCCCGCCAAAGCGGCGAACGTTGACAGAGCCATCGGGTTTACGGCTCCATGGGCAGCCCCAAATTTCCAACTGTGCCATTTCTTCCGGGCAGCTATGGACAAAGTGATCCACAACATCCTGTTCGCATAACCAGTCACCACCGGCAACGGTATCGTGGAAATGATAGTCAAAGGTATCGTGGTCCTGTGTGACAGCAGCTGATCCCCCCTCGGCGGCCACAGTGTGGCTACGCATTGGGTATACTTTCGAGATCAGGGCAATCTTCAGCTGAGGGTTGGCTTCCGCTGCGGCTATTGCTGCACGTAAACCAGCGCCCCCGGCCCCGATAATGGCAAGATCGGCGTTAAAGGTTTGCACTGCGCTTCTCCATTGTTCAAGTGAAAAATATATAAAGTGAATCTCTACTCTTAATGATTTTTTATATTATTACTTGGCTAACTGATTAGCGGTTAACCAGAATGATGCTATTAAGAATAGCTATTTCTTACTTTTTGCATGGGAATAATTATACCCAATGCTAATCAGTAGAAATTTGATGTGATCGATTGTTTTGTTTTATTTGAACCGCCTCAAGGGCATTACTAGCAAAAACGTGATCCCAAACAGGATATGCTGGGCAAAAGTCTTTTTTGCAGAGTGAAATGCTGAATCCGAGCTGGAAATCGGCGGCATGAGTGACAGATTTGTCTGAGTGAGTAGATGCGAGTAGACTGCATCCCCTGTTTGATTTCGGAGTTAACTACCATGAGCGAAACGGCAAGCTGGCAGCCGAGTGCACCCATCGCCAATTTGTTGAAGCGCGCAGCAATAATGGCAGAGATCCGGCGTTTCTTTACTGATCGCGGCGTATTAGAAGTTGAAACGCCCACCATGAGCCAAGCGACAGTGACGGACATTCATTTGGTCCCATTCGAAACCCGGTTTGTTGGCCCGGGCGCTGCCGATGGTTTGACGCTGTACATGATGACCAGCCCGGAATATCACATGAAGCGCCTGCTAGCGGCGGGCAGTGGTTCTATCTATCAAATGGGACGCAGCTTTCGCAATGAAGAAGCTGGCCGTCATCACAATCCTGAATTCACTATGCTGGAATGGTATCGCCCGCATTATGATATGTATCGCTTAATGAATGAGGTTGATGACCTGTTGCAGCAAATTTTGGATTGCAACAGTGCGGAAACCTTGTCTTATCAACAAGCATTCTTGCGCCATTTGGATATTGATCCCTTGTCGGCGGACAAAGCGCAATTACGCGAAGCTGCGGCAAAACTGGATTTAAGCAATATTGCCGATACCGAAGAAGATCGCGATACGCTGCTGCAATTGTTATTCACCGTCGGGGTTGAACCCCACATTGGCCGCGAAAAACCGGCTTTTGTTTATCATTTCCCCGCCTCTCAAGCATCCCTCGCAGTGATCAGCACTGAAGATCATCGTGTAGCAGAACGTTTTGAGGTTTACTTTAAAGGTATGGAACTGGCGAATGGCTTCCATGAGCTGACTGACGGTGATGAACAACTGAAACGGTTTGAGCAAGATAATCGCAGCCGTGAAAAACGCGGTTTGCCACAGCATCCCATTGATATGAATTTAATTGCAGCCCTGAAGCACGGCTTGCCAGATTGTTCTGGTGTAGCGCTAGGGGTTGATCGTCTGGTGATGTTGGCGTTGGGTGCAGAAAGGTTGAGTGATGTTATTGCCTTCCCAGTCGATATTGCCTAATTCCTCTTCGTCCTTGGCGCTGCAGCGGTGTTCGCTGCACTCGCTTACCCGAATCACTTACTGGAGTAAGCTCATCGGGATGCGCTCACTTGTTGCCTTGCTGCAACACCAATGACGTTGAGGAATGCGAGTGTCCTTGGCGCTGCAGCGGTGTTCGCTGCACTCGCTTACCCGAATCACTTACTGGAGTAAGCTCATCGGGATGCGCTCACTTGTTGCCTTGCTGCAACACCAATGACGTTGAGGAATGCGAGTGTCCTTGGCGCTGCAGCGGTGTTCGCTGCACTCGCTTACCCGAATCACTTACTGGAGTAAGCTCATCGGGATGCGCTCACTTGTTGCCTTGCTGCAACACCAATGACGTTGAGGAATGCGAGTGTCCTTGGCGCTGCAGCGGTGTTAAAAGAAATGCCCTGACCTGTGAAGGTTCAGGGCATTTTTGTTTCTTACTTACTTATTGATCTTACAAGCTGCCCGGCGTGCGGCTGCGATTCGAAGAAACCACGCGGCCACGGCCCAAAGTTTCCAAACGGGCCTGGAATGGTGGGAATGGCAGAGTAATGCCGTGCTCGCGGTAACCGGCCAGAATCAGCTGATGAATCTCATGACGCAGCGGCATACGGTGGCCCATTTCGGCGGCGTAAATACGCAGCTCGAAAATTTGGATCCCTTGCTGGAGATCGACCAAATAGACCTCCGGTGGCGGGTTATCCAAGACCAAGGTGCAGCGGCGCGCGGCAGTCAGTAAGACTTCCGTCACTTCCTCGCTACTGGTTTCTGCTGGAGCCGGTACCGTCAAGACCACACGGGTAATGGAATCCGACAGCGACCAGTTAATAAATTGCTCAGTAATAAAGGCTTTATTCGGCACGATAATTTCTTTGCGATCCCAATCTGAGATGGTCGTGGCGCGAGTATTAATTTTGGTGACGCTACCAGTGAGATCACGGATAGTCACGGTATCGCCGATACGGATCGGTTTTTCAAACAAGATGATTAAGCCGGAGACGAAGTTGGCGAAAATCTCTTGCAAACCAAAGCCTAGCCCCAAACCCAGAGCAGCAACCAGCCATTGGAATTTCGCCCATTCGATCCCTAACATAGAGAAACCGACCAAACCCCCGATCAGGATCAGCAGATATTTGGTAATCGTGGAGATGGCATAGCCGGTTCCGGGGGTCAGATCCAAATGCTGTAACAGTGCCAATTCCAGCAGTGCGGGGAAATTACGCACCAGTTGGGTTGTCACGATCATCACCAGAATAGCGATCAGCAGTGATCCCATGGTGATCGCCTGTACTGACTCAATACCGTTTATTGTCGATGACGAGTCCCACAAGCGAATATTTTCCAGGAAACCAAAAGCTGAGTGAATCTCAGACCACAGCGCTATCACAGAAACTAACGCGATCATGGTCAGAATGGATCGCACCAGCCGCAGAGACTGCGCGCTGATCACATCCAGATCAATCACCGGTTCTTCAACATCAATGGAACCTTCAGTGCTGTTATTGTGCGGCGTGGTATCGTCTTCGCCACGGGCACGTTGCGCCAGAATATCAGCACGGCGCTGTTTGGCGCGATCAAAGGCAATGCGGCGGCGCTGAATCAGCATCCAGCGGCGGATAATATGATAAACCACCAACAAGAAGAACCAGATAGCGACCGAGGTCTCCAGACGGGCTAACAATGCTTGCGAGGTGGTGAGATAACCCAGAGCAGACGCCAATGCTGCCATCAAGGGCGCAGACAGCAAAAGCCCCCACAATGCTGTGTTAACAATATTATCGCCAGAACCTTTTTTATCCAGATAGAGTGGAATACCCGCCCGCTTCAAGCTGTTGGTGACCAAACTTAAGGCGATACACAGCAAAATAAAGCACAGCCGGCCCAGTGTGCCAGCGAATTCACGGTCGTTATAATTCTCGAATGTAATCAGCGCCATCATCAGTGGGATAATCAACCACACTGACATGCGATAGAAGCGCATTGCCCGGCCCACTTGGGTCGGTGACCAGCGGAAGTGGGTAATAAACAGGCCATGTGGATGAGCAAATGAGGCGCTTATCATAAACACCCACAGCACCGGCACGGTCGCGGTGACAGCATTACCAATGGCGATAGCCATCGGATACGACCAGGCATTTTGCAAACCATATCCGACTGCCGCCCATAAGACAGGCAACGGCAGCGCCATCAGAATGGACCAGAATACGGTGCGCAACGTCAGGGAGAAATGGTCTTGTGTAACCTTACCAACACGGCTGCTGGCGCGCTCCAGGAAAGCATGATAATGGCGGCGAGAGCTGATACTGAAACCGACAAACAGCAGCGCGCCAATAATTGGCAACAATGTTTCTTGGCTGGTCATCATCATGACAAAGGCTTGGCTGAGCTGCGAAAGGGTGTCGAGTGACAGCAAGCGGGTAAGGTCATGGGCGACGTTAAGCGGATAAGAGAGTGATATCGGGCTAACATCCGCCACCCAAAACAGGTAGCGGTGGGTCGCTTCACGAACTTCACTTAAGGCGTCGACTAATTGGCTATTGGCCACTTTCAGCTTGGTAAGCTCAAGAATCTGCGTGTCATAACCCGATAACAGGGAGTTCAATAACTCGCGCTGGGTACGCAATTGGGCATCCAGAATCCGCTGTTGTTCAGTGGTCAATGGTGTGCCATCGTTTTGCAGTAGCCGGGTATTTTGCTGCTGCAATTTCTCCATCATGTCTTCATATTGCAGACGTTGAACTCGCAACTGGGCCATATCGCGATCCAATTGCTGATTTTTGGGCACATCGGGCAACCTCGCCACTTGTGCTCGCAATGCTTCACCCAATGCGGTTGAAACCCCCAACCACTGAGCCTGCTCACGGATAGTGCTAAGTGCCTGTCGAACCTGCTGAGTTTGTGTAACGGCCTGGCGTTGCTGCGAGGAAATCAGGTCAATGCGCTGCACTTGCTGATTTAGCGCTTGAGACAAATCGCGGTTTATTTGCAACTGCTGGGTAATAGATTCAGGTAAATCACCGCCTTGTTCGGCCAGTAATTCTGTGCGCTCAAGCGCTTGTTCTGCGGCTTGTTGGCGCTGACTATTCAGGTTGTTACGCAAGCTCTGGAGTTGGGCATCGACCCGCTCCTGACGTTTTTTGTATAACTCAGCCCGTAGCCGGGAAAGCTCTTGGCGATTATTGGCGGAGAGTTGGGAAAGCTCCAGCTCATTGGCTTTCGCTTTGCGGGCCACGGCTTCAGCTTGTAATAATGCCAACTGCGCTTGTGCTACTGGGGTGGCGGGGCTACTTTGCGCCAGAAGTCGTGTGCTGATTTCTGTCAGAATGCGCCGGGCTTCTGATTGCTGTTGCGGTAGCTGATTCAGTGACTCACTGATTTCCCGTGCGCGATCTTGCTCCTGCTGTGACAGGCGGCTTAACTCTAATAATTGGCTGCTGACTTGCAGCACTTGCTGTTCCAGTTCGGACGTGGACAGATTATTAGGGACTGGCAGGGGTTTATCCCCTTCTTGCGCCAATTGTTGGCGTAACTCACGGGTAAGCTTAGGAAAGTCATCAATGGCTTTTTGATACTGCTGGGCGCGGATATCAGATTCTTTCGCATCCGCTAACCAGCTGAGAGCCCCTTGCAGCGCCTGAACAATTTCTGCCTGATTTACCATCCCTTTATTGGCTTCAGCCTGTTTCAACTCTTGTCTGAGCTGCTCTTCATTCGGCTGAGTTGCCGCATGAAGCGGCAGGGACAACAACATTACCAATGACAGTAAAATTGCAGAAAACCATGAAATTATTAGGCGCACGTAAGGGTTCCTTAACATCAATGTCTTGTCAGCCGAAAGCTAGCACGGCGGGGTCGCGGGGATAGCTTCGGCTAATACTTCACCCATGCGGGTAACCGAGCCGCTGTTTAACTGTGGTGCTAAATGTACTTTGCCCTCAGCAAACAAGTTAATCACCGTCGAGCCCAACTTAAAGCGGCCCATTTCTTGCCCTTTCTCCAGCGTGACAGCACCTTCAGCCCCGGCCTGCGGGTAAGTCCAGCGGCGAATCACACCTTCCCGTGGTGGGGTAATAGTGCCCGCCCAGACGGTTTCTATGCTGCCCACGATAGTAGCACCCACCAGAATTTGTGCCATTGGACCAAAGGCGGTGTCAAAGATACAAATGACGCGCTCGTTACGGGCGAACAGGTTAGGAACATTCGCTGCGGTCAATGGATTGACCGAGAATAAATCACCCGGAACATAAATCATTTCACGCAATACACCATCACATGGCATATGCACCCGGTGATAATCGCGCGGAGCCAGATAAGTGGTGACAAACTGCCCATTCTTGAACTCAGCAGCCAGCATATAGTTACCTGCCAACAAAGCTTCCACACTGTAGTTGTGGCCTTTTGCCTGCAAGATTTGCCCATCATGAATGGTGCCTAACTGACTGATAGCGCCATCAGCCGGTTGAGCTAATAGATTTTCTTCAACCACAACCGAGCGCGCACCTGCGCGAAGTGGGCGCACAAAGAATTCGTTAAATGTACGATAAGCAGAGAATTCAGGGGCTTGCGCTTCTTTCATATCAACTTTGTAATAGCGAGCAAACGCTTTGATAACCAGTTGCGTCAACCAGCCACCTTGTTTATCTGCGCCCCAGCCCGCCAAACGGGTCAGACCAAGCTTAGGAAGTAAATATTGTAATCTGATTTTGAGACTATCCAGCACGTAGACCTCATTAGATAAGTACGCTTTTACTTGGTGTTGCCGCGCTGTTAGCAGCAACACCAATTATTTTGGGTTATGGGTACCACAGGGGAGACCCGCGATTAAAACATTATTTCTCGTCACTATCTGATGTCTTGCGCGGCTTCGCCTGCTCCATACTTTCCAGAATGCGATGATAATTATCAAAGCGCTCCTCGGCAATTTTACCTTGCTCTACCGCTTCGCGCAGCGCACAGCCGGGATCGGTGGTGTGGCTACAATCGCGGAACTTGCAATGACCAAGATAATCACGGAATTCGACAAATCCTTGCGTGATTTGTTCCGGAGCCAGATGCCACAGACCGAACTCACGTACCCCCGGTGAATCAATCACATCACCACCATGCTGGAAGTGATATAAACGAGCGGCGGTGGTGGTGTGCTGGCCCAGCCCTGAGTTGCCGGACACGGTATTGACCAGAATTTCATTATCTGTTGGCGGCAACAAGGCATTCAATAGACTGGATTTACCCACCCCTGACTGACCGGCAAAGATGCTTATCCGCCCAGCCAGCGCCTGCTCGAAGGCTTCCATCCCTTCACGGGTTTGGCTGGAAACTTCCAATACGTTGTAGCCAATACGGCGATAGATATCCATCATGCCATCAACGAATTTACGGCCATCGGCGTCCAGTAAATCGATTTTATTCAGTACGATTAACGGCTCGACATCTAATGTTTCACAAGCCACCAGATAGCGGTCGATGATATTGAGCGAAAGTTCGGGCAAAATTGCCGAAACGATCACGATCTGATTAATATTTGCGGCGATCGGCTTCACGCCGTCATACAAATCAGGGCGCGTCAGAACGGATGTCCGCTCATGAACGGCTTCGACAATACCTTTAACGCGCACACCTTCCTGCGCTTGCAGGCCGGGACGCCAGACCACACGATCACCTGTCACCAGTGACTTGATGGTGCGGCGGATATTACAACGGTGCTGAACACCATCGGCAGCTTCGACATCAGCATGCTGACCGAAGCGACTGATTACGATACCTTCTTGCGCATCGCCAAGCTGAGAGTCATCTAACTCAGGTTTTCTATCAGTGCGTAGCCGGCGCTGATGGTTAGCCTGTACACGCCGTTGCTGACCTTTCGACAGTTTATTCTTACTCACTGTGCCTCACTTGAATCTGCATTAATACCCTTAGTATTTGAAGCCGCAGGTGTGTTCGCTACGTTCACTCATCCGAATCACTTACTTGAGTAAGCTCATCGGAACTCGTTCGCTTGCTGCCTGCCTGCAACTCCAATTTCTTTGGGTATATCGCTGGTTGCGACCAAAAGGGCTATGATACACATTATTTTATCAATTAACCGTTTGTTCGGTAGTCTCACCCGCTAACAGGCAGGAAAAATCATGACAGAAAATCAAAATAATCTCATCTGGATCGATCTGGAAATGACCGGTCTTGATCCGCAGCGGGATCGGATCATCGAGATAGCCACTCTGGTTACCGATGCTAACCTGAATATCCTGGCGGAAGGCCCGGTGTTGGCCGTCCACCAGTCTGATGAGCAGCTTGGGCTAATGGATGAGTGGAATGTGCGCACGCATACCGGCAGTGGCTTGGTTCAGCGCGTTAAAGACAGCCCCTTTAGTGATAGCGATGCTGAGTTGCAAACGATTGAATTTCTCAAGCAGTGGGTTCCGGCAGGTGTTTCCCCTATTTGTGGTAACAGCGTGGGCCAAGACCGGCGCTTCCTGTTCCGCTATATGCCAGAGCTTGAAGCCTATTTCCATTACCGTTATCTGGATGTCAGCACTTTAAAAGAACTGGCCCGCCGCTGGAAACCCGAAATTCTGGCAGGTTTTAAAAAACAAAATACTCATCAGGCACTGGATGATATCCGCGAGTCAGTGGCCGAGCTGGCTTATTACCGCGAGCATTTCATCCAGCCTTAATCCCCTTCGGCCTTGAAATGGCAGGGGTGTTAGCTGCGCTCACTTACCCGAATCACTTACCTGTGTAAGCTCATCGGGATGCGTTTGCTGGCTGCCTACCTGCCACTCCAATGACTTTGGGGAACCCTTCGGGCTTGAAATGGCAGGGGTGTTAGCTGCGCTCACTTACCCGAATCACTTACCTGTATAAGCTCATCGGGATGCGTTTGCTGGCTGCCTACCTGCCACTCCAATGACTTTGGGGAACCCTTCGGGCTTGAAGCTGCGAGGGTGTTAGCGGGTAGTCTGGCCTGAGATTTCAATAACTTTGGGTTTAGACTTTTCATGGTGCTGGTAAAAACAGCATATTGCTGTTTTAATCGGCACTTAAACCGAAAAATGATTTTTTTGCTTTCAGGGGCTTGCGGCAAAACGGATTTCTCGTATAATGCGCACCCCGTACCGATGAAGAATTCGCGAGCTTGCGCAAACAGATTCAGTACTGGAAAGTATGACACCGAGCGGGAATAGCTCAGTTGGTAGAGCACGACCTTGCCAAGGTCGGGGTCGCGAGTTCGAGTCTCGTTTCCCGCTCCAA
>NZ_CABHXX010000071.1 GCF_902170565.1 Yersinia thracica
ATGTTAATTACAGCGAACTTTAACTGAATTTAAAAACACTAAAAAATATAGCACCCATAATCAATAAATAATTTTTTGTTATATAAATCAATAATATATGCAATGCATCGTATAGCACAAATTGACAAGCAATATCTAACGGTCAGGAACTATAATAAATCCGCTATCATCATTATTTTACTATTTCCTTCATTGTGGCTCACGCAGCCAGATAATTCGTTAGTGTTACGGCCGGTCTTTTGACCGGCTTTTTATTGCCCGCGATATATAGTCAAAAGTATATTTATAATTTTTTGTTATACTTACACAATTAAATTATAGATAAATGATATAGTTTCACACTTATATTTAAGCACGAATAGCTCAAGTGATTAAGAACAATAATTAACCTGATCGTCTAATTATCATCTCGCTATTTATTAGTTTTTATTCATATTTATTGGTTTTCCATTAGCATGGATGAAAACTGAACTACTGTGTAAGTAAGACAATATAAGATAAAACATCTCCGACTATTTATGAAAATATCTAGCTTATAGGATATGAACTGGAACCGCCCGTTCACAATCAGGTTATCGCGATTATAGCCATGCTGATGCTCAAGCAGCTTATGCAATTGATAGGGGCCGTTCAGGGTCGGGCAATGCGCTCCCCTCGTCGGGGCGACCCAATGTTTTTTTGAGCGGTTCATTCAAGCCGGTCATGGCGCTTTTGGCATGCTGCCCGCGCGAGAAAGCCATGGTCAGTTGCATTAATGGCGCGATGGTTCTCACCATAGTTTAGATTTATTGGATTGTTATCATAAATCTGCTGATTGATTAATATTCAAGCAAGGCAATGATATAACCGGCAGCATGATGAATAAGATGACCCAGTATTGTGATAATCCAGACAAATCCCTTCGACCCGCATTTCGCTTTGTGATAGAAACGTCTGTCTATATTTATTATTCATATCAATCGCAGATCCTATACCTCATGACCGCCAAAACACGTCAATCCACATTGCAGCCCGGTGTTGCACAGCAAATCTCGACTCGGCTTGCATTTTTTATCTCCGGATTAGGGATGGCTGCCTGGGCACCGTTAGTCCCCTTTGCCAAGGAACGTATTGGCCTGAATGATGCTTCACTGGGTTTACTGTTATTGTGTATTGGTGTCGGTTCGATGCTCGCCATGCCCTTGACGGGTGTGCTAACCGCCAAATGGGGGTGTCGGGCGGTGATTTTATTGGCTGGGGCGGTTCTTTGTCTTGACCTCCCCTTGCTGGTTTTGATGAATACTCCCGTCACGATGGCGCTCGCCTTGTTAGTCTTCGGGGCGGCGATGGGCATAATAGATGTCGCGATGAATATTCAGGCGGTCATTGTTGAGAAAGCGAGTGGCCGGGCGATGATGTCCGGTTTCCACGGGTTATTCAGCGTCGGCGGTATTGCTGGCGCGGGCGGTGTGAGCGCATTATTGTGGCTCGGTTTAAGCCCCCTGACAGCCATTCTTGCCACCGTCGCGTTAATGATTATCTTATTGCTGACCGCCAATAAAAACCTGTTACAGGGCAGCGGAGAGCCGCATGATGGCCCGTTATTTGTGCTCCCGCGCGGATGGGTGATGTTTATCGGCTTTTTATGCTTTGTCATGTTCCTGGCTGAAGGCTCAATGCTTGACTGGAGTGCCGTCTTCCTGACCACACTGCGCGGTATGGATCCCTCGCAAGCCGGTATGGGTTATGCAGTATTTGCCATTGCCATGACGTTGGGCCGTTTAAATGGTGATCGGATAGTCAACGGATTGGGCCGATACAAGGTATTATTAGGAGGGAGCTTATGTGCAGCAGTGGGGATTATTACCGCGATAAGCATTGATAACTCAATTGCGGCCCTTATTGGCTTTATGCTCGTGGGGTTAGGCGCATCGAATGTGGTGCCAATCCTGTTTACCGCTGCGGGTAACCAAACCGTGATGCCGGCTAATTTAGCTGTCGCATCCATCACCACCATCGGTTATGCCGGTATTCTGGCAGGCCCGGCGGCAATTGGTTTTGTCGCCCAGGTCAGTAATTTATCGGTCGCTTTTGGCTGCGTGGCACTGTTGTTACTGACTGTCACTGCCAGCGCCAGAGCCGTCACGCGCTAACCAAGGGAACTGCATTATCTTTATGCAAAATAACTCGTTACCATCCAGTTCAGCTAACATTACACGTTGTTTCTGGCTGTTTATCCTATTGCTGCTCATCTCGATTGGGCTGTATGGTTACAACTATACCAATGCTTACCTGACAGAAAAAAAACACACATTGGCCTATATTGCCACCGGCTTGCAGCAGCGTATTGATGATTATCGTTACCATACCTACCAGATATACGATTTTGCCAACAATCCAGATATTTCGGACAAGAATGTTCTTAACGTCCAAGAAACTCGTCTGCGTCCTGATATTTATTATATTGAAAAGCCCCGCAAAAAAACTGACGCCGTCATTTTTGGTAATCATAACCCCGCGACACTGGCTATGGTTTTGCAGTTGTCGGACTATCTCGACAACCATTGGGGAGCCCAAAATGATATTTACTCGATGTATTATCTTAATGGTCAGGATAATAGTCTGGCGCTCATTACCACGCAGCCGTTAAAAGAAGTGACATCGCGTTTTAAAGAGAGCTACCTGACCGCCGCCGCAGAGTCTCGGCGTGCAGAAATGCTGCAACAGGCCAATACATTAGATGAGCGTGAGAGTTTCTCGCCATTGCGAAAATTACGCTTCCAGAATGCTTACTATTTTACTATCCGGACCACCTTTAACCATCCCGGCCATTTGGCCACGGTCATTGCCTTTGATCTGCCAATTAATGACTTAATCCCGCCGAATATGGCGCGATCGAACTTCCTCCTCCAACCTGACAAAACCCCGATTAATGAGGGTATGGCACCTGAGGATACCGCCACGGCCAGCGTAGCGTTAAATGGCTATTGGGTTGAAGTCTCTGCACCACTGGCTAACACCTCACTGAAAATTGTTTATCGTGTTCCTGTTACAGTGCTAGCCATTGATTTATTGAGGAATAATTTCTGGCTGATCCTGACCAATATCTTGCTGTTATTCCTGGCAATCTTAGGGGCCTGGTTAGCTCGCCGCCAATTCGTTCGCCCAAGTTCAGATATGATTGAGCAATTAGAGGCCCAAAAATCACTGAGTCAGGAAATCATTACCAGCTTACCGCAAGGGTTATTAGTCTATAACTTCAGCAGTAATACCGTTGTCGCCAGTAATCAGATTGCTGATAACCTGATGCCGCACCTTAACCTGCAAAAAATTGCCCATATGGCGGAACAACACCACGGGGTCATTCAGGGCACCGTAAATAATGAAGTGTACGAAATCCGAATATTCCGCAGTAAGTTTTCGCCCGAAACCTACCTTTTCTTGCTTCATGATCAAGATAAAGAAGTCTTGGTTAATAAACGCCTGCAACAAGCAAGGCGTGAATACGACAAAAGCCTTCAAGCGCGTAAGCTTATGTTGCATAACCTTGGGATTGAACTGAATCAGCCCCTGACTAACCTCAATCAGACGGCTAAAACATTACAAAACACCTCTGATTTAGCGCTGCGATATGAACTGACGGCTAAATTAGTAGAACAATCTGAAAGTATTATTGAGCTGGTTGATAATATTACCCTGCTTACTCGCCTGGAAACCCAAGACTGGCAACCTGAACAGCATAGTTTCTCCCTGTCGGCATTAATCGATGGCCTCCTGCTGGAGATCCTTCCCTCGATTAATCAGAAAGGTTTAACTCTGTTTAATCATTATCTTGTTGATCTTGAACAAAATTACATAGGCGATGAAAAAGTATTACGGAAAATACTTTCGTTACTGCTGCATTATTCTGTTATTACGACGGCTTACGGCAAAATTACCCTTAATGTGAGCCATGAGCCTGGGCATCCAGAACAATTGATTATCCAAATAACCGATACTGGCGCAGGTATTTCTGATGAAGAAATTAGCAATCTTAATTATCCTTTCCTCAGCCAAACATTGGCCGACAGATACAATCACAGTTCGGGATTAACTTTCTTTTTATGTAACCAATTATGTAAAAAATTAAACGGACAATTAGAGATCCGTAGCAAAGTTGATATAGGTACTCGTTATACAATCCGAGTTACGATTGCTATCCAAAATGAGCAAAAGGAGGAGCAAGAGAAATTATTGGATGGTGTGACGGTATTATTAGATATAACGTCGGAAGAAGTGCGTTCTATCATCACAACATTATTGAATTCATTCGGCGCTAACTGCATCATTGTTGATGACCGCTTGCCGGGACGAGACTATGATGTGACCCTGACAGACAACCCACAACACTATGATAAATTTACCTTATTACTCGCACCTGACGAAGTAGGAATGCAACAGTTGCAGGATAATTATATTCGGGTAAATTATAATTTAGGTAGTACAGTCATTGATGCAATATTATTATTAATTGAACAGCAAATTTTATCAGACGAATCCAACTATGAGTCTGAATCCATTGCTGATGGTGATATAAACGCATACGAACAACAACTAAAGTCCAGTGACTATTATTCCTTATTTGTTGAGACAGTACCGGTAGATCTGAAGAAACTGTATACTGAACTTCAGCAACGTGATTTCATATCGCTTTCGCAGACCGCACATCGATTGAAAGGCGTATTTGCTATGTTGAATTTGCATCTCGGCAAACAACTGTGTGAAACATTAGAACAGCATATCGCAGATGGCGATCGGTTGAAGATCGAAAATAGCATCAGTCAAATTGATTCTTTCGTCACCAGACTGTTGCAGCAAGGTAACCCATAACCATGAACAACCTTAATGTAATTATTGCTGATGACCATCCAATTGTTTTGTTTGGCATCCGAAAGTCGCTCGAACAAATTGAGTGGGTAAATGTTGTTGGGGAGTTTGAAGACTCAACAGCGCTGATTAACAATCTGTCTAAGCTTGATGCCAACGTGCTAATTACCGACCTCTCCATGCCTGGAGATAAGTATGGTGATGGCATCACATTGATAAAATATATAAAACGGCATTACCCGGACTTAGCCATAATTGTACTAACGATGAATAATAACCCGGCTATTCTCAGTTCAGTTTTGGACTTGGACATTGACGGGATTGTATTAAAACAAGGCGCGCCCGCTGATTTACCTAAGGCTTTGGCAGCATTACAGAAAGGGAAAAAATTCACTCCTGAAAGTGTGGCTAAACTGCTGGAAAAAATCAGCGCTAATGGCTACGGCGATAAGCGTTTATCACCGAAAGAAAGTGAGGTTTTACGGTTATTTGCTGAAGGTTTCCTGGTCACTGAGATTGCCAGAAAACTTAATCGCAGCATTAAAACCATCAGTAGCCAGAAAAAATCGGCGATGCTGAAACTGGGCGTGGATAATGATATTGCCCTGTTAAACTACCTTTCGTCTGTCACTATTGGCCAAGATAAAGAATAACTTCTGTTCTCCACCCCGGTATTGCACAGCAGTGCCGGGTTTTATCCCCTTCGTACTTGAAGCTGCAGCGGTGTTAGCTGCTCTCATTCACCCGAATCACTTACTCGTGTAAGCTCATCGGGATTCATTCGCTTGCTGCCTACCTGCAACTTCAATTACTTTGGGCATATATTTCTATTTCTTCTTTAGCGTGTTTTCCGCACCTTATCGCCATAATAACGCAACATCTGGCGCAAGGTATCCAATGTTACTGGCTTAGATAAACAGTTATCCATCCCGGCTTCAATACAGCGCTGTTTGCCTTCCGCCAATGCATTGGCAGTGACGCCAATGACTGGGAAATTATGATTCAGTTGCCGCAAGCGCTGTGTCAGACGATAACCATCCATATTCGGCATATTCACATCCGTCAGCACAATATCAACATTATTGGCACTCAACACGCCCAGAGCATCCAACCCATCATTCGCCGTAATGACCCGATAACCTAAAGTCGTCAGCTGATCAGCCAATAACCGCCGATTAATCGGATGGTCATCCACCACCAGAATTTGCAGGTCATCATTATCATCCTGATTGGTTTTCGCGGGTGGTAACGCGAGTGGAGCTTCTTCAACGACTTGTGGTTCCAGCAATATACGGTCCAATAGCGGGATGATTTCCAGCAATGTGGCGGTACTCAACAGCCAATAACCGGGCCGTGTTTCTTGTGGCAAACCAATATGCTCAATGGATATCTGAATCCAGGTCGATAATGGCGCGTTTATTTGTGGCAAGTAATCACAAATAAGCACTTGATCATGTAGCGTTTGCTCATTGCTGTAACGTTGAATAGTGGCACCGAAATGACTTAAAAGATCGAGTAAATAGCTTTCCAGGCGGGCATTGCGAATATCCAGCCACAATATCTTGCCTTGCCAGCGATCACTCTCCGGCAAAACTGCATTTGGGGCCTGATACTGATTTTCTTTCAAATACAAAGGAATACGAATAGCAAAGATGCTGCCCATTCCCAGTTCAGACACCACCTCAACATCGCCGTCCATCAAGTTGATCAATTTCTCACAAATTGCCAACCCTAAGCCGGTTCCTTGGAAATGGCGCTGTACTCCGGTTCCTACCTGGAAGAAAGGATCAAATAACTGATTTATCTCACGGGAGTTAATACCCACGCCAGTATCCCGCACACGGAATTCCAGATAATAACCCCGCACCCTGACTTGCAAAATAATACAGCCAGTATCAGTAAACTTAATAGCGTTATTCAGCAAGTTAGAAATGACTTGTTGCAGACGAACTGCATCACCCACCATTATCCGCGGAACATTCGGTTCAATAAAACAGTACAAACCTAAGCGCTTCTTCACCACCAGCGGTAAATAGTTCGCCGTGATATGTGTTATTACTTCGACAATAGAAAACTCGCTCGGCTCAATTTTCAGTTGCTCAGATTCTATTTTAGAAAAATCGAGAATATCACTGATAATTTTGAGTAATAGTCCGGACGAATTGTTCATTGCTGTCACCAGCCGGTCAACACCCTGTGGCAACTCTTTAGTTTGTAATAAATCGAGATTGCCGATAATGCCATACAGTGGGGTGCGCAGCTCGTGACTGACTGTCGCCAAAAACATGGATTTCGATTGGCTGGCCTGCTCTGCCGCCGCCGCCATTTCCTGCAATGACTCTTCCATTTTCACCCGTGAACTGACATCCACCAGCACACAAATCGCCACATTTTCATTACGATAGCGGGAGTGAACAAAGCTGATTTGTAGATTGTTATTATTACTGGTCATCACATCAACAAAGTTTGCCTGCTGCTCACAAATAATGCGGGTAATACGTTCACGATCCTCATTTGTCAGTAAATTAATATAGTTATGCGCGAGTTCGTTACTGAGGATATTGGTGCCATCGCTAATGCGTAATATAGAAATACCCACCGGCGCAGAAGCAACAATTTTACGGTTAAATTGTTCATGTTCTTCCAGCCGCAGAGCATTATCTTCAGCTGGATGGAACATTTTCCGTTCAAACAACCAGGCCAGAGTGAATATCACCACAGCAGATAACGCATTCAGCAATAATGCATTAAAAATTAATAGTTTAAATATGTCTATTATGGTTCTGACCGGCAAGGAATAGGCAATACTGAGAGGGGAAGGCAGTAAATTCTTTTTCAGAATCAGATAATTATAATCATCTACATAACCGAAATAAGAGGGTGAATCAGGATAGTCATCCAATATTGAAGCGTGGCGCTCCCCGGTTGCCAGACGCAATACGGGCTCATTATTTTCATCCAGCAAAGCCACACCAACAGGTAATGGCCCCGGAGAAATGAAATCCTCCAACCGAATAGTCTGCTCTGTCCCCACCAATGCTTCTAATTTATTGCCCACATAAAGCGGGCTTAGCACATATAAGGTGCCAATTTCAGGCCGCACACCGGGAACAACCCAATACAGTGGGCTGTCTTTATCCTGATTATTTGCCTCACGATATTTTGCAATGTGTTCATTCAAAGATTTAAGCAGACTCTCTTGCTCCATCGGAACATTTCGAATATCGAAATCCACCATACACATAGTGTCGCTGCCAATAAAAAATATCCGGTTAAGATCATAGGCAGCTGCAAAGTTCTCTTTCCAATACAAGATAAGGTTGCTGAGAGAATCTAATGACGAGTGACGAGACGCATTAAGTGTGGCGCAATCGGCCGTTGGATTAAGTGGGTAATATTTGGGCGTGGCTTTATTTTTAATAAATGCGCCAGCCGCGATATCACTGCTTGCTGTATTGTGGTTTAACCTGTTTTCCGCCATATATTTGATATCACGGATAATATCGGAAGAATGCCGAATGTAGCTCTGTGCTAAATCGAAGTTAGTATTATATTCCTGACGAATATCAGATTTTTTCTCGTTAAGGATGTTCAGGATATAAAAAGTGGTCAGCAGTGCGCCAAGGGACCATAACATGACAGCCAGAACCCGAAATAGGTAACGGGAGATTTTCAGTGTCGTGCGAAATGAAGAAAGATATTTCAATCTGATACCATGGTGAAAGCATCGCCGAGCAGGCTGCGTGGTCTACAGAATACACTACCCACGGCTCATAAAAAAGTCAGCATAAAAAAACCAGCTCGTAAGCTGGTTCTTGGTTTTGACAATGAATGAGTATCAACAGCGCATTATACGTTGTCGTCCTCGCCTTCATCGTCTTCTGCTTCGTCAGCAGCATCTTCATCTTCCGGAGTCTTCAGCGCAGCCTCTTCTTCACTGCCCTCTTCACCTTCTAATGATTCACCATCAAGGATTTCATCGTCCTCTTCCGGCTCAGCAACACGTTGCAGACCGACAACATGCTCGTCTTCAGCGGTACGGATCAGTGTCACACCCTGGGTATTACGGCCCACGATGCTCACTTCAGATACGCGGGTACGCACCAGTGTACCGGCATCTGTGATCATCATGATCTGGTCAGTCGGCGCGACTTGCACAGCCCCAACAACCTTACCATTACGCTCACTGACTTTAATGGAGATAACCCCCTGAGTCGCACGCGACTTAGTTGGATATTCTTCCACGGCGGTACGTTTACCATAACCGTTTTCAGTCACTGTCAGGATTTCACCATCACCACGAGGGATGATAAGAGAAATAACCCGATCGTCGCCATTGAGGTTGATACCACGGACACCGGTCGCAGTACGGCCCATAGAACGGACCTGCGACTCAGGGAAGCGAACCACTTTACCCAATGCGGAGAACAGCATGACTTCATTGCTGCCATCAGTCAGATCGACGCCGATCAGCTCATCGCCTTCATTCAGATTGACGGCGATAATACCGGCACTGCGTGGGCGACTGAATTCGGTCAGTGCGGTTTTCTTCACAGTACCGCTCGCGGTAGCCATGAAGATATGACGACCTTCTTCGTATTCCCGCACGGGCAGAATGGCGGTGATTCGCTCATTTGGCTCAAGCGGCAACAAGTTGACGATCGGACGACCACGCGCCCCACGGCTAGCTTCCGGCAACTGATAGACTTTCATCCAATAGAGGCGGCCACGGCTGGAGAAGCACAAAATAGTATCGTGGGTATTGGCGACCAACAGACGATCAATGAAGTCTTCTTCTTTGATACGGGCAGCCGACTTACCTTTACCACCGCGACGCTGAGCTTCGTAATCAGTCAGAGGTTGATATTTGACATAACCCTGATGAGACAGTGTCACAACCACATCTTCCTGATTAATCAGGTCTTCAATATTAATGTCGGAGGTATTCGCAGTGATTTCTGTACGACGCGCATCATTATATAGCTCTTTAATAGCCACTAACTCTTCGCGGATAACTTCCATCAAGCGCTCTGGATTTTCCAGAATAAAGATCAGCTCACCAATGACGGTCAGCAGCTCTTTATACTCATCCAGCAGTTTTTCATGCTCCAGGCCGGTCAGTTTCTGCAAACGCAAATCCAAAATGGCCTGAGCTTGCTGCTCAGTGAGATAATACTTGCCGTCGCGGATCCCGAACTCTTCTTCCAGCCATTCAGGGCGGGCAGCATCATCACCGGCACGTTCCAGCATCGACGCGACGTTACCTAATTCCCATGGGCTGGCAATCAGGCCGGCTTTTGCTTCGGCAGGTGTTGCCGCACGGCGAATCAATTCGATAATCGGATCGATGTTAGCCAATGCAATGGCCAGCGCTTCAAGGATATGCGCGCGGTCACGTGCTTTACGCAGTTCAAAAATAGTCCGGCGCGTCACCACTTCACGGCGGTGACGAACAAAGGCCACCAGGATGTCTTTCAGGTTAAGCAATTTAGGCTGCCCTTGAGACAGAGCCACCATATTGATACCGAAAGTCACCTGCAATTGCGTCAGAGAGTAGAGGTTATTCAGCACCACTTCCCCGACAGCATCGCGTTTGATTTCAATCACAATGCGCATGCCGTCTTTATCAGACTCATCACGCAACGCACTGATGCCTTCAACGCGTTTTTCTTTGACCAGCTCGGCGATTTTCTCAATCAACCGCGCTTTGTTCACCTGATACGGGATCTCGTGAACAATAATGGTCTCACGGCCGGTTTTGGCATCAGCTTCGACTTCAGCACGGGCGCGAACATAAATCTTGCCGCGACCGGTACGATAAGCTTCTTCAATACCACGGCGACCATTGATAATCGCAGCGGTTGGGAAATCTGGCCCAGGGATGTACTCCATCAACCCTTCAATGGTGATGTTTTCATCTTCAATATAGGCCAGGCAGCCATCAATAACCTCAGAAAGGTTATGCGGCGGAATATTGGTTGCCATCCCGACGGCAATACCTGACGAGCCGTTAACCAGCAAGTTAGGGATTTTGGTCGGCATTACGGCAGGAATTTGCTCCGTGCCGTCATAGTTAGGCACGAAGTCAACGGTATCTTTTTCTAAATCCGCTAACAACTCGTGAGCAATTTTAGACATACGGATTTCGGTATAACGCATCGCTGCGGCGGAGTCGCCATCAACGGAACCGAAGTTTCCCTGTCCATCCACCAGCATATAGCGCAGTGAGAACGGCTGAGCCATACGCACGATAGTGTCGTAGACCGCGCTGTCACCATGCGGGTGATATTTACCGATAACGTCCCCGACTACACGGGCCGATTTTTTGTATGGTTTATTCCAGTCATTACCCAGTACATTCATCGCAAACAGTACGCGACGGTGAACGGGCTTCAGTCCATCCCGGACATCTGGTAATGCACGTCCGACAATAACGGACATCGCGTAATCCAGATAGGAGCTTTTCAGCTCTTCCTCGATGTTGACCGGTGTTATTTCTCTGGCAAGGTCGCTCATTGAGCCGCTATCCCTCTACTAATTACCGGATTTAAAGGTACGAAACTATATCACAAAACCCTGATTTTGGCGAAACTACATGATGATTGTCGAAACGAATGACGTATAATCCGCGCAAAGAAATAAAACAGAGAGAACTGACCATGTCTATAGATACCACCGCCCCCCATCGTCAAATTGCTGAACAGATAAATGTCGATGAACAAGAAATTGCTAAGTTTGAAGCAGTTGCCTCCCGCTGGTGGGATTTAGAGGGCGAGTTTAAGCCTCTCCACCGCATCAACCCGCTGCGTCTTGATTACATTTTGCAGCGTGCTGGCGGTATTTTCGATAAGAAAGTGCTGGATGTCGGTTGCGGGGGCGGCATTCTGGCTGAAAGCATGGCGCATGAAGGTGCTCAGGTTACCGGGCTGGATATGGGTTATGAGCCACTACAAGTTGCGCGGTTGCATGCATTGGAAACCGGCACCAAACTCGATTATGTTCAGGAAACAGTTGAAAGCCACGCGCAAAAGCACCCGCAACATTACGATGTAGTAACCTGTATGGAGATGCTCGAACACGTCCCTGACCCGGCTTCGGTTATTCGCGCCTGTGCGCAATTGGTCAAACCCGGTGGGCATGTTTTCTTTTCGACCATCAACCGCAATACCAAATCCTGGCTAATGGCGGTGGTAGGCGCTGAATATATATTGAAGATGGTGCCCAAAGGCACCCATGACTCGAAAAAGTTTATTCGCCCATCAGAACTTATCGGCTGGGTTGACCAAACGCCACTGCGCGAACGCCATATTATTGGCTTGCATTACAATCCGATAACAGACCATTTCAAGCTGGGCCGCAATGTTGATGTGAACTATATGGTGCACACTCAACGGGATGAAGAATAAGGCGCTGATTATTGCCTATCAAGAAGCAAGCAACTCGGCTGATCCTTGAGGGTTGAGTGCGCTTGATGTGACCATTTTTTGTGTCTTAGCGCACCAATTTGTTGATTTATACGCCATCAATCATGATATTCGACAGAAACAGTTTTTTTAAACAATAAAAACGATAAGTTATGCCGTTTTTTTCTAATGTTTAATAAACCGGCAAACGATCAAATTTTTAAGATTTTCAGTAAAATCTTATCCCCTGGAGTGATGGGAGGTGAGCGCCAGTAATGGCGCTGCTTGTGAGCCTTTCGTAACATTTCACCCCCAAGTTATCCACACAATTTAGCGATCTTGTTCACTTGCCAAAAGTCTCAATACTCACTATCTTGTTATCTATCCACTACCCACCCCCTATATATTGTGTTTACATACTGAACAACACACTACAACCTCAATGATTATTTCAGTCATGGAGAGCGTTAATTTGTGTTGTGTCGATACAAAACCAGGGGAAAAAAGGTCACGAATACATGAACCAAAGCCTACTTGTTACTAAACGCGATGGCAGTAAAGAACGCATCAATCTGGATAAAATCCACCGGGTCATCGACTGGGCCGCGGAAGGTTTACATAACGTCTCAGTATCTCAAGTAGAATTGCGTTCACACATTCAGTTTTATGATGGTATTAAAACCGCTGATATCCATGAAACTATCATCAAAGCTGCCGCAGATTTGATCTCGCGCGATGCACCGGATTACCAATATCTGGCGGCGCGTCTGGCTATCTTCCACCTGCGCAAAAAAGCCTATGGTCAGTTTGAACCACCAAAATTATTCGCCCATGTGACGAAAATGGTGGATATGGGCAAATACGATAAACATCTGCTGGAAGACTACAGCGCAGAAGAATTCGAACAGATGGACACTTTCATCGACCATTGGCGCGATATGAACTTCTCCTATGCTGCGGTTAAGCAGTTGGAAGGCAAATATTTGGTGCAAAACCGCGTCAGCGGCGAGATCTATGAAAGTGCCCAATTCCTGTACATTCTGGTTTCCGCCTGTTTGTTCTCTAACTACCCGCGTGAAACCCGGATGGATTACATCAAGCGCTTCTATGATGCGATTTCTACTTTCAAAATCTCATTGCCGACGCCAATTATGTCCGGCGTGCGCACCCCTACCCGCCAGTTCAGCTCTTGCGTGTTGATTGAGTGCGGCGACAGTCTGGATTCTATCAATGCCACCTCCAGCGCCATTGTGAAATATGTGTCACAACGCGCCGGTATTGGTATCAATGCGGGCCGGATCCGGGCGCTGGGTAGCCCAATTCGCGGCGGCGAAGCTTTCCATACCGGTTGTATTCCGTTCTACAAACACTTCCAAACTGCGGTGAAATCCTGTTCGCAGGGCGGCGTACGTGGCGGTGCAGCCACGTTGTTCTACCCAATGTGGCACTTGGAAGTTGAAAGCCTGCTGGTTCTGAAAAACAACCGTGGTGTTGAAGGCAACCGCGTGCGTCATATGGATTACGGCGTACAAATCAACAAACTGATGTATCAGCGCTTACTGAAAGGCGAAGATATCACCCTGTTCAGCCCCTCCGATGTTCCGGGCCTGTATGACGCGTTCTTCGCCGATCAAGACGAATTTGAGCGCCTTTATGTCAAATACGAACAAGACAGCAGCATCCGCAAACAGCGCGTGAAAGCGGTTGATTTATTCTCCCTGATGATGCAAGAGCGTGCTTCCACTGGCCGTATCTATATTCAGAACGTGGATCACTGCAACACCCACAGCCCGTTTGACCCGAAAGTTGCGCCAGTGCGCCAGTCAAACTTGTGTTTGGAAATTGCTTTGCCAACCAAGCCGTTGAATGACATCAACGACGAAAATGGTGAAATTGCGCTCTGTACTTTGTCAGCGTTCAACTTGGGTGCCATTGACAGCCTTGATGATTTAGAAGATTTGGCCGTGCTGGCCGTGCGGGCGCTGGATGCCCTGCTCGATTATCAGGATTACCCGATTGCCGCAGCACAGCGTGGTGCAATGGGCCGCCGTACCTTGGGTATCGGTGTGATTAACTTTGCTTATTATCTGGCGAAGAATGGCGTTCGTTACTCCGATGGCAGTGCCAACAACCTGACTCACCGCACCTTTGAAGCTATTCAGTATTATTTATTGAAAGCCTCCAATGCGCTGGCCCGTGAGCAAGGCGCTTGCCAGTGGTTCAACGAAACCACCTATTCACAGGGTATTCTGCCAATTGATACCTATAAGAAAGATTTGGATACTATCAGCGACGAACCTCTGCATTACGATTGGGAAACGCTGCGTAAGGACATCCAAACTCACGGCCTGCGTAACTCCACGCTGTCAGCGCTGATGCCTTCCGAGACGTCCTCGCAGATCTCCAATGCCACCAATGGTATTGAGCCGCCGCGCGGATATGTCAGTATCAAAGCCTCGAAAGATGGTATTCTGCGTCAGGTTGTTCCTGAATATGAGCGCCTGAAAGAGGCTTATGAGCTGCTGTGGGAAATGCCAAATAACGATGGCTATTTACAGCTGGTGGGCTTGATGCAGAAATTCGTCGATCAGGCGATTTCAGCCAACACTAATTACGACCCAACCCGCTTCCCGTCTGGCAAAGTGCCGATGAAGCAGTTGCTAAAAGATTTGCTCACCACTTACAAGTTTGGTGTAAAAACCCTTTACTATCAAAACACCCGCGATGGTGCTGATGATGTGCAGGAAGATATCCAAAGCCAGCCGGGTGATGATGACTGCGAAGGCGGTGCATGTAAGATCTGATTTTGAGTTAAGGCCTGCGCGATGATAGCCAATATATTCATCGCGGGGCCGCTTCATTTGCCCCTGAGGAAATCATGGCCTATACCACTTTTTCGCAAAATAAAAACAACCAATTACTCGAACCCATGTTTTTTGGTCAACCCGTCAACGTAGCGCGTTTCGACCAACAAAAACACGCTATTTTCGAAAAGCTGATTGAGAAACAACTCTCGTTTTTCTGGCGTCCGGAGGAGATTGACGTCTCCCGCGATCGTATCGACTACAACGCCCTGCCAGATCACGAAAAACACATTTTTATCAGCAACCTGAAATACCAAACCTTGCTGGATTCTATTCAGGGCCGTAGCCCTAATGTGGCCTTGTTGCCGCTGGTTTCCATTCCTGAGCTGGAAACCTGGATAGAAACCTGGTCGTTTTCTGAAACTATTCACTCGCGTTCTTACACTCATATCATTCGAAATATCGTTAACGACCCTTCAATTGTTTTCGATGATATCGTGACCAACGAAGAGATCCTCAAACGCGCCAAAGATATCTCAGGGTATTACGACGATCTGATTGAAATGACCAGTTACTACCATCTGCTGGGAGAAGGTACCCATCAGGTCAACGGTAAAATCGTGGGGGTCAATCTGCGTGAGCTGAAAAAGCAGCTTTATCTGTGTGTAATGAGTGTGAATGCGCTGGAAGCTATCCGTTTCTATGTCAGTTTCGCCTGCTCCTTTGCCTTTGCCGAGCGCGAACTGATGGAAGGCAACGCCAAAATCATCAAAATGATCGCCCGCGATGAAGCCCTACATTTGACCGGCACCCAGCATATTATTAACTTAATGCGCTCAGGTGAAGATGACCCGGAAATGGCTGAAATTGCTGAAGAATGCCAGCAACAATGCTATGACCTGTTTGTTCTGGCCGCGCAACAAGAAAAAGAGTGGGCAGAATACTTGTTCCGTGACGGCTCAATGATTGGTCTGAACAAAGAGATCCTGTGCCAATACGTAGAATATATCACTAATATCCGCATGCAAGCGGTCGGCCTGGGTGTGCCATTTAATACTCGCACCAACCCGATCCCATGGATCAACTCCTGGTTAGTGTCTGATAACGTGCAAGTTGCACCGCAGGAAGTTGAAGTCAGTTCTTATCTGGTCGGCCAAATTGATTCAGAAATCAGTGCTGACGACCTGAGTGATTTCGAGCTGTAATCGATGAAGCTTATACCTAATAGATTTCGAGTTGCAGGAAGGCGGCAACTCGAATTATTTAGGGCATAAAAGGAATATTCCTTCTAATCAGATTTCACCTATAATCAGCTAGTTGAATGGATGATATTTTTGCATCTGGAATCAAAATCATAGGGACAAAAGATGAAAAGACTGTCAATCGCAATAACGAGTCTGTTAATGGCAGCATCGGCCAGCACTATTGCCGCTACAGAGCCGCCGCTTAATCAGCAACAGCCGTTAGAGAAGATTGCGCCTTATCCGGCGGCAGAAAAAGGCATGAGCCGCCAGGTCATTTTCCTTGATCCACAAGAAGATGAAAACAACTTCAAAGTTGAATTACTGATCGGAAAAACTATTGAAGTTGACTGCAACCGCCATATGCTCAGTGGCAATCTGGAAACCAGAACCTTATCGGGCTGGGGTTTTGATTATCTGGTGATGGATAAAATCTCAGAACCGGCCTCCACCATGATGGGGTGCCCAGATAACACTCGCCGCCCGCAATTTATCGCCGCTAATCTGGGTGACGCCGCTATGCAGCGTTACAATAGCCGCCTGCCGATTGTGGTTTATGTGCCGCAGGGGGTTGATGTGAAATACCGGATTTGGCAAGCTGGCAACGAAGTCAGAAATGCGCAGGTGAAATAATCGCATCGCATTTTAAACTTAAATCATAAAAATACCCATTCAACTGAGTGGGTATCTGAATTTTATAGTTAATCGCTGGCATATGATTAATAATTGCTCGCTGTCAGAGTATGAGAAACAAACTGGGGCAGTTTAGGTTGTGGATAGAGGCCTTCGTATGCTCGGGTAGCGCCATCAAAATCAGGCATAATATTAACCAGTTGAGTAATATTATCTGGTACAAATGGGGCATCCGCCTGCATTGACTCAGTGTCAGCAAAAATAAAATCTTGAGCGTCGAGTTGCTCGACATCCACCCCATCTAAATACATCAAACTGATGCTTTCACCCTCAGGGCCAAACTTAATATCTACGCCTTGAATAAGAGCCAATCCATTAATAATCATAGCATTTCTTTTCGTTACGGATAACTCACTGAAATTACGAATGCCGACAGTACTTAAATCAATTTTATCAATGCCATGTCTAAACCCACGGACAGTATTCCAATAATCCGATTGTTCCTCTTGGGGAACCACGACAAAAGTACTGGGTTCTGTATTCTCCCGCTGATAGACAGTCCCCGACAACGAAGCCACCATTTTACCCTCAGCATTGGTGCGTAAAGTCACACCGCTGCCCCCCCCATTGAGCATAATTCCATGTTGTTTAATGACTGGCGGTGTTGGCGTACCCATTGACACACGGCTATCAACATAACTGTCTGGTGGGCTAAACCTATTCTGAAAGTTAAAATGCTGTGCTTGCAAGGCGGTAATCTGCCTATCTTTGATAGTTATCATTTGATTGTCCGCCAGACGAATGCGAACGTCTTTCTGCTGCTGTCTTAACTGTAATTCGCTGAATTTTTTTTCAGCAAAGCCAACCAGATTGATCACCTCACCTTTGTGGGCATCAAAATTAATGATTTCGTCATGTCCCCCGCTGCGTTTGCGCACCACAAACATCTCTTTGCCAGCCCCTCCCACTAGCGTATTTCTACCTCGGCCACCATCAAGTAAACTGTTATTCCGACCTGCGGTTAAAATATCATTGCCATCACCGCTTACTACATTATGTATAGTTTCTGGTGCATGGATCGTCAGACGAGACCCCGCCAGATTAGCACTTCCAATGGCTAAGTTAACCTCAACATCGCCGGACATAGCCGCAGCATTTAATGTATTCCGGCCACCATTCGCACCATTGACGGCATCATTTAAGATTGCTCGCGCTGGCTGCTCCGCAATTTGAGTGGCAAACTCATCGGTATAAAAATAGACATCATCTGCTGTAGGTTGACGGCCAAACAGCCGCAGTGACCAGCTATTGAGCTTGACCGGTAAAGCATTTTTGGCCGTGCTAACTTCCAGCCGCCACTGGCCGGTAGAGTCTTCCCCTCGGTGATGCGTAGACATAAATGTATAGTTAAAATGCCCCGCCAGCTCACTGCCGGTATCCGCATCGTTGGCCACGACTTTTTTCCCTGTCCGGTCTAGCAAAATACTTTCACTTCCCTGCGGTGAGATTAACTTTAGCGTCAAATCACCCAACCGCCCCACATTGGCACTGAAATCAACCTCTACCTGTTCAACATTCAGGCCGCCCGCCATGGTGACTGATGAGCTATCAAAACCCTCGGCATAGAGTTTTTTCCACACTGAATAGCGATGATTTTGTTTCAAATCCTGTTGATTAGCATCAGTATTTTTACTTGTCCAGCTTTCAGCCAAACGGACTGCCGCCCGTGCATCCACCGCGCCAAAACCGTAATCATGGCTGACATGCATACCACCACCATTCCAATTTTTTGCACTATTAATACGCCAGTGGCTGCTGGGGTCTTTAACCCGGCTAGCCGACAAAGCCAGGATCTGCTGCACATCGCGGTAGCCCAGATTGGGATTGGCCTCAAGCATTAACGCTGCAATACCGGAGACCATCGGCGCGGCAAAACTGGTGCCTTGTTCGGTACTGTATTTAGCACCAAATACCGCCCCGCGCTCAGTTTCTAACTCAACACTACTCGAGAGCACATGGTTACCGGGGGCTGAAACTAATAAACTGGCACCGGGATTGGAGAAAGGTAATGTCCGCGTTTTTAAGATGGACAAATCAGCTGCCCCATTAATTGCGCCGACCTGAATAGCAAAGCGGCTATTACTCATCAGCGAACCTTGCGCACTGCCCCCCTGTTCGCGTTGATTCCCGCCTGCCGTTACAATAACGGTGCCTAATCCCCCACGACCATTGGCCGCCGCATATTGCAGTGTTGTATTGAGGATGTTAGGCAGATTAACCTGACCATCGGATAAATTACTCAGGGCAAATTGATGTTTGAATCCCCAGCTATGGTTAACTACATCATAGCTGGACATTTTCCCCAAGGTGGTCAAGTCCGCGCCATCATTGCTAAGATAGTGCCCGCCCAAGGTCGCGTCATAAGCCACCCCGACCCCACCGGTGTTATTTCTTGCGGCCACCATCACACCAGCAACCATCGAGGCATGATTGGACACATCCGCAGGCAAAGTTCCAGCGCTCTGCTGCGTTACCCGCCAGGAGGGATCAACATTGGCCGCTAAATCGGGGTGTTGAATATCGAAAATCTCTGGCCCAGTGGCAAACGGCCCGCCGGGTTCAAATTGCCCCATTCTTATGCCTTTACCGGTATAATCCGGCCATACAGGTATCACGTTGATATCATTTAAATAAGTTTGTTTGGCAACCAAAGGATCCTGGGGAATATCGGGTGTTAATAGCGTTACCGTCCCCCTCATTCCTGCCGACTCCCCCGTAGACAAATCAACCACAGAAATCGCCGGATCGCCGCTGCCACTCTTCACCTCATATTTAAAACTCATCATGCCGGTGAATGTGCGATCAGGTGTGAATATGACGTCCTTTTGAGTGTTAAGCTTGACTGTGCCGCCGACGGCATCACTGACTGAAGCAAGGTAAATAGGCTCTCCGTTGTTAAATTGCACATCATTGGCGAGCAAACTTGCCGCCGGAATACGCTGCTCCCAGCGGCGATGAATAGCCCTACCCGGTTGACTAAACGACAGCACATCATCAATGGGAATAATGGTATTCCCGTGCAAATCAATGGCTGAAATATCAGAGAAATTCAGTTTTTGTATATTTTTCAGTGTCAGAGTGCCATCACGCCCCGCCACTTTGTCACTAATCTGATAACCACGGTCAGTGCGAGTGATAATGTAATCCGCATAGCTGCCATGCAGTTCCACCACATTAATCCCGCCGCCGCCATCAATCAGTGCATTGCCCTGACCGGCTTCAATCACATCATGACCTTTATTGCCGTAAATTCTGTCCGCACCGCCACCGGCGTGAATAATGCTGCCCTGCTCGGCGGCATAGATGGTGTCGCCCTGAGAACCGGCATAAATCACGGCTTTGCCACTGCCGCCAATAATCAAGCTTTTCCCGTCGCCACCGGCCAATACATCATTGCCGCCCCCGCCCACCAAGGTGCTATTCCCGCGCCCCGCTTTAATAAACACACTGTTATTACCGCCGCTGACAATAATATCGTCGCCATCGCCCCCTTGAGCCAGAGTAATGCCGCTGCGGGCCATATTCAGACCAACGCCTTTTTTACCGACAATCAGTACCGTATCGCGCCCGCCATTGCCTTTAATATTTTTTGGATCATCACTGGCGCTGATAACAAATACATCGTCGCCAGTCTTGCCCATATAAGTATTACTGCCACCACGGCCGACTAACCAACTGCCCTTGGCGCTGGCCATTAAAAAATCATCCCCATGACTGCCATAAATATTATTAACTTTCAGCCGGTCGGCTGATAGCACTCTGCTGTTATCCGTGAGTTGAATATAAGCGGTGGTGGTGACCTCGCCGCTGTCAGAACGAATAAATGCGCCACTGGCATCACGTTTAGTAATGGTATTACTCACCGGCGAACTGGCGAAATTCACCGCCAGCACTTCGCGTCTGCGGCCTCTGATGGAGAAAAAAGCTCGCGCCACTATCCGATTGCCGTGACTATCCTGTTCTTCGACCGCACTGGCGTTGACTTTAATTTGCGTAATCCGCCAGTCATCCAGTGTTTTCAGCTCGCCGGAGTCGACCTTGCCGTTATGGGAAACATCCTGCCAAATACGCAATTTGTGCCAGACAGGATCATGTCTATCAATCTCGCCATTGCCATCGGCATCTTCACTGGCCAGTGCGGCAAAACCATCCCGATAGCGTTTTTCACCTGGCTGACCATGAATACCGGCGCTACCGCCGTAATATTCCGAATACATCTGGCTAATATTGTCGATTTTCCCGCTGCCATTATCCAGCACCAGCATGCCGGTATTCGGCCCTGCCCAACCGGTGCGTTTCAAGCTGCCGCTATTATCGGTGTCAAACAGCACGCCATCTTCAATGCCGGTCATGCTGACACCCTGACCACTCAAATCCAGCAGCAGTGGGTCAACATAAGTATTAATGGTGGTTTGCGCCGACAGGCCATTGAGGGTGGCGGCATCAAATAAGCCAGTTTCCGGCAACATATAGGCGGGGCGTTCAAGGTAATATTCCGATAGATAACGGCTGGGCTGCACATTGGGGTCGAGCTGCACTTCCCCCGGGCGAATACCGCCCGATGCCAACCCACCCATCTGCACCGAGGTAAAATCGGTGTTATCTAAGGTACTGTCACTAAAGGAGAAGCTGTGGGTGGGTTTATTGACCAGATAGCCATTGCTAACATCGCGCTGGGCTTGATCTTCATCGGCAATGCGCTGCACTGCTTGGGGGGTTGGGGTGATGGTGATTTCAATCGGACACTCACCGATGAAAACGGGCGGGGGTTCGTCGGAGGTAAATAGCTGGTTGCCTATAGCACCGGCTGCTGCACCAAGATTGTCGGAATCCATGACTATACCTAGCCAGCTATGGATCATCGGCTGGTCTGAAGCTGGCGAGGTTGATAATGCGTCAACCATAGTTTTTACTGTATTAAAAGAGAGCAACATTTCATCGGCTGGATTGCCCTGCGAATTTAAAGTACTCTCCCAGTGTCTTTCCTGCTGGTTTTTCGGCAACACTTTGTAAACGGGATATAATGTCCAGGCCTCTGGAGGTAATCCATGCTTATCCAATATATCATTGTGAAATTGCCCTGCCTGTTTATGGTCAATATCGCCATAAATAATATCTGCTGGACTTGCGTCCAATCTACTTTGCTGCATATCCAGATAGCCGCTTGCCATATCATAGCGAATATCATTAATGTCACTGTCGGTAATAGGCTGATTGTGGCTATCGGCAACACTTCCCATATAGTTAATGGCTATGCGCCCCGAGATAGAATCCCCTTTCGCTACACCATTCGCCAATTTGGCATAGCGATCGCCTTTAGTGGCTAAAAAATCATACATCGGGCCGGGGTCTTTACTCTCTTTGTGAGCTTCTAATAATTGCCTGGCACAGGCCAGATCGGCGGCATTCAGTTGTAATTCTCCTGCATTGCTATTTTGCTGTAACATAATTATCTTCCTTAACGTTTAATATGCGATAAAAGAAACTGCTGGGTATTACTCACGATTTTTTTCCATTGTGGTAATTTTTCCACGGTAAAAGTAACCTCAACCAGTGAACCTATTTCCGGCATCACAAAATAAGACTCACATCGGTAATATTTTTTTTTCAATGGTAGCCAAGCACAGTCAAACACCACCGGCACTTGCCCATTAACTTCTGCCCAGTAATAACCATTAACATCCTCATCAAACCGATAAGGATCATTTTTCTCCACCGGGGGGAAACGATCTATTTTCCGGGTTGCCTTGACAAAAAAAAGCTCTAAATTTTCAATGTAAACAGCTGGATCAAAGGTTCTATCTTTTTGTTTCCTTAGAAAAAAATCTCGCTTATAGGTGATATGTTTATCTGGTCGCTTTAATGGTCTGACACTTATTGTTAGCCCCTCAAACCTCAATACCTGCTCATACCACAGATTCTGATCGCCGGGTTTCATATCCGGCCAGCTGGTTATCATCGGCAGTACCACAAAGTTGGCATCACAACCTTTTTTATTATAAATAAAATTGGGATCCCAGGCGCTGGCCCCCTCATACTCTGCCCAGTAAATAATATAGCTGTCCGGTACTTCCATCACATGACCATTAAATTTACCGCAGACAAAGCCGGGCCGATTTTCGGCAAAGGCTAGCGGCGATATAATCAATAACATGATTTTAAATAACAAAATTAAAGTTCCAACAATAAGTTTATTCATTAACACCATCCCTATATAAATAAACCCCTATAGTAATATTAAATTAATTTCTTATATAATATGTGAAAATAGTTGTATGTTGTTAACACCAATAAATTGAAAATAACGTGAATATAAAAATAAAACAAGAGATGAAAATGAAAACAAAAATAAATAACAAATAGAAAAGCAGGCTAATAAATAATATGAGCTTAATAAAAAAGGCGCTATTTTAAATATGCGCCTTTATATTATTATTAGAAGTTATCGACTCACTACAAAATCTCAACCACTTCCAGCCAGCCGTGTTGACCACAGACCGCGCCCCCTTTCAGCCAACGACGCAGCATATCTAATGCCAGCATGGCGCTACTTTCTTGACGGATACGCAAGCTATGGCGGCTGGCCTGATAAGCGACCGTCTGGGCAAAAGTCCCATCAGGGGTATGCAGTGCCACACTCAGACGATCGTTTTGCATGGCACTCACTGCCAACACCACCTGCGCACCACATAGCATCGATAATGACTGCGCACGGCCAGCAACCTCGTTTAATGATTCCTGACAATGCGCCGGTAATAACTCGCCCCCGGCCAAAGGTGCAGCGGCGCTTTGTAACTGCCAATGCAACAACCCGCCGGTAAATTGTTCGCTAGCAGCTAATAGCAGCCCGCGTTGAGTCAATTGTTCACTCAACAATGCCGGTAAGCCCCGCGTACCTTCGAATATAATGCTCTCGCCCGCGACCGCCCTGACCTGTTGCCAGATTTCCTCCATCGCCGATTGCTGCGAAGCTGGCCCGGTTAGCTTCAATTCAATTATAGGGGCGGATGAGCGATAGCCCAGCACCGCGCCATCCGGGAGTGGCAGTGAATCTAACTCAAGGGCCAAATCACTTTCCGAGCGGCCAAAGGTGGTCATGCGCAAACATACTGGCGGTTCAGCCACATCAAAATGTTGACGTAAGCGCGGCATAATCTGCTGTTCAACCATCACTTTAAATTCAGACGGCACACCGGGGGTAAAAAACATCAAACATTTATTGAGCTGTAAAGCAAAACCACAAGCGGTTCCGACCGGGTTATCCAGCATTTCGGCATTCGCCGGAATATGCGCTTGTTTACGATTGGTCGACGACATCACGCGACCGCGCTCTTTAAAGAATGCTTCCATCCGCGCAATCCATTCCGGGTGCTCAATCAGTTCCGTCCCGGCAGCACGCGCTGCTGCCAAAGCACTTAAGTCGTCACTGGTCGGCCCAAGACCACCATTAACAATCAATACATCAGCCACCTGGCTCCGCTCCGTCAACACTTCAATAAGAGCGGAAAGCGAGTCACCGACAGTTTCCCGGCTGCTGATTGGCAAACCCTGATTAAATAAATAATCTGCCAGCCATGCGGCGTTAGTATCAATAATCTGCCCATGCAGCACTTCATCTCCGGTACTCAACATCTCAACTCTGATCATTTTCTTCTCCGTCAGTGCTTATGCATTCACTTTAAGAAGCCAACCGCATAAACACAATCGTTATCCATTATCAGAATGAAGAACAATGGTAAAAGTCTATATTTCAGTGCGTTGAAAATTGTAATGATAAGTTTACAGTGCGCGTAACGTCGATTTGACACAAATAGGGCAATCCTCTACTCTGCTGCACTTTATCATGCTAATAAATTATCATGTAGTAGAGGAAAGCGTGAAGAATCGCACTCTGGGCAGTATATTTATCGTTGCGGGCACCACTATTGGTGCCGGCATGTTGGCAATGCCACTGGCGGCGGCAGGAGTCGGCTTCGGCGTCACCCTCGCATTACTGGTTTTTCTTTGGGTATTAATGTGTTACACCGCATTACTCTTGGTGGAAGTCTACCAACATGAAGCGGCCGATACCGGGCTGGGCACCCTTGCCAAACGCTATCTCGGTAATCGCGGTCAATGGCTCACCGGTTTCAGCATGATGTTTTTGATGTATGCACTGACAGCCGCCTATATCAGCGGTGCTGGCGAGCTACTGGCAACCAGCATCAGCCAGTGGACTCAGCAATCATTCCCAACCTATCTCGGTGTATTATTGTTTACACTTGTGGCTGGCGGTGTGGTATGCATTGGCACCCACTCAGTTGACTTGTTTAACCGCATCCTATTCAGCGCCAAAATTATCTTCCTGATAGTCATGCTGTCATTGATGATGCCGCATATCGAAAAAACCAACTTATTGACCTTGCCGCTGGAACAAGGATTAGCGCTTTCGGCTATTCCGGTCATTTTCACTTCATTTGGCTTCCATGGCAGCGTGCCCAGTATTGTCAATTATATGGGCGGTAATATTCGCAAGCTGCGCTGGGTGTTTATTATCGGCAGTGCGATCCCATTAATTGCCTATATTTTCTGGCAGTTAGCAACATTAGGGGCCATTTCCTCCCCTACTTTTGTCGGAATATTGGCGCAGCAAGCCGGGTTGAACGGGTTATTACAAGCGGTGCGCGATGTGGTGGCCTCACCCCATGTTGAGCTAGCGGTTCATCTGTTTGCAGACTTGGCGCTGGCTACCTCATTCCTGGGGGTCGCATTGGGGCTGTTTGATTATCTGGCTGATTTATTTAAACGCCGTAACTCAGTGCGGGGTCGCCTGCAAACCGGCGCAATTACCTTTGTACCGCCGCTGCTGTTTGCGCTGTTTTACCCCCGTGGTTTTATTATGGCGCTGGGCTTTGCCGCCGTCGCCTTATCTGTCTTAGCCTTAATTCTGCCCGCGATGCTGGCGTGGAAAGCACGTAAAATCCATCAGGGTAATTATCGCGTCTGGGGCGGGAAACCGGCGTTGGCCGCCGTATTTGCTTGCGGCGTACTGGTGATTGGTATTCAGGTGGGGATAGTGACCGGCGCATTACCAGCAGTCGGGTAATCTAATCCACCAATAAAATATTACCAATGTATTTATTATAAATGTATTAGCCAAAGTCATTGGAGTCGCAGGTAGGCAGCAAGCAAACACATCCCGATGAGCTTACACAAGTAAGTGATTCGGGTAAGTGCGCGTAGCTAACACCCCTGCGGCTTCAAGGACGAAGGATAATTAGAAGTTCAGGCCAGCGCCAATATACACGCCATCAGCTACGCGGTTATCGCGGCGCCCTTCTTTACCTTCCATATTGATATAGCGATAGCCGACATCAACAGTCAGTGGGCGGAATACATTCCAGCGCAGGCCGCCATTGGCTTCACTGTAAGATTTCATCCCACTGGTCAGTTCTTCCGGCGCGAAATAGCCCTCGCCGTATAAGCTAAATGACTTGTTGATTGGGTAAGTTAACCCGCCGCCAATCGCGACTGCGCCACCGCTGCTACCCTCTTCCGGTGACATATAAATGCCTTTCCCGCCGACAGTGGCCATTAGTGGGCCAATAGGTAAATTGAAGCCCAAGCCCATGCCGTAGATATCACCGTCATGGTCACTACGTGCCCAGTTACCACTGATGGCTAAACCGCCGGTGTTCGTGCCAAGACCAAACCCTAAATTGGTGTAATGACGCCCGGTTTCGGCATTGAAACTTATTGCACTGGCTGAACCTGCAACAAACAGCAAGCTAGCTGCGCAGGCGATTAAATGCTTATTCATATTGTTCTCTCATTATTCGTGATGTCACCCGTGACCCGCTATTGGCCGACAGATTTTTCCTGTACCGAGTTTAACTGAAAAAAACAGCATGAACACACGGAAAAACCGATTAAATACCACAGTATTTCAAATGATTGTAAATCATTATGCCATTGAAGTGGCTTATGCAAACAATGATAACAATAAGGCGTGCCTATTTGCTGAATGCCGCTAATAAGGCTACAACTAGTGTGGAGAACACGGAATAACTCGCTGATGTTGTTTAAGTTATTATTTTACCCATCAGACTTTTGGCGAAATGTAATGCTTTAAAACACCCGAAAAGCAATCAATTCAACAGCAATACTGGAGAAAATGATGAGCAAAAAGAAAGGATTAACCACCGCAGCTGGTGCCCCCGTCGTTGATAATAATAATGTCGTCACTGCTGGCCGACGTGGCCCCATGCTACTGCAAGATGTCTGGTTCTTAGAAAAACTGGCCCATTTCGATCGTGAAGTTATCCCAGAACGCCGCATGCATGCTAAAGGCTCTGGTGCTTATGGCACATTTACTGTCACTCACGACATCACGAAATATACGCGCGCAAAAATTTTCGCTGAGCCTGGCAAACAAACTGAAATGTTTGTGCGTTTTTCAACAGTGGCGGGCGAACGCGGTGCGGCCGATGCCGAGCGTGATATTCGTGGCTTTGCCATGAAATATTACACCGAGGAAGGCAATTGGGATTTGGTCGGCAATGATACGCCAGTATTCTATTTACGTGACCCATTGAAATTCCCTGATCTAAACCACGTAGTGAAACGCGACCCGCGCACCAACCTACGCAACCCAACTTATAAATGGGATTTCTTCTCTCAGCTTCCTGAATCTCTGCACCAGCTCACTATCGATTTCAGTGACCGCGGCCTACCAAAATCTTATCGTCACATGCACGGATTCGGCAGTCATACATTCAGTTTTATCAATGCCGCTAATGAGCGTTTTTGGGTTAAATTCCATTTCCGCTGCCAGCAAGGCATTGAAAATATGATGGATGATGAGGCTGAAAAACTGATTGGTAGTGATCGTGAAAGCTCTCAACGTGATTTGTATGAAGCCATAGAGCGCAAAGACTTCCCGCGCTGGAATCTACAAATTCAGGTGATGCCAGAACATGAAGCATCACAAACCCCATATAACCCATTCGACCTGACCAAAGTGTGGCCGCACGGTGATTATCCGCTGATTGATGTCGGTTTCTTCGAACTGAACCGCAATCCAGAAAACTATTTTGCTGAAGTAGAACAAGCCGCATTTAACCCAGCCAACGTGGTGCCGGGGGTGAGTTTCTCTCCTGACCGTATGCTGCAAGGCCGCCTGTTCTCCTATGGCGATGCGGCACGTTATCGCTTAGGGGTGAATCATCACCAGATCCCAGTGAACAGTGCTAAATGCCCATTCCATAATTATCACCGTGACGGCGCAATGCGCGTGGATGGTAACAGTGGCAATGGGGCAACTTACGAGCCAAACAGTTTTGGTTTATTCCAGGAACAACCTGATTTCAGCGAGCCGCCATTGACCTTAGAAGGGGCCGCCGATCACTGGAATCACCGCGAAGATACTGATTATTTCTCACAACCTCGGGCGTTATTCAACTTGCTCAGTGCAGAAGAACATCAGCGGATGTTTACCCGTATTGCGGGGGAATTGTCGCAAGTTCCTGAAGAAATTCAACGCCGTCAGATAACGTTGTTTACACAGGTTCACCCGGATTATGGTAATGGGGTGAAGAAAGCGCTGGGGTTAAATTAGCGTTTTTGTTTATGACTATTAGGTGAGCGGGGGTTAATTGGTTAATTAGGTGGCCGGATTCGGTTGTTAAAGCAACTGAGTTTACTTAACCGCCGTAGCCTCAACCGGTCAAGGGTGTGTAAGCGCACACCCTTGACAATCCCGCGCTTGCGCACGTATCGCTTGTCCACTGCGTGGATTCCCTCACTCATCATTTCGCTGACGGGACGGCTTTACACGGGTCCCTCCGCGTGACGCCTAAATCCGGCATCCATGCCGGATTTCCCTTGCTACACTCTTCACTCGGCTGCTCAAATGTGCTTTTAACGTCAAAACCTAAAAACCGTGGTTTTGAATTGGCTTTTGATGTTGAAGCGCAATCAGGAATATTGCCGACAAGAAAGGAGGGTAGAGTGAGCGGGCAAGGACGCACGCGAAAAGCGCGCTTGGGCAAGGATGCCCATCGCGCTGGCTCGTCAGCCCGAAAGACGCAGGAGGTTTACCCGCAGGGCAATATTTCGCGCCAGCGCGGGATTCCACAAGGGTGCGCGCCCGCACCCTTTGGCGGTTGAGGCTACGGAGATTAAGTGAGCCGTGAAGTTTTAACAACCGAACCCAATCACCAATTCAATTCATCTTAACCACAAAATCAGCCACACTCCGCCGCGAGATCTTAATCCCGCCATTTTTAAGCTCCACCGGTAAGCGGTAAAAGGCCACCGGGCGCTGGAATATTGCCAACTGCGGCGCTAACCAGTTCGCTAAAACGGTATCATCCACGGCCTTATCGGCATCAATCACCGCCACCGGCCGCTGACCAAATTCAGCATCAGCAACAGGAATAACAAAAGCTTGCTGCACCCCCGGATACTGCAACAAAACGCGCTCAATATCCTCCGGTTGGATACCCTCGCCGCCGCTGAAAAACAGATTATCCAACCGCCCAAGGATCCGCAGCTCACCTTGCTGCCATTCACCACGATCGCGCGTATGGAACCAACCTTCGCTGTCGGTTATGGGTTGCAATTCACCCTGTTGCCAATAGCCAGCAGCCAGGCAATCTGCTTTCGCCCAAACCTCACCCTCAACCAACTTCACTTGCCGCCCTGCTAGCGCCACACCGACACCGGGCATGCCGTCAGCGCGTTTGGCACACAAGGTCGAGGCTAACTCTGTCAGGCCATAACCACACCAGCAACCAATCCCGCGAGCTTCAGCTTGCTCGGTCAGCGCTGTCGGGATAGCCGCGCCCCCCAGCAGCACCTCTTTCAAGGTCAGCACCGGGTCTGAACTCTCCAATAAACGCCAAAGTTGGGTTGGCACCAGCGATGCATGGCTGCACCCCACCAGCGCGTCAGATAGCGGCATTCCCGCTCGCACCACCAAGCTCGCTCCGGCACTTAGCCAGCGCCAGACAATGCCCTGCCCCGAGACATGAAACAGCGGTAATGACAGCAACCAACTGTCATCTGCCGTAAAATTCATCAATCGCAATACGCCGTCAGCGTTGGCAAGGTGGGCCGCCAATGTATGCACCGCTGCTTTGGGTAAACCAGAGGAGCCAGAGGTTAATGTCATGGTCGCTAGCCGTTGACTATCCCAGGCAACAGAATCTACCGCGCCATGCTCAGTATTGAGATTCAACAGAATAAAGCTGAGTTGCGCGGGGAGCGGATCAGCCAAATTCAGCATAAAATCAATATTCAACTGCGGCAAAAGTTGCGCCAACAGTGGCTCTGGCAATTGCGGGTTGAGGGGTAATACGCGAGCGCCGCACTGTAAGGCCGCCAGATAGGCCAGCAGCAATGAATCACTGTTTTTGCCGCGCAACACTATGCCACAGCCGGGCGTCACTCCCTGCTGTTGAAAGCCCGCCGCCAGATTATCAATATCAGCCGCTAATTGTTGCCAACTGATCCGTTGCGACCCCGAGCGAATAGCTGTCGCCCGAGGTTGCAGATTGGCCCAGTATTGCCATGGAAATAAATGCTGCCAAGGCCTGTCATCTAGCTGCGCCATAGCACGTCCAGTTGATCGGCTGTCAGTAGCGGCAGAGTGCTGTCCGGCCACTGACGAACAACTTGCGCCTGCATCAGGTTCAAGGTATCCAGCCCCGGCACGGTTGCTGGGGTTAACCAAGCCGCCAGTCGGGCCAGTTGCGTCAGCCCCAAGCTCGACTCAATGCTTGAGCTGATAACTGCCACCAACCCCGCTTGATGCGCTTGCTGCACCCATTGCTGGCAACGGGCAATGCTGCCCACCAGCGTCGGTTTGATGACGATCGCCGCCACACCTGGCTCGGCTTCCACCTTGAAATCCGCCTCGCGCACACTTTCATCCCAGGCGATGGCGATGCCGGTGTCACGGGCAAATTCACGGGATTCGGCGCGGGTTTTGCAGGGTTCTTCCAAAAACGCAATGCGGGAGCGCAATTCGGGATTCACATACTTGGCGAAACCCTCTGCTTTCGCCCGCGTCCAACTGCGATTGGCATCCAACCGCAGGGTTAAATCCGGCAAGGCTTCCAGCAGCACATTAACAATCATGCCATCGCGCACCGCTTCATACAGCCCGACTTTTACCTTGGCGACTTTCTCACCCGGCAAAGCCTGTAACACCGCGAACAACTCGTCCGGATCGCCAGTACACAGCGGAGCTTTGCGGTAATCCGCCGTCAACGGCAATAATTTCTCGAGTTCCGCCAGCGCGCAACTGAGGCCAAAAGCTACCGAAGGCAATGCGCTGAGTTCCGGCTTCTCACCCTTTACCCAGCGCTGTAACTCAGTGATAGCGGCGGCTTGCGCCTCTGGCAAGGTTTCCTGACTGAACTCCGGCAAGGGCGCAATCTCCCCCCAGCCGGTCTGCTCGCCTTGCTGTAATTTCACCAATAATCCATCGCGACTTTTTAGCCGCTGATGCCGCAATATCACCCCGGCTTCCATCGGGATGCTATAGCGGTAAAGTGTGGCCGCGCGCATTACGGATTACGCTTGAATTTGCTGAAGTCTGGCTGGCGTTTCTCATTGAATGCATTACGCCCTTCCTGACCTTCCTCTGTCATATAAAACAGCATGGTGGCGTTGCCAGCCAGCTCTTGCAGGCCCGCTTGCCCGTCGCAATCGGCGTTCAATGCCGCTTTCAGGCAGCGCAGCGCCATTGGGCTGTTTTGCAGCATTTCACGGCACCAGCGCACCGTCTCTTTTTCCAGCTCGGCGACAGGCACCACGGTATTCACCAGCCCCATATCCAATGCTTGTTTAGCATCATACTGGCGGCATAAGAACCAGATTTCGCGCGCTTTTTTCTGGCCGACAATCCGAGCCATATAGGCCGCACCCCAGCCGCCGTCGAATGAACCGACTTTTGGCCCGGTCTGGCCAAAAATGGCATTATCGGCGGCAACAGTCAGGTCGCACATCATATGCAATACATGCCCGCCGCCAATAGAATAACCGGCAACCATTGCTACAATGGGTTTCGGGCAAGTGCGGATCTGGCGCTGGAAATCCAACACATTCAGATGATGAGTGCCACTGGCATCCTGATAGCCGCCGTAGTCGCCACGAACTTTCTGATCACCACCGGAACAGAAGGCTTTGTCGCCCTCGCCGGTCAAAATGATGACGCCGATATTGTCATCATAGCGAGCATCAGCCAGCGCCTGAATCATCTCTTTCACCGTCAATGGGCGGAATGCATTACGCACATGAGGGCGGTTGATGGTGATCTTGGCGATCCCATCACTGGATTTGTGATAACGAATATCTTCAAACCCAGCGGAGCAATCTTGCCATTCGATGGCGGCGTACAGTTGTTCTTCGCTCGGATACAGCATAGTAAGCATTCCTTTAACCAGTAAGTGGTAAAAATGAAGACGGTGGTCACAATGAAGACTGTGATATGAATGACAGCACCTGCGCGGCAAAGGCTCCGGGGTTTGCCCGGTGAGCATTGTGTCCAGCTCGGGCCAGAGTGCGTAATGGCAAGGTATGCTGACGCGCTAATTGCTGAAATTTATGGTCGCGCTCACCACATAAATACGTGTACGGAATTCTCAATTGTTGCAGCGCCGGTAATAGCCAGGATTGATGCCCAAGTGAAGTGGCTTCCAGCATATCAGCCACCGCCGGGCCATGATTATTGGCACGCACCGCCACCCATTGCTCGCGCTGTTGCACATCTAAGTCAGCAAATACCTCCTGCTGATACCAGTCGGTGAGCACTTGTGGCAAAGGTTCATGGCGAAAACGCTGCGCCCATTGGCAATCTTGCTGAAAGCGCGCTTCTCGCAGCTCATCACTTGCCAGCCCAAGGTTGCCCCCTTCGACTAATAGCCCTTGCAAACCAACAGGGTTGCCATAGCAAGCATGGAACATCGCGATTCTGCCGCCTAAAGAATAGCCCGCCAGCCAATATTCGCGAATGCCATTAGCTTGCAATGTTTCGCTTAACTGGCGGCTGACATCTTCAAAGCCACGGGTGGTCAGGGCTACCGAGTTGCCGTGACCCGGCAAATCGACCAGCAGTGAGGGAATGTCGCCGCATAATTGTGCTACGGGCAGCCAATCCTCACCGCTTCCCAACAAACCATGCAGCCATACCAACCACGGCCCGCTATGTTGCCGCGCCGAAGATGGGGGATGTGGGCTGAGTTTACGACATGCCAGCGTCATAATTGGGCCACCTGTTGTGCCAGTTGTTGCAGCGTTTCTGCCCCCTGACTCGGCGGCACCTGTATTTCAATCAGTGTGACACCGCCGTGGTGCCAGCATTGCTCTACCTGTTGCTGGAGCATCAGCCAGCTCTCTGGGCGGGCATAACCTAAACCAAACATCGCGGCGGCATGCTCAAAACTCACATTTTGCGGCATGCAATAAAAACGCTGGCGGTCGGCTTCTGGGGTTGGCAGCAGAGAGAAAATCTGTCCGCCATTATTGTTCACCACCAACAACACCATCGGGGCTGAACTTTGGCGCAATAAAGCCAGCGCGTTAAGGTCATAGAGAGCGGATAAATCCCCGACAATAGCCAGAGTCGGCTTGGCGGTGGCGCGCTGGACACCCGCGGCGGTCGACAGCAAACCATCAATACCACTGGCACCGCGGTTACTGTAAACCGGGTAGCCCGCCGGTAATTGACCAAGCGCATCAATCAAGCGGACAATCAAACTGTTACCGACAAAAAGCTGCCCATTTTCGGGTAATAATTCAGCCAGCAGATGGGCAACCGCCGCCTCACTAAATTGTTCATTCAGCGCTTCAGCGACATGAGCATGAGCATTTTCCGACCATACAATTAGCTCGGTAGCCCAAGGGGTTCGGCGCTGTGCCGGATGCTGCTTCAGCCATTCATTCACCGGAGAAATAATTCTGCGCCCACGGTGATTGGCGGGATCAAGGCGGCCCGGTAGGTTATCGACCAGCCAGTACTCTTGCGGCTGGCATTGTTCTTGCCATTGCAACAGGTGCTTGCCGGTCAGGCTGCTGCCAAACTGCAAGACAATCTGCGCCTGCGCCAGCACGCGCTGTGCGCCCGGATGTTCAATCCATAACTCCGCACAAGGTAGCGGTTGACCGGTCTGTGACAGCACATCGCCAATCAATGGCCAGCCGAGTAATTCTGCCCATTCGGCGAGCTGTTCGCCCTCTTCTGCTGTCATACGCCCGGCAATAATGACCCCGCGCTTTTGACGCCAGAAAAACCAGTCAGCTTGCTGAATTTGCGGCAAATAACCGGATTGGCGCAGCCAGGGATGACCATCTTGCCACCAGTCGCCCAAGGTGGCAGACCAGTCGGCATAGAGTTGCTCATCACCGCCATAGAGTGGTTCAGCAAACGGGCAGTTAATATGCAGCCCGCCATGGTGTAATTGCGCCATCGCACTGTCGAGGGTGGACACCAGCCAACGCGCAGGAATATCTGGCGTCGGCCGTGGCAAATTAAGACTTAACGTCGGGTGACTGGCAAACAGCCCTTGCTGGCGAATGGCCTGATTGGCTCCGCAATCTATCAATTCTGGCGGGCGATCGGCGGTCAATAAAATCAGGCGCTCACCGGTCAACCCGGCTTCAATTAAGGCCGGATAAAGGTTGGCCGCCGCCGTGCCGGACGTGACAATCACCGCCACTGGCTCAGTGGACGCTTTTGCTAACCCTAATGCCAGATGCCCTAAGCCGCGCTCATCAAAATGGGTATGGCAAACCAGCGAGGGATTTGCCGCCGCCGCTAAGGTTAGCGGTGTCGAGCGGGATCCCGGCGCAATACAGATATGACGCACACCGTGGCGACTTAGCGCCTCCAGTAGCAATGCCGCCCAACGACGGTTAAAAACGCTTGTCGACATGGTTCGCCCAAAAGTCAGTTAACAGACACTGCAATCCCGATAATCAGCATGAGGAACATGTTTTCCTCTGAAAAGCCCGGAGTGACTGATTAATAGTAAAATTCTTATCATTATCGCCCCAAAACCAGCACAGGAGCCATAATCCAACCACATTATGAATGCGGTTAATGACTACATTTTAGGATTATAATTTTCATTAGTCAGCAAAGTATGCAACCCCGCCGATTTATTGTTAATTTCTTGCCATTCCTGATCAGCATCCGAACCGGCGACAATACCGGCACCGGCATACAGCTGAATTTGTCTATCTTCCAGCCATGCCGAGCGCAGTGTCACCGTGAATTCGGTTTGTTTCAGGGAAAGATAGCCCGCCGAACCGGCATACCAGCCACGAGAAAAAGGCTCATTTTCGCTAATAAACTGGCGGGCAACATTGCGTGGCAGCCCAGCCACCGCCGCCGTCGGTTGCAGCCGGTGTAGGCAATCAGCATCATTGGCGCGGTTAAGCTGCGCATGAATACGGCGGCGCAAATGCTGCACTTTACGCAAGCGGATAATTTCTGGTGGCATCACATCCACCGCCACTACCCCGCCTTGTAAGCGCTGGCAAATGTCATCAACCACCAGCAAATTCTCGCGCTGATTTTTTTCATTCTGCATCAACCAATCGGCCAACTCAGCAGCTTGTGCCCTGTCGTCATCGTTTGACGCGGTTCCTGCCAAAGCTTCTGTTTCCAGGTGATGAAGCTGGCGCAAATACAGGCGCTCAGGGCTGGAGCCCAAAAATGCTCGGGAGCCATCAAAGCGCAACATAAAGTGAAAACAGTGATGATTAACCCGGCGACTGGCGGCCATAAAAGCCGCGCAGGAGAGCGGTTTATCCAGTTGCAAGCGGGTCGCCCGCGCCAGCACCACTTTCTCCATTTTTTGTTGCTCAATATTGTCCAAAGCCTGCTGAATAAGGCGGCTCCACTGCGGGTATTCCGGCATATGGCTGGCATGTTCAACCACCACGTCCAATGCGGCCAGGGGTTTGGCAGCAGCCAATTGGTCAATAAAGGCGATGGCGAGCAAAGCATCTTGCGCCAGGGAATAGTCACTGACCAGATTAAGAGTCAAATGGGTATGGTTACCGCGCCGCAAAATTTCAATACGCGGTAAAAACAAGAAACTGGTCTGGGTTTGCTGCGGGGCTTCAGCGGCGGGTGTGACAATATTTGCTGTTTCGGCAGTATTTTCTGCTTCGACAATAATAGTGACCGGCTCAAACGCATTCAGCCCCCAAATGCGTAACCCCGCCACAGCACTATGCTGTTGGATAAATTGATCTGCTGATTCTGCATCATTAAATTGCCGGATTTGCCCACAGACCGCCGCCTCTTCATGGCCATCGCGATGATGCCAATAGAATTGAGGAAAATGGCCTTGCGCGGCAAGCCATTCAAGCAATTGATTACCCACCTGTCCCGGCGCGGGCAAGATAATTTGCCGAATACCGGCCTGGTCAGGGAAACCGGCACGTAACTTTTGCCGTAATTCGCCCAACAAACCAGAAAGTTGCTTCACGACCACCTCGGCAAATCAACAGAAAGAGTGGGATTATACGGGCCGTGAATAATAAGAAAAGTCAGATTGAAAAGTTATTATGAGTTATCACACTAATCTTTGATGTATGCCCTAAATAATTCGAGTTGCAGGAAGGCGGCAAGTGAGTGACAAATTAGTCGGGAACAAATTTGAACAGCATTTATGCTGCCCGTAGGGTGAGCCTCAGGGACGAGGCTTATTAATTCCGATGAGTTGACTCCAGTCAATGATTCGGGTGACAAATCTGCCGGGAGCAGATTTGAACGCTGCTTGCCGCGGCCTCAACGAGGCGAGGCCCACGGGCCGAGTAACGAAAGAAGCCAACACACATGCAGCTTGAAGAATGACAGGTATAGATGCAAATCTTTACCTCTTAATCGGGGGAAAGGGCAGGAAATAACCACACCCTTTCAATCGAGTAACGGGTTTAACGCCGCGCCAGCAAAAGCCCCACAACCAGACCGACGGTTGCCCCAATCCCGACACTACACCAGGGTTTTTCGCGCACATAATCATCAGTACAACACGCGAGCGTTTTGGCCCGTTTGATATAGCATTTACTGCGGCCACTCAAACGGTATTGAACCTCCTTTAGTGCTTTCTCCGCGCGGGCTTTGATTTCCTTATAGCTTTCGTCGGCAGCATCGCCCGAGGCGCGCAGCACTTCTTCCAGCGTATCAGTGAGCATAGTCAGATCGTCGTCCAGCGAAGTTTGCTGTTCTTTATCTCGGTTCATGTGGATTCTCCATGAGTGACATAGGGTTTTATAAGGATAGTCGATAATGGGAGATGGGGGTCGATGGGAGCTTCTCGGTGATCAAGTTCGGTGGTTGCTGGTGATCAGCTCGTTGATATTGACTGGTGAAAAAATTCGGTTGTCATAACTTCACGACTCACTTAGCTTTGAGAGCCTCAACCGGCCAAGGGTATGTTGGCGCATACCCTTGGCAATCCCGCGCCTACGCACTATCGCTTGCCCACTTCGTGGGTTCCCTCAATCATCGCTCCGGCTGCCGGAGGGGACTGCGAACAGCAGTAATATTTCGCGCCAGCCGCAGGTGCAGGAGGGCCGGCTTGCCCTCCTGCTCGGTTGAGGCGCTGAAGATCAAGCAAGAACAGATTGAATATCAACCGAAAACTGATCCGATCCTGTGTCTCCCATTCAACTTAATCAACCTCTATCGAAGACTCCAAGGAACTCCCCTTTTGGCTCCGCCGTGCCGCCAACCACAACCCACTGTTCTTCATGGCATAACCAAATACCACCCCGACTAACAACGAGGCAATCACCAGTTTCCAGTCACCATGACCGGCAAAAGTAGCACACGCGCCAATAAAGGTACCGGGGACAAAAGATAGCCACTGCTGGCAGGCCTGGATACACATCAAAAATGCCACTATACCCGTCAGAGCATAGCCAAGAATGGCCCATTCTGGCTGCACCGCGCTGCCCTGAATAATCATCATCGCCCAAAATACCCCGCTCGCGCAGGTTAACAGGGTGATCAGCAAACCTCTTAAACCGCCTTGTGGGCAAGCAAAGTAGGCGGTACAGCCCAGAAAACCCGCCCAACTAATAAGCCCCAGGCTGACCGCAACCCAACCCCAAATACCTGAGAGAATGCCAGTGGTAATGGCAATCATCAGAATAACGTTCATCAGTATTTACCTGCGCGAAAGTATCAAACCCAATATCGATTGGGTGAAAGTCGCGCAGTTTACCTAAATCGAGGAGATAAGTTGCAATATTTGTCACAAAAATATAAATGCCGCTGTTACTATTACATTTATTATGTGACTAGGATCGCATAACAAATACTATCCGTAATCTGGAAATACCATACACTCACGTTTATTAATAGTTCGCTTATCACCACTTGCTGTCAATTCACTAAAAAAACCCTTATCGTCAGCATATGATGTTATTTGCGTTTGGAAATTAAAAATAGTGGAAAGCAGTGCATTAGTGAGTACTTTAGGGTCGCAACCTAAAAAAGAATCCCCTTGATTTATATGCTGATAATACTGGATGACTCTATCTGAGATTACCGCATTAATATTAGTTTGATCATGATTATCTTTAATGCATGATTTCATTGCCTTAGCTAACCGATTGTTAGCGACCCAATCACTATTATTGATATCAATTGCGCGGACATCGCTGAAATTTTCAGCGATGACGTGATCGAGTAGTGCTCCCGCTGTAACATAGTACGAATTTCTTTTGTCTATTCCTTCCTGTAATAATTTCGACGCCTTTAGAGCAATGATATTAGCCATATCAATTTGAGAAAAAACAGGTTTTTCCGTATAAACATTATCCCCATTGACTAAAAAATAGGCTTTTTCTATCATCACCGCGTTGAAGCTTTCATTGTCTTTGGCCTGTTCAAGCGAGAAATTAATGGTTTTTCTATCTTTAAAAAAATCACCTTTTTGAATTAATTCATCTGCATTTGGCATTGATAAAAAATCATCCACTGGATCATATTTTTTATAATAGTAATCATCACTATTTGGTAAGTTCATAGGCACACAGCACAGCATAAATATCCTTAAAAAATAGAGAGGGAAATCAGTGGCAAATATATCTCACTGAAATAGCTCTGCCGCTCAGTACTTTACCCCACCCCACCTTATATAACCTTACCCTGCCATAAAACAAAACCCCCTGCGCCTTTCAGCTAACAGGGGGTTTTTTAGAGCGACTTAACAATGAATTACATCAGCGGCTGAGCCAACTGCACCAGCGAAATCAACGGCTGCGGGTAGACACCCAGGAACAGCACCAGAATCGCGGAAATCAGTACCACCACACCACCGGCAGTCAATGCCCAGTTGCTTGGTGTGTCGCGGACCAATGTTTCCGGCGCACTGAGGAACAAACTGACAGTCACGCGCAGATAGTAGTACAGGCCGATGGCGCTGCCCAGTACCACAGCGCCGGTCAGCCACCACAGATTGGCGCTCACCCCCATTGCCACCACAAAGAACTTACCGATAAAGCCCAATGTCATTGGGATACCGGCCAGTGACAACATCATCACCGTCATCACCGCAGACAAAATTGGCTTGTGCCAGAACAACCCACGGTAGGAGAACAGTGACTCTGCATCCGGGCCTTTGTATGGGCTGGACATCAAGCTGACCACCCCGAAAGCCCCCAAGCTGCTGAACAGGTAACCGGCCAGATAAACGCCGACAGTTTCCAGAGCCAGTTGATGAGTTTGTACTGCCACCAACGCAATCAGCAAATAGCCAAGGTGCGCGATAGAGGAGTAACCCAACAGGCGCTTAATGTTGGTCTGGCTAATCGCCATCAAGTTACCGAACAGAATTGATGCCACTGCAATCAGCGAGAGCACCAACCGCACCGCTTCACTGTCAGCGGCTGGCGCATACAGGAACAAGCGCATCACCACGGCAAAGATGGCAATCTTACTGGCGGTTGCCAGGAAAGTAGATACCGGGGCAGGCGCGCCCTGATACACATCCGGCGTCCACAGTTGGAACGGCACCAGCGACAACTTAAAGCCGAGGCCGACAATCATCATCCCAAGACCGGCCAGAATCAGCGGCCTGTGGACCATAGAGTCACTCAGGCTTTTGCCCAGACCGGCGAAAGACAAGCTACCGGATTCCGCATACAACAGCGCCATGCCGAACAGCAGGAATGACGATGCCGCCGCAGACAGCAGCATGTATTTGATACTGGCTTCCAATGAGCGCTTCTGGCGATAGGCATAGCCAATCAGACCAAACAGCGGCAAGGAAATCAGTTCAATACCGAGGAACAGCGACGCCAGATGATTGGCACTGGCGAGCAGAATGCCGCCCATAGTGGCGATCAGCACCAGCAGGTAGAACTCTTCGCGGTTATCCGGATAGCCATTGAGCCACGGATAAGCAAAAGTACTGGTCGCCAGACTGGCCACAATCACCAGCCCGGTATAGAACATCGCGTAGCCGTCAACCCGCATCAGCGGCGTGACATCCATCGGCCCGACCTGGCCGACAAAGTAAAGTGACAGCAGCGCCAGGTTAAGCCCGATAACCGTCAGAGTGGCGTTGATAAAGTGATCGCGTCGCCACGCAATGGACAGCATCACAACCACCACCGTCAATCCGACGATCAACAGCGGTAGCATTGCGATCAGTTGTTGAGGAGTTATTGTCATGGCGAATTACGGCCTTGTTGTTATAAGTGATTGAGCTGGAATAATAGATGAAGCATTGAACCACTGCTGTACATTACTCATCGCAGCATGGGAAGTGTCGAGAATGGGTTGCGGATAAACCCCCAGCAACACTAGCAACACCACTAACAGCAGGATGATAGACAGTTCCCTTGCACTCATACCCGGCAACGCTTCTTCAGATTTTGGCGCGCCGTAATAGGCACGCTGCATCATGATAAGCGAGTAAACCGAAGCAAAAACCAGCCCAAAAGTAGAGATAACGGTAATCACCGGAACCACCTGGAAGCTGCCGAACAGGATCATGAACTCGCCGACGAAGTTACCGGTACCCGGCATCCCCAATGTGGCCACCGCGAAGAACAGCGACAGCGCAGGCAAATATTTGATTCGGCCCCACAGGCCGCCCATTTGGCGCATATCACGGGTATGCAGGCGCTCATACAACTGGCCGCAGATGATGAACATACCGGCGGCTGACAAACCGTGGGCAATCATCTGGATAACCGCACCTTGGTAAGCCAGTTGGCTACCGGTGTAGATGGCAATCAACACAAAGCCCATGTGCGATACGCTGGTGTAAGCAATCAGGCGCTTGATATCGGTCTGGCAGAATGCCATCCATGCACCGTAGAAGATGCCTATCACCCCTAACCACATAGCGATTGGCGCAAACTCTTGCGAGGCGGTCGGGAACAATGGCAAGCTGAAACGCAGCAAACCATAGGCCGCGGTTTTCAGCAAAATCCCCGCCAAGTCGACAGAACCCGCCGTGGGTGCCTGACTGTGTGCATCTGGCAACCAGCCGTGCAATGGCACGACCGGCATTTTTACCGCAAACGCGATAAAGAAGCCCAGCATCAGCAACCATTCGACATTATGGGACATCGGGGTTTTCAACAAATCTTCATAGTTGAAAGTCCAGATACCGGTGGCTTTGTAGTGCACAAACACCAGCCCCAGAATGGCGATCAGCATGATAAGACCGCTGGCCTGGGTATAGATGAAGAACTTGGTGGCCGCCGCGATGCGCGTTTTACCGTCTGATGCTTTGTGACCCCACAAGGCAATCAGGAAGTACATCGGCACCAACATCATTTCCCAGAAGAAGAAGAACAGGAACATGTCGATGGCGAGGAACACGCCGATAACTCCACCCAGAATCCACAACAGATTCAGGTAGAAGAAACCCTGGTTGCGCTGAATTTCACGCCACGAACAGAGGATAGCCAGCACGCCCAACAGGCCGGTCAGCACCACCATCAGCAAAGACAACCCATCTAAAGCCAGATGGAATGAAATGCCGAACCGTGGGATCCACGGCAAGGTGAATTCTGACTGCCACTGCGGGATACCCGCCGGGTTCATCAGTGAATAGTTGCCCTGCACCCACAGTTGTAGGGAGAGCACCAATGTCAGCCCCATCGCGAGTAGCGCTATCCAACGCGGTACTCTGGTACCGAAGCGCTCACACTGCCAAGACAGTAAGCCGCCGATAAAGGGGATAAGAATTAGCCAAGGTAATAGCATGGCGTTTTGTGTCCCTAATTAAACGAAAAGCAACAGAGCCAGTACAACGACTGCACCCAAACCTATAGACGCGACATACCAACGCACCTGTCCATTTTCACTGACGGTCAAACCGCGATTACTCCAGCGCGCAAGCACCGCCGGGGTATTCATCAGTGAGTTCAGCGGATCACGTTGCAACACTTTTGCAATCCACAGATACGGGCGGACAAACACGTTTCGGTACAGCCAGTCGAAGCCCCACGCGTGGAACCACCAGACCGTAAAGAAGCGGCCCGGCGCACTTTGCGCGATGCTGTTTACCAGCTGACGTTTGCCCAGATACAGCATTGCTGCCAGTGCGATACCAATCACCACCAGCACGCCGGAGAAGATTTCCAGCGGCATTTTGCCCTCTTCACCGAAATGAAGCTCTGGCAAGACACCCGCGAGTGGCGGAGTTATCAGCGCGCCAACAAATGTCGATAGCACCAGCAACACGAGCAGCGGCAGGCTGTGAGTGATGCCTTTGACCGGATGCGCTTTGGTTTTTGGCTCGCCATGGAACACAATGAAAATCATCCGGAAGGTATACAGCGCGGTGAGGAATGCCCCCACCAGCCCGGCGACCATCAGATTGATATGGCCACTGGCCAATGCGCCCCACAGAATTTCGTCTTTACTGTAGAAGCCTGCGGTGACGATTGGCAATGCTGCCAGCGCCGCGCCACCCACCAGGAAGCAGATATACACCAATGGAATGGTCTTACGCAGACCGCCCATTTTGAAGATATTCTGCTCGTGGTGACAGGCCAGAATGACTGAGCCTGAAGAGAGGAACAGTAATGCTTTGAAGAATGCATGGGTCATCAGGTGGAAGATAGCCGCATCCCACGCCTGAACGCCAAGCGCCAGGAACATGTAACCAATTTGGCTCATGGTGGAATACGCCAGCACCCGCTTGATGTCGGTTTGCACCAGTGCAGCAAAACCCGCCAATACCAGTGTTACCGCCCCGATAATCCCCACCAGATGCAACACTTCTGGCGCCATCAGGAACAGGCCGTGAGTACGGGCAATCAGATAGACACCGGCGGTGACCATGGTCGCCGCATGGATAAGCGCGGAAACTGGGGTCGGGCCAGCCATCGCATCGGCCAGCCAGGTTTGTAATGGCAACTGCGCCGACTTACCGACCGCCCCACCGAGTAGCATTAGCGTCGCCCAGGTAATGGCCGTTCCGCCCATTTCCAGTTGCTGCGGTGCCAATACCATCAGCTCACGAATGTTTAGCGTGCCCAATTCTTGATAAAGGATGAACAGCGCGATGGCCAGGAACACGTCACCCACGCGGGTCACGATAAAGGCTTTCATCGCCGCCGCGCCATTAGCCGGATTAGTGTAGTAGAAACCGATCAGCAGGTAACTGCACAGACCCACACCTTCCCAACCCAGATACATCAGCATCAGGTTATCGGCCAGCACCAAAACCACCATACTGGCGATAAACAGGTTGGTGTAGGCGAAGAAGCGGGAATAGCCCTCTTCCCCACGCATATACCAAGAGGCATACATGTGGATAAGGAAGCCCACGCCGGTGACAACAGACAGCATGGTCAGCGACAGGCCGTCCAGTGTCAGGGTCAACGGAATGTTGAAAGTGCCGACTGACATCCAGTTCCACAGGGTTTGGTTAAACACCTGAACCCCGGTGGCTTTTTGACTAAGAAAGTCCACCGCAACATACAGTGTGACTAACGCAGTCAGGCCAATCGACCCCACCCCGACAGTGGCGGAGGTGTTTTCAGACCAACGACCACGGGAGAATGCCAACAGCAAGAAGCCCAGCAGTGGCAGCAGAATTGTTAAATATAATAGGTTCATCCGCGCATCTCACTGACTGTGTCGATATTCAGAGTATGACGGCGACGATACAGCTGTAACAGCAATGCCAGACCAATACTGGCCTCGGCTGCCGCCAGTGTAATCACCAGGATATACATCACCTGACCGTCAGCCTGCCCCCAAAAACTGCCCGCCACGACAAAAGCGAGCGCCGCCGCGTTGATCATCACTTCAAGGCTTATCAGCATAAACAGCAAGTTGCGACGGATCACTAACCCTGTCAGCCCCAGCACAAACAGGATGGCCGCCAAAATAAGGCCATGTTGTAGAGGGATCATGCTTGTTCCTCCGTTTTTCTTTTCGCGCTGTCACTTGCGCCCAGCACTTCACCCGGCTTGTGCTCACGTCCGATATGGAAAGCAACCACCAGACCGGCCAACAGCAGCATTGACGCCAATTCAACCGCCAGCACATAAGGGCCAAACAAGCTGATACCCACCGCTTTGGCATCGACCATTTCGCCAGTGATACCTTGATGAGTTAACGAGCTAATGGCATAAATCAGTACCGACAGCAGCAGCAAGGCCAGTAAGCCGGGGCCAATCCACAAGCTCGGTTTCAGCCAATCGCGCTCTTGTTGCTCGACCTTACCCAGGTTCAGCATCATCACCACGAACACGAACAGCACCATAATGGCACCGGCATACACGATGATTTCCAACGCACCGGCAAAGTAAGCGCCCAGCGAGAAAAATACCGCCGAGATAGCCAGCAAAGAGATAATCAGGTACAGCAGCGCATGTACCGGGTTGGTGTGAGTGATAACGCGAATAGTCGCCACCACTGCCACCAATGCTGCAATATAAAATGCAAATTCCATGGACGCTGGCTCCTAAGGCATTAGACCTTTAACGTCGATCGGTTTGGCTTCATTTTCGGCTTCGCCTTTCGGCTTGCCGTCAATCGCCATACCGGACATCCGGTAGAAATTATATTCCGGATATTTACCCGGCCCCGAGATCAACAAGTCTTCTTTCTCATACACCAGATCCTGGCGTTTGAACTCACCCATTTCGAAATCTGGCGTCAGCTGGATAGCGGTAGTCGGGCAAGCTTCTTCACACAGGCCACAGAAAATGCAGCGGGAGAAGTTGATACGGAAGAACTCCGGATACCAGCGACCATCTTTATGCTCAGCTTTCTGTAATGAGATACAGCCAACCGGGCAGGCAACCGCACACAGGTTACAAGCAACACAGCGCTCTTCACCATCGGGGTCGCGCGTCAGCACGATGCGGCCACGATAGCGCGGCGGCAGGTAAACCGGCTCTTCCGGATACATTTGGGTTTCGCGCTTGTGGAAGGCATGAAGGCCAATCATCCACAGGCTGCGCACTTGGGTGCCGAAACCAACCACTAACTCTTTCAACGTCATGGTTCATTCACCCCTTATTGAGCGTTATACAAAATGACCGCGGCAGTCGCCAGCAGATTCAGCAGGGTCAACGGCAAGCAAACTTTCCAGCCGAATGACATCACTTGGTCATAACGTGGGCGCGGCAAGGATGCACGGATCAGAATGAACATCACCATGAAGAAAGCCGTTTTCAGCGCAAACCAGATAAATGGCGGCAAGAACGGGCCTTGCCAACCACCAAAGAACAAGGTGACTATCAGTGCAGAGACAGTCACGATACCAATGTATTCACCGACGAAGAACAGACCGAATTTCATACCGGAATATTCAATGTGGTAACCATCGGCCAGTTCTTGTTCAGCTTCTGGCTGGTCAAAGGGATGACGGTGACAAACTGCCACCCCCGCAATAGCAAAGGTCAAGAAACCAAAGAATTGCGGGATAACATTCCAGACGTGTTCCTGAGAGTTAACAATATCCTGCATGTTAAAGGAGCCAGCCTGCGCCACCACACCCATCAAGGACAGGCCGAGGAACACTTCGTAGCTCAGGGTTTGTGCCGAAGCACGCATTGCCCCTAACAGAGAATATTTGTTATTACTGGCCCAACCGGCGAACAGCACAGCGTAGACCGCCAGCCCCGCCATCATCAGGAAGAACAAAATACCGATATTCAAGTCTGCAACCGCCCAGGTCGGGCTGACCGGGACGATGGCGAAAGACAGCAGCAGCGAGGTAAAAGCAATCACCGGGGCTAAGGTAAAAATAGCCCGGTCGGAGAACTTCGGCACCCAGTCTTCTTTGAAGAACATTTTGATCATGTCAGCAACCAGCTGCAATGACCCGCCCCAGCCGACACGGTTTGGCCCGTAACGGTTCTGGAACAAGCCCAGCAAGCGGCGCTCGCCGAAGCTCATAAATGCACCGCAAGTCACCACGACCAGCAGAATCACTACCGCTTTCAGGACAGAGATTAAAATCTCAATCAATTCAGGGGTAAACCAGCTCATAGCACTGCCTCCCGCAGATTCTCAACGCGCGCACCCACCATAATTGGCGGAATACCCGGTAAGCCAAGCGGCAAGCCGACCTGGCCCTGAGCCAAGGTTTCACTCAAACGCACTGGCAGACGCAAAGTCTGACCGGCGCAGTTGAATTCCACCAGCGTACCGAGATTAACCCCGAGACGGGCTGCATCAGCAGGATTGACCATCACATAAGGTGCTGGCATGCGCTGCTGGATGACATCTGAACGCTGAGACATCTCTTCACTACCAAACAGGTGGTAGTAAGGGGCAATTTGCCAGTTTTCAGCATTGGCGGCAAAGGCCGGCGGAACTGAATCGAAGTAACCCAGTGTTCCCTCCCCAGCGATAATCAGGCGCACACCCGGATCACCAAAGCGCAGACTGCCGCCCACTTCCGCCTGGAATTTATTCCATGCTTGCGGTGAGTTCCAACCCGGCGCCCAGGCAAATGGGATCTGCTGGCGGTCAGCCAGTGGGCTGTTGTTCCCCTCCATTGAGAAGGCAAACGGCGTGTCGATATCCTGCGGCTGGCGCGGTTCGTGCACACTGATATCTGCGCGCATGGCGGTACGGCCACTGTAGCGAATTGGCGAACGCGCCAGTTTCTGACCACGAATGCGGAAAGTGGCATCCGGTGCGGCTTCAACAATCCCTTCCAACTGCGGCAATGCCGCAACACAGGCTTGAATCACGTGATCAAGTTGCGTCCAGTCCACATGGCGGCTGGTGTAAGTTGAGTGCAGCGAGTGCAACCAACGCCAGCTTTCCAGCATGATGCTGTTGTTTTCCGGTTTTTTCGGGTCGTCATAATAGGTTGGATCATAAACCTGGAAGAAGCGCTGAGCGCGGCCCTCCTGATTGACCAGCGTCCCATCACTTTCAGCAAAACTGGCTGCTGACAAAATCAAGTTCGCTTTGTCCATGATGGCGGTGCGCTGATGATCAACCACAATCAGGTTGGCGACTTTATCCAATGCCACATCAACTTTGTCTTTTGCTGCATGGCGATAAAGATCGTTTTCCATCACGATAACGCTGTCTGCATCACCTTGGGTCAACGACGCCAATGCTTGATCCAGAGAGCCGCCGCCGATCATGGTCAGACCGATGCTGTTAGCCGCGCTGGCGACGAAAGTAATACCGACGTCAGAACCACGGCCTTTCAGAGCTTTCGCCACGTTAGCTGCGGCTTCAATGATGGCATCGCTGCCCGCATTGCTGCCGGTAATAATCAATGGCTTCTTCGCACCGGCTAGCGCCTGCACAATGATATCCACTTTACCTTTCAGTTCTTTCGCTAAATCATCCACTGCGGGCGCGGATTCATCCAATGCATGAGCAATGGCAAAACCTAACCGCGCCTGATCATCCACTGGCGCACGGTAGTTCCATGCCGCGATATCATCCATGCGGGTATTATCAACGTTAGTGATAAACAGCGGATGTTTAGCATGCTGGCCAATGTTCATGATGGCGGCAATCTGCCAGTCAGCCACTTTTTGTGCGGCAGCCATTTCACGGGCTTTGCCTTTCACCGCCTGACGAACAGACAGCGCGATACGTGCGCCGGTCTGAGTCAAATCTTCACCCAGAATCAATACCGCATCATAGCTTTCAATTTCGCGCAGTGACGGCGTATAAACTCCGCCTTCTTGCAGAACTTTCAGCATCAATTGCAGGCGTTGTTGTTCGCTGGCGGCGATACCGGTATAGAAGTTTTCCGCGCCGACCAATTCGCGCAGCGCAAAGTTGCTTTCCAAACTGGCGCGAGGTGAACCGATACCAATGGTTTTCTTCGCCTGACGTAAAATATCCGCCGCACCTTGCATCGCCTGCTCGGCGTTGAGGTGGATCCAGTCATTGCCACGCAATTGCTGCGGCTGACGTGGGCGGTCTTTGCGGTTGACGTAGCCATAACCAAAACGGCCGCGGTCACACATAAAGTAGTGGTTCACGCTGCCGTTGTAACGGTTTTCGATACGGCGCAATTCACCGTAGCGTTCGCCCGGGCTGGTGTTGCAACCCACACTGCATTGTTGGCAGATACTTGGCGCGAACTGCATATCCCATTTACGGTTATAACGCTCGGAATGGGTTTTATCGGTGAATACGCCGGTCGGGCACACTTCGACCAGGTTGCCCGAGAACTCGCTTTCCAGCGTGCCGCTCTCGGTGCGACCAAAGTAGACGTTATCGTGTGCACCGTAGACGCCAAAGTCAGTGCCATCAGCATAATCTTTGTAGTAACGCACACAGCGATAACAGGCGATACAGCGGTTCATTTCGTGGGAAATGAACGGGCCGAGATCCTGATTTTGGTGAGTCCGTTTGCTAAAGCGATAGCGGCGGAAACTGTGGCCGGTCATCACTGTCATATCTTGTAGATGACAGTTCCCCCCTTCTTCACAGACCGGGCAATCGTGCGGATGGTTGGTCATTAACCATTCAACCACACTCGCGCGGAACGCTTTGGCTTCGCCGTCATCAATGGAAATAAAGGTTCCATCGGTGGCTGGCGTCATACAAGACATCACCAAACGCCCACGAGTGTCGTCGGCGTTTTGGTATTGCTTTACCGCACATTGGCGGCAAGCGCCGACGCTTCCCAGCGCCGGATGCCAGCAAAAGTAAGGAATATCGAGTCCCAGGGAGAGACAAGCTTGTAACAGGTTGTCGGCCCCGTTTACGTCGTATTCTTTGCCGTCTACATGAATCGTAGCCATAGTCAGCATGCTTCCAAGTGGCTTGCCATAAGGCAAGCATTAATCAAAAATTCTGGCGGGATGAATGACCGGTTCCGGATAAACGGGACGGGGGCATCCATCAGGGCTACCAACGTTGCTTCAATAGGTTATTCGGTTGAATACCGGCTATGGCTTGGGTGTTGCCATAGTCAATCGCGGCGATCCCGGCTTCGAATTCTTCCCGGAAATATTTGATCGCGCTTTGTAGTGGTTCAACCGCGCCCGGCGCGTGAGCACAGAAGGTTTTGCCCGGCCCCAAGAAGCGGCACAGCTGTTCCAGCGTCTCGATGTCGCCCGGCTGACCCTCGCCGCGTTCCAGTGCACGCAGGATCTTCACGCTCCATGGCAAACCATCGCGGCACGGGGTACACCAGCCACAAGATTCACGGGAAAAGAACTCTTCCAGATTGCGCACCAGCGGCACCATACCGATTTCGTGGTCTACCGCCATGGCCAATGCAGTCCCTAACCGGCTGCCTGCTTTGGCGATGTTTTCGAAATCCATCGGCAAGTCCAGATGGTCGGCGGTCAGGAAGTCAGTCCCTGCCCCACCCGGCTGCCAGGCTTTGAACTTCAGGCCATCGCGCATGCCACCGGCGTAATCTTCCAGAATTTCACGGGCGCTGATACCAAATGGCAATTCCCACAAACCCGGATTTTTCACCCGGCCTGAGAAGCCCATCAGTTTGGTACCGGCATCGTTACTTTTACCGGCGGTAATCCCCTGATACCACTCCACACCATGCTCAAGAATGGCCGGAACGTTACACAGAGTTTCCACGTTATTGACGCAAGTTGGCTTGCCCCAAACACCGGAAGAGGCCGGGAACGGCGGTTTGGAACGCGGGTTAGCGCGGCGGCCTTCCAGCGAGTTAATCAAGGCGGTTTCTTCACCGCAGATATAACGCCCAGCGCCGGTATGCACAATCAGCTCAAAATCAAAGCCGCTGCCCATAATGTTTTTACCCAGCAAACCGGCTTCGGTGGCCTCGGCAATCGCACGGCGCAAGTGAACGGCGGCCTCGATATATTCACCACGCAGGAAGATGTAACCGCGGTAAGCTTTCAGCGCAAAGGCACTGATCAGCATCCCTTCCACCAGCAAGTGCGGTAATTGCTCCATCAGCAGGCGGTCTTTATAGGTGCCCGGTTCCATCTCATCGGCGTTACACAGCAGATAGCGGATGTTCATGCTTTCGTCTTTTGGCATCAAGCTCCACTTCAAACCAGTGGAGAAGCCAGCACCGCCGCGCCCTTTCAGGCCAGCGTCTTTGACCAAGCTAACAACATCAGGCGGTGCCATGCCTTTTAAGGCTTTTTCAGCGCCGGCATAGCCGTTTTTGCTGCGATATTCATCCAGCCACACCGGCTGTTTGTCATCGCGCAAACGCCAGGTCAGCGGGTGCATTTCTGGTGTGCGGACGATCTCTTTGGTAAAACCTGAATGAATTGTCATGGATATTGCTCCAGTAACTTCTCAATATCTTCAGGTTTCAGGTAGCTGTGCGTATCGTCGTCGATCATCATGGTCGGGCCACGGTCACAGTTACCCAAGCAGCAGGTTGGCAGCAGTGTAAAACGGCCATCAAAGGTCGTCTGACCTGGCTGAATACTGAGTTTTTTCGAAATCGCGGCTTGGATCCCCTGATAACCGGTGATGTGGCACACCACGCTGTCACAGTAACGGATCACATGACGCCCAACAGGTTGGCGGAAGATCTGGCTGTAGAATGTCGCGACACCTTCAACATCACTGGCCGGGATACCCAGCACTTCAGCAATGGCGTGAATCGCCCCATCCGGCACCCAACCGCGTTGTTTCTGCACAATTTTCAGTGCTTCTATCGACGCGGCGCGGGCATCTTCGTAATGGTGCTTTTCATGTTCGATAGCATCACGTTCTTCAGCGCTCAATTCGAAAACTTCAGCTGTGATGGCTGGTTCAGCCGCATTGACTGCCAGATTCGCCACATTTTGGCTTTCGTTACTCACCTGAGTCTCTTTTTGGTAGCTCATAATTAGCGGTCCACATCAGACATTACAAAATCGATACTGCCCAGATAGACGATCAGGTCAGATACCAGGCTGCCACGGATAACCGATGGGATCTGCTGCAAATGGGCATAGCTTGGCGTGCGTATCCGAGTGCGATAGCTCATGGTGCTGGCGTCACTGGTCAGATAGTAGCTGTTGATCCCTTTGGTCGCTTCAACCATTTGGAATGATTCGTTAGCTGGCATCACTGGGCCCCATGAAACTTGCAGGAAGTGAGTAATCAGCGTTTCGATATGTTGCAGCGTTCTTTCTTTCGGTGGCGGAGTCGTGAGTGGGTGGTCGGCCTTGAATGGGCCTTCTGGCATGTTTTTATAACATTGCTCCAGAATGCGCAGGCTTTGACGCAATTCCTCCACTTTCAACATCACGCGGTCATAACAGTCGCCGTTGTTACCGACGGGCACTTCGAAATCAAAGTTTTCGTAGCCGGAATATGGACGCCATTTACGCACATCAAACTCAACGCCAGTAGCACGCAAGCCAGCACCGGTCACCCCCCATTCCAATGCTTCTTTGGAATTATAGGCGGCCACACCGACAGAACGCCCTTTCAGGATACTGTTCTGCAAAGCTGCTTTGACGTAGGAATCAAGGCGTTTTGGCATCCAGTCAAGGAAGTCACGCAGCAAACGTTCCCAGCCACGCGGCAGGTCATGCGCAACACCGCCAATACGGAACCAAGCCGGATGCATACGGAAACCAGTGATTGCTTCCACTAAATCGTATACTTTCTGCCGATCGGTAAAGGCAAAGAACACCGGCGTCATGGCACCGACGTCCTGGATGAAAGTACTGATGTACAGTAAGTGACTGTTAATACGGAATAACTCAGACAGCATGACGCGGATGGTTTTAACGCGATCCGGCACTTCAATGCCCGCCAGTTTTTCAACTGCCAGCACGTAAGGCATTTCGTTAACGCAGCCGCCAAGATATTCAATACGGTCGGTATAAGGAATGTAGCTGTGCCAAGACTGGCGCTCGCCCATCTTCTCCGCACCACGGTGGTGGTAACCCACATCTGGCACACAGTCGACAATCTCTTCACCATCAAGCTGCAACACGATACGGAACGCACCGTGTGAAGAGGGGTGGTTTGGGCCGAGGTTAAGGAACATAAAGTCCTCATTTTCGGTCCCGCGCTTCATACCCCAATCTTCAGGTTTGAAAGTCAGTGATTCCATTTCCAGATCTTCTTTCTGCTTGGTCAGCACAAAGGGATCAAACTCGGTAGCACGAGCGGGATAGTCTTTTCGCAGCGGATGACCTTCCCAACTCTGCGGCATCATGATGCGCGTCAGATGCGGGTGACCATCAAAGGTAATACCGAACATTTCCCAAGTTTCGCGCTCATACCAGTTGGCATTAGGGAAAATCTTGGTTGCTGTGGACACGTGCAAGTCTTTTTCAGACAGTGCCACTTTCAGCATGATGTCGCGGTTGCGCTCGATGGAAAGCAGATGATAGAAAACAGAAAAATCCGCAGCAGGGAGGCCCTGGCGGTGAGTACGAAGTCGCTCATCTACACCATGCAGGTCAAACAGCATGACATACGGCTTCGGTTGTTTTCTCAGGAACGTCATTACTTCCAGCAATTGTTCACGCTTCACCCATACCACGGGCATACCGGTACGAGTGGCTTGAACAACAAAGGCCTCTGGCCCAAAACGGTTCGACAGTTCACCCATCACCGGGTCATCAAGATGGTCTCGGGTCTGCCATGCTGGCTGGGTGCTGTCGGACGTCGTTAAATCGGTCATTATTTATTCACCACACTGTTTTTTCACCACACTGAATGTGTCATTTTGTGGTTATTTGCCGCACACATGTTCTGGAAAAAAAACGGATCTCTCCAAAAACAAATCACTTACGCACCAAAATCTTACGCCTAAAGGCAATATTAGATTTCGTCAGGGGTACGCAGGTTAGTTACTGCAATTCGTTCAGCATGCTTACGTTCTCTTTCTGGCTGCATGTTGGCGCGATAAACACCTTGATCACCCACAACCCAAGAGAGAGGACGGCGCTCTTTACCGATAGATTCCTGTAGCAACAACAATGCTTGCATATAGGCTTCTGGGCGCGGTGGGCAGCCAGGGATGTACACATCTACCGGCAGGAATTTATCCACACCTTGCACGACAGAATAGATATCGTACATACCGCCGGAGTTGGCACAGGCGCCCATGGAAATAACCCATTTTGGTTCCAGCATTTGTTCATACAAACGCTGAATAACTGGGGCCATTTTAGTAAAGCAGGTACCGGCCACGACCATGAAATCGGCCTGGCGCGGGGAGGCACGCAATACTTCGGCACCGAAACGTGCCACGTCATGCACGGCAGTGAACGAAGTCACCATCTCGACATAACAGCAGGAAAGACCGAAGTTATACGGCCAAAGAGAGTTCTTACGCCCCCAGTTCACCATGTCATGCATGGCATGCTCAAGTTTACCCATGTAAACACTACGGTGGACATGTTGCTCGAGAGGATCGCCGCTGACGGTTTCCTGAGTTTGCAGGGGGTAACGGTCATTCTCACCGTTAGGGTCTATGCGGGTGAGCGTATAGTCCATGTTAATGCCTCGCTGTATTTATTGACCACTATACCTTTTGTGCTTGAAGCCACAGGGTTGTTAGCTGTGCGCCCTCACCTGAATTGCTTACCTGGGTAAACTTATCGGGATTCGCTCGCTTGCTGCCGACCTGCAACATCAATTTCTTTAGGTATATCTTGCGGATGACTGCTGGCGTATCTGACTATGCTCGGTTTGCTCACGCGGCGGTTAGAACGCGTAGGAGTCCAATCTAGAGCGCCAATACGCACCAGATAAACCAAACCAGCCAAGAGCACCAAAATGAAAATGGTTGCTTCGATAAAGCCTATCCAGCCACTCTCTCTAATAGAGATTGACCACGCATACAGGTACAAGGCTTCGACATCGAAAATAACAAAGAACATAGCGACCAGGTAAAATTTGGCAGACAGACGCATGCGCGCGGAGCCTACTGAATCAATACCCGACTCATAAGGGACGTTTTTGGCACGGGCCCGAGCTCTCCCGCCCAGAAAGAACGCACCTAGCAGCATCAAACCGCACAGCCCGATAGCGCCGATCAGGAATACAGCAAACGCCCAATGATGAGCGATAACTTCAGTGGTTGTTGACATACTCATTGCTTACTCATCAAAAGTGGCGTCGAACATCCTGCTCTTGTGTTGGCAGTTAGTGCACCACATCGATTCAAAGGGAAGGATAAAAACCACACAAAACACACTGTCTTTACAACTGTTTAGCCAGTGTTTTACTGTGGGCTTTTTACTCCTTTCAGTAACCTTTTGTCAACTTTGACAAAAGTAACTACAGATTAATTTACAAACGCACGATCTTACTTAACAATTGGTGCGAACCTGCAAGCTAAATCGAGTCAGTAATTTGTTAAGTCAGAACATACACCTATAAACCAATGTGGATGTTTCGTTATAACTATACCATTGTCTCAGGAATAACCGGTTCTTCCACTCACTAGCTAGGGGTATTTTTTTGATCCAGAACACGTTTTGAGTGTTATTTCATAAATATTCGGCACGAAAAGTTGTGTTTTTTTATTTAAAAAAATGAAACGATGTTTTAATAAAAAATAAGTTTTTAATAAAAAAACGATATTAACCACCAGTTTAATAAGGTCTATTACTGCTGTACGCGGTAGAAAAAATCGCTATAAGTAAAATAAAACGACATTTTACTCATGGAATTAAACTGAAAGTGATAAAAAAGGGTTTTTCATAAAAATGAACATAAAAAAAGCCCCTAAAATAAGGGGCTTATGATGATTTATGCAAACAGAAACTTAACTTTTATCGTCTATGACATAATCAGAATCTAGCATTAAATCCACACCGGACTGCAAACCATGTTGATGACCCGTCTGCATGGCGTCGAAAATGGCCAAGGCCAATTCATTGCCGCACTCACTGACTTTGCATAATGAATAATGGGTTTCAGGCAGACGAGGTAGCCCTTCTATTTCTCCCAATACGCGCAAATCAGGGCTCATCATTTCTATCGGTCTGGCGGTCACACCCAGCCCTGCTCTCACTGCTGCACGGATGGCAGAAAGCGAAGAGGCAACATAGGCAATACGCCATGCTATACCGGCCCTGGTCAGATATTCTATTGCCATATCACGGAATGGGCTTGGCTCATCCATAACGACTAAAGGGACTGATTCACCGGGTTGGAACTGATAATCGGCAGAACAATACCAAAGCGTCGGTGATGTTCTTAAAATTACATGAGGGTGGGTGTCGACCTTAGCGGTGGTAATAGCCAGATCCACTTCGCCATCACTCAGCATGTCAACAATGAGTGGGCTACGTTTTACCCGCACATCAATAGCCAGCCGAGGATATAGCGTCGCCACTCGGTTTAGCAAGAAAGGTAACAGTGTATCGGCAGTATCATCAGATGCGCCGATAATAAGTGACCCTTCTACATTGCTATACATCAGCGACGTACAAGCTTCATCATTGAAACGTAATATTTTTCTAGCATAGCCAAGTAACTGGAGACCATGTTCAGTGAGTAATTTGTTACGCCCGTGACGGGCAAATAACTCCTTACCAACTAACTGTTCTAACCGTTGCATTTGTTGGCTAACTGCTGATTGAGTTCGACAAACCGCTGCCGCAGCAGAGGCAAAAGTATTCAAGTCAGCAACAGCTACAAAGGTTCTAAGCAGATCGAGGTCGAGATTAATTATCGGACGATTTGCATTTGTCATAGTGTATTCTTCACTTTTTTGAATTCTAATTACAAACTACCCTGGTGTTTAAGTATTAGCGCCATCAATAAAGAATAACGCTAAGTATGACAGTACCCCACTCATTAGAGTAGGGCAAAAAATTTACTTATATTTCGTTACCGCTATCTCTTTTTAAAAAAAACTATTGGCGAAATTCTGTATTTGTTTGTGGATATGATCATAAAAAATCGCTAAATCTTCGATAAATGAAGATTTTTTCCTTTATAAACTCTGCTTTTTTGAAACATTTATAAAGCGGCAGAACCCCATTTTAAATAAATCACCCAGACTAACTCGTCATAAAATATTAAAAATATCAATATTTTCTTAGCTGTTTTTTTTATTTAATTGAGTAATTTCAAATATTAACATTTGATAATCGATAAGCCACTATAAGGATAACATTAGTTATTCTTAATAGTTTTCCTATTTACAAATTTGGCTTTCTTCACCCCGCTATATATGTATGATGATATAAACTGTTGAATTCAGATCCTAACCATTAAAACTCAACGTGATTGGATGCCAATAATTGCCATATCCGTCTGTCTTCATGCAGTTAAAAAAACGGACCTTATTTTATTGGTAACTATTTTTTGCTGAAACCCGCAGACGCCAAATCCTGTCAGAAAAAGCTTCAGGTAAACTCATCAATCAAACATCAACGGGTGGGTTCGACAACAAAAATACCGGCAATATCACCTGCCCTTTTCACTCAACAGTCATTTGCACTAAAGATGTGCATAGAGCTTCAAAAATCAACGGCGTCGGAGTACATTGGACGCCTTACCGTGTTCTACGCGAGGACACGCTTTTACCAGCAAAAGGCTCAATTTTTTATGTCCCCCATTGAGAAATCCAGCAAACTGGACAACGTCTGTTACGACATTCGTGGCCCAGTGCTAAAAGAAGCTAAGCGTCTTGAAGAAGAAGGTAACAAGGTTCTGAAACTGAACATCGGCAACCCTGCCCCGTTTGGTTTCGATGCACCAGATGAAATTCTGGTGGATGTGATCCGTAATTTGCCGACTGCACAGGGCTATTGCGACTCCAAAGGCCTATATTCGGCGCGCAAAGCCATTATGCAGCACTATCAGGCTCGCAATATGCGCGACCTGACAGTGGAGGATATCTACATTGGGAACGGCGTTTCTGAGCTAATCGTGCAATCCATGCAAGCATTGTTGAACCTTGGCGATGAAATGCTGGTACCCGCACCCGACTATCCGTTATGGACAGCGGCAGTGTCGCTTTCAAGCGGCAAAGCTGTACATTATATGTGTGATGAAGAATCAGGCTGGTTCCCTGATTTAGATGATATCCGCAGCAAAATCACGCCACGCACTCGCGGGATAGTGATTATCAACCCAAATAACCCCACAGGCGCGGTCTACAGCAAAGAGCTGTTGCTGGAAATTGTCGAAATCGCCCGCCAGAATGACCTGATTATTTTCGCCGATGAGATCTACGATAAGATTTTATACGATGAAGCTCAGCATCATTCGATTGCTGCACTGGCACCTGATTTACTGACGGTGACCTTCAATGGTTTGTCTAAAACTTATCGCGTTGCCGGTTTCCGTCAGGGCTGGATGGTACTGAATGGGCCGAAGAAGCATGCCAAAGGTTACATTGAAGGTTTGGAAATGCTGGCATCCATGCGGTTGTGCGCTAATGTGCCAATGCAGCATGCAATCCAAACCGCGCTGGGGGGCTATCAAAGCATCAGTGAGTTTATCCAACCGGGTGGGCGTTTATATGAACAACGCGATCGCGCCTGGGAGCTTATCAACCAGATCCCCGGTGTCTCCTGCGTAAAACCTCAGGGCGCACTGTATATGTTCCCGCGCATTGATCAGAAAAAATTCAATCTGAAAGACGATCAGAAATTGGTATTGGATCTGCTGTTACAGGAAAAAGTATTGTTGGTGCAAGGCAGTGCCTTTAACTGGCCGTATCCCGACCATGTGCGAATTGTGACCTTACCGCGCGTGGATGAGTTGGAGATGGCAGTTGGTAAGTTAGGGCGATTCCTGGAGACCTATCATCAGTAATTGTTTGATTAGGGTTTGATTTGGTGATTAGTTCGGTTGAGATTTGATTAGGTAATCGATTCGGTTGATATGGGATCGGTGTTCACTTAACTACAGGTGCCTCAACCGCCAAAAGGGTTACAAGCGCGTAACCCCCTTGGAACCCCTGCGCTAGCGCACGTATCGCTTGTCCACTTCGTGGATTCCCTCACTCATCATTCCGCTGGCGGGCCGGCTTGCCCTCCTGCTCGGTTGAGGCCGCAGAGATAAAGTAATCAATGAACGAATAACAACCGAAATAGGATCCGATCAAATCCAACATCAACCAAAACCCAATCTGATATGCTACCCCCGTACTACCTTTAAAAGCCACAAAGAGAGAAATCTATGAGTCACTTCTTCGCCCACCTATCCCGCTTGAAACTCATCAACCGCTGGCCGCTGATGCGTAATGTCCGCACTGAAAATGTTTCTGAGCACAGTTTGCAGGTGGCATTTGTCGCTCATGCATTGGCTATCATCAAAAACCGGAAATTTAATGGCAATCTCAATGCCGACCGTATTGCGCTGTTGGCGATGTATCACGATGCCAGTGAAGTGATAACCGGTGACTTACCCACCCCAATCAAGTATTACAATCCTCAGATTGCCCATGAATACAAGAAGATAGAAAAAGTCGCGCAGCAAAAACTGATTGAAATGTTACCAGAAGAGTTACAGCACGATTTTCGTTGTCTGTTGGATGAGCATTATTATAGTGAAGAAGAAAAAGCGCTGGTTAAACAAGCTGATGCGCTATGCGCTTATCTAAAATGTTTAGAAGAATTATCCGCCGGTAATAATGAGTTTATTCAAGCCAAAGCGCGGTTAGAGAAAACTCTCGCTATGCGCCAAAGCCCGGAAATGGATTACTTTATGGAAGTCTTCGTCCCCAGCTTTAGCTTGTCGCTGGACGAAATCAGCCTTGATTCACTGGATTGAAGTCGATTTTTAAAAGCACATTTGAGCTGCCGAATAAAATTATCCAAAGTCATTGCCGTTACAGGTAGGCAGCCAGCGCAAGAATCCCGATGAGCTGACATTTTTGTCAGTGATTCGGGTGAGTAAGCGCAGCTAACACCCCTGTAGCGGCAAGGCCGAAGGATAAATTAGAAGGGAAATAATAATGGCACCACCATCACACTCACGATCATCACCAATACAGTGAACGGCACCCCAATTCGGACGAAATCACCGAATTTATAACCCCCAGGGCCTAATACCAAAGTATTCACCGGCGATGAAACGGGCGTCATAAAGGCCGCGGATGCAGCAATACCAATAATCATCGCGAATGGATATGGGGAAACTGACATCTCACGAGCAGCCGCTATGGCAATCGGTGCCATCAACACCGCCGTCGCCGTATTAGAGATAAACAGCCCGATGGTGGCGCACAGCACAAATAAGCACAGCAACATCACCCTTGGCCCCATGCCACCGGCAACATCCATCAAACCTCGGACAATCAAATCTACCCCGCCGGTTTTTTGTAGCGCTTGTGCAAAAGGCATCATCCCGATAATCAGAATTAAACTCGGCCAATGGATTGAGCGGTAAGCACTTTCCATATCAATACAACGGAACTGCCCCATCAGCAAACACGCCACCAGCGCCGCAATCACATTCGGCACTTCGTCGGTCAGCATCATCGCCACCATCAGCGCCAGACAGAACAAAGCATGGGGCGCTTGTGAGATAGCTGGCGCGACTTCGTCAACTTCAGCCGGTAGATTCAGGACAATAAAATCACGCGTTTTTTGCTGCAATTGGCGGATAAGTTTCCAGTCGCCGATCACCAATAAGATGTCACCAAACTGCAATTTGTCATCAACCAGTTTACCTTCCAATGTCTTACCGTTGCGGCGGATACCCACCACATTCAAACCATAGCGGGTACGAAAGGTCACTTCGCGCAAGCTTTTTCCCAGCAGGGCGGAATCTGGAATAAGAGAAACTTCAGCCATCCCGACGTTACGCGCCTGTTCTGAAAAATATTCGCCGCGCAGCACCATCGGCTCTAACATTTGCTCGGTGCAAAACTCGCGTAAATCCATATCGCAATCTGACATATCAATCAGCAAAACATCATTTTCGCGCAGTTCAGACGACCCCGTCGCACTGACCATCACCCGCCGAAAACGTTTCCAACGCTCAATCCCGACCACATTGGCACCATAGCGGGCGCGAAGATGCAGCTCATCAAGAGAACGGCCAATTAAAGGGGAATCGTGGCGGATGGCCAAACGGCGAGCTCGGCCGGTGAGTTTATAATCACGAATAAGATCACGGAAAGTGCGGCGCTTCCATTGCTGCTCTTTTTCTGAGCTTTCCTGTTTTCCACCCAGCCAGTGGCGGGCGACTAACATATAACCGACCCCCATCAGCAAAATGATAAGACCGATCGGCGTGACACCAAAGAAACCAAAGCCTTTGATGCCCTCGCGCAGTAACTCACTGTTAACCACCATGTTTGGCGGGGTCGCGACCAGAGTCATCATGCCACTGATCAGCCCGGCAAAACTCAGCGGCATCATCAACCGCCCCGGCGAAATTTTCATCCGGTTAGCAACACTCAGTACCACCGGGATAAAAATCGCCACCACCCCGGTTGAGCTCATAAAGGCCCCCAAACCGGCGACGGTCACCATGAGCAATGCCAACATTTTAGTTTCACTGTGACCGGCAACTTTCACCAACCAATCGCCCACTTGATAAGCAACACCAGTTCTGACCAACCCCTCCCCAATCACAAACAACGCCGCGATCAATATCACGTTAGGGTCACTGAACCCGCTGGTGGCCTCACCCAACGACAGCGTGCCGCTCATCACAAAGGCAATAATCACCAACAATGCCACGACATCCATCCGCAGTTTATTGGTGGTAAACAGCACAATAGCTATCAGAAGTAGCGTCAACACCCACAATAGTTCGCTGTTCAAAATGGCCTCATTGGCAAAAAGTGAAAGGGAATATCCGGCTCTGACAGTAAAACATTAAATTCAATAGAGGCCGCTGTTTGAGATCAATAATGACTGTAAATTTATGCGCTTACCATCCTATGGCTGCATTAATTATATATTTTTTGAAAAATAGTTCGCCGATTATGTGATGGAGTATTCGCCAATAAAAAAAATATCACTGAATTATTTGGATATTCAACGACATTTAAGCGGCTGACTATACTGATGATATTGAATTATGAGCCGCCAGCAGGAACAGTAAATGGGCAATATCACCGATTATCCGATTATTCTTTTTCTGCTTTCATTCGCTGTATTGTCAGGCTCTGCCCATGTTGGTCAGGCTTTTTTTCGACGAGGCAGGGATTTGGAGGATAATGTCCGTGAAAACTTTAATGTCATTCAAGGGGCGACTTTAACATTACTGGGTTTGATTATTGGCTTCAGTTTTTCAATGGCTATCAATCGTTACGACCTACGTAAAAACTATGAAGAGGCGGAGGCCAATGCTATTGGAACTGAATATCTACGTGCTGATTTTCTACCGACCAGCTCAGCAAACGCGACCAAAGCACTACTAGCCTATTATCTTGATCAACGAATCCTGTTTTATACCACCAGAGATGCCATCCAATTGGCGGCCGTGAATAACCAAACCAATCAGATTGAAAATGCCCTGTGGGCAGAATTGCTGCTGCCGGTCAACCAGCGCCCAGATCCCATTCGGGCATTAGTGGTTGCTGGTATGAATGATGTTTTGAATTCAGCAGGTTATACCCAGGCGGCATGGTGGAACAGGATCCCGTTGGCGGCATGGGCATTGATGTCAATTATTGCGGTGTGTAGCTGTATGTTGGTTGGTTATGGTTCCAAGCAGGGTAAAAATGGCCGGGTAATGAACTTGATATTACCGTTAGTGATTTCATTCTCTTTTATGCTCATCGCCGATATTGATAGCCCGCGCGGTGGGATTATTCGGGTAAAACCACAAAACCTTCACAGCCTGGAAGAGAGTTTACCGCCGCTGTCTGCATCATCACTGTCCGGTCAGCGCTAAAAAGTCAAAGAGCGCCATTAGGCGCTCTTGAGAACCGATTCAACCAACAGGATTAGCCGATAAAACGAACTACCGCACCATTCGCTGTCTTTTCAACATCAATGTGCTCAAGTGAACTGAGGACTAAATCGACTTGATCCAGTTTAGGTGTGTCCGCAGGGGCATTCACGGCGATCACTTGGCAACCCGCTGCCAGCCCTGACAGAATCCCCGCTGGAGCATCTTCCACCACGATACAATCCGCCGGTGCCAGCCCTAAACGTTCGGCACCAAGCAAGTACGCATCAGGCATCGGTTTGCCATGTTTCACCTGTTCGGCCGTCACAAAAACTTCCGGCACCGGCAAATGACCCGCAGCACGGCGAGCAGAAGCAACCGGCACCGAGCCGGAAGTGACGATAGCCCACGGAATAGACAGGCTGTTAAGCCGCTCCAGCAGAGACACCGCTCCCGGTAGCGCGGTCACACCATCGGTGTCCTGGGCTTCAACCTGTTCTAATGCCAGAAATTCGGCTTTAAGTTCGGCATCACTTGCGCCTGGCATAAAATGACGAAGAGAGGTAATTGCTTGTTTACCATGGATAAAATCTAGCACTTCCACGGGGTCGATACCGCGGCTTTGCGCCCAGCCAATCCAGGCTCTTTCAACAGCAGGCAATGAATCAACCAGAGTCCCGTCCAAATCAAAAAGAAAACCTTTACACTCCACAAGCACATCCTCGTCAGTAAACCTATGTCGCGATCATTACGCGCTATCAGTCATTAATAATTTTAGGCATTAATAATTTGCGAAATCTCAACGGCACTCAAATGATATTGGCGCGGGCATGATTGCCAAATAGCCAGCATACGTTGGTATTTGTCCCACATTGGAGTTTGAGAATTAAAACCGTGTGTTCCTGAATCGAAGTGCGTATAGCGCCCTTCGGTATTAACCATAAAGCGCACATAACTCAGATAACGGGATTCGGTAGCAGCATCAAAACCAAGGAACGCAATCCGCCGTTCATCCAAATCTTGCTGGTCTTTCAGGTTCCCCCAAGAGACTTGCAGGGCGTGATGCATCTCCATGATATTAATGATAGTACGGCAAGTCTCTTCGCTCATTTCACCAAAATCGCGGTCCAGTTCACGCATCTGCAAACCAAAGCCACGTTCGACGATAGTTTGCTGACGACGATAACGCTCAGCGTTTTCTGGGTCTAGCATGGTCATCATTTTGTACTGATTCGACAGAATCAGCCGTTGGGCGTTTGTCATATCCATCACTAAACTCCTAAGACATAAATAATGAGGAAATCATCGCATACAGAGTTAGGTCATACTTTGATTTGACAAGGGATTTTGTATTGCTGTTTATCCGAGACATAAAAAACCCCGGCAGCCAATAAAGCCCCGGTCTCTATTTTCCCTGATAATGTCAGTTCCCTGACAATGCCGCGCGACACATCATAAAAGACAATAACCCGTCATTCGCTTTACAAATCATCAAGAAAGGTTTTATCCAACTGCTTAAAGGCGCGTTTGAGCACGTCCGCCAGAGATTGATAAGTCGGCGTTTGTTCAATCGGCGCGACAGCCTGCCCCGCTTCAGCCAGCTTGTTCCGCACTTCGTGGAACCACTGTAATAATGTTGGCGGTAACGGCGTAATAGCGCGTTTACCTAACCACCATAATCCTTGCAGGGGCAAACCGCAGGCGAATAATGCCGTGGCGATGGCTGGCCCTAATTGCCCGCCCAGCGCTATCTGCCAGGTGAGCGTAAAGATAGCCAGCGGCGGCATAAAACGGATACCAAAACGGGTCGCCGTCGCCACGCGATTTTCCGGAAATACCGGTGCCAGACGTTTGTCAGTTGGCCAGGTCTTCATATAGTGCTGACCGCGTTGGAGTACCTGAAACCAACTTACGGAATCAGAAGGTTTTGTTGTCATGGCTCACCTCAACTTCACAAGCAAAAATTAAAATTTTTTTTACAATCCACAAACTAAAAATTAGTCTGTTAAATATATTTTGTTTTTAGGCGGCGCTATCGGTATCCTAGCCCGGCCTTTTGGCCGCTAGAAGATGACGCAAAATATGTCAACTTTTTACAGCGTTTAAATCAATTTTGTTAAACCGCGCAAGTTTTTACCACCAGGCGTTAACATTTAAAGCGCGATTTTTCCATCATCATGCCTTTTTCACTATCGCATGATGTTAATCATTAATGTCGACGCCAATATGCGCTACGCTTTTGGACAGATTGACGTTTTATTAACCACGTGTTTTTCGCTGTTTTTGTACCCTTGATACAATATTTGTATCGGTCATGTAAAAACAAGCGCCGGACACGACTATAAATAGGTACTTCCATGTCGAGTAAGCTAGTACTGGTTCTTAACTGCGGTAGCTCTTCCCTCAAATTTGCTATCATCGACGCGACCAACGGTGAAGAACACCTCTCTGGTTTAGCCGAATGCTTCCATCTGCCGGAAGCCCGCATCAAATGGAAACTTGATGGTGGCAAACAGGAAGCAGCATTGGGTGCTGGTGCAGCACACAGCGAAGCACTGAATTTCATTGTTAATACTATTCTGGCACAAAAACCAGAGCTTTCCGCTCAGCTGACGGCTATCGGTCACCGTATTGTCCATGGTGGCGAGAAATTCACTGCATCAGCTATCGTTACCGAAGAAGTTATTCAGGGTATCAAAGATTCCATCCCGTTTGCACCTCTGCATAACCCAGCGCACCTGATCGGTATTGCTGAAGCATTGAAATCCTTCCCGAATCTGGCTGATAAAAATGTTGCAGTCTTTGACACTGCTTTCCACCAGACCATGCCGGAAGAGTCTTATCTCTATGCCCTGCCGTACAGCTTATACAAAGAAAACGGTATCCGTCGCTATGGCGCACACGGCACCAGCCACTTCTATGTGAGCCAGGAAGCGGCAAAAACCCTGAACAAACCATTGGAAGAACTGAACGTCATCACTTGCCATTTGGGCAACGGCGGCTCCGTCACTGCGGTTCGTAATGGTAAATGTGTTGATACTTCTATGGGCCTGACGCCACTAGAAGGTCTGGTCATGGGCACCCGTAGTGGTGATATCGACCCAGCAATCATTTTCCATTTGTATGATGCCATGGGCATGAGCATGGAACAGATCAGCAAATTGTTGACCAAAGAGTCTGGCCTGTTGGGTCTGACTGAAGTCACCAGTGACTGCCGTTATGTTGAAGACAACTATGACACCAAAACAGATGCCAAACGTGCAATGGATGTATTCTGCCACCGCCTGGCAAAATATATCGGTGCTTACACTGCGCTGATGGATGGCCGCTTGGATGCCGTTGTATTCACTGGCGGTATTGGTGAAAACGCAGCCATGGTGCGCGAATTGACCTTGGACAAACTGGGCCTGCTGGGCTTTGAAATTGACCACGAACGCAACCTGGCAGCACGCTTTGGCAAGTCCGGCACCATCACCAAAGATGGCAGCCGCCTGGCTCTGGTTATCCCGACCAATGAAGAGCTGGTCATCGCCCAAGACGCAGCCCGTCTGACCGCGTAAGAATTTTTGACATATATCCAAAGTCATTTAAGAGGTTTAGCCGTGTCCCGTACAATAATGTTGATCCCTACCGGCACCAGTGTTGGTTTAACCAGCGTCAGCTTGGGTGTCATCCGCTCCATGGAACAAAAAGGTGTTAGCTTGAGCGTCTTCAAGCCTATCGCCCAGCCACGCGCTGGCAACGATGCACCAGACCAAACCACCACGATTATTCGTGCGAACTCCAGCATTACTGCTGCTGAGCCGCTGAATATGAATCATGTGGAAAATTTGCTGAGTTCTAACCAGCAAGATGTGTTGATGGAAGAGATTGTTGCCCGTTACCACGAAAACACCAAAGATGCCGAAGTGGTTCTGGTAGAAGGTTTAGTGCCAACGCGCAAACATCAGTTTGCTAATGCGCTGAACTATGAAATCGCCAAAACGCTGAACGCGGAAATCGTGTTTGTGATTGCGCTGGGTAATGATTCACCAGACCAATTGAAAGAGCGTATCGAACTGGCTCGTTCCAGCTTCGGTGGCAGCAAAAACAAAAATATTACCGGCGTTATTATCAACAAACTGAATGCGCCAGTTGATGAGCAAGGCCGTACCCGCCCTGACCTGTCTGAAATCTTTGATGATTCCACCAAGGCCAGTGTGGCGAGCATCGATCCAAAACAGCTGTTTGCCAACAGCCCGCTGCCGGTTCTGGGTTGCGTGCCATGGAGCTTCGAGCTGATTGCAACCCGCGCAATTGATATGTGTAAGCACCTGAATGCACGCATTATTAACGAAGGTGACATCAGAACTCGCCGCGTTAAATCTGTGACATTCTGTGCCCGTAGCATCCCGCACATGCTGGAACATTTCCGTCCAGGTTCTCTGTTGGTGACTTCCGCAGACCGCCCAGATGTGTTGGTTTCCGCTTGTTTGGCGGCCATGAATGGTGTTGAAATCGGTGCCATTCTGCTGACCGGCGGTTACGCAATTGATAAGCCAATCGAAAAACTGTGTGAGCGTGCTTTCGCAACTGGCCTGCCAGTATTTATGGTTGATACCAACACCTGGCAAACTTCCCTGAGCCTGCAAAGCTTTAATCTGGAAGTTCCGGCAGATGACCATGAGCGTGTTGAGAAACTGCAAAACTACGTCGCCAGCCATATCAGCAGCGAGTGGATTGATTCTCTGAGCGCCACATCTGAGCGTTCACGTCGCCTGTCTCCACCAGCATTCCGTTATGAACTGACCGAGTTGGCTCGTAAAGCAGGCAAACGTATCGTGCTGCCAGAAGGTGATGAGCCACGTACTGTTAAAGCTGCGGCTATCTGTGCTGAACGCGGTATTGCGACTTGCGTGCTGTTGGGTAATCCAGAAGAGATTCAACGTGTTGCTGCGGCTCAAGGTGTTGAGCTGGGTAAAGGCGTTGAAATCATCGACCCGGTTGCTGTGCGTGAGCAGTATGTTCCCCGCTTGGTGGAACTGCGTAAGAGCAAGGGCATGACCGAAGTAGTAGCTCGTGAACAACTGGAAGACAACGTGGTTCTCGGCACCTTGATGCTGGAGAAAGGCGAAGTTGATGGTCTGGTGTCTGGTGCTGTTCATACCACCGCGAACACTATCCGCCCACCATTACAGTTGATCAAAACCGCACCGGGCAGTTCACTGGTGTCTTCTGTATTCTTCATGCTGCTGCCTGACCAAGTTCTGGTTTACGGTGACTGCGCGATTAACCCAGATCCAACCGCTGAGCAATTGTCAGAAATTGCTATCCAGTCTGCTGATTCTGCGGCGGCATTCGGCATCGAACCGCGTGTGGCGATGATCTCTTACTCCACCGGTAACTCTGGTGCAGGTAGCGATGTAGAAAAAGTTCGCGAAGCAACCCGTCTGGCACAGGAAAAACGCCCAGATCTGATCATCGATGGTCCGTTGCAGTATGACGCGGCAATCATGGCGGATGTGGCTAAATCCAAAGCGCCGAACTCACCGGTAGCCGGTAAAGCCACCGTGTTCATCTTCCCAGACCTGAACACCGGTAACACCACCTATAAAGCGGTACAACGTTCTGCCGACCTGATTTCTATCGGGCCGATGCTGCAAGGCATGCGTAAGCCAGTTAACGACTTGTCCCGTGGTGCGCTGGTAGACGATATCGTCTATACCGTGGCTCTGACTGCCATTCAATCAGCTCAGGCTGACGCGAGCGCGTCTTAATTTCACGATTAAGTATGTATAAGAAGCACCAACGCCAGCCTCGTGCTGGCGTTTTTATTGGGGCTTTTTATTGTTAGGGCACAGCGCGGGCACAAAAAAACCGCCATAAAGACGGTTTTTCTGCGCTGGTCCGGTAAGCGGCCTTTCCAGCAGGTTTGTATTGCCGTTGTAACGCAAGCACTCCCCCGTGTTGGGCATATTGTCTTGCTTAGGATTGGCTGTCAAGTTTTTAACAACCCAACATTAATGTACACTCGCGTCGGGCCTTTTCGCCGCCTTAAGCAAGCGGGCATCGGTTTAGGGAAAGGAGTTCCAACGGCCGTAAACGCAAGCACTCTCCCGTGCTTGTATTCACGGCAGTGTCGCCGATGGTGCTGGCGTGAAGCGGTCTAAGCATGGACCGCACAATGAAACGATACTTTTGTATTGTGCTCGTTGTATTTGGTGCGTTGTTAACATCCTGGAATGGGGGTTGGAGTATTTTCAACAATTCAATCACGGTAATCATCAACACATCAGGCAAGTAAAATAGGTAGCCGTCCTTCGGGGCGGCTTTCCTTCAAAATCTGGCTCTATCTTCAAGTGCTTTGCCGCAGTTCAAATTTATAGCTAAAACTTTGGCTGACGGGTTCTTGTGCCTCACCATTTTCGTCATTATCCAGCATATCAATCAACATCTTACCGGCTTCTTTGCCCATTTTTTTGTAATCAATGCGCATTGAAGTCAGAGTCGGGTAAGTTTGATCACAGCTGTCAGAGCCATCTAAACACGCCACCGCAATACCGCTTGGTATTTTCAAAAGCCGCCGCTGGCATTCAAATAATACGCCGAGCGCAATATCTTCATGGCTGCATATTACCGCATCCAGTTCTGGCTGACGCTGGAGTATTTCGGTCAAAGCATAGCGACCAAACTGTAAACTGGCCGTTTCGGGCGTAGTGACCGTCTGATCTGCATTTTTATAATGCTCCAACATCGCCTTGTGCCAACCATTCAATTGCTGGCGTTGCAGACGGTTATCCCTATGAGCGCCGATAAACCCAATATTATGATAGCCGCGCTCCAATAAATGGCGGCTTAATTCATAAGCCGACTCAAAAAAAGCCGCCTCAAGAGTAATTTTGGCCCCTTTGAAATAAGAGCCGACAACGTTGACGGTGGGGATATGTGCGCGTTCCAGTAATTGATAAGTTTTATCTGCCAGCTGTGAGCCAAATATCACCACCGCCGCGGGGTTACTTTGCAGCAAGGTCATCAATATTTCAGCTTCTTTGCGCTGGTTATATTCGTGGCAACCCAGTAATAGTTGAAACTCATTTTTATTCAGAATCTGTTGCAGCGCCTGCATAAACCTAGAGCTGGCTTTGTCCGTTAATGACGGAATTAAAACAGCGACAGTATCACTGTGACCGGATGCCAATGCCCCAGCAGCACGGTTAGGAATATAGCCCAGAGTTTCAACCGCTTGTTCTATCTTCTCACGTAATTTATCTGAAACCTGCTCCGGCGTTCGCAGCGCTCTGGAAACAGTCATCGACCCTACCCCGGCATAATTCGCCACGTCCGATAGAGTGACCCGCCCGGTATTACGGCGCTTGCGCGTTTTTTCCATGCTGATTCCTGCCTGATTAAAATTTCTTGTCTGGTCAAACCATTCTCATATTGGCCCTCGACAATACATTGGCCATATACCATACATCGCATTGTATATGGCTTATTTGGAGATAGCTAAAGCCTATGGTGTGACAAATGATAGCGCTATCACAAAATTTGATAGCGCTATCAGGTAGCGCTATCAAATGAGAGGTTCATCACATTAATGACGATGATAAATATCTACTCTCACGTTAACAGTCATCGGGAGTCATAAATATCATGTTAAAAACACTGTTAACGCCAGACGTCATTCAGGTGGTCAGCCAGGCAAAAGATTGGCGCGATGCCATCGCAATTTCATGCCAACCGTTAATTGATAATGGCTCCATTGAAGCCCGTTATGTCGAGGCAATTTATCGCTCCCATGAGGCCATTGGCCCTTATTACGTGGTCGGGCCGGGGATTGCCATGCCGCATGCCCGCCCAGAGGAAGGTGCGAATAAACTCTCCCTGGCCTTAACCGTCATCACCGAGGGCGTCACTTTCAATGCTGAAGGTAACGATCCGGTAAAACTGCTCATAGTGTTAGCGGCGACAGACAGCACTAGCCACATTGAGGCTATTTCTCAACTCGCTCAGTTGTTCGATAACGATAACGATGTACAAGCCTTACTTAATGCCAAAACGCAGCAGGATATTTTGTCCGTTATTGCACGTTATTAATTTCAGCATTGAGTTTGGATAATAATTTTAAGGGGAAAGAAAATGAAAATTACAGTGGTTTGCGGTAACGGTTTAGGTACCAGCCTGATGATGGAAATCAGCATCAAAAATATTCTGAAAGAATTGGCGGTCACGGCAGAAGTTGATCATGTTGATTTGGGTTCCGCCAAAGGGACACCCAGCGACATTTTCATCGGTACCAAAGATATTGCCGAACAATTAGTGGCTCAAGCCGTGGGCGGTAAAATCGTAGCGCTGGATAATATGATCGACAAAAAAGCCATGAAAGAGCGTTTGTCTGTGGCATTAACCGAATTAGGCGCTTTGTAAGCGGGGGCTGGCATGGATTTCTTTCGTTTCTTAATGAGTGATGTGCTTTCCGAACCGGCTATATTGGTCGGTTTGATTGCCTTAATCGGCCTAATTGCACAGAAAAAACCGGTAACGGAGTGCATTAAAGGCACTGTAAAAACCATTATGGGTTTTGTGATTTTAGGTGCGGGTGCGGGCTTGGTGGTTTCATCTCTGGGGGATTTCGCCAACATCTTCCAACATGCATTCGGTATTCAGGGCGTGGTACCGAATAATGAAGCCATTGTGTCTGTGGCGCAAAAGAGTTTCGGTAAAGAAATGGCGATGATTATGTTCTTCGCTATGGTTATCAATATTCTGATTGCCCGCTTTACGCCGTGGAAATTTATCTTCCTGACCGGTCACCACACGTTGTTTATGTCGATGATGGTAGCAGTGATTCTGGCGACCGCCGGCATTAGTGGTGTGACTCTGATTGTGATCGGCTCCCTGGTCGTCGGAATTGCGATGGTGTTCTTCCCTGCTATTGCCCACCCTTACATGAAAAAAGTCACAGGTTCAGATGACGTGGCAATTGGCCACTTCTCTACCCTGTCTTATGTATTAGCGGGTTTTATCGGTAGTAAGTTTGGTAATAAAGAACATTCGACTGAAGACATGAATGTGCCGAAAAGTCTGCTGTTCTTGCGCGATACGCCGGTCGCTATCTCCTTTACCATGTGTATCATTTTCATCGTAACCTGCTTGTTTGCCGGGCCGGAAGTGGTGAAAAGCCTAAGTGGCGGTAAAAACTGGTTCATGTTCTCACTGATGCAATCCATTACTTTCGCCGCAGGTGTATACATCATCTTGCAAGGTGTGCGTATGGTTATTGCTGAAATCGTACCGGCTTTCAAAGGGATTTCCGACAAATTAGTGCCCAATGCTAAACCTGCACTGGATTGCCCGGTAGTGTTCCCTTACGCGCCAAATGCGGTATTGGTTGGCTTCCTGAGCAGCTTTGCTGCTGGACTTATCGGTATGTTCGCCCTGTATTTGATGAATATGACCGTGATTATTCCCGGTGTTGTTCCTCACTTCTTCGTCGGCGCTGCCGCAGGGGTGTTTGGTAATGCCACAGGCGGGCGTCGTGGTGCCATTCTCGGTGCCTTTGCTCAAGGCTTGTTAATCACCTTCCTGCCAGTATTCCTGCTGCCAGTCTTGGGTGATATCGGGTTCGCCAACACCACGTTCAGTGATGCTGACTTCGGTGCGCTGGGTATTTTACTGGGTATTATTGTCCGATAATCAGTAACATAAGCACTATAAATACGACAGCCCCTGCAAAGGGGCTTTCGTATTTATGGCTGATGAGGATTAATCCTCGCGCGGGGTTATTTTACCGTAATCTTGCTCATTATTGCGGGTTAGCCACAGAGATAAGGCTTTCAGAGAATCCGGCGTGAACTCGTCACAACGTGCAGTGATTTCCTCTGGCTGCATCCAACGGACTTCATCTATTTCTTCTGCCTGCAATGCAAATGGGCCATGAGAAACACAGCTAAACAAGGCTCCCCATACGCGGCAGCACTCTTCTTCAAAGTAGAACTGACCATGTTCAGCGAAAGGCACTCCGGCAATGCCTAACTCTTCTTCCGCCTCGCGCCGAGCAGATTCAAGGTAGTTTTCACCACTTTGCACCACGCCACCGGCCGTCGCGTCCAGTTTTCCGGGATAGAAATCTTTGCTCTCAGTACGGCGTTGTACCAGTATTTTTCCCATTCCGTCGTGCACCACAATATAGGTAGCACGGTGGCGTAGTCGTTGAGCTCTCATTTGTTGACGACTGGATTGAGCAATAACTTCATTTTGCTCATCAACAATATCAACCCACTCGATGACTGCTGCTGGATTTTGCTCCACCATCCTCTGAAACCTTCTATCTGGGCGCGATTATACGCGCGCAATTGTTAACAAAGAGTTTGCAACTCATTATATTATATGGTTTTTAGTGCCAACTGGATGACTGGCTCATCATTTTGTAGGGTCAGAACCTGTAAAACCCCCTCATCCAGCATGCCATAACTCGCTGGATATCCCCCTTTCGGGATACTCACTGAGCCGGGATTAAAGCATATGACGTCATCTTGCCATTCCGCCTGTGGTAGATGAGTATGACCATAGACTAAGACATCCCCTTTACGCAACGGAGGAAGCGCCCCCGGATGATAAAGGTGACCATGCGTCAAAAATAAACGTGTTTCTGGCATTATAATCTGCTGCCAGCCGGCCATAATAGGGAATTGCAATAACATTTGATCGACTTCACTGTCGCAATTACCGCGCACAGCAATAATCTTGTTTTTATAGGGATTAAGACGTTCTGCAACTGCGGCGGGTTGATAACCCGTCGGTAACGCATTCCGTGGCCCATGGTTGAGTAAATCCCCCAATAACACCAGCCATTGCGCTCCACTGCGGTCAAATATCTCCAGAACTTTTTCAGTGGCCGATAGCGACCCATGCAGATCAGAAGCAAATATTAACTTCATGATATCGTCTTCTCTTAGGCCTACTCTCAGTAAATCAAGTGGCACCGGCCACCGATATACATAATGAGAACTCAATAAGGCTTCATTCTATCATCCAATCAGTCAGATTAATCCGAGAAAAGCCACTATCCACCATAAGAAAATTTTATCGTAAAAAACTTTTATCACAAAAAACAATGCCGACATGAAAGAATACTGTCAGCGTTGTACGGGATTGAATGGGGGAATTTGTTATAGAGAAGGCTGCGATACCAACTCATCCAGCGTCAACTGATTGAATAAGTACCCCTGCATTGCATCAATATTACTGCCTTTGAGTTGCTCCGCTTCATCCTCATTTTCTACGCCAACCACAATCACCCCGAGACAATATTTCTTAATATTATTGATCAAGACTGGGAAAGTGTGTTTGTTGTGCTGCCAGAAGAAATGCTTATCAATTTTCACATATTCGAAAATATTAGCAGTCACTGCATTTAAAGTGCACCCCCCGCTACCCAGGTCATCCAACCATAGTGGATATCGCTCAGCTAAATCGCGTAACAGTGGATTATTCATTCCATCAGATAAATTGGAGAAAGTTTCCATAATTTCCAGTCGCAGGAAAGGCAGTTCATCAAGCATCCGACGAGTCGGCTCATCAGTAACAATCACACTCGCTAAGTCAAAATCGATATTAATTGAAAGCAGGACATTATGCGTGATAAACCACTCGCTATAAGCTCTCACAGCACATAATTGATCCTGGAATAAGTCGGCCTTTCTATTGATATCCAATTCATTAATAAAATTTTCAACATCAATGGGTAAATCTACCGATTTGGCTGAAAATCGGCTTAATAGCTCGACTGCTAATAAACTACCGTCTTGTTTATATATAGGTTCACATACATAAGAACAATTAACTTCAATGTTTAGCTTCATGCGCACCTGAAAAGTGTAGGGTCAACAATAAGGCAGCAGCCTGACCTCAGCCGGAGGGTTAATAAGCCACCGTCAGTTTTTATAAAATACTCAAATTTTATTTATGAAAACATCCACATAACAAGACAAAAGAGGTTGACGGCCTCTTTTTCATTCCGATGAGTATATTGACTCTAGCAGAAAATCGCGAATTCAGCCTTAAAGTCACCGAAATGGCTTATAACCATGGTTAGCGGTCAGAAACCATAAGGCACATAACGCCGAAGGCTCGACCACTCACTGGGTAATAATTGTATTAATCGGATCAATTGGGGAATTTATTTAGTTATTATTTTTTATTTTGTTAAAAAATTCACTCAGGGTGTGCTCAGTGTCGTAGGAGAAGAGTGCGAGATGACCTATGCTGAAAAGAAACCAGACTGCCGCTATCCCCAAAGAATTTGGAATTGCAGGTAGGTATCAAGTAAGAAGGGTATAAACGGAGATTGGCTATGCGTATTTTAATCACTGGAGCTACAGGGCTCATCGGGCGCAGTCTGACCGCATTCCTTTTGTCGCAAGCTCATCAAATAACAGCACTAACCCGTGATCCTCAACGAGCAAATAAAGCGCTTGGCTCACAAGTCACCTGCTGGTCAACATTAAATGACCAACATGACCTTAATGATTTTGATGCCGTCATTAATCTCGCGGGCGAACCTATTGCTGAAAAACGCTGGACGCCACAACAGAAAGAGATTTTGTGTCAAAGTCGTTGGCAGATAACCGAAAAACTGACGACCTTAATTAAGGCCAGCAGTCAGCCGCCAGCCGTATTTATTTCAGGATCTGCGGTCGGATTTTATGGCGATCAAGGGCAAGCGGTGGTCACCGAAGATGAAGCACCACAGAATGAATTTACCCATATGTTATGTGAACGTTGGGAGAACCTTGCTCGGGCAGCTGAAAGCAGCCAGACAAGGGTTTGCCTGCTGCGTACCGGTATTGTGTTGGCCCCCCATGGCGGCGCGTTAGCAAAAATGGTGCCGCTATTACGCCTTGGTCTAGGAGGCCCGATCGGTGATGGCCGTCAATATCTGCCATGGATACATATTGATGACATGGTTCATGGCATTTATTATTTATTGACGACTGCTGGTCTTAATGGCCCATTCAATATGGTTTCCCCTTATCCGGTACATAATGAACAATTTATTGCCACGTTGGCTGAAGTGCTAGACCGCCCAGCGGTTATTCGCACCCCTGCGGCAGCTATTCGCTTGTTACTAGGAGAATCTGCAGCTTTGGTATTAGGTGGGCAGCGGGCGATACCTAAACGCTTAGAAGAAGCCGGTTTTGCTTTCCGCTATTTTGAGTTAGAAGAAGCCCTGCGTAATGTACTGAATAAACCTATCGCCTAATTGAATTAACGCGGGATAGATAAAATAACTATCCCGCCCAACCCGGACTTACTTCAATGCACCAGAAAGGAATTGCTGCAAACGAAGGCTTTTAGGGTTACCAAAAAGCTCGGCTGGCGGGCCTTCTTCTTCAATAACACCTTTGTGCAGGAAGATAACATGGCTGGAAACGTGACGGGCAAACTCCATTTCATGAGTCACCACCACCATGGTTTTCCCCTCTTCTGCCAGTTTTTGCATTATCCGCAGAACCTCACCAACCAATTCAGGATCCAATGCGGAGGTTGGCTCATCAAATAAGAGTACATCAGGCTCCATCGCCAATGCCCGGGCAATGGAAACACGTTGCTGCTGGCCTCCAGAAAGATGCACTGGATATTTAGCACGCGCGCGCTCATCAATCCCGACTTTATCCAAATAGCGAATCGCTCGCTCTTTAGCCACCGATTTACTTAACCCTAAGACTTGAACAGGGGCTTCCATCACATTTTCCAACACCGTCATATGGCTCCATAAATTGAAATGCTGGAATACCATCGTCAGACGCGTGCGAAGTAATTGTAGCTCTTTCTTATCAAAAACTTTTAGTTGTCCGTCTTTATCTCTAACCAATCGGATATTTTGGTTATTGACGCTGATCGACCCTTCGCTGGGTTTCTCCAGAAAATTGATGCAACGTAAAAAAGTACTTTTCCCCGAGCCTGAGGAACCAATAATGGAAATAACATCTCCGGCTTTGGCTGAAAGTGAAACGCCTTTTAAGACCTCATGTTCGCCATAATATTTATGCAATTCCGTCACGGACAACTTGGTTTCAGCTATTTTAGTTTCTAATGTGTCAGTCATGGTTTTTAATGTATCAGTCATAAGGTTCTCCGTACTTAATGTGATGCCTGAGGTTTTATATGTGCCAGCCAACGTTTTTCTGCCTGGCGGAACAGGCTAATTAGCGTAAACGAGATAATCAGATAAAGTACGGCAGCAATACCAAAAGCATAAAATGGCTGATACGTCGCAGCATTAATATCACGTGCTATTTTCAGTATATCTGGCACTGTGGCCGTAAAAGCCAATGCGGTGGAATGCAGCATTAAAATCACTTCATTACTGTAGGCCGGTAAAGCAATGCGTAGCGCAGAGGGTAAAATAATACAGCGATACATTTTAAAGCGTGAGAAACCATAGGCTCTGGCTGCTTCTATTTCGCCATGAGGCACCGAACGAATCGCGCCCGCGAAGATCTCCGTGGTGTAAGCACAGGTATTGAGCGTTAGTGCCAAAATAGTGCAATTCAGCCCGCTGCGAAAAAAGGCATTAAGTAGATCGTTACCTCGGACTATCTCCAAGCTGTACATTCCAGAATAAAATATCAGTAATTGCACATATAACGGCGTACCACGAAAGATATAGGTAAAGATCCATACCGGTAAGCGAATCCAGCGCCGCTCGGCTACCCGCGCTACTGCCAACGGAATTGCCAATAACCCCCCCATCACGACGGAACTAATTAATAGCCACAGGGTAACAGCCATGCCGGTAAATCGATAGCCATCACTCCAAAGCAGGGCTTGCCAATATTGATGTAAGATTTCTATCATAGTTCGGCCCTCTTCACTCCATGGGAATAGCGCCGTTCCAACCACAGTAAGACACCATTCGAGATGGTGGTAAAAATCAGATAAACCACACCAGCCACCAATGCGAAGAAGAACGGCTGATAAGTACCTTTCCCTGCTAACTGTGTGGCTTTGACCACATCATTCAGTCCTAAAATAGAGACCAATGCCGTCGCCTTGAGAATGACTTGCCAATTATTACCGATACCTGGTAGTGCGTAGCGCATCATGGCAGGAAACATAATTCTGCGGAAAATCTGGCTGGAAGAGAAACCAAATGCTCTTGCTGCTTCAATTTGACCAGCCGGAACCGCCATATAAGCGCCACGGAAAGTTTCAGTGAAATAAGCTCCGTAGATAAACCCGAGGGTGATAATCCCAGCTGAAAGAGGATCAATATTAATTTGTTCGAAACCGAGAGATTCAGTAATGCTATTTAGGAATATCTGCAATCCGTAGAAAATCAGCAGCATTAAAACTAAATCAGGCACACCACGAATCAGCGTGGTGTAACACTCAAATAAGCCTGATAAAAGGCGATTTGATGATAATTTGCCACCGGCACCTATTAAGCCGATAATCACTGATAGCAGCACTGAACACAATGCTAACTCCAGCGTCACCAGCGCACCTTCAAATATCAGTTTGGAATATCCATCCAGCATCTGGGTTATCCTATTTTACTGAGTAAGGAGTCTGGTTAATGACTTTGGGTTAATAGCCCAATAACAACCCCTGCCCAAATTAGGGCAAGGGTTATTTCAGCCAGCGGAATTAACCACCGTAAACATCAAAATCGAAATATTTTTTTGCGAGTTTGTCGTAGGTGCCATCTTTGCGCATTTCTGCAAAGGCTTTATCCAATGCCGCTTTCAGTTCCACATCATCTTTACGCAAGCCCATACCGGTGCCTACACCAAAGAATTGATCATTTTTGACTGATGGCCCGGCGAAAGCATAATCTTTACCAACCTCTTGTTTCAGGAAACCTTCACTGGCTGCGACTTCATCCTGGAAAGCCGCGTCAATGCGACCAGAAGCCAAATCAGAGTAGATCAGATCCTGATTTTGGTAGGCAACAACATCAATACCTTTTGGCTGCCACTCAGCATTGGCGAATGCTTCTTGAGTAGAACCTTGCAATACCCCAACACGTTTACCTTTTAAGGCCACTAATGTTGGCTCTATTTTGCTGCCTTTAGTGGCGATCAAGCGGGAATTGGCTGCAAAAAGTTTGTCGGTGAAGGCAATCTCTTTTTGGCGTTTTTCAGTAATAGAGAGTGAAGAGATAATCGCATCAATTTTTTTAGCTTTCAGCGAGGGAATCAGTGCATCAAAATCACTTTCAACAAAAGTACATTTGGTATCAATACGGTTGCATAGCTCTTTTGCTATATCAATATCAAAACCTACCAATTCACCACTGGCATTTTTCGATTCAAAAGGAGCATAAGTTGGGTCTGTACCAATTTTGATATCTTTAGGAATAGCAGCAAAAGCACTGCTGGCAGCAGCCAATGCTAATATTAAAGGCAGAACCAAAATCTTCTTATTCATACATAATCCTCAAATTGATTTTCGATGCCCAAAGTACGTTAGTTTTCTCTACAACCCTTAGCGTCCCTAATAATAAGGTTCCATAAATCGATGTGCAGTAATCGTGCCAGTAATTATCAGGAGAGAAAGCTCATTTCATCACTGCTTTATTGGCATAAAAACCACTCAATGTGGGCATTAGGTCGTAGGTAAAAACTGAATACACAATCTATGCAACAGTGCACGTTCTGAAACAGCATTATTGTGGTGCATAATGCGCCCCATTTCAGTGCGATGTTGCACAAATGTATCAATTTGTGGGGAAATGTTAATTAGAACCTTGCCAGCGAATGAATAGATCTTTAGGTAGCTCGATATCAAATTGATCAATAACCCGGTTAACGGTCTGATCAATCATATCCTCGATGGTTTCCGGGCGGTGATAAAATGCAGGCATCGGCGGCATGATAACCGCGCCCAATTCAGACGCCTGTACCATCAGCCGTAAATGGCCCAAATGTAGCGGAGTTTCGCGCACACATAGCACCAATGGGCGGCGTTCTTTCAATATAACATCGGCTGCGCGGGTCAATAATCCATCGGTATAGCTATGAACAATGCCAGATAACGTTTTGATTGAACAAGGTAAAATAACCATGCCACTGGTCTTGAATGACCCCGATGAGATACACGCGGCGATATCACGAGAATCGTGTACCACATCCGCCAGCGCCTGCACCTCCTTAACACTAAGCTCTGTTTCGAGCGCTAGCGTCTGACGCGCCGCATTACTGATAATCAAGTGGGTTTCCACGCCCTCGACCTGCTGCAACACCTGTAACAGGCGAACACCATAAATGGCACCGCTGGCACCACTGATGCCAATAATAAGTCGTTTCATGGAAAACTGCCTCAAACTGAAAATCGCTAACAATAATTATGCGCAGCATAATGGAATAAGGCCAAACTTTGCCGCATCAGGTAATGATTAGCAAGTCATGGCGCTAAGCTAGCTTACATAAAAAAAGGTGCACCGCGCTTGAACGCTGGTTGCACCTTTTTAATTCACTTTGTCTTTTTCACTAAATATACCCGACAGATTTCAAGATGACGGGTATTACCCTTCGTTATGCATCTCCAGGTTTTCCGCTTCGTTATGATTACGTAATGCTTGTGCATCATCGTTACGTAACGACTCCAGATATTCCAGATAGCTTTGATCCACATCTTTAGTGACGTAAACGCCGTTAAAGACTGAGCACTCAAACTGGGTGATATCTGGGTTATCTTCGCGTACAGCCTCGATAAGGTCGGTAAGATCTTGGAAAATCAGCGCATCAGCGCCAATTAGCTGGCGAATCTCGTCGACTTCACGACCATGTGCGATTAACTCATTGGCACTTGGCATATCAATGCCATACACATTCGGGAAACGAATCTCCGGGGCGGCAGAGGCGAAATACACTTTATTTGCCCCAGCTTCACGCGCCATTTCGACAATTTGTTCCGATGTGGTACCGCGCACAATAGAGTCATCCACCAGTAATACATTCTTACCACGAAATTCTGCGCGGTTGGCATTCAGTTTACGGCGTACCGATTTACGGCGTTCCTGCTGGCCCGGCATGATAAAGGTACGCCCAACATAGCGGTTTTTCACAAACCCCTGGCGGTACGGTTTATCCAGAATTCGGGCGATTTCCAGCGCGATATCGCAGGAAGTTTCTGGGATAGGAATAACAACATCGATATCCAGGTCTTCCCACTGTTTGGCAATTTTTGCACCTAATTTCTGGCCCATGCGCACACGCGCACTGTAAACAGAAATTTTATCCATAAAGGAGTCTGGACGGGCAAAATAAACATACTCAAACAAGCACGGATTGTATTTCGGATTTTCCGCACACTGACGGGTGAACAACTGGCCTTTTTCGGTGATGTACACGGCTTCGCCCGGCGCAACATCACGCAGGAATTCGAAACCAAGGGTATCCAGCGCCACACTTTCAGACGCGACCATGTATTCATTACGGCCGTCAGCAAGAGTGCGTTTACCAATCACCAGTGGGCGAATGCCGTTAGGGTCGCGGAAAGCAACCATACCGTGACCGATAATCATCGCGACACAAGCATAGGCACCACGAATCAACTGATGCGTAGCGGCAACAGCGGCAAAAATGTTGTCAGACTCCAACGGATAGTGCTGGAAACGGTCCAATTCACTGGCAAAAATATTCAGCAGAATTTCCGAGTCAGAAGTGGTATTCACATGACGGCGAGAAACTTCGAATAATTTCTTTCTCAACTGGTGAGCGTTAGTCAGATTACCGTTATGAGCCAAAGTGATGCCAAACGGTGAGTTAACGTAGAAAGGCTGAGCCTCGGAAGCACTGGAACTGCCTGCCGTTGGGTAACGAACATGACCAATCCCCATATTCCCCTGCAAGCGCAGCATATGCCGGGTTTCAAATACATCCTTCACCAAGCCGTTTGCTTTACGCAGCCGGAACCCATTATGGGCATCAATGGTAACGATGCCCGCAGCATCCTGGCCTCGGTGCTGAAGCACCGTCAGCGCATCATAAATCGACTGGTTTACCGGTGCAAAACCGGCGATACCGACAATACCGCACATGTTGTCTTTTCCTCATAAGCCGCTCCGAATCGGTAATTGATTCGGTAAGAAACTCGACGTGCTCTGCAGATAGTCAAAAAACCACCTGATGATATAACTGAACTGCGGGATTAATTGCGACTGTTTCCAGTCAACACTCTGTGAGAAACCGGTAAACGTGTCCAGAAAGAACAACATGGCAGAGACAATCAGAACGCCTCTCAGCGCCCCAAAACAGACCCCCAGCACTCTGTCAGTTCCTGATAATCCAGTACGTTCAACCAGCGAACCAATCACATAGTTAACAATAGCCCCGACGATCAATGTCGCGATGAACAAAATGCCGATAGCAATTCCGTTGCGAACCACTTCATCCTCAAAACGAGTGAAGTAGACAGCAAGGTAAGTGTAAAAATGACTGGCAACAAAAAACGCACATCCCCATGTTACAAGTGACAATGCTTCACGGACAAAGCCCCGGATTAAGCTGACTAAAGCAGAAAATCCGATAATCCCTATAATGACGTAATCAATCCAGACCATGACTATTCCAATGACGAAATCGCCGCTGCATCCTGTTCGCGGCGAATTCTAACAGAAAAAGAAAACGTTTGCGTAGAGGAATTATGACCGGCGACAAATTAAAGTGCGGCGATTTTAAAAACAACAATCGCCGCACAAACTTAACGCGAACCCCCCCGCACATCCTATGTCTTATACTCTAAATAATTCGAGTTGCAGGAAGACGGCAAGCGAGAAAATCCCGATAAGCTTACTGTAGTAAGTGATTCGGGTTATTGAGCGCAGCCAACGCACATGCAGCTTGAAGTATGACGAGTATAAACTTTAGCGCCCCGTGCCATAGGGCTTAACCTGCCCATTCAGACCACTCAGTGAATTAAGTTCTGGCAAGGCTGATTGTAGCTTTTGCTTTGACGCATCCGGCCCCACGAATACGCGGGTAATCTGGCCCTGAACCGGCGTTGCTGGCACGGTAAATGCCCGATGACCTGACAAGCGCAGCGTCGCAACAATTTCATTCACTTTGGCCGCATTTTTTAGCGCCCCAAGTTGGACAACATAGGCCTGCCCTACAGGTGCTTTTTCTTCCATGGCCGGTTTACTTTCCGGCTGAGTTTCCGGTTTAACCTCAGGTTTTGGCTTAACTTCCTGCGGTTTTTTCTCGACCGGAACTGGCTTACTTTCTACTGGTTTAACTTCAGCCGGTTTCTTCTCGACAGGTTTCACTTCAACCGGCTTACTTTGTAGCGGTGGCGGTGCCACAAGAGTGGGTTCAGACGGCAAATTACCGGCATCATTAGCAGCCTGAGAGGCGGAATCATCTTTAGGGACTTCCACGGCCTGCGCTGCACCTTCCGGCGGCGCAATAGGTAGAGGCTGATTGATCGGCGGAACCGCATCAATCTCCTGGCTATCACCGGGCTTTGGCACTAATGGAATGGCAGCAAACTCATCCTCATAATGCTTCTTTTTACCATCCAGTAACCCCGGCAGCACAATCACGCCCAAAGCCACCAAAATTATGGTCCCAACTAAACGGTTCTGGAACTTACTTGCCACTCACTCGCCCCTCAATGCTTTATCAATTCAATCTGTTACAAATTCAATGCTGCCATGACGTGAGCAACTGTATGGAAAGAGCCACAGACAATGACCACATCCTGTGGTTCTGCATCCTGCATAGCTTGTCGCCAGGCAGTTTCGACATCACTAAACTGGCGTGATTGTGCCAACTGCTCGGCTAATTGCTCCGCACTGGCCCCACGCGGCCCTTCCAGCGGCGCGCAGTACCATTCATCAACTTGCTCAGATAAGCATGCCAGCGTACCACCAATATCTTTATCCGATAACATCCCGACCACTGCGCGCACTTTGCCTTGTTTGGGCAACTTAGCCAGTTTATCGGTCAAATAACGCGCTGCATGCGGATTATGAGCCACGTCCAAAATCAACAGTGGCTGCTCACTGACTATCTGAAAACGCCCAGGTAAACTGGCGGCCTGCAACCCCTGGCGAATGACTTCTTCGCTCAATGACAACCCGGAATAATGCAATACTGCCAGCGCCGTCGCAGCATTGGCTAGCGGCACATTCGGCAACGGTAACTCGCTCCATTGGCGGCCATCGCAGTGCCATTTCCAGCTTTTTTCTTGCTGACTGAATTGCCAGGCAATATCCCGCTGATATAAGTGTGCACCGAGTTTTGCAGCAACATCTGCAATAGATTGTGGCATATCAGGTTCCCCTACCACTGCGGGCTTACCCGCACGGAATACACCGGCTTTTTCCCGGCCAATGCTTTCACGGTCAAACCCCAGCCAGTCAGTATGGTCTATTGCAATGCTGGTGATAGCGGCAACATCCGAATCAACAATATTAGTTGCATCCAAACGCCCCCCCAAGCCCACTTCGAGAATGACCACATCAAGCTTAGCCTGCTTAAACAGTTGCAATGCAGATAAGGTGCCGAACTCGAAGTAAGTCAGTGATATATCTTGGCGTCCGGCTTCAATGTTGGCAAAAGAATGGCTGTGTTCGGCTTCAGGTAGCTCTTGCCCCTGAATACGGACGCGCTCGGTATAACGCAGAAGATGAGGTGAGCTATACACCCCGACCCGCAGACCCCCAGCCAGTAAAATGGATTCCAAGGTACAGCAGGTGGTGCCTTTGCCATTAGTGCCGGCAACGGTAAATACTTTAGGGGCAGGTTTAAGCAAATCCAAACGCTCAGCAACCTGTTTAACACGCTCCAGCCCCAGCTCGATTGGCTGAGAATGCAAACGTTCGAGATAGTAAAGCCACGCGGCCAAAGGCGATGTGGCTTGGGGAATTTGATTGTTGTCCATGAGTCCCACCACTGGCCTTTATATCCTTCGTACTTGAAATTGCAGGGGTGTTCGCTACGTTCATGCACCCGAATCACTTACCAGCGTAAGCTCATCGGGATTTGTTCGCTCGCTGCCTACCTGCAATTCCAATAACGTTGGATATATCTTTTCTTATAGAGAGCGACAAAGCTTAAGTTGCGACAATGCACAATAATCGGGCACCACCTTATCAGGGTGATGCCCGTTCAGTTAATCAGGCATCAGCCTGATTATCAGTCACCGCTGCATCAGCCTTGACTTCAACCACGCTTGGCTGCGGCTGATGAGTCAATTTCGACAAGATGCTGGCTAGCGTCTGACGCATAACCGGACGGCGAACTATCATGTCGATCGCGCCTTTTTCAATTAAAAATTCACTGCGCTGGAAACCCGGTGGCAGTTTTTCACGTACAGTTTGTTCGATAACCCGAGGGCCAGCAAAACCAATCAATGCTTTAGGTTCAGCAATATTGATATCACCCAACATCGCCAGACTGGCGGAAACGCCGCCCATGGTCGGGTCAGTCAGCACTGATATGTAGGGCAAACCGCGCTCTTGCATTTTCGCCAGAGCAGCACTGGTTTTTGCCATCTGCATCAGAGACATCAATGCTTCCTGCATACGGGCACCGCCACTGGAAGAGAAACACACCAGTGGACAATTATCTTCCAACGCTTTTTCTACTGCGCGAACAAAGCGAGCACCTACCACTGACGCCATTGAACCGCCCATGAAGGCAAATTCAAATGAAACCGCCACAATAGGCATCCCTTGCAAGGTTCCTTTCATGGCAACCAAAGCATCTTTCTCGCCTGTCTCTTTTTGTGCAGCAGAGAGACGATCTTTATACTTTTTGGAATCCCTGAATTTCAGGATATCCTTCGGCTCCAGTTCGCTACCCAATTCGACTTCACTGCCAGCATCCAACAGCATATGTAACCGCGCGCGGGCGGACATTCGCATGTGGTGATCACACTTAGGACACACTTCCAGATTGCGCTCTAACTCGGCACGATAAAGTACCTGACCGCAACTGTCGCATTTCGTCCACACCCCTTCAGGAATACTCGCTTTACGGGTTTGTGTGATATTGCTTTTGTTAAGAATTCGTTCAATCCAGCTCATCGATGACCTTTCTGTTTGAACCTGGCTATTGCCAGTCCGCTGTGCGTGCTTTAACCATCTTCCTGAAAAAACCAATAAAAATGCCCATGTTATAGGCCGGTACAGCGTAACTGTAACCAAAGCACTAAACTGGCACTAAACTCGGATTATCTACAGGAACAGACCATAAATGTTACTCATTAAACCATATTGGCTCGACAGTGTAGATAAAAAACTGGTCGAACCCACGGCTCAGGTAACATTTTTACTGATTTTTCTGACGAGAACTCGCACGCCGATGGCGCCAAACCTCGAATACACCGGGCAAAATTGACACCACAATAATGGCGACAATCAGTAATTTCAGATTTTCCTGAACAAACGGCATGTTACCAAACCAGTAGCCAGCATAGGTGAATAACAGCACCCATACTAATGCCCCAATCACGTTATAAGCGGCAAAGTGACGATAGGACATTTTCCCCATACCCGCGACAAACGGCGCAAAAGTACGGATAATAGGGACAAATCGCGCCAGGATAATCGCTTTGCCGCCATGTTTTTCATAAAACTGATGGGTTTTATCCAGATAACTGCGACGGAAAATTTTGGAGTCCGGGTTACTGAATAGTTTTTCACCGAATACCCGGCCAATGGCGTAGTTGACAGCATCACCCAGAATGGCAGCCGTGACCATCAAAGCAACCATAACATGGACATTAATATCATTGGAGGGCAAAGAGGCTAAAGCTCCAGCCACAAACAACAGAGAATCACCCGGTAAAAACGGCGTCACTACCAGGCCAGTTTCACAGAATAAAATCAGAAATAAAATGGCATAAACCCAGATTCCATACTGCGCCACCAACTCCGCTAGATGAACATCAATATGCAAAATAAAATCAATAACGAAACGTATAAATTCCATAAATACTCTCGAGAGGTAAACGAGCTTAATCTTTGATTGAGCGAGTTTAGCTGAACTTCCTTAGGGATTCCTTAACCCCCGCTCACCAGACAGTCAAACTCGCCTTATTATCTAAAATAAAGTGATATAAAATAAGGCTACGATATCAGTCATCAGCTAAAAAAAGTGGCCCCATCGGCGCTTTCGGTAACGCAAAGTGTTCAGGATAGTCGACGGCGACTAAATATAATCCTTCCGCTTTTGCGGTTGCCGCTGCACGTGCTCGGTCTTTCAGTGCGAGCAACTCTGCCATCCAAGTGACATCTTGATTGCCGCAACCCACCTCTATCAAGCTGCCGACAATATTACGCACCATATGATGAACAAATGCGTTGGCTTTGATATCTACCACGATATATGCGCCATGTCGGGTAACTTTGACATGTTTTACATTTCGCCACGGGCTACGGGACTGGCATTGTACGGCACGGAACGAGGTAAAATCGTGCTCGCCGAGCAAACTTTGCGCAGCCTGTTGCATTTTTTCGGCATCAAGCGGCAGATAGCAATGGGTCACCCCTTGCGCCAATACTGCAGGGCGGTAGCGATGATTAAAAATAATATAACGGTAGCGACGAGCCGTAGCACTGAAGCGGGCGTGAAAATCATCATCAACCGTTTTGACCCAACGAACGGCAATATCGGGGGGTAAATGGCTGTTGACCCCCATCGTCCAGGCGGCTTCTTTGCGCTCAGCCGTGGTAACAAAATGAACCACCTGCCCGGTCGCGTGCACTCCAGCATCCGTTCGCCCAGCACAAAGTACGCCAATAGGCTCATTGGCGACTGTCGAGAGCGCGGCCTCCAGACAAGCTTGGACGCTGGTCACTTCCTGCTGGCGTTGCCAACCAAAATAGCGGCTACCGTTGTATTCAATACCCAGCGCAATTTTAATGCTCGCAGCTTTAGCCACGGTGCTTTCTGGCTGGGTTAACTCAAGTTCGGACATCAGTATAGTTGCTCCTGCAACAGGCGCTCCGCCGTTTCAATTGCCATCAATGCACCACCAAAACGAATGTTGTCGGCCACCGACCAGAACTGCAACACTTCGGGAATACCATAGTCATTGCGGATACAACCAATACTTAAGACATCACTACCAGAAGCATCACTGACTTGAGTCGGATAATCATCTTCTTCAGATAATTGGATATCTTCGCAACTTTCCAGTTCACTGCGAGCTTCGTCTGAGGAGATCGGGCGTAACGCTTCCAGATGAACCACCTGTGCCTGGCCATAAAATACCGGCGACTGGATGCAGGTCACGGAGATAGGTAAGCCGTCATCTTGTAAGACTTTACGCACCTGATCGACCAAGAGGCGCTCTTCGCGTACACTGCCCTCTTCATCCGCCAACAGCGGCAAAACGTTAAATGCCAATTGCTTGGCGAAGATGCCCGGCTCGGCTGGGATACCGTTGAGTAATTTAGCACTTTGCCCTGCAAGGTCATCCACTGCGGCTTTGCCGTGGGCAGAAGCCGAAAGCAACGCGGTAACATGCAGGCGGGATAAACCGGCCTGTTCAGTCAGCGGTTTAATCGCGGTCAACAGTTGGCTGGTCAGGCTATCGGCGACCGCCACAATATTGCGATTGCGGTAATCGGCCAATACTTGAGGATTCACACTCGGCACCACCAACGGCACATCCGGCTCCATTGCGAATAAGCCGCTGCTGTCGATGACCAGACAGCCAGCATTCCCCGCTTCTTCCGCATATTGTGCAGAAGCATCACGGCCTGCAACAAAGAAAGCCAACTGCGCCTGCGACCAGTCAAATTCTGCAACATTTTCCACTAGCACACTTTTACCATTAAAGCGCACAGTCGCACCGGCGCTGCGCTCGCTGGCCAGCGGATACAATTCACCAACCGGAAACTGGCGCTCACTTAACAGCTCCAGCAAAGCTTCACCTACTGCGCCCGTTGCTCCTAACAGAGCAATATTCCAGCCGTCAGACATGTTGGTTTTCTCCACTAACGTTCATTAAATTACAAAGAGTTATGCAAATAACAGAATGGTCATTTACTAATGAATTAATTCGGCATACCCAAAGTCATTGGAGTTGCAGGTAGGCAGCAAACGAACGACAACTTGGTTGTAAACCATGTTGAACAGCGCTTGCGCTGGCCCTCAGGGTGAGTCTCATTAGAGGCTCATAATCCCGATGAGCTTACATAAGTAAGTGATTCGGGTTCGTGAGCGTAGCTAACACCCCTGTAGCTTCAAGGACGAAGGGTATTGGTGCTAAACCCTAACTTCTGTAGCAACTCGGCACTGGCTGCATCATCGCACTGCACGCAAAGTGATGACCATTCACGCCGCTCCTGATAATGCTTGCGCAAGCGGTCAAACTCGCCCGGCAGGCCAGCAACACGGCGCAGCGGCGCATCATCGCGGCGCACATCATACACCAAGTGCATCAATCGTTTTAATTTGCCTTCGTCCAGCTCACCATTTAATCGTAATTGACTAAATTCTGGGGTTGGCAGCAAGCTGGCAAGTTCGACAGATTGCGGCTGGCCCAGATATTGGCTAAATGCTTCAAACACTTGGGTGGTGCCGCGCGCTTTGCCTTCTAAGGTGTATCCGGCAATATGCGGGGTGCCAATATCAACGCGGGCCAAAAGCGGTAAAGATAACTCCGGCTCCGGTTCCCACACATCCAACACCACACTGAGCTTTTTACCTTTCTCCAGCGCACGGAGCAAGGCGGCATTATCGACCACCGCGCCACGGCAAGCATTAATCAGAATGCGGCCATCCGGTAGGGCCGCCAACAGCTCATCATCCGCCATGTGTAAGCTTTGATAAGGGCCAGTTTTATTCAGCGGCGTATGGAAAGTGAGAACGTCAGCTTCGCGCACCAGTTTTTCCAGTGGCCAGAAAGCCTCTTTATCGCCCCGATCCGCGCGCGGAGGATCACACAGCAGCGTTTTTACGCCAAGAGCTTGCAGGCGAGCATTCAGTCGCGCCCCCACATTGCCGACACCAATGATACCGACAGTTTTATCACGCAACTGGAAGCCATCGCGTTCAGCCATCATCATTAGCGCAGAAAAAACATATTCAACCACGGCAATAGCATTACAGCCGGGCGCTGCGGAGAAACCAATGCCTTGTTGCTGTAGCCAGTTTTCATCAACATGGTCAGTACCGGCGGTCGCCGTGCCGACAAAGCGAATGGAAGTGCCTTGCAACAGCGCCTCATTCACTTTGGTGACCGAGCGCACCATCAGCGCATCAGCACCCGCGAGTGCATCAAGGGGAATTGGCCGCCCCGGCACCGCCTGTACATCACCTAACCGCTGGAAGAGCGCATCGGCATACGGCATATTCTCATCAACCAGAATTTTCACTTTGTTCTCCGGCAGCTTACTGCCCTAAAAACAGGAAGGGGGGACATTATAGGCCACTATTGTATCTGCGGAAACGCTCCGGTGTGGTCCCTGATACCTGTTGGAACATGGCAATGAACGCTGAGGCTGAGCTATAGCCGACATCAAGTGCCACACTTTGCACCGTTCGCCCTTGTTCCAGTAGCGAAATGGCATGTAAAAAACGTAATCGTTGCCGCCATTCGCTAAACGCCATGCCCAATTCCTGCTGGCAACGGCGCGATAAAGTGCGTTCAGTGGTATAGACCCGTTTAGCCCAAAGTGCCAGTGAGGTATTGTCTGATGGGCAGCGCTCCAGTGCTGTCAGAATGGGCGACAGCAACTTATCTTGTGAGGTTGGCAAATAAGTGCACTGCACCGGCGAGATTTTGAGCTGGTCAATCAGCACAGATCCTAAGCGCATATCTGGCTCACTTTCCGGCATTAACACACCACGGGAGAAGCAATTCTCCACGATAGCATTAAAAATCGGGCTGACATTGATCAGGCAAGCTGACGTGGGCAGCCCATCACAGAGTTCCAGCGCGATATCAATAGCACGAAAATGCATCGGTTTGCGGTTATAGCTGGAATGCTCGACCCCGGCGGGGATCCAAACACTGAATTCAGGTGGGGCCAGAAAGCGCTGGCCGCCGATATTCATTGCCAGCACACCCGATTTAACACATATCAATTGCCCGTAGGTATGGGTATGTGGCAAGAACTCAGTATCAGCATTGTATATTTCACAGCGAAAAGACAGATTCTGCGGCGCGATAGCCGCCACCACCGGGAAATTAGCTTTTGTCATGGTTATTTATCCCCCGCGGCAATACCTCTGCCCGCTAAAGTTGTCCTAATCACAGCAAACATTGTCTGGTTATCAGTATATAGAATAAATCAGACAAGGATACACTACGCTTAATATGAGTTAGATGAGAATTATCAGCATGAATGTGTTATTTCCCCTCTTCGCGGTGATTATCTGGTCAATCAATGCCGTGGTCAGCAAGATGTCCGCCACCGCTATCGATCCAGCCGCCATTTCCTTTTATCGCTGGGTACTGGCATTGCTGACCCTCACGCCATTTTTGTTGCTGGGTGTTATCCGCAACTGGCCGGCCATCCGCGTCTATTGGTGGAAATTGATGATTTTGGGGCTGCTGGGCATGGTGCTCTACCAAAGTCTGGCTTATTACGCCGCCCATAGTGTCAGCGCCCTGTTTATGGGCATTCTTAGCTCGCTTATCCCCTTACTCACCGTGCTTATTAGTATTGTGGTGCTGCGAGTCGCGCCTACCGTCGGAATAGCACTGGGTAGCCTATTGTCATTAGGGGGATTGGTGTGGTTAGTCAGCGCGGGTAACCCAGCGCAATTGCTGCAACAGGGCATTGGTAAAGGCGAGCTGATGATGTTTGCCGCCTCGGCCTCCTATGCTCTCTACGGGGTATTAACCAAGCGCTGGGCAATTCAGTTGCCCAACTGGCAATCACTTTATATGCAAATTGTTTTTGGCGTGGTGCTGTTAATACCCAACTTCCTGCTGGCAGCGGATGTTCAATTAACCGCACAAAATATCCCGTTGGTATTATTTGCAGGTATCCCGGCCTCTATTATTGCGCCTTATTTATGGATCCACGGCGTCATGCGGCTGGGCGCAAACACCGCGTCAATATTTATGAACCTGACACCGGTGTTTACTGCCATTATCGCCGTGACTTTCTTGCATGAGCAACTGCACAGTTACCACCTGATTGGCGGCGGTATTACTCTCGCAGGGGTGATATTAGCTCAACGTCTGCGCACACCATTACGCAAAAATCAGTAATCCCTCCGTCAATCAGGCAAAAAAAAGCCCGGCATAATCACACCGGGCGAGTGATAAGGAAAATATTATCTTAGAAAGAGGCCAACCACAGGCGCAGTTTCATTCCCCAATAGCTAGTCCAACCGCTGGTGTGCTGCACCATTTTGCCTTGATAGAGGATAACCACCGTCGGCGTGACATTAATTTGCCACTGGGCTGATAACTGGCCTTGTGGGTCATTTATCACCGGCAGTTGATAGCCTTTCTTGCGCAACCCAGTCTCAACTTGCGCGGGGGCTCCTGACCTCAGCGCCACAGTCAGGACATTCTCCCCCTCTTGCACCAACTGATTGACACTGGGTGTGGTGAATTTACAGACACCGCACCATGTCGCCCAGAAATAGATAAGCAGCGGTCTTTCCTGACTCATCTCCTGCAAGGACACCGTCTTTCCCGCCAGTGTTTGCCATGGCGTATCCGGCCAGTCAGTTGGTGCTTGTGGGCTACGCAGCCAATCCATGGCGAATGAAACCACCGCCGCCAGCAGCAATAAAACCAGCAGTTCTTTGCCCCAGCGCTTTAAGCGTTTCATTTACCCGCCTGCGCCAATTGTTGTTTCACTATTTCCTCCAGTGCTTGATAAGAAATAGCCCCCGGAATCATTTGTTCGCCAATCAAGGTGGCCGGTGTGCCCTGAATACCCAGTTGCTCAGCCAACTTCAGATTGGAGCGCAGCACATTTAAACTTTGCTCACTTGGCTCCACGGCCGTCACCCCGGTTTTTTTCTGAGCGGCGGCAATACTACTGGCATCATGGAGGCCCTTTTTCGCCATCAAACGCTGATGAAAAGCCATCCATTGGTCAGGATGCTGTTGCCACAATGTCAATGCCAATCGCGCACTGCTCACTGAGCCTTCCCCTTTGAATGGCAAGGGTTTTATCACCACCGCCACCTGTGGGTAGTCTTTGACTAACTTTTCCAGCAATGGGTCAAATGTTTTGCAGAATGGGCAATTGTAGTCGGTGAAAGAAACCACGGTCAGTTGCGGGGTAGTCGCGCCAAAACGCGGGCTACCGGGGTCTTGATACAGAGCTTGCTTATTCGCGGCGATAAACTGGCTCAGTTGTTGCCCCTGTGCTTCATTGGCCTGCTGCTGCCAGGCATTGACCGATTGCTCCAGAATATCTGGGTTAGAGATTAATGTTTCGCGGATCAGTTCTTTAATGCGGACTTCCTGTTCCGGGGTGAAGGGAGCCGCCGCCCATAGAGGCGTCGAAAACAGAAGCAACAGTAATACACTCAACATTCTCATTACAGTCAACATGCTCATTTTTCATTTCCTTTAGCATCGGCCAACACTTTCAGCAGAACATCACTGCCCAGCAGCGGAGAAAGTACCACTCCCTGCGGCTGCTGTGGCCCATAAATTTGATTGAACGGGATGGCAACACTGCCGCGTTCACGTAAAAATGCGGTGATATCCGCAGAAGGACGTGTCCAATCTCCGCGTAACGCCACCACGTCCGGCGCTTGCAAAGCTTGTTGCACATCATCGCGCATCAGCACATGTATTTTGTTGATTTTGCAAGTCACACACCAATCGGCAGTGACATCAACAAACACGCTTTTATCTTCGGCGAGTGCCTTTTTAATGGCGGATTCTGTTAACGGCTGCCACGGGATATTGTCATGCAGCGGCTTGCGCCATAAATCGGCGGTTAGCGCCCCCATCAGCAGTAAGCCACCGACAATCAGCAGCGCGATTAAACTGACTATCGCGACGATGCGGGTGCCGTAACGCCAGCCAATAGCCAGTAGCAGCGCCAGCAAGAGGATTCCGGCGATGACAATGACGGCTTGTAGGCCGATGTGGCTGACCATCAAGCTCAGTAGCCACAGACTGGACACCAGCATCAGCACCCCCATGGCGATACGCAAGTGGCTCATCCAACGGCCGGGGCGCGGTAAGCACAATGCCAGTTTGGGCCATGCGGCAACCGCCAACCACGGCAAGCTCATCCCAACACCGAGTGCGGTAAATATCCCCCACAGCGCCGGTAACGGAGCCGCCAGTGCAAAAGCCACTGCCGTGCCGAGGAAGGGAGCTGAGCACGGAGTTGCCAGCAAAGTTGCCAAAGCGCCTTGCCCAAAGTGGCCAACCAGACCGCGTGCGCCCGGCTTCTCGACGCGCGGGGCGGCGATGCGGGAATGCAACGAGGAAGATAGCTGAATCTCGAATAAGCCGAACAGATTGGCGGTAAAAAGTGCGGTGACTAAGACCATAAAACCGATAAACCACGGATTTTGGAACTGAATCCCCCAGCCAAGCGCATGGTTGCCCAGACGTAAAGCCGTCATCAGCAAGGCCAGCAACCAAAATGAGGTGATAATTCCGGCCGATGAGGCCAAAAACTGCCACCGCACCTGACGGCGAGTTTGCTGCTCGGTTTGCAGAATCGAACTCAGCTTCATTGCTAATACTGGCAGCACACAGGGCATCAGGTTAAGGATTAATCCCCCCGCCAGCGCCATCAGAACCCAAGACCAAAATGAGGCGTTGGATTGCGGTAACGTCAGCGCTTGCCCGATAGTCACCCTGGCCTCTTGCGCCAGCCCGCCATCCGTCAGCACCAGAGTCAATGGCTTGCCGCGCAGGTCTCCCACGCTCTCCCCCCAACCATCTGTGGCGGGTACCCGCACCGACAATTGATTACCCTGCACAGTGACGATAGGCTTGCCAAGATCGACATCTTCCAGAGTATCGAAGAACAATTCCGGCTTCTGCCAACCCTCATCACGCTGAGCAAGGATTTGCACTTCTCCTTGACTAAAACCGGCCTGAATATGCGGAGTCAACGCATTGGCAATCGGTACCTGCCCCATCGCTTGGGCAAAATCGTGTTCGAACTGCTGCTGATTTTCCGCGCTGACGGCAGAGGACAAATCGAGGCTAAAGGGATAGTCGGTCAAAATACAGACATTACTGCATGTCGACAGAGTCAGTATTCCGCTTAATATGTCGGGAACCTTGCCGGAAATCACCATCGGCAGAGTGACCTGCTCATGATATCCCTGAGTAGAAATCCCAGACACATCAAAACGTTGGGGTACCGGCCAGTACCATTTCACCGCGTCGAGAGGCGGCGACCAGGCAATAGTGGGTGCAATACCCCCTTCCCCCGGCGAACGCCAATAGGTTTTCCAACCTTTTTCCAACTGGACGCTAAGTAACATGCGGGTTTCATTGCCAGCAGAAGGCTCGGCACGAATGCGAACCTTGGCATGATCATTTTGCGCACTGACCAGCCAGCCGCTATCTGCCGCCCAAAGAGTCGGCATCCAGAGCAGCAACAGACAGAACAAAGCTGTCTTGCTTAAATTGAGCATTATTTTCTCCAAAAATAGATTAATTACAACAACATCGAAAGTTGCTGAGCTATTCCCGGAAAATGCATAATCGCAAATGCACCCTCAAACCACTGGGTGATATGACTCTGGGCGGAGGGAACCGCATACTGGCTGGTATGATGGGGATCAACAGCAGAAGCAATAAGCCCAGAGAGAAAATGGCTAATTCGAACAGAACAGGGGGGGATGCTAGCAAGGATTTGGCACTTAACTCACAAGAGGTTGGGCCGTCATTTGCATCGGTAACCACTTGTGATGATGACGTCAAAAGAAGACTTTTTTCCAGCGCGTGCAAGCTGGCGATGCGTTGCGTCATACAAACCAGTATGACCAGGCAAGCCAGAGAGAGAAACCATTTGGCGGCGCGTTGTCTTTTAAACATCATCTGTATTTAAACATCATCCGTATTTGACCATTATCCATGCTTAACTATTATCAGCCACCAGCTGAATGAGTTATCCCTTAAATGATTAAATCAATTCCATTTAAGGTTGAGCGCCCATCTTAGCGGCATAATTAAGATTATCAATCTTTGAACCTAAACAATCAGTCAAAGTGACATTTAATTACAAAAGCATTTGGCCAAAAACATAACCAGGATGTATTGGTCGCCCACATTTACAGGTATTATACCCAATAGATTTCGAGTTGCAGGTAGGCGGCAACGAAATGAACCCAAGGAGTTGAGATAACTCAATGACTTGGGGGATTGATGGCAGCCAACAACCCTGCATCTTGAAAGATGACGGGTATATATCTGTAACCTGCATCAACCCGCGGGTCACCGATAAATCTTCCACACTGTCGCCCCACTGCGAAGGACGGGTTATATGCAACCTTTGAACGGCCCAAGTGTTCCTATTGCGAGTGGCAGCAATGTCGCGCCGACTAAACTGCCCTCTCCGGGCCAAGTGGAAGATAGGGCACTAACTCCAGCACAGCGCACCACGCTGGAAAAACTGATTGTACGGATCATCGCGCTCAGCCCAATAAAATCTGCCGAGATTTGGGCGGGCTTGCGCCACGATTTATCCCTTAGCAGCACCAGCGATTTACTGGCTCGCCACTTCCAACCGGCAGAGCAATTGCTGCAAACCCGCTTGTCGCAAGCGCAGGAAAACCATGCCAATCACCAACTGCGCCAGCAACTTACCGAGTTACTGCCCCAAGGTAATAACCGCCAGGCAGTGAGTGACTTTATCCGCCAGCAATTTGGTCACACGGTGTTAAGCCAGTTAAGCCATGCAGAGCTGCAACAGGTGCTGGTATTACTGCAATCCGGCACGCTGAATATTCCACAACCTCAGTTAACAACCATAACTGACAGGCCATTGTTACCTGCGGAACATCAACACATTCAATCGTTGGTGGCGAAACTCAGTGCGGCAACCGGCGAGCAACCGACTAAAATTTGGCAAGCACTGTTTGATATGGTGGGAGTGAAAAATCATGACCCGCTGCCTGCTCGTCATTTTCAGATACTCAGCCAGTTTTTACAGGCCAAAGTGACCCTCAGCCAACAAACGGCCCCGACATTAATTAATCTGCAAACTGCACTCAAACAGCCCGCCGATGCACAGGAACAGCAGCTATTGATTGATTATAGTCTGAATCGCTTCCAGGCCAACCCAACCACACCGCTGACACAGGCGCAGTTAAACGACATTATTAATGTTCTGTTTGCCGCCCGATTAGACCGCGCTAATGCCGCCCAGCGTTTGGCTGAAGATCAAAAAACCCTTCAGCCTTTGATTAACCCGCTGATTGCCGCACTGCCGCAATCATTACAGCCTTTGTTGCAAAAACCATCACTGGCTTTTATCGCGCTCATTATTGTCATGGCCATTTTATTGGCTATTTTTCTTTAAGCGCGTTGAGTCACGACTTATTGGCTTAGGTTATTTATCCCTGAGCCAATAAAGTGACCACTATCCTCTCAGAGCACTAATAATAGCCAGCCGACTAATGCACTCCAGAATAAGAATGGCAGCGAATCTCTGTTCACTGCCAAGCTTACATACAGCCAGTGGCCTCAAGCTAGATTTGGGTATTTTGTTTTACCGCTTTTCTAAAGTCATCCATAGAACAGAATCCTTTAGCATCGATCGGGCAACCTTCAATTTCCAGTGTGACACGTTTAGGCGGAGCTTGAAGTGATAACGGTGTTTTATTACGGATTTGTTCGGTCGACAAATAAATATACTCAATCTTCATCAATTCTTTGTTTTGTTTAATATCTTTCCAGCGTTCAAATACCACCTTGCCGCTAATGGGGGTTTTCTCATATTGATCTGGCAATTGATATTCTTTGGTCTTGAGTGCGGCCAATAATGACGCAATATTGGAGTCATGCCCGACCAATACCGCCAATTTGGCTTTTTGTGCCGCTAATTCATTCGGCGTTTTCTCACCCACGGGATCAAGGGCTGAACTGATAAAACCAACCAGCTTCTCAGCAGCATTATCTGCTATAGCGGGTGAGCCGAATAAAGTTTCATGGTAAAGGTTTTTAATATCGATTAATTTGCGCCACTCTTCCGATGACTGAATACGCCCCCATGCGACATCTTTGGCCGGAAAACCTTCATAATACTGCAGCATGAAAGCATCCGATGCACCGGTGCCCAATCTCAGTGGGCCGGTAATACCCGGTTCTTTATTTTGCACTAATACAATATCTGTCGGTTGCGTGCTCCAATCACATTTCTTATCTACTAAGCACGCAGGTGAGTTTTTATAATCCAAAACCTTGGACAACAAATCATAGTTAGGTTGCAAGCGCTTATTTAAGCCCTCTACCCCACCCGGCCCGGCATGTTGATTAATAGAAGCCAGCGCTTTTTGTTTAAACTCTGGAGTAATGTCCAAGGTAATAATTGGATTAAATACCGGGTCCATTTTGCCGATTTCTTTTTGGTGAACAACGGGTACATTACAACCGGGGAAAGCACCAAATAAGAAATGTTGCGCAGTTCCAATCGTTCTTGGCAAGCTGTTGGCGTAGGTAAATACCGAGGTAGGTGCTGGGCATCCGCTTGATTTTAATAACTTGGTATTTGCCAGCCACTCGCGGAAATATCCGCCCATCATCGCTTCAAGTTCTGCGCCTTTTGGCGTCAGATAACCGCCGGGTGTTGTCCATTGCGGCCATTTATCCGGTGTTGCACTGGAAAGCATATCGCCATAATTCACCAGAGGTGCACGTATACCATGGCGGCTCATGACCAAAACCTGTTCAAGTTTATAATTATCGCTTTTATCTTGAGCCATAATAGGGGTTGAAACAGGTAGGAGTATTGCCAATAAGGTCAAGGTATAGGCCGTTTTTACTTTTATCATCTCAAGCTCCGTCATCCAGTTGATGGTATATCCCCTGCCGCCTGGCATTGCAGGGTAAGCTACAAACCAAGCGCTGTGGATATAAGAATCGGTAGACTTTCAATTGCTACAGATTTGTTACAACAGACATGATAGATACAGAAAAGAGGTAAAAGTGGAGTCTCATCACAGTTCCACGAATTATTTAGGGTATTTGGGGAGTCATCTGCGTGTTAGCACCGCGCTGTTTTAAACAGAAATCATTTCCTGGTGGGCATATCTGGAATAATTAAATCCCCACGCAATGCATAGGAACCTAGCACACTTTTGGTTTTCTCATTAAGCCATGCCACTATTTTCGCCGCCATGGCGTCCATAGAATATTCAATCGCAGGAATGGTTGGAACCCCCGGATAATGTAACGATCCGGCGAGGCTAAATACCATGATGTCATCAGGAACGGATTTATTAAACGCCTGAAGTTGTGGAATAACACTTTGTGCTTCCCGCTCATCAGCAACCAACAAAGCATTAAAATTGAGTGTCGCACTACTATTAAGCAGCACTTGTAACGCAACCGATGACGAGGATGAATCCATAAAAATCAGGTCACGATTGAAAGGCAAAAAGTTATTTTCCAGTGCTCGTTTATAACCTAATAGCACCTCGTCCACATACCCGCTGGTATCCGGATTTATTAAGGCAATTTTTCTTCTGCCCTGTTTTATTAAATAATTACAGGCGGTTTCTGCGGCAAAAGCATGATCAAAATGGATACTATTAGTGGCATCGACATCCATACAATCGACCAGAATGATACTTTCATCCGCAAGATTAAGTGGGAAACGGGCACCAATGACCAACACGTCATCACACAAACCGCAGGTCAACTCATCCAGTGCCTGCATAACTTCAGATTTGTTATTGGCAAAACGCAGCAGCAAATGCTTTTGATGCTGGCTCAGATGTTTTTCAAGCGCATAAAGATAACCGGTTGTTTGGTTTATGTTTTCCTGCGCACAGATAACACCAATACAGCCTGTTGACTGACTTAATAATGATTGCGCGATAACATTTGGCCGATAATTGAGTTCATCGACCGCTTTTAAAACGGCCAGGCGGCTAGCTTCCTTAACGCCACGTGAACCACTCAACACCCGTGATACTGTGGCTTTAGAAACCCCAGCCAAACGTGATACATCGTTGATTGTAGACATGATTCTCTCCTCGGCAGGCTTTAGTCCTTGCAATCATTCCTAAATATAGCTCTGGCCCAAAAATTGCAGCTTCCTGAGTATAATCGTTTCCATTTGCCATGGAAACCGAATTTCCATCACTATCCAAAATAGTTATCCAACCCCCAAAGCTGTGATGTTCATCAAATAAATAATCCCTTTACATACTGGACTTTGATGGCTATCACAATTCCATTCTCTTTGGATGGAAAACGGTTTCCGTATGATATCCAATCATTGCCGAAACAACCGCATTACCTAATTGGAAAACGGTTTCCATAGAGTGTCAAACCCGTTTTTCACACTGTTTTTTATATTTTGAGGATGGTTGTCGATGTTCAAGATTATGTTGTGTTGTTCCGCCGGTATGTCCACCAGCATGCTGGTGAGGAAGATGCGGACAGTTGCCGAGGAGAGAGGAATACCTGTCGAGATTGATGCTTTTGGCGTATCTGAATTTGATACTCAGTTTCCACGCTATCAGGTTGTTCTACTCGGGCCGCAAGTGAAATACATGTTAGGTATGCTCTCAGAAAAAGCCGCTGCTCAGGGTATTCCCGTTCAGTCCATCGATATGATGGATTACGGAATGCAGCGTGGCGATAAAGTCCTGGACTATGCACTGTCGCTCATTAACGCGACCCACTAAGAAGGTGTTCAAATGAGTTCTCTCTATCAATCGATGGTTGCTGTTATTGAACAATCTATTACTCCGTTAGCCGGACGTCTCGGGCAGCAAAAATATGTTATTGCTATCCGTGATGGTTTTACCGCAGCACTGCCCTTTATGATCATCGGCTCATTTATGCTGGTGTTTATTTTCCCTCCATTTTCGGCTGATACCACCATAGGATTCGCCCGGTCATGGCTGGACTTTTCTCAGACCTATCGTGCGCAGCTCATGCTGCCATTCAATCTGAGCATGGGGGTCATGACATTTTTCATTTCTGTCGGGGTGGGTGCCAGTCTGGGACGGCAGTTTAATCTCGACCCGGTAATGACCGGCTTGCTGGCATTTATGGCATTTTTGCTTGTTGCAGCCCCCTTTGCCGACGGAAAAATCTCGACTCAGTATCTTTCTGGCCAAGGGATCTTCACTGCATTGATTACGGCTATTTATTCCACCCGTGTTTATGCCGCATTGAAGCAACACAATATTACTATTCGCTTACCGAAAGAGGTGCCAACAGGTGTTGCGCGCTCTTTTGAAATATTGATCCCAGTATTGGTTATTATTGCCACACTGCACCCACTCAATTTATTCATTGAATCGCAGACCGGCATGATCATTCCAGAAGCTATCATGCATTTACTGGCTCCATTGGTTTCCGCATCAGACTCATTGCCAGCAATGTTACTGTCCGTCTTGTTGTGCCAGATTTTCTGGTTCTCCGGCATTCACGGCTCATTGATTGTGACGGGCATCATGAGCCCATTCTGGATGACCAATCTGGCTGCAAACCAGGCCGCACTGGCCGTTGGCGCAACCTTACCGCATATCTATCTGCAAGGTTTTTGGGATCACTACTTACTGATTGGTGGCGTAGGTTCCACATTACCACTGGCTTTCTTACTGTTGCGTAGCAAAGTCACTCATTTACGCACCATTGGAAAATTAGGTGTGGTACCAAGCTTCTTCAATATTAATGAACCTATCTTGTTCGGTGCTCCCATCATTATGAACCCAATAATGTTCATACCTTTTATCTGCGTACCCATGATCAATGCCATTCTGGCTTATGGCGCAACCAAACTGGGATGGTTGGCTCAAGTGGTCTCCCTGACACCATGGACAACTCCGGCTCCAATTGGTGCATCCTGGGCGGCGAATTGGGCCTTTAGCCCGGTAGTGATGTGCTTGATATGTATGATGGTTTCCGCCCTAATCTATCTGCCATTCCTGCGTGCTTATGAACGTTCATTGCTGAAAACCGAAGTGGAGAAATCGCTGAACAACGCCCCATCCCTTGCAGATACCGTCCGTAGCAACTGATAACAATTCATAAAGAGACTAGATTAATGAAATACCAATTTCCGGATAACTTCTGGTGGGGCAGTGCCAGCTCAGCACTGCAAACTGAAGGAGAAAGTCTGCACGGTGGCAAAAGCCCAACAACTTGGGATGCCTGGTACGCCAGCCAACCATCGCGCTTTCACCAACAGATTGGCCCGAATGATACCTCAACATTCTATCGCCACTGGCGGCAAGATATTGCGTTGCTTAAACAATTGAATCACAACAGCTTTCGAACATCATTAAGTTGGGCTCGCCTGATTCCAAATGGCGTTGGTGAAGTCAATCCCGAAGCTGTCGCCTTTTATAACAATGTGATAGACGAACTTCTGGCCCAAGATATTACGCCCTTTATTACGCTGTTCCACTTTGACATGCCGATGGCGATGCAAGAGATAGGCGGCTGGGAAAACCGTGAAGTGATTGATGCCTGGAAGCACTATGCTGAAGTGTGTTTTGAGCTGTTCGGCGACCGGGTTAAGCATTGGTTTACTTTCAATGAGCCGATTGTTCCTGTTGAAGGCGGCTATCTGTATGACTTCCACTATCCCAATGTGGTGGATTTTAGACGAGCAGCGACGGTGGCATATCACACGGTGTTGGCACATGCGACGGCGGTTAAAGTTTACCGCGCTGGTCAGTATGAGGGGGAAATAGGTATCGTGCTGAACCTAACACCTTCATATCCACGCTCGCAGAACCCTGCCGATTTGAAAGCGGCCGAATATGCCGATCTATTGTTTAACCGCAGCTTCCTGGATCCGGCATTGCGCGGTGAATATCCGCAGGAACTGATTGATTTACTGTGTGATTACGACCAGATGCCGGTACGCCAGCCAGGGGATAAAGCCCTCATTGCTGAAGGCAGAATCGATCTACTGGGCATTAATTACTATCAGCCACGGCGCGTAAAATGCCGTGACAGTGCAGTAAACCCACAAGCTCCTTTTATGCCGGAATGGCTGTTTGATGCCTACGAAATTCCTGGCCGTAAAATGAATCCTTATCGGGGATGGGAAATTTATGAGCCTGGAATTTACGATATTTTGACCAATTTACGGCTTAATTACGGTAACCCTCGTTGCTTTATTTCCGAAAATGGCATGGGTGTTGAAAATGAAGAGCGTTTTTTACAAGATGGAAAAATTAACGATCAATATCGAATAGATTTTGTCTCCGACCATCTTAAATGGCTGCATAAAGGAATAAGTGAAGGCTGTCATTGTCTTGGTTACCACATGTGGACATTTATTGATAACTGGTCTTGGTGCAATGGTTATAAAAACCGCTATGGCTTTATTCAATTAGATTTATCTAGCCAGAAACGTACAGTCAAAAAAAGCGGAGAATGGTTTGCCACTACCGCTGTTAATAATGGTTTCGATTAACCCAGGAATAAATAATGGTCGAATTAGAAGAAGCAGTAATGGAAATTATTGTTAATGCCGGGCAATCACGCAGCTTGTGCTTTGAAGCATTACAGGCCGCGCGAAAAGGCGACATTAATAAAGCCAAAAGTTTGCTACAGGAAGCTGATGGCTTTGCCCGTCAGGCACACCATATGCAAACCAAGCTGATTGAACAGGATGCAGGAGAAGCCAGACAGCCAATGACGCTTATTATGGTTCACGCGCAAGACCATTTAATGACGTCTTTGCTGGCTCGTGAATTATCAGAAGAAATTATTCACCTTTATCAGCGTTAACTTTTAAATTAAAAAATATTAGACCCTAAATAATTCGAGTTGCAGGAGGGCGGCCAACGCACATGCAGTTTGAAGTATGACGGGTATATATTACCCATCTTAAACGGAGAGATTATTACGCCTAAAATTTAAATAAACCTTATTCTAATGAAATCATAGAGACAACCTTACTTTGGTGATAGCACTATTATCCTGTCAAATTCAGGCAGGATAATTATTATCTAAACTAGCCCCAAAGAACTTGGAATTACAGGTAGGCAGCAAGTGAACTCATCCCGATGAGCTTACTCGAGTAAGTGATTCGGGTGAGTGATAATAGCTAACACCCCTGTAGTTTCAAGTACGAAGGGGATAATTATAAAATGAGATAGCAATGACAATATACAAACAACTTCCTTTAGCAATGGCGGTTATCGCCGCGCTTTGCCCTATTTCTGTACTGGCACAAGAAACTGTGACAACCATTACGACCGAACAACTTAATAAAATAGTGGCCGATGCGGTAGAAAAGGCGCTCGCGGAACGTAAGGAAAAAATAGAAACCGCTACGATTCAAAAACCCAGTGTCGATGTGGTTGAGAAAGCCTCTATACCACCCACTCCAGATATGGCCATCCCCTATGGCCTAAAATTCAATGCTTATGCGCGCTATGGAGCACAATTCCAGGCGGGTGACCAAAAATATGTGGGTGTTGATGGTTCTTATAATGGTTCCTCAGCTATTGGCCGCTTGGGAAATGAGGGCAACGGCGGGGAGTTCCAGCTTTCTAAAGCCTTTAAAGGCGATAATGGCGCAATATGGGATGTGGTGGTCATGCTCGACCACTGGGGTGACGAAGTTAACCTGAAAAAAGCTTATGCCGGGGTGACTAACTTATTTGAATCTCAACCCAATGCCTATTTATGGGCCGGTCGTGATTTCCATCAGCGCCCACAACAAGGTATTAACGACTATTTCTGGATGACCCATGATGGACAAGGCGCTGGGATAAAAAACTTGGATCTCGGTGGTGTTCAACTTGATGCCGCCGCGGTCGGCTCGGTACAATCCTGTAATCCTGAAGTTGTCGCAGACCAATCAAATCCATCACGCATCACCTGTACTGGAGGGTCAGGAACCGGTGATAACGGCCATTATGCTCTGACCTCCAAAATACATGGCGTGAAGTTGGGGCCAATCGACTTTGAGCTGTTTACCAACTATGGTTTTGATTCTAAAGCTATTGAAAGCGAAGAAAAGTTGAAAGCCTGGCAAACTGCGGTGGTACTCAGTCATAAGGGCGACAATATCGAAAACAAGTGGGTTACCCGCTATTCCGATAATTCAGATAACAGCGTTTATAACAAAACTGACGATCTTCGCACTGTTTATACCAGCCTTGAGGGCACCTATAAGTTCACACAGCAAACCTCTGTAACTTACCTCGCGGCATTCCATGATTACGACAGAAGTCATCATAATGAAGACAATCGCCGCAATTATGGTGTCATTATTCGCCCAATGCATTTCTGGAACGATGTCCATTCAACCTGGCTTGAAGCGGGTTATCAGCGCGTAGATTATGATACCGGCGGTGATAACAAAGGCTGGAAGCTGACACTTTCTCAGAATGTCTCTATCGCGATGGGGGCAGACTTCAGACCAATGCTGCGCTTCTATGTCACCGGTGGTGAAGTCGATAACAAGCATACTGCGACCACCACTGACACCGAAGATACACGCCTTGACTCTTTCAACATCGGGGCAATGTGGGAAGCCTGGTTCTAGTCCATATTCAGGATAGCCGCTCCGGCGGTTATCCTGAATAATATAGCGTTAATAAAAATCCCATCTGGTCATCATTACCTCATATTGTCTTACAGCATATCTGGCTGTTATCTTGGTATTTATATGACGTCATACTTCGCCTACCACCGACAAAAGATAGGAATAATAATGATGAAAATTTTGGGACTTATTGGCGGTATGAGTTGGGAATCGACCATTCCCTATTACCGGCTGATCAACCAGCAAGTTAAAGAACAATTAGGCGGATTGCACAGCGCCAAGATTATTCTCTACAGTGTGGATTTCCATGATATTGAGCAGTTGCAGGCCAAGGGGGATTGGCAAACGGCGGGCCAGATGCTGTCTGATGCTGCGGTTTCATTAAAACGTGCCGGGGCAGATGCTATTGTCGTGTGTACCAATACCATGCACAAAGTGGCAGATGAAATTGAAGCCGCCAGTGGATTACCTTTATTACATATTGCCGACGCCACTGCCGCACAAATCAAACAGCAAGGGATCAGTAAAATCGGTTTACTCGGCACCCGTTATACTATGGAGCAAGATTTCTATCGTGGCCGTTTAACCCAAAAGCACAATATTGAGGTCATTACGCCGAACAGTGAGGATCGCGAAATTATTAACCGTATTATTTATAAAGAACTTTGTCTGGGTATTATCAGTGAAACGTCGCGTCAGGAATATCGCCGTATCATGGGCCATTTAGAGGCGCTGGGTGCGCAAGGGATTATCTTTGGTTGCACGGAGATTACCCTGTTAGTTAATGCGCAAGATGCCAGTGTGCCCGTGTTTGATACCACGGCAATACACGCCAAAGCAGCGGCACAATATGCGCTCCAGCTCCATCTTTAACTCTAGCAATACCTAAAGATATTAATATCGCGGGCCAAGGACATCAGCCACTAACCCTATTCTTGCCCGCAGTTTTTGAGTTATAGAGCATTTTATCCGCCCGAATTAATAACTGTTCCTGCGATTCTTTTTGTTCCAACTCAACCACACCTAAACTCATTGTGACATGAATATCGCCATCTACAGGCATTCTCTCAATCAAGTGCCTAATTTTCTCCGCGATGCTTTTAGCTTCATTTAATTGCGTATTAGGTAAAACAATCATAAATTCATCGCCTCCCCAACGACCTAACAGGTCAACCGCCCTAATATTGTTGCTAATAACATCAACAACATGTGTCAATGTTAAGTCTCCAACTGAATGGCCGTATTTGTCATTAATTGATTTGAAATTATCTAAATCCAGCGCAAGCAATGATAACGGCTGGCAAAAACGCTTAGCACGGTTATATTCATGCTTCAGTACTTTTTCCAGCAAATAACGATTTGCAGCGGAAGTTAATACATCCGTTTCCGAAAGTATCTTTTCGATATTTAATTGCTGCTGAAGCTGAAAATTACTTTCACGTAACTCGGCGGTTCGTTCTTCGACTAAGGCTTCCAATGATTTATTTTTCAGTTCCAACTTTTCAAGACGATGTTTTCTATCATGAATATTCCGGTGTGCGCCTATCATTCTTGACACTGTACCGTCAATATTACGTTCAATCACCTTACCGCGATCTTCAATCCAGATATAATCACCGTCATGAGTTAGGCAACGATATTCTATCTGGTATTTTTCGGCCTGCTGATTAATATACGCATCGAACTGAAACATAACCCTTTCAAAATCTTCTGGGTGAATAATTTTTTCCCAAGTATGCACTGTATTTTCAAAAGCATGGGCAGGATACCCCAGCATTTCATACCAACCGGTATTACGGTAAACAAACCCATTGTTTGCATTCCAATCCCAGATACCATCACTTATCACTTCGAGAATTTCGTGAACAACACGCTCGTTTAAATCGGCAATCTTAAGCTTATGATCACTTTGATTATAGTTCATTAAACTACCCTGCTGTGTTGATAAATTAAAAGACACGAATAACTTTGTTTAATTATTGTTCTAATATTGTGAATTAACGGTTTTGAGCAGGCAAGGATTTTTTAACTCTAAATTTGACCTTAAAAGAATATAAACTTATTAATAACCAGTAAGATTTATCTTAACACCTTAGTATTCAACTACCTACTTTGTGTGGTGTTATACATATATAATATTTAGTATAAGATATTTTTATGAATAACCTGTGATCAGTCCGATTTCTTTTGCATAAAAAGATAAAATTAGCAAAAAATAGGTTTATCTGATGGGGATTTTATTTTATAGCAAATAAAAAAGCCTGCGATCTCTCGCAGGCCTAATTATTAAAGATAAACTAGCAGAAATATCTGCGTTTAATCTTATTTCTGGTATTTACGCATAACCAATGTGGCGTTAGTCCCGCCGAAACCGAAGCTGTTAGACATCACAGTGGTCAATCCACGTTGAGTTGGCTCGGTGATGATATTCATCCCTACCGCTTTCTCATCCAGATTTTCAATATTAATGCTTGGTGCAATAAAACCGTGCTCAACCATTAACAGGCTGAAAATAGCTTCATGTACACCGGCCGCACCCAGAGAGTGACCGGTCATCGCTTTCGTTGAGGAGATAGCCGGGGTGTTATCACCAAAGACTTCACGGATAGCACCCAGCTCTTTCACATCACCTACCGGTGTAGAAGTGCCGTGTACGTTCATGTAATCAATTGGCGTATCAACTCCTTCCATTGCCATCTTCATACAGCGCACAGCGCCTTCACCTGATGGCGCGACCATATCTGCGCCATCTGAAGTTGCACCGTAGCCAACAATCTCAGCATAGATATGTGCGCCACGGGCCAGAGCATGCTCCAACTCTTCAACAACAACCATGCCACCGCCGCCTGCAATGACAAAACCATCGCGGTCTTGATCATAAGTACGGGAAGCTTTTGCCGGAGTTTCATTGTATTTGGTAGACAATGCACCCATTGCGTCGAACTCGCAGGACATCTCCCAGCACAGTTCTTCACCGCCACCGGCAAACACCACATCCTGTTTGCCCAACTGGATCAATTCCAGCGCATGGCCAATACAGTGAGCAGAGGTCGCACAAGCTGAACTGATAGAGTAATTTACGCCTTTGATTTTAAAAGGTGTTGCCAGACAGGCGGACACGCCGGATGCCATGGCTTTCGTCACCATATAAGGGCCTACGCCACGCAGACCTTTTGCGCGCATGCCATCAGAACCAGCAACCTGGTTGCGAGGTGAACCGCCACCTGAGCCAACTACCAGCCCACTACGGAAATTAGAAACTTGTTCTTCCGTCAGCCCAGAATCTTCAATGGCCTGTTTCATCGAAAGATAAGCATAAACAGAGGCGTCGCTCATAAAGCGCAGCACTTTACGATCGATATTTTCTGTAATAGTCTCAGGTGCGAGCTTTACATCGCCCCAGACATGGCTGCGCATACCTGCGTCTTTAAATTCCTGAGAGAAAGTAATGCCAGAGCGGCCTTCCTGTAAAGATGCCAGAACTTCCTGCTGGTTATTACCAATGCTGGATACAATACCCAAGCCAGTAATGACTGCACGCTTCATTCAATACCTCTTCCACTTATTTTACATTCGGGATTTTGCAACGCACTTTAGCGTACAGTTGTACGCCGAACAAGTCCGATCAGCGTAATATACCCAGATAATTTTACGATTTGCACGCGGCGGGTCACATAGTTAGAATCGCCCTACCCCTTGAGATACGAGTCTTTAAACGTGAGCCACTCCCCAATCCAAACGGCGACATTAAGCTGGAATGAACAGGGTACACCTGTATCGGAACAGTTTGGTGACATCTATTTTTCCAATGAAGATGGGCTGGAAGAAACTCACCACGTTTTTCTTAAGGGAAATGGCTTCCCCGAGCGCTTTGTGCAGCACCCGCGAGATAACTGTGTTTTTGCTGAGACAGGTTTTGGTACAGGGTTGAATTTCCTGACATTATGGCGTGATTTCGCCCAATTTCGCCAGCTTCATCCCACAGCGAAACTCCAACGTTTTCACTATATTAGCGTCGAGAAATACCCGCTTCAGGTCGCTGATTTAACCGCAGCCCATGACCATTGGCCGGAGCTGGCCCCTTTTGCCGAGCAACTGCGTGCTCAGTGGCCATTGCCCCTTGCCGGGTGCCACCGTATTTTGCTGGCAGGTGGAGCTATCACACTGGATCTATGGTTTGGTGATGTGAATACTCTGCTGCCACAGCTGGATTACAGCTTGAATAATCAGGTAGATGCGTGGTTCCTTGATGGGTTTGCGCCAGCTAAAAACCCTGATATGTGGAATGATGCGCTATTTAGTGCCATGGCTCGTATGGCCAGGCCGGGGGGCACATTCGCCACATTTACTGCTGCTGGATTTGTGCGCCGCGGGTTGCAACAAGCAGGATTTGACGTCGCGAAAGTCAAAGGTTTTGGCCAGAAACGTGAAATGCTGACCGGCACGTTGCCACCCCGCCAGCTTACGGCCCAATCCGCACCTTGGTATCATCGGCCCTCTGCTGCCCGTTGTGATGATATCGCGATTATCGGTGGAGGAATTGTCAGCGTATTAACCGCGTTGGCCCTGCTGCGTCGTGGTGCAAAAGTCACACTTTACTGTGCCGATGCACAACCCGCCCAAGGTGCCTCAGGTAACCGGCAAGGGGCGCTCTACCCCCTGCTGAATGGTAAAAGTGATGCACTGGAAACCTTCTTCACCAGCGCGTTTACCTTTGCCCGTCGTCAATATGACCAATTGCTTGAGCAAGGTATTCACTTTGATCATCAATGGTGCGGTGTCAGCCAATTGGCCTTTGACGAAAAAAGTCGCAGCAAGATTGATAAAATGCTGCAAACCGACTGGCCGCTATTACTTGCCGAAGCGATGAGCCGTGAGCAACTGAGTGCGTTGGCCGGGCTAGATTGCGCGCACGACGGTATCCACTACCCCGCCGGTGGTTGGCTTTGCCCATCAGACCTCACCACCGCCCTCATGGCGCTGGCGCAACAAAAGGGTATGACCTGCCACTATGAGCATGAACTGCATCAGCTAGACCGGGTTGACGGGTTATGGCAACTGGGATTCAAGCAACTGACAAGCAGACAACATGCCACTGTGGTGTTGGCCACCGGTCACCGCTTACCTGAATGGGAACAAACCCGGCACCTGCCGCTGTCGGCTGTGCGCGGGCAAGTTTCTCACATTCCTACCACGCCGGTACTCAGCCAGTTGCGGCAAGTGCTGTGCTACGACGGTTACCTGACGCCGGTAAACCCGACGAATCAGCATCACTGTATCGGTGCCAGTTACCAGCGCGGTGATGTGGCGACTGATTTTCGGGCCGATGAACAGCAAGAAAATCGGGATCGCCTGTTACGTTGCCTGCCGAATGTCAGTTGGCCGCAGCAAGTGGATGTCAGTGATAATCAGGCGCGCTGCGGTGTGCGCTGTGCTATTCGTGATCATTTGCCGATGGTCGGCGCAGTGCCTGATTACAGCGCAACACTGGCGCAATATCAGGATTTACAGCGCAAAGTCCAACGTGGTGAAGAAATTCCTCTCGCGCCGGTGTGGCCGGAATTATTTATGGTGGGCGGATTAGGGTCGCGCGGTTTGTGCAGTGCGCCATTGGTAGCCGAGGTTCTGGCCGCACAAATGTTTGGCGAGCCTCAACCCTTAGATGCAACCACGCTGGCGGCACTGAATCCTAACCGGTTTTGGATTCGAAAATTACTGAAAGGCCGGCCGGTGCAACAGCGCGTTCCAGTATTATTTTAGCCAGTAACTCGCGTAGCTAGCCCCCTGCGACTTCAAGGGCGTATCAATCCCCAAAGTCATTGACGTCGCAGGTAGGCAGCAAGTGAACAAGTCCCGATGAGCTTACACCGGTAAGTGATTCGGGGGCGTGAGCGTAGCTAACACCCCTGCGACTTCAAGGGCGAAGGGGATTTTGGGCTTGTTCTAATAAACGATCCCACAACCCCAAAACCAAAGCCTGATCCGGTGGAGAAAGCTCACCGGCTTTGATGGCCTTATCCAGACTGGTCTGCACCCGAGCATGTAGCTGCTCAGCAGTGTGCTCACCAAACTCTTCAGATTCAGCAACGGCCAATGTTAGATGCCCGCGCAGGTAGCCGCCAGCAAATAAATCATCATCACTGGCGTACTCTACCATGTCATCTATCTGCGCCAGAATGCGCGTTTCAAACTCTGCGATCATCAATTTTCCTCAATAACCCGCCATATTTCAAACCGCAAGTGTGTTGGCTGCACCTTGAAATCTATAGGGTTATATTTTATATCCAAAATAATGGGTGTTCAGTCAAACAGAAAATTAAGCTAAATCTTCTGGGTAAGGGAAAAGCGCTGGCACCAACGGTGGCGTATTGTAAAACGATTGTAGCGCCTGAATAAAGCCCGCTGGTCGTGGGGATATGCCGTTTTCCAGGTGCCATAGCACCTGTTCGCGTACTTTGCGCTGAAATGTAATGCGGTCTGGCTCGCAATCACCTTCCAGATTGTCGCAACTGACATTGAACGGGAAACCGGCGGCCACACAAAACATCCACTCCAGCGCCTGCGGCTTGATTTCTACTGCTTCAAACTGGCTTTGCGTTAATGCATCACGCCCATCGGGGCAGTACCAATAGCCAAAATCCACCCATTTACGGCGCTCTTCCCCGGCAATACACCAATGGGAGATTTCATGCATCCCGCTGGCGTAATAACCATGGGCGAAAATCACTCGATGATAAGAAAACTGCTCATCGGCGGGCAGATAGATAGGTTCATCATCGCCTTTCACCAACCGCGTATTATATTTCTCGCTAAAACAGGTATTAAAAATATCAATTAGTTGCTGATAATCATGAGTCATGCTTGGGTCCGTAAGCGCGGTATCAGCAGCGGCATTCAGCTCACTGTTATTTTTGATACCTTCAGTTATGCAAAACAAATTATTAGGCGAAAACGTGTAATCCTAGCCAGGCGGAGATCTCGGCACCGTGGCTGTCGTACAGCAGCTTGCAGCTCATGACCAATGACACCACGACAATCATTGGGCGAATCAATTTCTGCCCTTGGGTCAATACCATGTGAGCGCCAAGGCGTGCGCCCAGAACTTGCCCCACCAGCATCACCAACCCAATACTCCACACCACTTTGCCGCCGACAATGAAGAAAATCAGACTGCCTAGATTGGAAGTAAAATTGAGCACTTTGGCATGTGCCGTGGATTTCGCCAGATTAAAACCGCACAGAGTCACAAAAGCCAATGCATAGAAAGAACCGGCACCGGGGCCAAAGAAACCATCATAAAAGCCCACACCGCCACCGGCAATCAAAGCAAATGGCACCGCCGACAAACGGCGTTGCTGGTCAACTTCACCGAGCTTAGGGGTCACCAGGAAATAGACACCAATACCAATCACCAACAGCGGCAGGATTTGGCGCAGAATATCGGCCCGCATATGCTGGACTAAAATAGCGCCCAGCATTGACCCCACCACAGTGAGAGCAATGGTAAGCTTTTGCTCTTTCAGATTAACCGCCCCACGGCGGATAAAATAAAGGCTGGCGGAAAATGACCCACCGACCGATTGCAGTTTGTTGGTCGCCAAAACCTGCGCCGGAGGTAACCCCACCGCCAGCAGCGCCGGGACGGTCAATAGCCCGCCGCCGCCAGCAATGGAATCAATAAATCCGGCCAATATAGCGACTAAAAACAATATCCCCAAGACCGCAGGACCAAGGGTAAACCAATCCATGATTTATTCCGCAGCGAAATGGTTATCCAGCAAAGCCTGACAGGAAGGCGGCAATGGCGGTGGTAAGGTTTGACCCGGTTTAGCACTGGGCTGATGAGGCTGGAACCAGCTTTCTAACTCTGCGCCACAGCCATCACCCGGCGGGGGCGTGTCTTGATCCAGACATTCCAGACTATCTGCTGGGCAACGCAAGCGCACATGCATATGGGCACGATGGCCAAACCACGGGCGCACTTTATGCAACCAGGTACGGTCCGTACCGGCATCTAAACAAAGCTGCTTTTTAATCGCCGGATTGACGAAAATACGTGTTACTTCATTATCATTGGCGGCCAGTTTAATCAGGCTTTCAACTTGCGGTTGCCATAATACTGGCACCACTCGTTTACCATCAACAGCTACCAAATCAATAGGTTGCGGTTTTAATAATTGCTGCTGGCTCCAGCGCTGTTTCGGAAATTGTAGCCAAATATCCACATCCAGCCCCGACTGATGGCTAGCATGTCCGCTGCTAAAACGCCCGCCTGCTGGCATCGCCATATCACCAATTAACACTGTACCAAGCTGATTTTTCTGGGCTTTATCACTCAGCCGATGGATAAAATTCAGTAAATCAGGATGACCAAAATAACGACGTTGATCCGGGCGCATCACCTGATAATCTGTCGATTCAAGCGGCAAAGGCATCGCGCCGATAACGCAGCCATTGGCAAAACCACCAATTGACTGCGGAGACCCTGCCACCGGGTGGGTAATCTGTTGCCATGGCGTCACCGCCATAACCGGGCTGATGGCAACCAGTGCCAATAAGCCCGCTATCCATTTTTTCATGGTGCTTACCAGCGCGGGACGTCTGAAACCACATCACCGCACTGTGCACGCTGGCGCAGCAGGTGATCCATTAACACAATCGCCATCATCGCTTCGGCAATCGGAACAGCACGAATGCCGACGCAAGGGTCATGGCGGCCACGGGTAATCATCTCAACCGCTTCGCCCTGCCGGTTAATCGTCTGCCCCGGAACCGTGATGCTGGAGGTCGGCTTCAACGCGATATGTGCTACGACTGGCTGCCCGCTGCTAATCCCACCTAAAATGCCGCCAGCATGGTTGCTTTGGAAACCTTGCGGGGTAATTTCATCGCGGTTTTCGCTGCCACGTTTAGTGACCACCGCGAAACCATCACCAATTTCCACCCCTTTCACCGCATTGATGCTCATCAGCGCATGAGCTAAATCAGCATCTAAACGGTCAAAAACTGGCTCGCCTAAACCGACCGGGACGTGTTCAGCCACCACCGTAATTTTAGCGCCAATAGAGTCACCGGCCTTTTTCAGCTCGCGCATCAGGGCATCCAGTGACTCCAATTTGCTCACATCCGGGCAGAAGAATGGGTTTTGCTCAACTTGATCCCAGTCAACCACATCACAGCTGATATCACCGATTTGTGCCAAATAACCGCGCACCTGCACACCAAATTTCTGCGCCAGATATTTTTTCGCAATAGCACCGGCAGCAACGCGCATCGCCGTTTCACGGGCAGAAGAGCGGCCACCACCGCGATAATCGCGTACGCCGTATTTTTGCTCATAAGTGTAATCGGCGTGGCCTGGGCGAAATACATCTTTAATCGCACTGTAATCTTGTGAGCGCTGATCAGTATTTTCAATCATCAATCCGATACTGGTACCGGTGGTGACCCCCTCGAATACACCAGACAAAATGCGCACTTGATCCGGCTCACGGCGTTGAGTGGTATAGCGCGAGGTGCCAGGACGACGTCGGTCGAGATCCAACTGGATATCAGCCTCGGTGATAGGAATGCCCGGTGGAACACCATCGATAATACATCCCAAGGCGATGCCGTGAGATTCACCAAAAGTGGTGACGCGGAAAAACTGCCCAATACTGTTCCCAGCCATCACGGCTCCTTGAATTCTAATAAGCACTTTGTCAGGCCGGTATTCGCCACCCTGACAGATTTAAAGTGAATAATTAATCGCGATATATACTGAAATGTGGCGCACAATCAATCAGTTGTTGTTTAGTCAACATAAAGACGCCGTCACCGCCATTGTCAAACTCCAGCCAAGTGAACGGCACATCTGGATATTGATCCATTAAATGCACCATGCTATTGCCCACTTCGCAAATCAGCACACCATCATCTTGTAAAAAGTCTGGCGCACAGGCCAGAATGCGGCGGGCCAGTTTCAGACCATCGCTACCCGCAGCCAAGCCCAGCTCAGGTTCAAAGCGGAACTCGTCCGGTAAATCGGCCATATCTTCGGCATCAACATACGGCGGATTGGTGACAATCAGGTCATATTTGATAGGCGGTAAATCACGGAACAGATCGGAGCGAATTGGCGTGACCTGATGCTCCATACCATGCTGCTGAATATTGTGCTCAGTGACTGCCAGCACATCATTGGAGATATCAACGGCATCCACTTCTGCTTCCGGGAAAGCATAGGCACAAGCAATGGCAATACAGCCGCTGCCAGTACACATATCCAGAATATGTTTAGGTTGATGGCGAATCAGCCCATCAAAATTGTTATTAATCAGCTCGCCAATGGGTGAGCGTGGCACCAATACACGCTCATCAACATAATATTCCATGCCACAGAACCAAGCTTTATTAGTCAGGTAAGCAACTGGAATACGCTCATTGACCCGGCGAATAACTCGCTCAACAATACGATGGCGCTCACTGGATGTCAGGCGCGCATTGCGCATATCTTCCGGAATATCTATCGGTAAAAATAGGCTTGGAAAAACCAATTGCACCGCTTCGTCCCACGGATTATCAGTACCGTGACCATAAAAAATATTGGCCGCATTAAAACGGCTGACTGCCCAACGCAGCATATCCTGAATGGTGTGCAGCTCATTTACTGCTTCATCGACGAAAATCTTGTCCAAGGTATTCTCCAGCTAGGGCGTAAAATCATTATCTATGCCCCTAGTTTGCCATGAAGCCCGCCACAAATCAGCAGCAATACATCAGTTGAATGATAACCAAATAATGAAATACACCTTAAAGCCACCAATCTTAAGATTACATTTATTTAGACAGATGCATATCAACAGGTAAACTGGGGGAATTGCATAAGTACGATGAACAGATAATGAAAAATAAATATCACCTGACAACAGATGAATTAGCACTATTTAAAGAGTCGATAGCCGGAGCCAAGAAGCTGAAACAAGACACAATTGTCCATCGTGTGCCGCCCAAACTCGGCAAAAAAATTGCGCCGGAACGATTGCTGCAAGAGCAGGTTGATGCCAGCCATTATTTTTCTGATGAATTCCAACCGTTATTAGATACCGACGGCCCAACACGCTATGTGCGGCCAGGTATTGATCATTTTGAAGTAAAAAAACTTCGACGGGGCGATTACTCACCCGATATGTTTTTAGATTTACACGGGTTAACCCAAAAACAAGCTAAGCAAGAGTTGGGAGCATTGATTGCCGCCTGCAAACGCGAGCATGTGCATTGCGCCTGTGTTATGCATGGGCATGGCAAGCATGTTTTGAAGCAGCAAACTCCGCTGTGGTTGGCGCAGCATCCCGATGTACTGGCATTCCATCAAGCCCCGAAAGAATGGGGCGGCACAGCGGCATTATTGGTATTAATCGCGTTAGAACAGTAGCCGGATTGGTGGGCGAAGCAGTCATGAGCATTGTGGTGTCACGAATGCCTTTGTCATGAAAAATATAAGAATAGAAATAACAAAGGCGCGACAGTGATGCCGCACCCTATTGAACATTAGCTCATTGAACATTGGCTCAGATGATATTTAGCCGTGACAAGCTTTAGCTAAAAGTTGTGTCGGGCTAACCTGCCAGTCAAAAGTCCCCTTGCCAGTTTCGTCATCCAAATCAACACAAGCAATTGCTGAAGTCGCAAACATTGGCGGGCATTGCCCCGGACAAAGTTCAGCCACCAAATACCCGACCAGCGGCAAGTGCGAAATAACCAACACCGCAGCGCAATCTTCTTTTGCCAGTGCTTGTAAATAGCAACAAACAAAAGCGGCATCCCCACCCGGCGTTAATTCTGGCATCACTTCCTGCTCTGCCGGAAGCGTCATCACCTCGCGCACCACTTCTAATGTTTGCCCCGCGCGTAAGTATGGGCTAACCAAAATCCTTTCAATATCGACTGACTGGTCGTTTAACCAGCTTGCCATCTGGCGTGATTCATCCTGACCACACAGAGTAAGAGGCCTTTGCGCATCACTGGGGGCGTTAAGGGCCGCGTCACCGTGACGCATAATGAAAACTTGCATATTGCACCGTTTTTGTTAACAAAATAACGCTATACAGAAACGCTTTGCGTGCTGTACCGCCGAAACCTTTGCTTGAAAGCAAAGAAACTTCATAACGATAACGCGCCGTCTCTCTATGGCGGCCGGGCATTTTGCCTGAAACTTAAGGTAAAGAAAATGGCTGTTTTTACACCAGCAACACCAACAGCCAACCTTGATTGGTTACAGAGTAACCATATCAACAGCTTAATCTAAACTCTATCACCTGCACAATAAATGGCTATTCATTCATTTTGGCACGAATAGTCACTTTGCGTGATTCTGATTTAAAGTAGCGCGGGTTGCCCTCAGTGTACAGCCACCTGAATAGTTAGAATTGCAGGTGGTGATCCCGTTCACACTCTTAATTTTCGGGATTGACTACCCGCTCATTTATACTATTTTCCGGCGGATAGAACCTTTGTTGCTGCTCGGCCATCGTGACCAATAATGGGCAAGGTTCAAAGCACTCACCATACTGCTGCGCGAGTAAATTCAGGGTTTTTACCATTTTTTCTGCGCCCAGGTTGTCCATATAGCGGAATGGCCCGCCTAAAAACGGTGGGAAACCAATCCCGAATACCGCACCAATATCCCCATCGCGCGGGTTACGGATAATAGATTCATCCAGACAGCGAGCGGCTTCATTCAGCATCATCATGACGCAACGCTGTGCTATCACGGCAGATTCGAGATGGGCCTTCGGTGTGACGCCGAGTAAGGTATAAACGCTGGAATCCACTTGCTTACCGGAACTTTTCTTCCACTTGAAACCGCTACTTTTAACCGGATAAAGATAGAAACCGCGGCCATTTTTACGCCCTTTCCGCCCATCTTTCAAAATGACATCAAATGAAGGCGGCGGCGCAAAACGTGGCCCTAATTTCTCTACCAGAATGGGCATTATTTTGGTGCCCACATCAATCCCAACTTCATCCAATAAGGTTATCGGGCCTACCGGAAAGCCGAAATCGACCAGAGCCTTATCAATTGAATCGATAGGTTCGCCATCTAATATACAGCGAGCTGCTTCATTAATGTAGGGAGCCAAAATACGGTTTACATAGAACCCGGCACAATCTGCCACCACAATCGCTGTTTTTCCCTGTTTGCGTGCTAAAGCAACCGTGGTTGCAATGGTTACTTCGCTGGTTTTTGCATGCGGAATAACTTCCACCAATGGCATTTTATCCACCGGACTAAAGTAATGCAGACCAATAACCTGCTCTGGCCGCTGCGCCTGTGCTGCGATTTCGCTGATTGGCAGGGATGATGTGTTGGAGGCAAAAATGGTATGAGGTGCAGCGAAATGCTCAATATCTGCCACCATTTGCTGCTTCAACGACAAATCTTCAAATACCGCTTCAACCACAATATCCACATTGCCAAAGCCACAATAATCAGTGCTGCCGGAAATCAGCATCATCTGCCGCTGCCGCTCTGCCGGGCGCATCCGCTTGCTACGCACTCGCTTGCCCAAAGCATCCCAGGTATATTTCAGTGCCTGGTTAATTCCCGTTGGATTGATATCTTTAATCCGAACCGGTAAACCCGCACGTGTTGCAGTAACATTGGCAATACCACCGCCCATCAGCCCCCCACCTAATACTCCTACTCGATGGATAACCCGCGGCTGTTCTTTGCCGCCAGTCTCTTTTTTCAGCGAGGTGGTCGCAAAAAACAAGCTGCGTAATGCCGCTGACTCAGGAGACATTGCCAACTCACCAAAGGCTTTAGCTTCGGCTTCATATCCCGCAGGGCCACCGTGGTCTAGCCCCTTACGCACCACATCAATAATACACTCGGCTGCTGGATAATGGCCTTTTGTCTTTGCCCGTGTTTTCTTGCGAACAATATTAAATAACAATGCCTTACCTAATGGACCGCTAAGCAGACGTTCCTGCCACGGCAAGACGGGCTTATCAAGCCAACCGGCTTTAGCCCGCTGGATAGCCACATCGAGCAGAATATCCTGCGGCACCACATCGTCCACCAGCCCCATGTTAAGTGCCTGACGGGCGCGAACCTGCCGGCCAGTCAATATCATATCAAGCGCCTTACTCACCCCCACCAGGCGCGGCAAACGCTGGGTACCACCGGACCCCGGCAACAGCCCAAGCTGTACCTCAGGCAAACCGAGCACAGTTTTATCATCCTGCGAGCAAATGCGGCTATGACACGCCAACGCCAGCTCCAGACCACCGCCGAGGCAAGCCCCGTGGATAGCAGCGACGACCGGCACCGGGAACGCCGCAATTTGTGCCAGAATGGATTGCCCTTTCTGAGCCAGAACTCGCGCATCTTGTGCGGTACGGCAAGCGGCAATCATGCTGATATCTGCACCGGCGATAAAAGAGTCCGGTTTACCAGAAATAATGACTAAACCCTGTAATTGACTCAAAGCCTGCGCTTGTTGCAGTATTTCAGCAATTTGCTCTGCAAATTCAGCCTTTAAGGTATTAACTTTATCACCGATAACATCAATGGTGATGATACCAATATTATCGGGCCGAACCTCGAGGGTGAAAACCGAATGGGCCGGAGCGGCACAGCCCACGATGGCTGTTTCAGCCCCGCGATTAAGAATATTTTCCTGGCTCATTACTCCACCTCCAAAATCATTGCGGCACCCAAACCACCTGCAGCACAAGCGGTTGTTAATCCTAGCCCACCACCGCGGCGACGCAATTCATGCAATGTTTGAGTGATCATGCGCGCACCGGTCGCGGCGAAGGGATGACCATAAGCAATTGACCCACCCAATACGTTGAATTTACTCATATCAACTTCACCAATCGCCTGACTGCGGCCCAGCTTTTCGCGGGCGAAGCTATCACTGGCAAACATTTTCAAGTTCGCCAGTGTTTGTGCCGCAAAGGCTTCGTGCATATCAATGAGGGTTAAATCTGCCAGTGTTATTCCGGCGCGATCAAGTGCTAAGGGGGTAGCGTAGGAGGGGCCTAACAGCATGTCTTGCCAGACATCAATGGCCGAAAATGCAAAACTGCGCAGATAGCCTAATGGCTGTAAACCCAGCGCCTTAGCCTTTGATTCACTCATCATCATGACAGCAGCCGCTCCGTCGGTCAGTGGCGTGCTGTTCGCCGCCGTGACACTGCCGTGCTTGCGATCAAATGCCGGGCGTAATTTGGCATATTGCGCCATGGTGGAATCTTTGCGGATATTATTATCTTCGGTGATAGCATCACGATAAGGCGGAATATAAGCCGTCATCACCTCATCTTGTAATAATCCCTGCTGCCAGGCCTGTGCCGCCATTTGGTGAGAGCGCAGCGCTAAAGCGTCCTGATCCTCGCGACTAATACCATAGGTTTTTGCCATCTGTTCAGCGGTATCGCCCATCCGCAGGCCGGTTGAGTATTCTGCAACAGCTGGAGCCACCGGGAGCAAATCGCGCAATTTTAACCGGCTAAATAATTTCAATCGTTGAGATAAAGTTCGTGCTTTATTGACGTCAACCAAGGTCCGCGCCAGTGCTTTGCTGACACCGATAGGCAAAACAGAGGAAGAATCCGCACCACCGGCGATCGCCACAGTCACTGAGCCAGCAATGATACTTTCCGCCACATTGGCCACCGCCTGAAAGCTAGTGGCACAGGCACGGGAGACACTATAAGCATCGGTATGTACACTCATGCCCGTTCCCAGCACGATTTCCCGCGCGATGTTTGGCGCTTCCGGCATTTGGACGACTTGACCAAACACCAGTTGATCAATGAATTCAGGAGCAACACCGCTTCTGGCCAAGAGTTCACTGACCACAATTTTGCCTAAATCTACAGCTGGTACGCCGTGATAAGCAGTTGCCTGCTTGGCAAAAGGCGTTCGCAGGCCATTGACTATGGCAATGCGATCGCCCTGACGTGTCACTAGCGGTAATGGCTTACTCATACATGCTCCTGATAAATCAAAGTGGCTTTTATTAAAGCATAACAAAATAACAGGTCTGACCTGATCCAATTATTGTTAACCAAACATTTACATTTGGTAAACCTATAGAGCAGGAAAGTGAGAGCAGGAGCAACTTTTCGCTATAAAAAGAAAGGAAAGAGAGGAACTGGCGGGTAGATAAGACATATAAAGCCGATGTCTCTGGTGCAATAAATTCAGTGCGAGGTGCAGGGAGGCACCAAAACAAACGCGAAGCAAAAAGCTCCGCGTTTTAGGGATATTCAACTTACCTATATCCTAAATAATTCGAGTTGCAGCAAGGTGCGAACTAACGCAGACCTAACTGGAAGATCATGGTTTCTGCCTGGCAGGAGAAAGTGAAATCAATGGTTAAGCGCACACCATCTGTAGTTTCTTCCAACTTATGTTCGATCAGGCAAGGTTCAGATTCAACAGCTCGCGCTTTTTCAGTCAGCGTTTTCAGCATGGCTTCAGCATCAGCACGGTTGTCGAATACGCAGCTATAGGACGCGGTACAATCGGTATTGTCCATGATAGTACCCACATCTATACAGCAGCAAGCTGCGGTTTCTTCCGCACTACAGCGATTGATTGCATCTGACATCTTCAATTCTCCTCAACGGATATTTCAAAATAAACGCACATCAGCTATCAATTAACGCAGATAAGACAGAGTGCAAAAAAATATTTTCTCTACCGTCATTTTACTCCCCTAGACCACAAGGCACTAGGACTTACTGTTTATAGGCCTATTAAGTGACGGAAATCACGGTAAAATTGTTCGCCCTCTCATCAACAATGTATTAATTGCTACCAAATTGTGATTTTTTTGTTAACTACGTCTATTTTTTGCAATCAAAATTGACCAAATCCTAAAACATACTTGCAACACGCACACAGGTCGGACCTATACTTCAGCCACTGGTCTGCTTTGTCTGACCGATAACGGACCCTACAATCCCGCATTCTCTTGTTACGGTAAGTAACATAGTTTAAATAAAACAATGAGGTTTTGGTCATGAACCAGAAAAACCTGTTTACCCGATCAGCTCTGGCAGCTGCAGTAGCACTGGTTTCTTCGAACGTTTCTGCAGCTGGCTTTCAGCTAAATGAATATTCAGCAGCTGCATTGGGCCGCTCTTTCTCTGGTGAAGGCGCTGTTGCTGACAATGCTTCTGTTGGTAGCCGCAACCCCGCCGCAATGACTTTGTTCGACCGTCCATCTTTCTCTGGCGGCTTCGTGTATGTCGATCCGAATGTTGATATCAGTGGCACATCCCCCCTATCGGGCAGAAGTACCAGTGCCAAAAACATCGCGCCATCGGCGTGGATCCCAAATATCCACTTTATTATGCCGCTGAATGAGCAATGGGCGATTGGGGCTTCCGGTACTTCAAACTACGGTTTGGCCACTGAATTTAATGATGACTATATTGCCGGTTCTCTGGGGGGGCAAACTGACCTCAAAACCGCCAACCTAAACTTGAGCACAGCTTATCGCCTGAATGAAAACTTCAGCTTTGGTTTGGGCTTCAATGCAGTTTATGCCGATGCCAAGATTGTGCGCCATATTGGTGAAGCTGGTCGCGGAGTTATCCCGGCCAATACTGAAGTCACCCGTATGGAAGGGACCAAATGGGGCTATGGTTGGAATGCCGGCGTACTGTATGAAGTGGATAAAGAAAACCGTTACAGCTTTACCTATCGTTCAAAAGTGAAAATCGACTTTGATGGTGATTTCAGCAGCCAGTTGCCACCGCCAAGCGGCACAGGTGGTCAGGTCATCCCAGGCGCATTAACTCTGAATCTGCCAGAAGTGTGGGAAGTGTCCGGCTACAATAAAGTCGCGCCACAATGGGCAATTCACTATAGCCTGGCCTATACCAGTTGGAGCCAGTTCAAAGAGCTGAAAGCAACCGGAACCAACGGTAACACGTTGTTTGAGAAGCAAGAAGGCTTCCACGATGCTTATCGTATCGCACTGGGTACCACCTATTATTACGATGATAACTGGACTTTCCGTACCGGTATTGCCTTTGATGACAGCCCGGTTCCAGCAGATAACCGCACTATCTCAATTCCAGACCAAGATCGTTTCTGGATAAGTGCCGGTACTACCTACGCATTCAACAAAGATGCATCTGTTGATGTTGGTATTTCCTATATGCATGGCCAAAACGTGCACATCACGGAAAAAACACCAACAGGATTGGGCGGACAAACTTATGAGTTCGACTCTAAAGGTACTGCACTGCTGTATGGCGTGAACTTCAACTACGCTTTCTAATCGGCATTATTTAATCAAAAATTGCCCACAAAAAAGCGCCTTTCGGCGCTTTTTTATTTACTCAATCCCCGAGAGGAAAGCAGATGCTCCCCCCCAATCAATGGGATAAGTCTCGCTAGCACCTCATCATACAAACCTGATTCTGATTCAACTAAAAACTTGGCTTTGCGCTGACGCCAATCAAAAGTTTGGATTAATGTCGTTGCCACAACACAAGGGGTGTCAAGGTTCGTGACCGGTACCTCGGTAGGTGAACCACGCACACTACTGCTCACAGGGCAACACATCACCAAACCTGTTAGTCGGTTATAAGTTTCATGTGAAAGTATGAGCGCTGGGCGATACTTGCCAATCTCTTTCCCTTTCGTTGGTTCAAAATCCAACCAACAAATATCGCCGCGCTTGGGTATATACATTAATAATCAAGCTCCCTCTCCGTGGGTTGTGCAAGTTCATCAGTATGTGCCGTATAAGCGGTCAGCCCAGCCAGTAGGCTTTCTTCGGTTAACGGCTTTTTGACCACTTTTTGAATGACTAAACCTTGTTCGCTGATATCAATATCAACAGTGTCTCCCACCTCAAAATTAGGGATACTTTTAAGATTACCCGACAATCGTAAAGCAACACTATTACCCCATTTCTGTAATGTGGCTTGAGCTCGCATAACCACCTCCTTAATTTTGTGTCTACAATGAGTATACACCGAGCCGTAATGTATATACATAGTAGACACAAAAAAGCGCCTTTCGGCGCTTTTTTATTTTCGGGCTAACATCTCTATCAGTTAGCTGAATCGATACTTTCCAGATCGCCCTGAATAGCTTGAGCATTGGAATTAACTTCCGGTTTTAGCTGCCCGCCATTCGCCAGGAAATCATAGCGCTGGAAATAAGCTTCACGCACCATGAGATATGGGTCGGAGGAATTACGCAGCAAACCATCGGAATCCAATAGCTGCGCACGGGTTTCTACCCCTTCCAGCATCCATTTACCCGCCGACATCCAGAAAGTCAGGTAACTCAGCACTGGATAGACGTAATCAGCCGCATCGCCCCCATCTTCACGAATGGTGAAGCTGCCATAGGCCGGTAATACCACATAGGGGCCATAACCGACATTGTAATGCCCCAAGGTGCTACCAAAACGGTGCGGAACTTCTTTCGCCAGTTTCGGGTTCGCCATACCGGCGACGTCAATTAAGCCGCCCATACCCAAAATAGTGTTCAGGAAGAAGCGGTTAAAGTGCTTCATGGCATTGTACGGATCACCGACCAGGAAGCTATTGACCATGCTGGCCGGCTCTTCAAGGTTCCCCAAGAAGTTACTCATCCCATTACGGGCCGGTTGTGGCACGTAATCACGCCAAACCACAGCCACCGGCCGCACGATATAAGGGTCAAGAACCTCATAGTTAAAATTGAACATTGCCCGGTTAAAACCTTCCAGCGGATCTGAGCGGCCCTGCTCCAAATTATCCGGCGAACGACTGGCACACCCCACTAAAAGCACGGTTGCAAAAGCCAGCCCAATCAGGCGGTAGTTCATATGTTTCTCCATGAAATTCTTACCAACCCCTTATATTTAAGGGACTTGTCTATTTATTTGAACATTAATAGTCTGGGGCTGCCCCTTCGCGACGAAATCCTGCACACTGCTTTCACCAAACCAGTCACCTGGCTGCGAATTCACCGTGCCGTCCAGTGAAATACGGACACGCACCTTCACCTGTTGCAACGAAGATAGCAACCGCTCCGGCATCATTGCATTACTATCATCGAGTGTTACTGATAGCGGAAATCGGCTCAAAGGCAGCTGTTTTACCGCGACCGGGACTGGGTTTGAGCCATCCGTTACCGAGATAATCAGCGCGCCCTGCTGGGGTAATTTCTGCGCCGCCTCTGGTGACAATGAGACCGCTATTCCCAGTGTAGCTGTTTCCTGCTCGGCCTGTGATTTCGCTTGTGCAATACTGCGTTTTATCACTTCTGTGCGAGAATCACCAGCAGGCAGCAATTTTAGCATAACTTCCCACGCGCCAATGGCTTGTTTAAAATCGCCCTGCTCAAAAGCATTAAAAGCTAATAAACTCATGGCGCGCAAGTTGGTGTGATCCTGCCCAACCATAGTGCGCAACATCTTGGTTGCCAGTTGATTATCCTGCGGATCATTGGAACGGGTCAGCACTTCAGCATAGCCGAACCTGACATCATCATTATCGGGCGCAAGTTGATAAGCTTTAGCAAAAGCTTGCGTGGCGGTCGTGGCGTTATTCAGTGCCATGCCCACTCTGCCCAGCATCATCCAGTCATTGACGTTACGTGTATCTTGTTGCAACGAGGTGCGTAATCCCAGCCCCAAACGTGCGACTTCCTCCATCGTCAGAGGCTCAGCCCGCTCATTGGCTACTCTGGCCCGTAATTCGGGCATTTGTGCTTCAACCTGATGCCACGCTTGCACTTGCGGCAAGCCACCTGTTTTCAGATATAGCCCGACCGAAACCACCACCAAAATCACCACGCCCGGCAGTAAAACCCAGCGGTTGATGGGGCTGGCATTTTCAGTGGATTCTTGTGGAATATCTGTCAGCAGATTTTGCTGTAATTCCTGAATCAATTCAGGCCGCTGATCCACCACTCCTTGGGCTTCATCCTCCGCCAGCTCAGATAACCGGTCTTGGTAAATCGCCTTGTTCAGCTCATCTCGGGTGGTCACCGCTGAATTCATCTCTGATCGCAGCGCCGGAATGACCAACAAGGCCCCCGCGACCGCCAGCAAAATAATCACTATCAGCCAAAAAGCCATTATGGTTTTTTCCTGTTCGTCTTTTTGTGTTGGGCCGAGATCTGTTTTTTGACAGTAGCCTTTTGTTCAGCCAGCAAAGTCTGTAACCGCTGCTGCTCCTGCGGCGAAAGCGCGGTTTCTTTCTCCACCCGCCGCCGGGCGCGCAGCACCACAATGATTGCGCCTATCAGGACAAACATTGCCGGGCCAATCCACAAAATCAAGGTTGCCGGGGTTACAGGTGGCTCATAGGTGACAAAGTTGCCATATCGAGCCACCATATAGTCAATGATTTGCGGTTTGGAATTGCCCTGCTGCATCAGTTCATACACCTTGCCGCGCATATCAGCGGCAATGGTGGCATTGGAATCAGCAATGCTATTGTTTTGGCATTTAGGGCAGCGCAATTGCTCGGTTAACTCGCGATACTGCTGTTCCTGCTCCACCGAGCTAAAAGTGTAAGTATCAATGGCCGCAAAAGCATTGGTCGCCAAAATACCCCAGCTCAATATCAGGCCCAACGCCAGGCTGAATAATCTCATGCGCCCCCCTGATACTTTTTATATAACGGCAAAATTTCCTGCTGCCAGACGCGATCATTGAGGTCGCCAGCATGGCGATAACGAATGATGCCCTGACCGTCGATCAAGAAAGTTTCTGGTGCGCCATAAACCCCTAAATCCAGCCCTAGCATGCCATCGCCATCATACAAACTCAGCGCATAAGGATTACCCAGCGAATTGAGCCACTGGACAGCTTTGGCGCGGTCATCTTTATAGTTCAAACCCACCACCCGGATACCCTGCGCGGCCAGTTTATTCAGATATTCATGCTCAGCACGGCAAGTCGGGCACCAGGTCGCCCACACATTGAGTAGCATCGGCTTGCCATCATGCAATACCGACTGATCAAAAGTTTTCCCCGGTTGTTCAAGGGACTCCAGTTTAAAAGTCGGCACCGGTTTGCCAATCAGCGCCGACTCCAACAGAGTGGGGTCATCGCCATTGGCATTGCGAGTCAGTTGCACCAAAAAAGCCACCACCAACAGCAAAAACAGCACCAGCGGGATGAACATTAGCTTATTAAACGAAAATTGAGATTTCATTATTTAGCCTCCGTTGCAGCGCCGCGTTTTAACTTTTTGCTCATCCGATAACGGGGATCAAACATACAGAAAATACCGCCGATGGCCATAAACACCCCGCCATACCAAATCCAGCGGACAAAGGGCTTGTAATACAAGCGCACCGCCCATGAACCGTCATCCAGTTCTTCACCTAAAGCGGCATACAAGTCGCGGGTCAGGCCACCATCAATGGCCGCTTCCGTCATCATTGAGCGGGCCACAGTGTAATAGCGTTTTTCTGCATGTAAGGTGGCTTCGGGCTTGCCGTTTCGGGTGACATCAATAATGCCGACGCCACCGGTATAGTTCGAGCCTTTAATGTCGTGAACATCGCGGAATACAAAGTGATAATCGTGGATATCGATGCTATCGCCGGCCTTCATGCGTACATCGCGCTCAACACTGTAATTCTGGCTGAAGGCAATGCCAATCACAGTCACGGCCACCCCAAGGTGCCCCAGCACCATCCCCCAATGACTGCGGGAAAGGTGGCTCAGACCGCGCCAGAAACCATAACGATGAGTGGCGCGCTCGTGTAATTCCATCACAGTGAGGATAATCACCCAGATAGCCATCATCAGCCCGACCACGGTCATACCGGCGATAGTGTCTTGCAGCAACCACGGTAGCAATATTGACAGCAGCAAAGTGACCAGCAGCGCCACACCCAAGCGCTTATAAAGCTTGCTCGGCTCATCGCGACGCCAGCGAACCAATGGGCCAATCCCCATTAATAGCGCCATCGGTGCCATCAGCCAGGTAAACATAGTATTAAAGAAAGGTTCGCCAATGGAGATACTGCCCAATCCAAGCTGTTTATGGACTAATGGCAGCAAAGTGCCGAGCAATACCACCAACATCGCCGCAATAAGCAGCACGTTATTCCCTAGCAGGAAAGTCTCGCGTGAGAATACTTCATGCTGAGTCCGGCTGCGCACTTGCGCACCTTTAACCGCGTACAGTAGCAAGGAGCCGCCGATGACAATCACCAAATACGCTAGAATAAACATACCGCGCGCCGGGTCAGAAGCAAAAGAATGCACCGAAACCAACACACCGGAGCGCACCAGGAATGTCCCCATCAAGCACAAAGAAAACGCGGTAATCGCCAACAAAACCGTCCAGGCTTTGAATGTTCCGCGCTTTTCGGTGACGGCCAATGAATGAATCAGCGCCGTGCCAGCCAACCATGGCATAAAGGAAGCATTTTCCACCGGGTCCCAGAACCACCAACCGCCCCAGCCAAGCTCATAATAAGCCCAGGCCGAACCCAGCACGATCCCCATGGTCAGGAACACCCATGCGGCCTGAGTCCACGGACGTGACCAGCGAGCCCAAGCGCTATCCAGCCGCCCCGCCATTAAAGAAGCAATAGCAAAAGCAAATGCCACCGAGAAACCGACATAGCCCATATAGAGCAACGGTGGATGGAAAATCAGCCCGACATCCTGCAACAGCGGGTTTAAATCATTGCCATCAATCGGGAAGTCCGGCAAGGTGCGGTTAAATGGGTTCGAAGTCAGAATAATAAACAGCAGGAAGCCGCCCGTAATCATCCCCAGCACCGACAGCACGCGGGCAACTGCATCATCCGGCATGGAGCGGCTAAACAGCGCCACCGCCAGTGACCAACCACTGAGCAGCAAGACCCACAGCAGCAGAGACCCTTCGTGCGCGCCCCAGGTTGCCGCAATGCGGTAATAGACCGGCAAATGTGAATTCGAGTTCGCCGCCACATAAGAGACGGTGAAATCATTCACCACAAACGCATATATCAGGCATATAAATGAAAGCGCAATGGTAGCAAACATACCGTAGGTCAATGGCCTACCGGTTGCCATCATGCGGGCATCTTGACGCGCCGCCCCCCATTGCGGATACAAACTCAGCAATAGCGAGAGAGCCAGCGCCAGACATAATAAGAAACCGCCAATTTCAGGGATCATGAAGCATTGCCCTCACTCGCGGCGCTGTTATAGGCCTCCGCTGGGCGGGTATGATTTTCTTTCATCGCCTCTTTGACTTCCGGTGGGGTGTATTTTTCATCATGTTTTGCTAAGACTTCTTTGGCATTGATGGTGTTGTTTTCAGCAAAGACTCCTTGCGCCACCACCCCCTGCCCCTCACGGAACAGATCGGGCAAAATGCCGGTGTAAGTCACGGTGACGGCACCACGGGCATCATAAACTTTGAAACTCATTTCCAACGTTTTGTCGTCGCGCTTCACCGACCCCGGCATCACCATACCGCCAATACGCAAGCGCTGACCGATTTCCGGCTTCTCATGGCGCTCGCCCTTACCCTGCAAAATTTCACCGGGGGTATAAAACAAATCAATATTGGCCCGCAGCGCATACAGCACCAGAGTAGTGGTCAAACCGATGCCGATTAGCACCACAATCGCCAGATAGAGTCGACTTTTTCTACGTGGGTTCACTGTGTTTTCTCCTGCGAATGGGCCGCATTTTTGGCTTGCTGAGTCGGGGTCTGATTTGCCTGACGAATACGTTGCTCTCGCGCCTCACGGCGCTGAATATCCGCCAATAACTGTTTGTGCTGCCATAGGGTATGTGCCCACAAGCCCAACAGTGACAGTAAAGTGGCGGCCACCGCCAACCAGACATAAAAGGCATAGCCACCCATGGCAAAAAATGCCGCCCAAGAATGAAAGGCCGGATTCATACACGAGGCTCCTTACGCAATAAAGCGGCAACCCAAGGGCGATGGCGCTCTTGCTGCAAAATCAGATTGCGCAGGCGCATTAATGTCAGAGTGATAAAGAAGAATAAATAGCCAAAAATGGCCCAACGCAGTGGTGAGCGCATGCTCGGATCAATGCTTTGCTGCATGTTGGTAGAACCCTGATGCAAGGTGTTCCACCACACGACAGAGAAATGAATGATGGGAATATTGACCACGCCGACCAACACCAAAATACCGGCTGCTCGCCCGGCCAATTTGCGGTCTTCAAAGGCGTTATACAGGGCGATCACCCCCAGATAAAGGAACAATAGCACTAACTCAGAAGTCAGCCGCGCATCCCAGATCCACCAAGCCCCCCACATCGGTTTACCCCAGGCCGAACCGGTGACCAAGGCAATAAAGGTAAACACCGCGCCCACCGGAGCCATAGCCGCGACCAGGTTATCGGACATTTTCATTTGCCAGATCAAACCGACAAACGCCGCGATAGCCATCGACATATAAATGCCCATCGACCAAATTGCCGCCGGAACATGCAAGTACATGATACGGAAGCTATTACCTTGCTGGTAATCCGACGGGGCGAAACCAAACCCCCACACCCAGCCCACAATCAGGCAGACAGCAGCCCCAATCGCCAGCCATGGAATAAACCGGCCACACAGCTGATAGAGCCGCTCGGGTTTAGCAAATTGATGAAACCATTTCCACATTTTTCATTGCTCACATTAAAATTGGACGAGCATCACCGTCTTGGCAATACCGGTGCAGGGTACGGCGCACAATCTGCTCTGACTGGCGTTGGCTACCGCGCTTAAGCTTCTGAAAATCGGTACTCTTTTCTTTTTACAAATCTTTTCTGACAAACAACCTGCCCTGAACAGCTAGTGCACACTGACTCTCAATGCAGCGGCGGTAGCAAAAGGTGCCAGTGTTGCGCTCCCTGCCAACATGGCTCCCAAAATCGCCAGATAGCCGTCGATGGGGAGTGACATAGAAGCGGCATCAATGGCCGCCGTGGCAAATATCAACACCGGGATATACAGCGGCAACACCAATAAACTCAGCAGAACCCCGCCTTTGCGTAATCCCACCGTCAGCGCGACACCAATGGCCCCGATAAAACTTAAGGTCGGCGTCCCCAAAAGCAACGTTAGCGCCATCGCAATGGCGGTATGACTGTCGAGGGAAAGCAACAACGCGACCAGCGGTGATAAAATCAGTAAAGGTAGCCCGGTAACAACCCAGTGAGCACACACTTTGCCTAACACCGTGAGTGCCAGCGGGCTGGGTAACAACAGCAACTGCTCAAGAGAGCCATCGTAGAAATCATCACGGAAGAGCCGCTCCAGTGATAATAATGATGCTAATAATGCTGCGACCCAGACAATACCGGGCGCAATGCGCGCCAATAATTGTGGTTCTGGGCCAATCCCCAGTGGAAACAAAGTGATAACAATCAGAAAAAACCAGAGTGGATTAACAATTTCTGCACTTTTTCTGAAGGCAATTTTCAATTCACGGCGCAACACGCTAATAAACATTAATTCTCCTGCGTGTTGGTTAAACGGATTTTACGCACCTGCTGCCCAACACCATCCAAATCCTGATGGGTGGTAAGCAGCACCATGCCACCTTTGGCGGCATGCTCCACAAACAGAGCCAACAAGGTGCTAACGCCCTGCTTATCAATCGCGGTCAATGGTTCATCCAAAATCCATAATGGTGCATGACTCAACCACAAACGGGCCAAAGCCACCCGCCGCTGCTGGCCGGCGGACAACTGTGATACCGGTAAATCTTCATATCCCACCAGCCCGACTTGAGACAGTGCCTGCCAGATTGCAGCACTATCAACCTGTTGAAAAACCGACTGATAAAATGCCAGATTCTCAAAAGGGGTCAGTACAGACTTGATTCCCGGCTGATGACCTAAAAATAATAAATCCTGATGATAGCGGGCGTGATCGCGGCGGATGTTTTCGCCCCGCCAATGCACCTGCCCTTCGTCGGCATCGGCCAGCCCCGCCAGAATGCGCAATAGGCTAGTTTTACCCGCCCCGTTTTGCCCCTCTACCTGCACAATTTCCCCCGCAGCCACACAAAAATTGAGCTGTTGGAATAAACTTCTTTCATCTCGGATGCAGGTCAGGTTTTTAGCTTCCAGCATGAAGGATTGTCTTCCACCGTAGGATTGTGAGTTCAGGAAAACCGAATGATAACATAAGGCTTAATCCTTACGTAGCGTAGGTCTAACCCTATCCCTACCCTTATAGAGGTATTATTCGGCATTAAGATCAAATTTCTGTAGAAAAAACCGACAACACTAAAACCGGGTAACTTTTTATTTCAGTGCTCATCACCAAAAGAATCGCGAACACTCATTTGCAACTATGCTTATTACTCAGCTATTTATTTTCTTCACCAACTGGGAATCCCCTATGAGTAATGAAAAACAGCCTCAGGATCAGGGTGATTTAAAAGCGGAAAGTGATGAGCAGCATGAAGTACAAGAAATTGAAGTGAATGAAAAAAAACTCCCCTCCAAAGCCGCGGCTATTCATGAAATTATCCGAGTCGAGGGTGAAAAAGAGCTAGAACGCGACAGCTTTGCACTGCTATGGTCGGCGGTCGCTGCGGGGCTTTCGATGGGAGCATCCCTGATTGCCAAAGGCATTTTTCACGCAAAATTGCCGGATACTCCGGCCAGTTTTCTGCTGGAAAATATCGGTTATACCTTTGGTTTTATTATTGTCATTATGGCCCGCCAACAACTCTTTACTGAGAATACCGTCACGCCGGTGCTGCCAATAATGCAAAAACCCAGCCGCCAAAACTTCATCCTGCTATTTCGGCTCTGGGGTCTGGTGTTATTGGGCAATCTGATTGGCACAGGGATAGCGGCTTATTCCTTTATTCATATGCCGATATTTGACGATGCCACTCGCACGGCATTTGTCAGTATTGCTCAAGGGGTAATGGAGAGTTCTGCGGGGGAGATGTTCGCTAAAGGAATATTTTCTGGTTGGATCATTGCCACTCTGGTGTGGATGATGCCCTCTGCCGGGGCCGCCAAAATAGGGGTGATTTTCCTGATGACCTATTTAGTCGCTTTATGTGACCTAACCCACATTGTGGCCGGCTCGGTGGAGATCTTCTATTTGGTATTTAACGGCTCACTACCCTGGCAGCAATTTATTTACCCTTTTGCCCTCCCGACACTGGCGGGTAATATTATCGGTGGCACCTTTATTTTTGCCCTGATAAGTCATGCACAGATTCGTAGTGATATGAGCCATCAACCTAAAAAAAGTGACAAAGTGGACAAAAGCACATCATCTTCCCGTCAGTAACAGCACCGATTCAGACTCTCTGAGTTATCGGTTTTAGGTTATCAATACCACTTATTCACTATAATTTGGTGATAGAGTAACCAAACGAACAGCTAACTGCTTATTATCTGGGTCAAAATGCGTATAATGCTCCGGCAATACACTTCATCGGCAGCCACCCTGCCGCTGGCCGGGTCCCCGTAGTTAAACGGATATAACAAGCCCCTCCTAAGGGCTAGTTACTGGTTCGATTCCAGTCGGGGACACCATTAACACTTCTCGGCACATCCCACCAAGCCCTTAATTAACCGGCGATGCGTTAACCCCCTACAGAGCGAAGAGCCTTGTTGGTATTGGCCTGCTGGTAGAGATGGCGAAGTAAATGATAAGGTTTTTTTTACCCCCTTTAATGTTTATTTCAGACGTTTACCTGCGTCATCAACGACTTTTTCACCATCTTCTTTGGTGAAAGCGCTTTTCTGTGCATCAGGAAGGATATCCAGAATCACTTCAGATGGGCGACACAGACGAGTTCCCAGCGGCGTCACCACGATCGGGCGGTTAATCAGAATGGGGTGCTGCAACATAAAGTCGATTAACTGATCGTCAGTAAAGCGGTCTTCCGCCAGCCCTAACGCTTCAAAAGGTTCGACATTCTTACGCAGCAGCGCTCGCACCCTGATCCCCATATCGGTAATAAGTTTAACCAGTTCATCGCGTGATGGCGGTGTCTCAAGATAATGAATAACGGTCGGCTCGTTGCCACTGTTACGGATCATCTCCAGCGTATTACGCGACGTGCCGCAGGCTGGGTTGTGATAAATGGTAATGTTGCTCATATCAGTATCTCATTACAAAGTGACAGAGAGACGTAGCGCCAGCGCGGCCAGCGTTACAAACAATACAGGCAGAGTCATGATAATCCCGGTGCGGAAATAATATCCCCAGGTGATCGTCATATTCTTCTGTGAAAGTACATGCAGCCAGAGCAGCGTTGCCAGACTACCAATTGGCGTAATTTTAGGCCCCAAATCGCAGCCAATAACATTGGCATAAATCATTGCTTCTTTGATAACACCTGATGCGGTGCTGCCCTCGATCGACAGTGCGCCAACCAGCACGGTAGGCATGTTGTTCATGATGGATGACAGGAATGCTGTCAGGAACCCCGTGCCAAATGTGGCGGCCCAAAGACCTCGGTCTGCGAGTAAATTCAACACACCAGAGAGGTATTCAGTTAGCCCGGCGTTACGCAAACCATAGACAACCAGATACATTCCCAACGAGAAAATCACAATCTGCCAGGGCGCACCACGCAGCACTTTTCCGGTATTAATGGCATGACCTCTTTTAGCGACGACAAAGAGGATAGCTGCACCGACAGCCGCAATAGCACTGACCGGAATACCCAACGGCTCAAGCACAAAAAAACCTACCAGCAGAAGGATTAATACAATCCAGCCGGTTCTGAACGTCGCCGGGTCTTTGATAGCAAGAGCCGGTTCTTTCAGTCGGTTCAGGTCATAGGTCGGTGGAATATCTTTGCGGAAGAACAGGTGCAGCATCACCAGCGTGGCAATAATGGCGGCAATATCCACCGGCACCATCACGGAGGCATATTCTGTGAATCCCAAATGGAAGAAGTCAGCCGAAACAATATTGACCAGGTTCGACACAATAAGCGGCAGACTGGCGGTATCGGCAATAAACCCTGCCGCCATAACGAAAGCCAACGTAGCACTTTTACTGAACCCGAGCGCCAACAACATAGCAATAACGATCGGCGTCAGGATGAGCGCTGCACCATCATTGGCAAATAGCGCTGCCACCGCAGCACCAAGCAGGACAATATAAGTAAATAGCAGGCGGCCACGACCATTTCCCCAACGGGAAACGTGCAATGCAGCCCATTCAAAAAAGCCAGACTCATCCAGCAACAAACTGATGATAATCACCGCAATAAAGGTTGCTGTGGCGTTCCAGACGATATTCCAAACGACGGGAATGTCGGCAATGTGAACCACACCAGATATCAGTGCCAGTATTGCGCCTAACATGGCGCTCCAGCCAATCCCTAACCCCTTCGGCTGCCAAATAACCAACACGATGGTCAGGATAAAAATTGCTCCTGCCAGTAACATAAAACCTCCTGACAGGGCAGCATGACTGCCCTGGATATAGTAAAAATTAACTCGCGAGCTGTTTGAGTTTGTCGATACCGGTTGGCTCTGTCGCAAGGATGGGAACCAGCGCAACACGGGTAGCATGCTGGTGCTTAAACGCCTCGATTTGAGCTAGCACAGTTAACGTTTTCATTTTAGATGCATCACATTCGAAAAAACATATATATTTGGGCGAATTTTTTAGATGCAAACAACCTTACCGTTACCAGAGCAGTTGGCTGATGCCAGCTTACGGGCGATGGCCTGAACGTCGTCCTGTTGGCTTAACCAGGCTTGCTCAATCACCTGAGCAGCCCACGAAGGAATATGCGGAGATAAGCGGTAATGAACCCATTTCCCTTGTTTGCGATCCAGTAATAGACCACTTTCCCGTAGCATTGCCAGATGACGGGAGATCTTGGGCTGTGACTGTTCCAGCGCCGTGCAGAGATCACACACGCACAGTTCTCCCATCTCCTTGAGCAGTAACACAATGCCCAGACGGGTTTCATCGGATAGATTTTTGAAAAGTTGTAGGGGAGTTAGCTGCATCATGCCTCCTGTTCATTTGGAGACAGAATACTCTCCGAACGAACAAAATCAACACATACATTCGAAAAAACAGATATGTTTATAAAAAACGGATCAACTAGTGCTCCACTTAGAGTTTTTGCTCAAATTTCAAGTGCAATCGTAGTAACTGGTACGCCATAAAAAAGAGATGATTGCCGCACCAGCGCTCACCGAGTGGACTGAACAGAAAGACGAGGAGTTTCTAGCTGTATATAGATGATATAATCCCAGAGCTATCTCATTCCATTGAACCTAGACTTACCCCCATTTATACCCCCAACTATCTATAGAACTCAGTAGATGCGGATAAACGTAGGGATACTAGGAAGTTCCAGAGATACTGATTATATAAGGGATTTATGGACTTAGATAGACTTCAGGAGACGTAAAGACCCTACAGGAGCAAAATTAAACACCTAATACATTGTTAAATAATATTATTTTCCTCGTCCAATTTTCCATATACCCCCAATAATACCCCCAAATTATTTTGTGTCTCTCAGCGCAGCTAAAGAAACATGCAAATCACGGGAACCTCCGGCCATTCTTATCATGTACTCAACCATCAAAATCATCATTTCCAGACAACTATTTTACCCATGAATCAAAGGTAGATAACGTGCTGACACCATGAGATATCAGTAGAAGCGGGTGGACGTCAGGCCTCTTTGCGCTTAAACTATAACCACTTAATTCTCACTGTTTGGGGCCTGAATATGATCACACATTCGCCACATACTATTGCTAACAGAACCGAGCGTATTGGGTGTTTTACCGTACCTGGTGTTTTGGGTGGCTTTGAAGTGAGAAGCATGAAGAATCGTAAAGAACGTCCCCTATTGATGGTCGTTCGTACCGGCTGGGAAAAAGCCGCTGCCTATGAACAAATACGCCCAGTATCTGAAATCGTTATTGAGAAAAACGGTAAATCTCGTCCAGTTAACCAAGCTTTTTTCTGGAATGATTTGCAGGATACCTCTATCGATTTCTCACAAAAAGCGGTTGATTTGTTCTTCAGTAAGAAAGGAACTCTATCTGCATGTCACCCAATTTAATTGCTGAACACGATAAAATATTAAAATGGCCGGAAGTTAATGATTTAGCTCCCGGCCATTTTTTATGGCTCCCTGAATTTAAAACCCCGAATGGTGACCTCTTTCAAGCATTACTTGAAGATGATGGTAGCAATATGGCCCATCTTCATATCAAAGAGATACTTTCAGGTGAGCATATAGCAAGCTATGTTTTGACTTTCGACCTCACCCCACCAGTGGATTTAGGCCAACGTTTACCCCAAGTTGAATCAGCTTATGTCTCACAAGAATATCAAGGCGGGGGCGTGTCTACTGCCACCTATAAAGCCATTATTGACCACTACGGTGCTGTAATAAGTGATACTTATCAGACTGAGGGCGGGATGGTGCTTTGGCTGTTTGGTCTGTCTAAAGATGACAGCATCCAGTTAACCATTCTAAATGTGGATGGTCATACATTGGATTATAAAATTAACGAGCACGGCGAAAGGATCAGTTTTCAGGGTGATAGAAAATCTTTGCTAGAAATTGCTGATACTATTTGGGGAAACCCAGATAATGTCGAACTGAGCAATCTGGAGACGTTGGGCTTTACACCATCATGGCGTAATCACAATAATCACGTTTTGGCCGCAACCAAATCTATTATCTAAATCCCCCGATTTAATACGCCTGATTACGCTAACTCGGGCGTTTCTATTACTCAAATGCTCGTTTATTATTGCTTGATAAAAACTCTGGGTATAGATTTTTGTTAACCCTATAAATCCCAGTTCACATCCTAAATCAACACCATCCCCCCACTACTTTCACTTTGAACCATTATGTTCGGTATCATTCAAAGCAGGGCCAACCAGAGATAACAGGAGTAATCTCATGATAAACCCAGCGGAAAAGCTCAAGGCAAAGCAGCAGGAATTTATCAGTGTCAGGGAGTTGATTGAGCGAATTTCACGTCTCCACCCCGCGATGAGTCAGGCGCAGATAGCTAACTGGCTGCTGATAGAATTGACGGATGCCAGGCCAGTTTCACCGCCGTTACTGATTCAGGACGTGCTCGGCGTGATCCGTGCCCCCCGCTTTGATGACCCCCAATTTTGCTATTTTGATCTGCTCTCGGCAGCGATGGCCAACCCTAAAATGGATGGAGCGCCTTGTGATGGATGGATACCTGAAAGTTATAAACCCAGCGAATTTAATCACCGGCCCGATGAGGAGGATGATCACGAACTTCCCTTCTAAGGTATTAACAGCATGAATTGTTATGATTACGTCGGATTTAACCGCACTGAAATAGAACAACTTTTGCAGATTAACCTGCGCGACAGTGACGAAGAATATCAAAATATTCTTAAAGATAAATTGCCAAAATGGCTAACGCCATTTCTATCCAGAATTAATATCACAATAAAAGAAACTGCGGCATTAATTGTCGGGGTGATACCTTATTCTATTCAAACTGATGATATAGGAATGGTAATAATTAATTATGAGAACTCATTATGGGATGCAGTGGATTGCAACCTATTAAGTTGTCGAGATATTAGTTACACCAATGCGAATAAAAATATTCGCCATGACGGTTATTTATTAAGGGCAGAAGTGGAGGGCTGGCTTAAGGCGAATGGCTTTCACTGGCCGCTGCCGCCGGGCGCTGCACCAGTGCCGGAGCAACGGCAAACGGAAGAAAACTGGGGCGCTTTTGCCGGTAAAGAAACCGCGCTGGCGTTTATTGCCGGTATGGCAATCGCGTTAGCCAGGAACAACCCGCAGTGCCGGCGCGGCGTCAAAATGAATAAAACCGCCATCGCCCGGGTGGCGACTCAGGCTATGCTCAACGCGGGGTTCCGTGGGGAAATGGTGACCGAAAAGCAAATGAGTAACTTGATCAGCGAGGCGCTGCTCGTTTCTCTGCCCGAGGCCAATAATCCTTAGACGAGCGGAAGTTTATTTCCAACTCGCCGCTATGGGTTTCCAACTACAGTATTCGCTTCCAACTAACGTATTCGCGTTACGGATTGACCTAAAATCAGCGGAATAAAGGTTCCTTTTATTTGTTTGCCACTTCCCCCTATTACGGCCTGATTTTGTTTCAATTAATTCAGTAGCCACCGAGAGATAACAGGAGTCATGGAATGACCTATTCATCATTAATCCGATTGCCAGAAGTATTAAAACGTACCGGTTTTAGCCGACCGTGGGTTTATAAACTCTTAAAACAAAAGCGCTTCCCGCCACCGATAAAAATAGGCGGGCGGGCCATCGCTTTTGTTGAAAGTGAGGTGAATGACTGGATTGAACAGCAAATTGCACATTCACGGGAAAATAAACAATGAATGCGCCTAAACATTATTCGGAATGTATTTCCTTAAGCGTCTCATCAATGATGGCGAAATCCTGGCGCTCCAGCCGCTCGTATTCTGCCCTCACGGTTGGTTTCTTTAGCATCCGGGCGACCACTTGCTCATGGGACAGCTTCGGTGGTTGGCGTTTATTATCCAAATCGCAACTCCTTCATTCGTTTGGCGGCTTTGCCCTTTTCTCTCCACGGCATATAAGCCGTTTTTTGCACCACAATATGCAAAATAACAATCTGCCAGTCTATTTGCGCCATAAAAATGACGCGATTCCAGCCTTTTGGCTCAAAAAAACACAGCTCAAACACCTCTTCGTAATGCTTCGGGGTGGCATCAACCATCCTAACGCCGTAGCGCTTCATGCGCTGAGCCAGGCTAATAAAATTGGCCTGCAAGCTGATGGGTTGGGCAAGAAGCTGGGTGATGACGTCGTCATCGTAATATTCAATGGTGTAGTTCATAGGCTAAAAAATAACAGAAACGTTATTTTCCTCCGGCTGCGGATATATCGAAAGGAACGCCCCGACAAGCCTCAATGCCATCGGGGCGTTTATCCACCACGGAGCAAGGTTGGCGTGGTGGATGCAGCGAGTCTACGAATATTTCTGCCGGGTTCAACTGCTGGACGGCAGAATCAGATTATCTGCATCTAATTGATATATAAATTGTATTTATAAAACTTAATACATTGCTATGGGTGTTAGAAATGGCCCGAAAATGGATTTTATCCGCCGGAAACCGGGCGTAAAAAGGAAGAGTCATGAATCAATTTATTGCTGGGGTCGCGACTCAGGCGCGCGGAAAATGGGACTGTATTCTGGATGCGCTGGCGATCTGTCACAGCAAACAGCACTCCCCCTGTCCGGCCTGTGGCGGCAAAGACCGCTTTCGTTTTGATGACCGTCAGGGCGCGGGAACATGGTTTTGTAATCAGTGCGAACCCCGATCCGGCGACGGTTTGGATCTGGTGAAAAATGTCCGGCAATGTTCGCTGACAGAAGCCGCGCAGCTGGTGGCCGATATTCTCGGTATCTTACCCAAACCGAAAGCGCCGGATCTGGCCTCTTTGATGGCGAAAACCACGCCAGGGGAATCTCGCTATTTAATTAATAAAGGTCTGAGCGGCCATAAATTACCTATTCTGCCGGATGGCTCGTTATTGCTGACATTACAGAATATGGCGGGCGACAGCACCGGCGCACAGATTATCCGGCCTGATGGCACAAAAAAGCTGATCGCCGGTAGCCGCAAAAAAGGCGCGTTTATCCCGCTCAAACCGCTGCCAGCACAGGCTGAAATCGTGGTGCTGGCCGAGGGTTACGCCACGGCGCAAAGTCTGGGGTTGTTGCTACCGACCGCCGTGATTATCGCCGCCATCGATGCCGGTAATCTGCTGCCGGTGGCGCAGTCATGCCGCACCCGTTGGCCTGCCGCGAAAATCATCATTGCCGCTGATAATGATGTGAACCCGCAAGGCACCACCAATACCGGCCAACTGGCCGCAGAAAAAGTGGCCAGCGTGGTCGATGGTTGGGTGACACTGCCGCCGACTCCGTATAAAGCCGATTGGGATGATTACCGCCAGCAAGCTGGCACCGGGCAGGCGCGTAACAGCTTCTATCATGGTTTGTATCAGCCGCCGCCGGTGAGCCAGGTGGCTGAAAACAAAGGGTTACATCCGGCCTTATCGCAAATGGCTGCCAGCCAGCGCGGGCAGTTATTGGCCGAACATTACGGCCAGATTGCGGTACATGCTGAGAGTGAAACGGTGTATCACTATGATGGCGAGCGCTGGGGCAAGCTGCCCGATGGTGTGTTACGGCGCGAGCTGGTGATGATTTTCAACGCCAACGACACGCCGTATTCACCGGCCGGTATCCGCAATGCCATTGAAGCGATGAAGCTGCAAATCCCGATCATGGCCGAGCCGCCGCGCCACTTGATCGGCTTTCAGAATGGGGTTTATGACCTGAAAGCCAGACAGTTCCGGCCGCATCGCGCCAATGATTGGTTGCAGCATCATAACGACATCATATTCACCGAACCGCAGCCAGACGAAAATCTGGCACGCCACGCCCCCCATTTCGCCAAGTGGCTGGCCCATGCGGCCAATGACGAATTACCCAAAATGGCCCGCATCAGAGCCGCGCTGTTTACTATCCTGTCCAACCGCTTCGACTGGCAATTATTCCTCGAGGTCACTGGCGAGGGCGGCAGCGGAAAATCGGTATTCACCCACATCGCCACCTTGCTGGCGGGCCGCCAGAACACTGCCTCCGGCAATATGGCGACGCTTGATCAGGCCAGAGGGCGCGCGCAGTTTGTCGGCAAAAGCCTGATTACGTTGCCAGATCAGGTGAAATATGTCGGTGAGGGAGCGGGTATCAAGGCCATCACTGGCGGAGATTTAGTGGAAATCGACGGCAAATATGAGAAACAATTCAGCACTTTAATAACCGCCGTGGTGTTGGCGACCAATAACGAGCCGATGAGTTTCACTGAGCGGCAAGGCGGTATTGCCCGACGGCGGGTGATTTTCGCGTTCAACCATCCAGTAAAAGAGGCGGATAAAGATCCGCGAATCGGCGAGAAAATCGCGGCCGAGCTGCCGGTGGTGATCCGCTGCCTGCTGGCCGAATTCGTCGATCAGGACAAGGCGCGAAAGTTGCTACTTGAGCAGCGAGATTCACGGGAGGCGATGGGTGTTAAGCGGGATGCCGATCCGCTTTATGGTTTCTGCGCCCACATTGTCGAGCTGGCCGAAGCGGTCGGTATGTATATGGGAACGCTG
>NZ_CABHXX010000072.1 GCF_902170565.1 Yersinia thracica
AGACACCTTCGGGTTGTGAGGTTAAGCGACTAAGCGTACACGGTGGATGCCTAGGCAGTCAGAGGCGATGAAGGGCGTGCTAATCTGCGAAAAGCGTCGGTAAGGTGATATGAACCGTTATAACCGACGATACCCGAATGGGGAAACCCAGTGCAATTCGTTGCACTATTGCATGGTGAATACATAGCCATGCAAGGCGAACCGGGGGAACTGAAACATCTAAGTACCCCGAGGAAAAGAAATCAACCGAGATTCCCCCAGTAGCGGCGAGCGAACGGGGAGGAGCCCAGAGTCTGAATCAGTTTGTGTGTTAGTGGAAGCGTCTGGAAAGTCGCAGGGTACAGGGTGATACTCCCGTACACAAAAACACACTTGCTGTGAACTCGATGAGTAGGGCGGGACACGTGACATCCTGTCTGAATATGGGGGGACCATCCTCCAAGGCTAAATACTCCTGACTGACCGATAGTGAACCAGTACCGTGAGGGAAAGGCGAAAAGAACCCCGGCGAGGGGAGTGAAATAGAACCTGAAACCGTGTACGTACAAGCAGTGGGAGCACCTTCGTGGTGTGACTGCGTACCTTTTGTATAATGGGTCAGCGACTTATATTTTGTAGCAAGGTTAACCGAATAGGGGAGCCGTAGGGAAACCGAGTCTTAACTGGGCGTCTAGTTGCAAGGTATAGACCCGAAACCCGGTGATCTAGCCATGGGCAGGTTGAAGGTTGGGTAACACTAACTGGAGGACCGAACCGACTAATGTTGAAAAATTAGCGGATGACTTGTGGCTGGGGGTGAAAGGCCAATCAAACCGGGAGATAGCTGGTTCTCCCCGAAAGCTATTTAGGTAGCGCCTCGTGAACTCATCTTCGGGGGTAGAGCACTGTTTCGGCTAGGGGGTCATCCCGACTTACCAAACCGATGCAAACTCCGAATACCGAAGAATGTTATCACGGGAGACACACGGCGGGTGCTAACGTCCGTCGTGAAGAGGGAAACAACCCAGACCGCCAGCTAAGGTCCCAAAGTCATGGTTAAGTGGGAAACGATGTGGGAAGGCACAGACAGCCAGGATGTTGGCTTAGAAGCAGCCATCATTTAAAGAAAGCGTAATAGCTCACTGGTCGAGTCGGCCTGCGCGGAAGATGTAACGGGGCTAAACCATGCACCGAAGCTGCGGCAGCGAACGTATCACCCAAGACAATTTGATGATGTTGACAATGATTGACGGAGCGCAGCGACGTCAATGCGTTTTACAAAGTCGAGTTGGCTTAGGGATACGTTCGTTGGGTAGGGGAGCGTTCTGTAAGCCGTTGAAGGTGACCTGTGAGGGTTGCTGGAGGTATCAGAAGTGCGAATGCTGACATAAGTAACGATAATGCGGGTGAAAAACCCGCACGCCGGAAGACCAAGGGTTCCTGTCCAACGTTAATCGGGGCAGGGTGAGTCGACCCCTAAGGCGAGGCTGAAAAGCGTAGTCGATGGGAAACAGGTTAATATTCCTGTACTTGGTGTTACTGCGAAGGGGGGACGGAGAAGGCTAGGCTAGCCGGGCGACGGTTGTCCCGGTTTAAGCATGTAGGCGGAGTGACTTGGTAAATCCGGTTGCTTATCAACGCTGAGGTGTGATGACGAGTCACTACGGTGATGAAGTAGTTGATGCCAAGCTTCCAGGAAAAGCCTCTAAGCATCAGGTAACATTAAATCGTACCCCAAACCGACACAGGTGGTCAGGTAGAGAATACTCAGGCGCTTGAGAGAACTCGGGTGAAGGAACTAGGCAAAATGGTGCCGTAACTTCGGGAGAAGGCACGCTGGCATTAGGTAATGGGACTTGCTCCCGGCGCCGAAGCCAGTCGCAGATACCAGCTGGCTGCAACTGTTTAATAAAAACACAGCACTGTGCAAACACGAAAGTGGACGTATACGGTGTGACGCCTGCCCGGTGCTGGAAGGTTAATTGATGGGGTCAGCCTTACGGCGAAGCTCTTGATCGAAGCCCCAGTAAACGGCGGCCGTAACTATAACGGTCCTAAGGTAGCGAAATTCCTTGTCGGGTAAGTTCCGACCTGCACGAATGGCGTAATGATGGCCAGGCTGTCTCCACCCGAGACTCAGTGAAATTGAACTCGCTGTGAAGATGCAGTGTACCCGCGGCAAGACGGAAAGACCCCGTGAACCTTTACTATAGCTTGACACTGAACATTGAGCCTTGATGTGTAGGATAGGTGGGAGGCATCGAAGTGTGGACGCCAGTCTGCATGGAGCCAACCTTGAAATACCACCCTTTAATGTTTGATGTTCTAACTCGGCCCCATAATCTGGGGTGAGGACAGTGTCTGGTGGGTAGTTTGACTGGGGCGGTCTCCTCCCAAAGAGTAACGGAGGAGCACGAAGGTTAGCTAATCACGGTCGGACATCGTGAGGTTAGTGCAAAGGCATAAGCTAGCTTGACTGCGAGAGTGACGGCTCGAGCAGGTACGAAAGTAGGTCTTAGTGATCCGGTGGTTCTGAATGGAAGGGCCATCGCTCAACGGATAAAAGGTACTCCGGGGATAACAGGCTGATACCGCCCAAGAGTTCATATCGACGGCGGTGTTTGGCACCTCGATGTCGGCTCATCACATCCTGGGGCTGAAGTAGGTCCCAAGGGTATGGCTGTTCGCCATTTAAAGTGGTACGCGAGCTGGGTTTAGAACGTCGTGAGACAGTTCGGTCCCTATCTGCCGTGGGCGTTGGAAGATTGAGAGGGGCTGCTCCTAGTACGAGAGGACCGGAGTGGACGAATCACTGGTGTTCGGGTTGTCATGCCAATGGCATTGCCCGGTAGCTAAATTCGGAAGAGATAACCGCTGAAAGCATCTAAGCGGGAAACTTGCCTCGAGATGAGTCTTCCCTGGGGCTTTAAGCCCCCTGAAGGAACGTTAAAGACTATGACGTTGATAGGCTGGGTGTGTAAGTGCAGCGATGCATTGAGCTAACCAGTACTAATGATCCGTGAGGCTTAACCTTACAACACCGAAGGTGTTTTGTATTTGAGAGTAGAGAGATTTTCAGCGAAGTTCCGAGATTGGATTGGCAGGCTGCGTGATTATTTATAGGTAGCGTGTTAATTAAAACAGAATTTGCCTGGCGGCCATAGCGCGGTGGCACCACCTGATCCCATGCCGAACTCAGAAGTGAAACGCCGTAGCGCCGATGGTAGTGTGGGGTCTCCCCATGCGAGAGTAGGACACTGCCAGGCATCAAA
>NZ_CABHXX010000073.1 GCF_902170565.1 Yersinia thracica
CCTCATCAATTGGTATCGCTATTAAAAACTCTATCGCTGAATATATTAATGAAATAGAAATTGGTGAGCCGGTGCGTTATAATTAAAAATTGAAGTTGTATTATTTAGTTTTAAATAAATAATTAAGGCACTTACTATCCCCGTACAAGCGCTAGTGACTGTTGTGAAAACATTGAGAAATAAACTTTCCTGAACAAAGTTGTATCCTTTATAAAAACCACAGATAGGGATAAATAATATTTTTATCTTGGCATGAAGTTCTGCTACCAATTTTCGTGCGTCCTCATTTTCTGACACAAGGTTATTTAATCTAGTGAATGCCGCCTCTGAGGTACTTAGAGACGTTGAGAATACTTCTAAATCTATTTCAGATAATGAATTTACAAAATTAACTGCATTGTCAAAAAAAATAGGTTCTATGTTTTGGGACATCGTTATAAGTGCTATGTGGTTCGCGGTTAGTGTATGTTTGTTATCTGCCATAGTATTGTTCCTTCATTATGGATGAGAATAGTAATAATTTGCTACGCAATGTGCTCTCTATTTCTCGATAGCACAGACTGCTTCTCTATTTATACAAATGAGAGTATTCAAAATACAACCTATATTTTACGTAATTCAAAACAGTTACTGTAACCAATTTAGGGTTGTAAGCTGGAACCGCCAAAATTTTTGTGAGGCCGTTTACAGAAAACAGATGAATAGTTGGTGATATCACTGTTGGCAAGGCTCTCCACTCTGTGATTGTTATGAGTCACCAAGAATGAGAAACCAAAATAGATAGGGGGCATTGTTGAGAATTAAACCAGAAGCACTCAAATGATATGGTGAATATAGGCTCTCAGCCTATTTTTATATGGTACTGGCCTGTCCGATAAGCCCCCCTCTACGGGGGCGCATGCTGGCAGACACTAGGCATCAATAGTTTATTAATTAGTGCGATAAAATTGCCGTGACGCGTCACATCATTAATTAAATTTGTGGTGTAACGCGCTGTGTTCGTCTCTTTGATGCATAAAAGGCTTGTTGTTCAATAGGCTACTTTTTAAGCCGAGATTTTTTACTCAAGTAAAACCATAGATTTATATAGAAGTTTTCTTGAAAAGTGCATAGCATACTGTATATAAACACAGCATGCGTGAGTGCTGGGAGATTATTAGGTGATGGATTTAGATGGGCTAGTTTTGCTTGAACGTATAGACCTCATAGCTAGAATGTCAGCCGGTGATGAGATAAAAAATAGAGACCGGGAAGTGGCACTGGTGTGGATTGCTGAATTAGCTGTAGAAGCTAAAAATATCTATTTAGACGGGGCGGGAGAGACCGGTTTACATTCTTTACGCTGACTTTTAGCGCTGCATGCATATAGTGCATGATTCCGCATGTTAATCCCCTCTCCCATTTTCCCAGCTAGCCCCAGTCCCGGCGCGGTTCTCGATACCTCATGCAATTGCATGAAAAGCGACCTGCAAAGCGCGCAGGCGTGGCGGGGATAGCATTGCGCGCAAAGGGTTTTGATACCCTTATTTATCGATCTTGGGCGGGCCGTGGTGCTGCGTTCTGCTGGGTCGGGTCAATGCGTGTTCATGGGGCGTGACGCGCGTCTGGTGGCGTGTGGTACAAGGTGTTGGAATTGCTACTTTTCAGGCGTGAAATGTCATCCCATGAGTGGGGTAACTAATCTGAGTTGATTGAAAACACAACGGGCAGAAAAAGCAGATGTCGCTGGCGCAAAAATTTTCACCCTCTTCTGCCGTTCAGACCAGATGATGCCGCCTTTGCCATACCAGCATACGGCTTGGAGGAAGAGGCTTCCCTGAAAATACCGACCTTTGAATGGTATGATGTGCCGGCCTCTCAACCAACACCGCCGGGCCACCTTCATCAACCACATGCGGTTATCAACTGAACACTTAATGTCATTATCCCTCTCCGTCATTTCTCCCTATGCTCACTCAGACGACCCGGACATCGTACCTGCGAAAGCGCATTGGTCTGGGGCGACCTTTTCCCTTCAGGAGAAACCAAAATGGCCCAAACTCACTTGTCTGCCCATCCCGGAGAGCCTGACAGTCGGCTTGATACTACTCTACCCCCACCTGCGCTGCGCGAATCCGCCGGAGGGGCCATTCAGCTTAGCGAACTCGGCACGAAAAAAACCGTAAATGTCGATATTCTTCCCTGGCCCGGAATGGCCGGAGGTCAGTATGTCACTCTGCGCTGGTGGGGGTCCCTACCCGACATCAATCTGTTGGGGCCCACCTATAATAAAGGCAAAGCCGTGTCGGCAGGCACCGTGGGTAAAGTCATCACCTTCCCGGTCGATATCGCCGCTTATCTGGCGCCCTATGCCGATGGGGGTAAATTGTACCTGAGCTACGATGTGGATGGCGTCTACTCAGAGGAAGAGCACATTGGGGTGGATGTCTCGCCGGTGAGTCAACTGGCCGCCCCGGAGATTGAAGAAGCGCTGGCGGGTGAAATTGACCCGCTGGAGCCGGAACTCCTCACCCTGACCGTCCCACCTTGGCCCGGAATGGCAGCAAAAGACAAACTGAGTTACCTCTGGCGGGGTACCCCCCCGTCGGGCGACCCGGTGACACTGACGGACAGTATGCCTGTACCAACGGCACTGGTCGGTGAGCCAGTCAGTTTTGACTGCGAGGCGGTAGAGGGTGCGCAGCCGTTTGACGGCGGGACGGTAGAGGTCTGGTACGAGGTGGAGCCGGTTGCCGGTGGCGACACACAGGTGTCATTACATCAGACTTACCGGGTGGGTGAAGCCGCCCCGCTGACCGCCCCAGTGATAGAGGAGGCAGACGGTGACCAGCTTGACCCGGAAAGACTAATCGGCGGGGCCCAGGTGCGTATCAGCTACCCGCTGATAGCCGCCGGAGATAGGGTACAGCTGGAGTGGATACCCGTTGATGCGGCGGGGACTCCGGGGCAAGTATACAAGTCGCCGGCCAATTTGGTGAGCGCAGTGGACGTTGCCCAGGGATATATCCGCGTCCAGGTGCCGACCGCCCAGATTGACCCCTATCTGGGGGGCTCAGTGGACCTGCGCTACGCGGTCAACGACGACAGGCTGTCGGCCATGACGCACTACGGTATCCAAAAACTGGTTCATGTCGGCAATCTGTGGGTGGTGGGGGCCAGAGGTAGTTCGACCTCTTATCATCAGGGCTCGGGCTGTCTGGTGGCCCAGGACCAGACCACCCGGGCGCTGCTCGAGGCGCACTGGCAGTATGAGGGGCTGCCCGAGGTGAGCACTGGCGTGCGCTTTATCGATACCCACCCGGAGCGGGTGCTGGTCGTCAGCGTCGGCAACGAGGTGGTGCGGTTACGACCGCAGAACATAGCCCTGTCTAGTGGTGCCTGTGCGGTGGTGCTCAATGATGGTAGCGTGGCGGCCTGGGGGGGTTACGATTACCCGGGCGACGCAGCCACTGTGGCCAGCCTGCGCGATATTGTCCAGGTGATCGGGGGCCAGTCTACCTTTGAGGCACTGGGCGCCGACGGCAGCGTGGCAGCCTGGGGGTATGACTTCGCCGGGGGCAAAGTACCACCAGCGGTAGCGGGCCTGCGCAATATCGTCCAGGTGGTCGCGGGGGGGAGTGCCTTAGCGGCACGGTGCGCGGACGGCAGCGTGGTGGCTTGGGCGAAGGATGCCAATAATGGGGGCACAGTGCCGCCGGCGGTGGCGGGCCTGCGCGATATTGTGCAGGTGGTTGGGAGCTTGTCGGCCTTTGCGGCGCTGCGGGCAGATGGCAGCCTGGTGGCTTGGGGAAATCCCGACGATGGGGGTACTGTATCGCCGGCAGTGGCGGGCTTGCGCGATATCGTGCAGGTAGTCGGGGGTGATTATGCCTTTGCGGCGCTGCGTGCCAACGGCAGCGTGGTGGCCTATCCCTACTACGCGTTCGGTGGCGACACGGCCTCAGTGGCGGGCCTGACCGATATTGTGCAGGTGGTCGCGGGGGAGACTGCCTTTGCGGCGCTGCGCGCCAACGGCAGTGTGGTGGCATGGGGGAGCCCAGACAGTGGGGGCGCGGTATCGTCGGCAGTGGCAGGCCTGAGTGATATTGTCCAACTGGTCGGAAGTGGGAGTGCTTTTGCGGCGCTGCGGGCGGATGGCAGCGTGCTGGCTTGGGGGGATCCTGCCCGTGGGGGGGCGGTTTCCAAGGAGGTGGCTGACCTGAGCGATATTGTCCTACTGGTCGGGAGTTCGTATGCTTTTGCGGCTCTGCGCGCCAACGGCAGCGTGGTGGCTTGGGGGAATTCTGACCTTGGCGGCACAGTACCGGCCGATATTACCGCACTGCATAACCTACGGGCAGTCTACGGCGGTTACGGAGTCCTTGCCGTACTGGATGATGCCGGTGTTCCAGCCTCTTGGTCGTCCGTGACGGGCAGCCCCCCTGCTGGGGTGGCGGGCAATGTGAGTTACACCCTGCCGGAGCGGCCCAAATTGCGCCAGCTGAAATAACTGCTCTACGAGCGGGGGGACAGTGGAAGTCCCCCGTCTTATGACGTGAAAAAGCCGCCCGGTTTGGCGGCTATGATGCTCAAAAATATCAATTAACTATTTGCAAACTTGAAACGCTGCCAGCTTGTTTTCATCCGTAAACCGTGCGGCGACAAAGCCATCTTTAACCAGTGAGTTGATAATGCCAAGCGTTGTTAAATATTGTGCAAAAGTAGACCAAGGGATCGGGGAATTATGGTGTAAAAGTGCACCACCCTGATTATTGGTAA
>NZ_CABHXX010000074.1 GCF_902170565.1 Yersinia thracica
CTGGTTTTTTGCTCAAATGTAGTGTTTTTGACCGCTTCGAAAATCACTTTGCCGTGGGTGCTGGTCAGTTTGGCATTCTGGCCAGCAGCAATTTTGCTCGCCTGATAGGTACTGTCATCGCGGCTTAACAGGCTAATATCACCGTCAGCCGTGAATTCCGTCACTTTATTGGTCGCCACATGATGGACATTATGGTGCGATTTTTTCCGCCCCCACCACTTACGAGTACTCCAGCGTTCTTCGGCATGGCTGGTTTCTTCCATTGCCTGGGCGAATAGATAGCCGCCCTCAGCCGCAATATCCATCACTTTTTTGGCTACCAACTGAGTGGCCTGAAACAAGATGCTGCCATTTGATATCAGCGTCAGTGTGCCGCCGCTATTGAGCTGAGTGGATTGCTGGAGTTTTCTGTAGCTGGAATTATCGCCACCGCCATAATGATCCTCGTTCAACACCGATTCAAAGCGCATATCGCCGCCGGAAGTCAGTGTCATATCACCGCCAGCGGCGAGTTCTGCACCCTGGGTGATAAGCTGATGATTGGCCACCACATTCAGAGTGTTGCCGGCTTTCAGGCGAGTAGCGGCGTGGCGGGTGTAGCGTGAGTCATCAGTCCAATCAATACCAGTGTATGGCAGCACCGCCAGTTGAATATGTTGCCCGGCTAATAAGGTGAGATTATTGTCCGCATTAATATTGCTGCCCTGGGTCAGAATATCGCGACCGGCATTAATTAAGGTATTGCCTTTGGCATTTATCTGAACTGTATAATCAGGGGTTTGGGAGCGAGGGAATATATTATAATATACAGAGCCTGAATGGTTGTTATTATAACGCTCCATAAGATCTGACCAGACAGTTATATTATAGGGTTCCAGTTCAATATCACGAGCAGCGTGCAAGTTAATATCCTGTCCGGCGTTTAGCTTGATCCCCTGTAATATCAGGTTATTACCGGCATTCAGTGTAATGTCGCCATTACTGGTTAATCGATTTGATAGCGATAATAGTTGGTTAATATTTTCCAAATATTTGTCTGGATCCAAAAAACCATCGGTAATTAGAATTTCTTCGGGCTTGAGTATATGTGAAACATTAATATCATGTCCGGCCGACAAGCTAATATTAGCTGCCGGATGGATAAGGGCGTCGGTTAATTGAATATCTTTACCTGCCATGGCAGTAAAATCATGGCTGGCTTTAATGCGATTAAATACCCGCGCATCATCTGGCTGACGCGAAGACATGTCAGGTGAATTTGTTTTAATATTCCCCTCACGGCTCAGAAATAAAATGTTGCTCCCCAAAAATTCACTTGATGATGAATAAATATCATTCAGTGCCGTCAGTGAAATATCCTGACCACGCAAACTGCTATTGGCTAATGCAATGCTGTCTTCTGCAACAAAGGTAATGTCGCCACTGGCCTGTATTAAATCTCTGCTGGAAATAGTCTTACCATGCAGTAAAATATTATGACCTTTTAATACCGGCGGTGTGAACTCGGATAATGATAAGGGAGCAGTTTTATCTAACTCCGGCACCGGGCGCTGTAACTGAATATTGTTGTTAAAGTCCAGCACGATATTTCCACCCGCCGTGATTGTCGCACTGTATTTTTCAGCCTCAGTTAACTGGTAAAACAATCGATTGTCATGAAAAACATAATAATCCGGCCCATGATAATCCACTTTATAATAACGAAACTCATCTTTTACCCAGTCACTGGCGCTGCTGTTTAAAAAATTATTACCGGTCAGGAAAATATCTTTCTTGGCACTGATATGGCTGTTTTTATTCTCTAACTGGCTGGCATTAATATACAAATTATTCCCTGAATACAGGGTAGCAGCCGGTGATGACGCATTTAGTTGCCAAACACTTTTTTCAGTGTTGATCCGCCAGACACCACTTTGCCATTCACCGGTTTCGATGGCACCAAACCATTTTTCGGGCAGTTCTCGGGTGGGCCAGTCGTATGCTAATGTGATGATAACTTTGCCCGGTGAATCGCTATCGTCATCGTAATCATTAAGTTGGCGCGAATCCGGAATTAATTTCTGCCACCCGGCAGTCACTATCGGGCGACTATTATCCAGTTTTTCGGTACGGATAATTAAATCACCACTATTGGTTTTAATGGTGCCGGATTTATTTTCAACCAGAGTGTTTTTATTCCCCTCGGCATCTTTTTGTATCCAGAGATTATTCCCCGCAAGAAGTTTTGCTTGCTGACCGGTATTACGCACTTGATCACTAAATATACGCGCATCACGGTTAGAAAATAATCCCCCGGAATTATTAAATTGTTGGCTGACCAATGTCGTATCGCGCATACTGAGTAATTCACTGCCCGCAGTGACAGTAATTTCCTTCCCGACAATATTCAGATCTTTGTTCGCTCGAATATCACCTAATGTCACATTGCCCGCGACATCAATATTGATATCTCCTTTGGTAGTGAAAGTATTTTTAAGATTAGCAGCCACGCCTTTTTCCGTTGATACCAGGCGGATACGATCAGCATACATTCCGCCTAGAGCGCGGGTATCTATCGCCAGCGCAGGAGCGGCACCTGCCGCGGGTAAAGATTGAATATGCCCATTCTGATATTCAACCTGATTAACACCCAGAATCATATCAAGATGATTTGCATAGATTTTACCGTCAAGATTTAGCGTGCGGCTGAGGATAGCTGTATCACCCTGATTAAGAGTATTTAGCCCTTTATCACCTATCGTGATTGCTCCACCAGATACATCCAATCGCTTGAGTTGACCCATCCAACCCATGACCGGTGTTCCGGTGGTTAAGGTAACCGCATCCATATTGTGAAACATGCAGCCATTACAATGCAGACCATTAGGATTGGCGATAATCACACTGGCCTTTGGGCCAAAAACGACCAGTATTCCTTCCAGAGATGAAGGCTGACGGCTCGTCACTTCGTTAATAATTAACTGAGCGCTATTGCCCGTTAAATGTGGATTAGTGGCCAACCGATCGGGTAATTCGGAATTGACATTCACTTGAGCATTATTTAATACCGCCCCCTTGGGGGAAATATTAAAGTCACGATAGCGGTTATGAGATACCCCGGCGGCGTTGGGTGTGGCAATATTGACCACGGGGATCTCGTCGTGAAGTGTCACTGTGGTTCGGCGATCCGCAGCTTGGATACCGGCCGCAATGGCTGGGTGCAAAGGGTGCACCGCCGTCAAATAAATCAGTATCCAGCTCAGAATACGCACGCGTTGATAAGCAAATCCGGCCATAAATCACCTTCCTGGTGTTGTGAGGGATGCGCGGCTGATTTGTCATATAATAGGAAATCGGCAAGCCAGCCAGAGAGAACAACTCACTGACTAGCCTACGTAATTTGCGGGGCAAATATTATGGTAGTTTGGCTGATTTGCTATTTTACCCCCTTACTCATTGAGCAAATAATTGGCTGTAACTATTCCCATCATCCTGACTGACGATGTATAAGAGGATCCTATTTTTCTGTCTGAAGTCGCATAAGGATGATGCCCCATGAACCGCCTCCCTACCCTGTATGGCATTATTGCGATCCTGCTTTGGAGCATGAGTGTCGCCTTGACGCGCGGGCTGTCTGAGACCTTGGGGCCATTTGGTGCCGGAGCGGCAATTTATACTGTCAGTGGAATTTTGGTGTGGCTGGTCGCCGGGAAACCCACTTTGCGCGGGCAGCATCCGGCCTATTTGTATGGCTGTGGTGCGCTGTTTGTGGTGTATATGGTGGCTTTTGCCTTAGCCATCGGGATGGCAAATGACCGCCAGCAAACTCTCGAAATCGGCTTGATTAATTATCTGTGGCCTAGTCTAACTCTGCTGTTAGCGGTGCCCTTACTCAAACTCCGGGCGCGTTGGTGGCTGTGGCCGGGGGGCGCTTTGGCGCTGTTTGGCGTTATTTGGGTAGTGAGTGGCGGAGATGGGTTGGATGTCAGTACCCTGAAAACTAATATCAGCAGTAACCCGCTAGCTTACAGTCTGGCGCTCATTGCGGCCTTTACTTGGGCGGGTTATTCCAATCTGGTGCGGATATACAGCCACGGGCCAGGGGCATTGCCACTTTTTTTGCTCGCCTGCGCCTTGTGTCTGTGGGTGATGTTTTTTATGCTGACCCCCGGCAAGTTGCATTTCACTCAGCGCGCCACTTTTGAGCTGTTACTGATGGGAGCCAATACTGCACTGGCCTATCTGTGCTGGGATATCGCCATGAAAAAAGGCAACGCCACATTGGTCGCCGCCCTCTCTTACTTCACACCGTTGTTATCGATATTGATTGCCAGTTTGTGGCTCAATACCTTGCCGCCAGCCGCTTTCTGGCCCGGTGTTGCGATGGTGGTTGCCGGTTCATTACTCTGCTGGTCTGCCAGCCGCTCCGCTATTGAGAAATGATGAAGTTACGATAGCCTTTCAAGACTAAAAGAAAGTCTTCCAGGCCGCACAAGCAGAGGCTTTCTTCATCATAGTAATTCATGCCCTCTTCCATTTCGTCGCCTTCAATATCTAATTGATTGGCGCGCACCATCACTTCTTCGCCATCTAGCCATAAGGTATATTCATGGCCCGTCAGTTGCCACTGGCGCTCACTGCCTTTGACTTCAGCCGCCGCAGCTTCTATTTGATCCAGCTTTGCTAAATCACCTTTAATCTCTTCATTGAGCCAGTGGCCGATCACTTCATGCCCCATGGAGAATCTGACCAGCACTTGTCCGGTTAAATCACGCAAGAATTCATAGTCCATAGCATGCCCTCCTGATGCTCTTTTAATTATTGTAACCGTATTTGATTATCTCACTTGGCGCGGAATCGCAAAGCCGACAAATAACAGCAAAATTTCCCTTCAATACGATTTTTAAAATATAAACGGGAGGCCATTGGCCTCCCGTTTATACTCGTCATACTTCAAGCTGCATATGCGTTGGCTACGTTCAATCACCCGAATCACTTACAACACAGTAAGCTCATCGGGACTCTCCCACTTGCCGCCTTCCTGCAACTCGAATTATTTAGAGTATAGCAGGGGCGAAATATAGCGGCTTACACGGCGGTTTGGAAGATAACACCATCAGCTTTATCAGTATATTGGCTTAACTGATCAAAATTCAGGTAACGGTAAGTATCTTCTGCGGTCTTATCAACCTGAGCCATATAAGTTTGATATTCATCCGGAGTTGGCAGACGCCCCAGCAGGGATGCAATCGCCGCCAGTTCAGCCGACGCCAGATAAACATTCGCCCCATTCCCCAAGCGGTTCGGGAAGTTACGGGTGGAAGTCGAAACCACTGTGGCTCCATCTGCCACGCGCGCCTGGTTACCCATGCACAGAGAGCAACCAGGGATCTCAATGCGAGCACCACTCTTACCAAAGACGCTGTAATAGCCCTCTTCAGTCAGCTGCGCGGCATCCATTTTGGTCGGTGGAGCAACCCACAGGCGGGTTGGCAACTGGCCTTTATGTTGATCCAGCAACTTACCGGCAGCACGGAAGTGGCCAATGTTGGTCATACAGGAACCGATAAAGACTTCATCGATTTTGCTGTTAGCCACATCGGACAGCAAGCGGGCATCATCAGGATCGTTTGGCGCGCACAGAATCGGCTGAGTGATTTCCGCCAAATCGATTTCGATCACTGCGGCGTATTCTGCATCCGCATCACCTTCCAGCAGATTAGGGTTCGCCAACCAGCTTTCCATGCCATTGACACGGCGCTCCAGCGTACGGCGGTCGCCGTAACCTTCAGCTATCATCCACTTCAACAACACAATGTTGGATTGCAGATATTCAATGATCGGCGCTTTATCCAGCTTGATGGTGCAACCAGCAGCAGAGCGCTCAGCGGAAGCATCCGCCAGCTCGAATGCCTGTTCAACTTTCAGCTCTGGCAGGCCTTCAATTTCCAGAATTCGGCCAGAGAAGATATTCTTCTTGCCTTGTTTCTCAACCGTCAGCAGGCCTTCTTGAATCGCGTAGTAAGGAATTGCATGCACCAGATCACGCAGAGTGATACCCGGCTGCATTTTACCTTTAAAGCGCACCAGCACCGACTCAGGCATGTCCAATGGCATCACGCCTGTTGCTGCCGCAAAGGCCACCAGACCAGAACCCGCCGGGAAAGAAATCCCGATAGGGAAGCGGGTGTGAGAGTCACCGCCAGTGCCGACAGTATCTGGCAGCAGCATACGGTTAAGCCATGAGTGAATGATGCCATCACCTGGGCGCAGCGACACACCGCCACGATTCATAATAAAGTCAGGCAGTGTGTGGTGAGTGGTCACGTCAACTGGCTTCGGATACGCCGCCGTATGACAGAATGACTGCATCACTAAGTCAGCTGAGAAACCCAGACAGGCTAAATCTTTCAGCTCATCACGGGTCATCGGGCCGGTGGTATCTTGTGAACCGACCGAGGTCATTTTAGGTTCGCAGTATTCCCCCGGACGTACACCGGCAACACCGCAAGCGCGACCCACCATTTTCTGCGCCAGCGAGAAACCTTTGTTGCTTTTGGCAACCGGCTTCGCGATACGGAAGACTTCACTGACCGGCAAGCCCAGAGATTCGCGGGCTTTGGTGGTCAAACCACGGCCGACGATCAACGGAATACGCCCACCAGCACGGACTTCGTCCAACAACACTTCAGTTTTCAGCTCGAAGGTAGCAAGTATTTCACCAGTATCATGAAGGCGAACTTCGCCCAGATATGGATAGATATCAATGACATCGCCCATATTCAGGTTACTGACATCCACTTCGATAGGCAAGGCACCGGCATCTTCCATGGTGTTAAAGAAGATTGGCGCAATTTTGCTGCCCAGCACCACACCGCCGCCGCGCTTATTTGGCACGTAAGGGATGTCGTCGCCCATAAACCACAGCACGGAGTTAGTGGCAGATTTACGGGAGGAACCGGTACCGACTACATCGCCAACATAGGCCAGTGGGAAGCCTTTTTTGTTCAGTTCTTCAATCTGTTTGATCGGGCCAACACTGCCCGGTTGATCCGGATGAATACCTTCGCGGGCATTTTTCAGCATCGCCAAAGCATGCAATGGGATATCAGGGCGAGACCAGGCATCTTGAGCTGGAGACAAGTCATCGGTGTTGGTTTCACCGGTCACTTTAAACACAGTTACAGTGATTTTTTCTGCCAACGCCGGGCGGGAAAGATACCATTCGGCATCCGCCCAGGATTGCATGACTTTCTTGGCGTGGGGATTGCTGGCTTTAGCTTTTTCTTCCACATCGTAGAAGTTATCAAACATCAGCAAGGTATGAGATAACGCTTTGCCCGCAATCGGTGCCAGCTTTTCATTATCTAACGCATCAATCAGCGGATGAATGTTATAGCCGCCCTGCATGGTACCAAGCAGTTCAATCGCTTTTTCGGCATTAATCAGGGGAGAGTGGGCTTCGCCCTTGGCAATGGCCGCCAGAAAACCAGCTTTAACATAGGCTGCTTCATCAACACCGGGTGGTACGCGGTTAATCAGCAGATCTAACAAGAATTCTTCTTCGCCCGCAGGCGGATTTTTTAATGATTCAACCAGCGCGGCCATTTGTGACGCATCTAATGGCTTGGGGACGATACCCTCAGCAGCACGCTCGGCTACGTGCTTACGGTATTCTTCTAGCACGACTCTCTCCTCGCTTTAATTATCATATATTTTGCCAGGCTATCAGTAGCCACCAGCCATCATCATTGATGCACCAGGTGTAAGGTAAGATGCCCAGTTTCGCTCAGCCAGCATACCAGTATTTGAACTCAGTGTTAATTCGTTCACATAAAAGCAACATTAAATTTTTGCTGAATCGTTGAGCGCAGTGTAATCATCTGACGTATTGATAGCGGCTCTCAGTTAGCCCTTTACAGTAGGGTAATATCCGTAAAATACCTTGGCATAATAACCTTATTAAATGAGTGGACACCATCTTACAATGAGAATCTCGTGCTGTCGGTAGGATTTTTAGGGCGCGGAATAGCGAATGGAAGATATTGTGACGATAAATGAAACAGAAACAGCCGATAATGACTGTTTCTGCTTTAACAAAAAACCAATGCCCAAAATGAAGGACATTTAGAATTGGGTATTCAAGCTAACAAAATATGTCCGGCCTGACTCATTGTAAGTGGCGGCCCCTGCCCCGGCGATCCCCGCTACGCTCTGGGCATTGCCGGCGCGGAACTGGCGTTTATCGAACAGGTTTTCAATCCCGGTGGTGACACTGACATTTTTGGTCACTGTATAACTGCCGCTCAGGCCGAAGATAGCATACGGGCTGACTTCATTGCGCGCGGTGCCAGTGACCGGCAGACCTTGATAGTCATATTTCTTCGGCTTCTGACGCCCATACCATGTCACTGTCGACAGTAAGGACAAATCATCCGTTGCCTGCCAACTCAGTGAGCTGTTCAAGGTATATTTCGGCGTGATTGATAAATAATCGCCGGTGGTTTTATTCTTCGATTCCAGCATGTAGGTCAGATTACTGCTCCATTGCACCGCGTCGGTGAATGGCACGGTCAAGTTACCTTCCAGCCCTTCAACCAGCGCTTTCGGTACGTTTTCCCACTTGAAGATATCAGAATTAGTGTAATCTCCAGTGCCGCCATTGGCCGTTCCGAGGGAGACTATACCCGGCTCAATCTTATCGCGGTAATCATTACGGAAGTAAGTGATACCGGCAATAATACCGTCGTTATGGAACTCGAATCCTATCTCTTTGTTGATGCTGGTTTCCGCTGACAGAGCGTCATTGCCCATCAGGTAGCAACTGCCCCCAGCACCATAGCACCCCTGACCACGGCTATATAACAGATAGTTAGGATTGGTTTGATAGAGATTTGGCGCTTTATAGGCGCGGGCAATCCCCATTTTCATAGTGAAATAGTCGCCCAGTTCTTGTGACAGGTTTAGCCCCGGACTCCAGTTGCTTCCCGCGGTGCTGTGATGATCAAAACGCAGCGCGGGGGTGAGCATGGTGGTCTCCGTCAACTCGATATTATCTTCCACAAATACCGAGACTATCTGTGCTGAAGTGCGCGTATCTCGCCCGACGCCCGTTAAACCGCCCACATTGCCGCCTTCAGTCGTGGTTTGAGTATTGGAGGTTGGGTCGTTCATTTTCTGGTCATTCCATTCCGCGCCGACAGTCAGCACTTGATTGACCCCTAACTCAAACGGCAGGTTAACCTCGGAATGGGCCAGATAGTTATCCAATTTGATCGTGCTGAATTTGTTATTGGAGAAGATACCCTCGGTGCCGCCCGCCAGCCCCTCATTAATGCGTGAGTTCCGGGTATTTTCATATTGGACATAAGAGGTGGTGCTGACGCCGTTATCCCAAAAACCGCGATGTGTCAGTGAGAAATTACCACGATACATTACGTTGGTTTCCGCACCATATAAACTGCGAACAATGGCATTGCTGTTGGTGTTTTGTGTATCACCGGCATAAATATTCCCTTGGCGGCTATAACCCGCCTCGAATGCCAGGGATTGGCCCTGAGCAAACTCCCAGCTCAGTAACCCGTTGATATCTTTATTACGAACCCCTTCACGACCGGCTGGCAATGTGCCCACCTGATTACCGGTTCGCGCTGATTCATGGCCTTGGTTAATATTCCAATCATCAGCATCAGTTTTATTGTATCCACCGTATAAGCGGAAATTGACAGTATCACTTAATGGCCCCAACAGGCTGAAATCAGTGCGACGAGTCGCGCCTTCTTCGCTATGCTGCGGCATATTCATGTAAGCATTCCAGCTACCATGCAGCTCTTTATCTGGCTGTTTGGTAATGATATTCACCACACCACCTGCGGCACCATTACCATAGCGCGCGGCGGCAGGGCCGCGTAATACTTCGATTTTCTCAACCATATTCGCCGGTACCCAGTTGGTATCACCACGGGTATCGCGCTCACCGCGCCAACCATAACGCACCGCATTGCGGCTCGAAACCGGAATGCCGTCAATCATAATCAGGGTGTTCTCAGGCCCCATGCCGCGAATATCAATCTGGCGGTTATTCCCGCGCTGACCGCTGGCAGAGTTACCTGAAAGGTTAACACCGGGCATGGTTCGGATAATTTCGGACAAATCATTCGCCGGAGGGCGTTTGCGGATATATTCTGCAGTGATAGTCGATGCGCCCAGCGCTTGGCGGACTTGCTGCTGAGCCGTGACCACCAAGGTATCGCCCGTTGCCGCTGTGCTTTCTGCGGCGGTTGTTTTTTGTTGTTGTGACGTGTCTGAATCAGACCCTGCCTGAGTGGTATCTTGTGTCTGCGCCCAAAGCGGAGTCGAAATACAGAGACCAATCAAGCTCGCTAAGGTCGTCAGAGAGCGCCGCTGCCATTTTACTTTCATTACACTTTCCCCGATGCAAAAGCCCACAGCAAATGTCAGCAGAGGAAAATCTCTGCCAATCTATTCACGGGGCAACAAAAACGAACAAGATTGATAATTATTTTCATTATCAATTCATCCCGCTAATTGTTACATTTGCAATCAGAAAAAAGGTTTGTGTAAACAGCAAAACTCTTTGTTATAAAGTCAATATCAGTGGAGAGTTCATTATGTCGGTGGTGAAGAAAAACAAGTTGCGCAATGTCTCCCCCTCGTCTAAACCAATTTATCGCGACCAAATTGTGCAGCAGTCAAATCTGGTGGCCAGTGACTATCAGCTGAGCGGCGCTAAGTTAGCGCCCACTGATCCTGTGTTGTATGGCGATTTTCAAGTATTGCGGCTGAATCCACATCTGATCCTGCACACCGCGAATGTGACCAACCTTTCCGATATCAAAACGCAGAATCAGCTCAACCCAGCGTTGAAGCTAGCGATTGTTGTCAGCGGCAGCGCACATATTTCATTTGGTGGTAAGCAACTGCATTTGCAGGAAAAAGGCGATGCGTCGCTGATTTCACTCACTGAAAACACGCTTTTTACTCGCCACGGCAAAAATAATAGCCATGAGCGCACTCTGACCCTTACATTTGATCGGGAATGGTTATATGGCGATCTACTACCGCAGGCTGGCGCTTGGGATACTCTATACAACTTCACTCAGCAGCATTTGGCGGTTCATTTATGGCGTCCATCAATTCATGCCCAGGCGATTGCTCAGAAAATAGCCAGTTCTCCGCCCTTTTCAACACCATTGGAGCGCCTGCACTGCGAAACGCAATGTATTGGTCTGATTATTGAAGCATTCAGTTCACTGGAACAGCAGGCGCTACAGCAAAATAAAATATCATTACGCGGTATGAACCGGGTGCAACAGGTCCGTGACTGGTTGGAAAGTGGTGAAGCTGACCATCTTTCAATGAGTGAATTATCCCGTCTGGTGAATATGAGCCAAAGTACTTTGCAGCGGCGTTTTCGTGAAAGCTACAACATTACGGTGTTTGAATATCTGCGCCATTGCCGTTTAAAACGCGCGATGTTGGCTATTCAGAAAGAAGGGATCAGTATTGATCAAGCCGCCACTATTGCGGGTTATACTAGCCCGGCAAATTTCGCTACCGCATTGCGGCGGATATTTAATATTTCCCCCAGTCAATTACGCACTGGACAGTTTTTTTAACTATTCCAGCCAATGAGATTTCACTCCGACTAATATAAAGAATAGTGGTCTTTATTAATCGTCACAACATAAATATAAATAAATTTGCCAATAAGATTTTTCATCTTGATTTAGCATTCACTTTGGCTAAATATTTATCTGCATTCCAACTTTCAAGAAATGTAATTTATTACAATAACAAATGTTAATATGGAGTTTTCATGAAAATAAACCACGCTTTATTAATACTTATTTACATTGTTATATCCATTAAAATAGTACACTCCCGCCCAGTAGAACCTAAATATCAATCAAATAAAGAGAGTTTTAGTCAATATCAAGCCAGACATTGCAAATGGGAAAACCGCATGGCATGCAAAGAAGTCCCCGAAGATCAGGGGAAAACACCGCCACTGACCAGTGAAGAAATTGCACTGGATGTAGGTCTGGGAATATTAACCGGCGGCCCGACCCCACAGCCGAAAGGATTTAAATTTTCGGTAGGAAAGTTACCTGTTAAGCCGACAGCAAAAGTGCCAACAACGCCCAAACTCAGCACCACTACAGAGCGGACACCATTATTACCTGCGATGGCCAAACCGAAAGCCAAAGGCGTAGTAAGACGGGTCAATGGAAAAGTGGGCTATCTCTTAGGCGATCCCAATGCGCCTAAATTGGGTGAGGAGCCACCAATAAAACGAGCAAGGGTAGACAGCTCAGACTTAGACTCATCCAGTTCGGATATATCGGATACATCCAGCATAAAAGAATCTGACGCAGAGGATGATAACATTCAGCAACCCGAAAAAAGCAAATTCACAATAATACATCGGAGAAGCCCTATTCAGGAAAGTGAAATAGAAATCGCCATTGAGGAAATAAAAAGTATTTACAGTGAGGAGTTTTGGCATGACACTCAGCTCGATATAAAGGATGAAATTTCAGGATATAATAAATTACGCACTAATAAAGAAATTAGCTTTCAAGATTACTTTGCCTTAAGAGATTATACTGAAGACGGATATGCAAGAATTAACAATTCCATACGAAGCAAAAATATTATGCCAGACATTAAAATAGAAATAGATCAGTTAACAAATGCACTCATGCGTCATTCAGATATTAACATTTCACTTAAGAATAGATCATTTAGAAATTTAACCACAGAAATTACAGATACGGTTTATCGCGGTGAAGTCAGAAACCAGGCTGAGTTTGAAACACAGATAATAGAAGAAGAAATCTACAATAATGATAGTTTTTTTAGCACCACCTCAGATGAAGAATATATTACAAACTTTAATACTGAAGATCTCAATGATGGCGAAGTTAATGTCAGATACACTATTCATTACCCCAAAGGCTTGACCTACAGCACCGATGTTTCAGCCCTATTGGATAATAGTGAAGAAACCAGAATATTTCTGCCTGATAGTCGTTTTTTGGTGACTAAGATAGAAGTCATCGGTGATGGAACAATTGCAGTAGAAATGCGAGTTCTCAGAGGACTACAATCGGAATTTATCCTCCCACCAGTACCTATTAATTAAAATGATTGTTTTCATAAAAAACGGCCCTGATAAAGGGCCGCTTCAACACTTACATCTGCAAATACTGTATCAGCAAAAAATTATTTCTTTTTCGCTTTCGGGTTCGGCAAGTCAGTAATGCTACCTTCGTAGATTTCTGCCGCCAGACCAACAGATTCATGCAAGGTTGGGTGAGCATGAATCGTCAGGGCGATATCTTCAGCATCACAACCCATCTCAATGGCCAGACCGATTTCACCTAACAGTTCGCCACCGTTAGTCCCGACAATCGCGCCACCAATGATGCGGTGAGTTTCTTTGTCGAAAATCAGTTTGGTCATACCGTCTGCGCAATCAGAAGCAATAGCACGGCCCGATGCCGCCCACGGGAAAGTGGAGGTTTCGTAGCTGATGCCTTTTTCTTTGGCTTCTTTCTCAGTCAGACCCACCCATGCAACTTCGGGTTCAGTGTATGCAATAGATGGAATGACTTTTGGATCGAAGTAATGTTTCATGCCGGAGATAACTTCGGCAGCAACATGGCCTTCGTGAACACCTTTGTGTGCCAGCATTGGCTGACCCACGATGTCACCGATAGCAAAAATGTGCGGTACGTTGGTACGCAGTTGTTTATCTACGTGGATAAAGCCACGCTCGTCAACTTCAACGCCAGCCTGACCTGCATCCAGCAACTTACCGTTAGGTACGCGACCGATAGCAACCAGAACTGCGTCATAACGCTGTGGTTCTGCTGGAGCTTTTTTGCCTTCCATCGTGACGTAGATGCCATCTTCTTTGGCTTCTACCGCGGTCACTTTGGTTTCCAACATCAGGTTGAATTGCTTGCTGATACGCTTGGTGAATACTTTCACCACGTCTTTGTCGGCCGCCGGAATAACTTGGTCAGCCATTTCGACTACATCAATCTTCGAGCCCAGCGCATGGTAAACAGTACCCATTTCCAGACCGATAATGCCGCCGCCCATCACCAACAGACGTTCTGGGACAGTTTTCAGTGCCAGCGCATCAGTTGAGTCCCAAACACGTGGGTCTTCATGAGGAATAAATGGCAGTTGGATTGGACGAGAACCTGCGGCGATAATCGCGTTATCGAAAGTAATCGTGGTTGGGCCGTTTTCACCCTCAACAACCAGAGTATTCGCGCCTGTAAATTTACCCAGACCGTTAACCACTTTGACTTTACGGCCTTTAGCCATACCTGCCAAACCACCGGTTAACTGATTGATAACTTTTTCTTTCCAAACACGTACTTTATCAATGTCAGTTTTAGGCTCGCCAAACACGATACCGTGTTCAGCCAATGCTTTGGCTTCTTCGATAACTTTAGCAACGTGTAACAACGCCTTGGACGGGATACAACCGACATTCAAGCAAACACCACCCAGAGTGGCATAACGCTCAACCAGAATAGTTTCTAAACCTAAATCCGCGCAACGAAAAGCAGCAGAGTACCCTGCTGGGCCTGCCCCAAGTACCACGACCTGAGTTTTAATTTCAGTACTCATCATGACCTCTTAATTGTTTGTCCGGCGGATCAGACACCATTTTTTAGGCTAATTAATTGCATAACGCCCGCATCCACCGTGACGCTTGCACCGCGTGCAGTTTACAGAATTGTTAATAACCTGAAAAGCCGCATCGCGTGACGAGGGTCTCAACAACCTTGTCGACTTATGTAAAAACAAGGCCGGCGCGAAGCCGGCCTTAGCGATTACATCACCAAACGGCGAATGTCGGCCAGCATGTTATTGATGATGGTGATAAAGCGCGCACCATCAGCACCGTCAATCACACGGTGGTCGAAGGAGAGTGACATCGGCATCATCAGACGCGGCTGGAACTCTTTACCGTTCCAGACTGGCTCTATCGCAGACTTGGAGACACCCAAGATAGCCACTTCCGGCGCATTAACAATCGGCGCGAAGTGAGTTGTCCCGATACCACCCAAGCTGGAGATGGTGAAGCAACCGCCCTGCATTTCGCCAGCGGTCAGCTTGCCATCACGAGCTTTCTTGGAGATAGCCATCAGTTCACGGGACAGTTCAGTGATGCTTTTCTTGTTCACATCCTTGAATACCGGAACGACCAGACCATTTGGCGTATCTACCGCGACACCGATGTTGATGTACTTTTTCAGCGTCAGCTTCTGACCATCTTCTGACAGTGAGCTGTTGAAACGTGGCATCTGCTCGAGAGCAGCAGCAACAGCTTTCATGATGAACACCACTGGGGTGAACTTCACGTCCAGCTTACGCTTGGCAGCTTCGTCATTCTGCAGCTTACGGAACGCTTCCAGATCGGTGATATCGGTTTTGTCGAAGTGTGTCACATGCGGGATCATGACCCAGTTGCGGCTCAGGTTAGCACCAGAGATTTTCTGGATACGGCCCAATTCCACTTCTTCGATTTCACCGAACTTGCTGAAATCAACTTTCGGCCACGGCAGCATGCCTGGCAGACCACCGCCAGCAGCAGGGGCAGTTTCAGCACGTTTGACCGCATCTTTCACGTAAACCTGAACGTCTTCGCGCAGGATACGGCCCTTACGGCCAGTTCCTTTCACTTTCGCCAGATTAACGCCAAATTCACGGGCCAGACGGCGGATCACCGGCGTGGCATGCACATAGGCATCATTCTCAGCAAACTCACTTTTGCTTGCAGCTGGAGCCGTAGCCACTTTAGCTGGCGCAGCAGCAGGAGCCGCTTGCTGGGCTGGAGCTTCAGTTTGTGGTGCTGGAGCCGAAGCTGCCGCCGGTGCTGCACCTGCAACTTCAAATACCATGATTAGAGAGCCGGTTTTCACTTTGTCGCCAGTGCTGATTTTGATCTCTTTCACGATACCGGCGAAGGGTGCAGGCACTTCCATAGAGGCTTTATCGCCCTCTACAGTGATAAGAGATTGTTCCGCGGCAACAGTGTCGCCCACTTTAACCATCACTTCGGTGACTTCAACTTCATCATCACCGATGTCTGGCACTTCAACATTTTTCGCCGCTGATGCCGCAGGAGCCGCTGCCGGAGCTGGGGCCGCTGGTTTCTCTTCAGTTTGAGCAGGGGCCGCAGCGGCACCCGTAGCTTCGAAGATCATCATCAGCTTGCCAGTCGCGACAGTATCGCCGACCGCAATTTTAATTTCTTTAACGACACCCGCCTGCGGTGAAGGGACTTCCATAGAAGCTTTATCACCTTCAACGGTGATCAGCGACTGTTCAACTTCAACAGTATCGCCCACTTTCACCATAATTTCGGTGACTTCAACTTCATCCGCACCGATGTCAGGTACATTGATTTCGATAGACATTTGTTCTTTACCTCTTATGCCAGACGCGGGTTAACTTTATCGGCGTCGATACCAAACTTAGTAATTGCTTCTGCAACTACGCTGGTGTCGATATCACCGCGTTTAGCCAATTCACCCAGAGCTGCAACCACCACGTAAGAAGCATCAACTTCGAAGTGGTGACGCAGGTTCTCACGGCTGTCAGAGCGGCCGAAACCATCTGTACCCAGAACGCGGAACTCGCTGGCAGGAATGAAGTTACGAATCTGTTCAGCAAACAACTTCATGTAGTCAGTAGAAGCCACCGCAGGCGCGTCATTCATAACCTGAGCAACATAAGGTACACGTGGAGTTTCTGTTGGGTGCAGCATGTTCCAACGCTCACAATCCTGGCCATCGCGCGCCAGTTCAGTGAATGAAGTTACACTGTACACATCAGAGCCTACGCCGTAGTCGTTAGCCAAAATCTGAGCGGCTTCGCGAACGTGACGCAGAATTGCCCCTGAGCTCATCAACTGCACTTTGCCTTTGCTACCTGCAACAGTTTCCAGTTTGTAGATACCTTTACGGATACCTTCTTCTGCGCCCTGCGGCATTGCTGGCATGTGATAGTTTTCGTTCAGCGTGGTCAGGTAGTAATAAACGTTTTCCTGCGCATCGCCATACATACGTTGCAGACCATCATGCATGATGACAGCCACTTCGTATGCATAAGCGGGATCGTAAGAGATACAGTTCGGGATAGTCAGTGATTGAATATGGCTATGACCATCTTCATGTTGCAGACCTTCGCCGTTCAGTGTGGTGCGCCCTGAAGTACCGCCGATCAAGAAGCCTCGTGCCTGTTGGTCACCCGCAGCCCAGCACAGATCGCCGATACGTTGGAAACCGAACATGGAGTAGTAGATGTAGAACGGGATCATTGGCAGATCGTTGGTGCTGTAGGAAGTCGCAGCAGCCAGCCAAGAAGAAGCGGCACCCAGCTCATTGATCCCTTCTTGCAGGATCTGGCCTTTTTCGTCTTCTTTGTAGTAAGCAACCTGTTCACGGTCTTGCGGGGTGTACTGCTGACCATTCGGGCTGTAAATACCAATCTGACGGAACAAACCTTCCATACCGAAAGTACGGGCTTCGTCGGCGATGATTGGAACAATTCTGTCTTTGATAGACTTGTTCTTCAGCATCACGTTCAGCACACGCACGAAAGCGATAGTGGTAGAGATTTCTTTGTTCTGCTCTTCCAGCAAGGAGCTGAAATCTGACAACGCTGGGATTTCCAGCTTTTCAGTGAACTTAGGCAAGCGGGTTGGCAGATAGCCTTCCAGCGCCTGACGGCGTTCGTGCAGATACTTAGACTCTTCAGAATCTTTCTCGAAAGTGATGTATGGCAGTTTTTCGATATCTGCATCAGCCACCGGCACATTGAAACGATCGCGGAAGTGGTGAACCCCTTCCATGTTCATTTTCTTCACCTGGTGGGCGATGTTTTTACCTTCAGCTGTTTCGCCCATGCCGTAACCTTTAATGGTGTGGGCCAGGATAACAGTTGGTTTACCGGTAGTTTCTTGTGCTTTTTTCAGTGCAGCAAAGACTTTCTTCGGATCATGACCGCCACGATTCAGAGACCAGATCTCGTCGTCGCTCATGTCTTTCACTAATGCAGCAGTTTCTGGGAAACGGCCAAAGAAGTGTTCGCGTACATAAGCGCCGTCTTTGGATTTGAAAGTCTGGTAGTCGCCATCCAGAGTCTCGTTCATCAGTTGGATCAGTTTACCGCTGGTATCTTTACGCAGCAGCTCATCCCAACGACTCCCCCAAATAACTTTCAGAACCTGCCAGCCAGCACCACTGAAGATGCCTTCCAGTTCATTAATGATTTTGCCGTTACCTGTAACCGGGCCATCAAGGCGCTGCAAGTTACAGTTGATAACGAAGACCAAGTTATCCAGTTTTTCACGGGTCGCGATGGTGATCGCACCTTTAGATTCTGGCTCATCCATCTCGCCGTCGCCCAAGAAGGCGTACACGGTCTGTGCTGAAGTGTCTTTCAGACCACGGTGAGACAGGTATTTCAGGAATTTAGCCTGATAGATTGCACTGATTGGGCCAAGGCCCATAGAGACTGTCGGGAACTGCCAGAACTCAGGCATCAGTTTCGGGTGCGGGTAAGAAGACAAACCTTTACCGTCAACTTCCTGACGGAAGTTATCCATCTGTTCTTGCGTCAGGCGGCCTTCAAGGAAAGCACGCGCATAAACGCCCGGAGAGATGTGGCCCTGGAAGTAAACCAGATCGCCGCCGTCTTTTTGGTTACGAGCACGGAAGAAGTGGTTGAAGCAAACCTCGTAGAAAGTAGCGGAAGATTGGAAGGATGCCATATGGCCGCCCAAATCCAGATCTTTCTTCGACGCACGCAACACGGTCATCACGGCATTCCAACGGATGGCAGAACGAATACGACGCTCCAGCTCCAGGTTGCCAGGGTAAGCGGGTTCGTCTTCTACCGAGATAGTGTTGATGTAATCACGGCTGGCTGAACCAGCTGCAACACTCACACCACCTTTACGGGCTTCGCCCAAGACCTGATCAATCAGATACTGAGCACGCTCAACACCCTCTTCACGGATGACCGATTCGATCGCCTGTAGCCAGTCGCGGGTTTCGATCGGATCCACGTCATTATTTAAACGTTCTGACATGGTGGTATTCCTTATTTATTTCTAATGGTTTATTTGGAGCCTATCTTCCTGTGCTTTAACCCCAGGCTAAAGCACGTGCCCTGGTGAAAACACCGGAAGATAGGCCCATCTTTGGGTTTAGTTGCCGCGTTTCGTGCTCAAAATAAGCATATAGAACCGACCCAAATGCAGGATAAGCTCTTAGTCCTTGCGCTGCTGGAGCCGACGCAAAGATCGCTCACGGCGACTGTGCTCCCGACTGAGGTCCAACAGAATTTCCTCGATAAACGCCAAGTGACGGTGTGAGGCTTCGCGAGCTTTCTCTGGCTCACGAGCCACAATCGCCTCAAAAATCCCGGCGCGGTGACTGCTCACCGTTGCCAGCATTTCGCGGCGCGAGTAAAGCAATTCAAAGTTTTGTTTAACGTTTTGTTCCAGCATTGGCCCCATGCAGCGCAGTAAATGCAGTAAAACCACATTATGCGCAGCCTCTGTGACAGCAACTTGATACTGCATGACAGCATCGGCCTCGGCATCCAAATCGCCGCTGTCTTGTGCTTGCTGAATAACAGTATGGCATTCACGAATGCGTTGTAGGTCTTCATCAGTACCGCGCAGTGCAGCATAATAGGCTGCGACACCTTCGAGGGCATGACGGGTCTCTAACAGATCGAATTGTGATTCTGGATGGTCGGCCAGCAGTTCAGCCAGCGGATCGCTAAAGCTTTGCCACAGATTGGTTTGCACGAAAGTACCACCGCCCTGACGGCGCAACAGCAGCCCCTTAGCCTCTAACCGCTGGATTGCTTCTCGCAGAGAAGGTCGGGAAACATCAAATTGCTTCGCCAACTCGCGCTCAGGCAATAACTTCTCCCCCGGACGCAGCGTCCCTTCCAATATCAGGTACTCGAGCTGCTGCTCGATAACATCTGACAATTTGGGCTGACGTATTTTGTTGTAGGCCATAATTTGTTGTAAGTTGCGCTGTGCCGTATTGAGTGAATCGTCTCTGCGAGTAGCGCGGAGTCAATTGGTAATACCAATTTTAAAAACGTGACGATAAAGTAACAAAGTATTCACTACCTGTCCATACGGACCTTGACCAAAATCATGAAACCCAGCACATTTTAACAACTTCACTGATATAGCAATGCAAAGTGATAACGTAGTGGTGGTAATACCATTACTTGACGCCAGTGAGTTTTAACTTTTATGAAACGCGTATTTAGGCAAGCTGAAGCGTTATAGTTATTTTATTCGTGAATTTAAATCCTATTTTTGTGAATTTAAATTCAATAAAAAGTAAGAAAAGTCTGTTTATCTCTCTTCCCTCACCCAACGACTGGTTTGACCACAATAAAAACAGCCAGCTGGTGACTTTTTTGTGCAACAAACATCTATTACTGCTTTTTCTGAAAACAACAGCTTGATCACGCATCAACATTTTTATTGGCATATTGCCTAAAAATTCAGCGGATAAAATAAAAAGCAGATGCAATAATTATCGCCTAGCACTATTCTCTTTTAAACGGTAGCCAATGGGGCAAATTCCATAGAAAGCAACCGTAAACAAAATAATACAAATAATGTAATCAAAATCTTACGCATAGCATGTGGCACCCGTTTATACCCAATAGATTTATTGAAAGACAACAGGTTTGCCCGCTAGAAGTGACAACGACAGAGGATGCAATAATGAGTGTTCAACAGGAAGGTGCAGAGCTAAAGCGGGGGCTTAAAAACCGCCATATCCAGCTTATTGCCTTAGGTGGCGCTATTGGTACCGGACTGTTTCTGGGTATCGCGCAGACTATTCAAATGGCGGGGCCTTCAGTGTTACTGGGGTATGCCATCGGCGGTTTTATCGCATTTCTGATTATGCGCCAGTTAGGGGAAATGGTGGTCGAGGAGCCAGTAGCCGGTTCTTTCAGTCACTTTGCCTATAAATACTGGGGTAATTTTGCCGGTTTTGCTTCCGGCTGGAATTACTGGGTTCTATACGTGTTAGTCGCTATGGCGGAACTTACCGCCGTGGGTATCTATGTGCAGTATTGGTGGCCGGAGATCCCAACATGGGTATCAGCCGCCGTCTTCTTCCTCGCCATCAACGCCATCAATCTGGCAAACGTGAAAGTGTATGGCGAGATGGAGTTCTGGTTTGCCATCATTAAAGTAGTCGCTATCATCGCCATGATTCTATTCGGTGGATGGTTATTACTAAGCGGACAAGGTGGCCCAGAGGCCACAGTCACTAACTTATGGGCGCAGGGCGGATTCTTCCCCAATGGTATCATGGGGTTAGTGATGGCAATGGCGGTAATTATGTTCTCCTTCGGTGGGCTTGAATTAGTCGGTATCACCGCGGCGGAAGCAGAAAACCCAGCCCAAAGCATCCCGAAAGCAACCAATCAGGTTATCTATCGTATCTTGCTGTTCTATATCGGTTCTTTGGCAATTTTGCTGTCACTTTACCCGTGGGGCAAAGTGGTTGAAGGCGGTAGCCCCTTCGTCCTGATCTTCCATGCCTTGAATAGTAATGTCGTCGCCACCGTATTAAACATTGTGGTGCTAACCGCGGCATTATCGGTCTACAACAGCTGCGTTTACTGTAACAGCCGTATGTTGTTCGGCTTAGCCAAGCAAGGTAATGGTCCGAAAATACTGCTGAAAGTCGATGGCCGCGGGGTGCCGGTTCTTGCAATCGCCGTTTCCGCATTCGCGACCGCTTTCTGTGTGTTGATTAACTATCTGATACCCGGCCGTGCTTTTGAATTGTTAATGGCATTAGTGGTATCAGCGCTGGTGATCAACTGGGCGATGATCAGCTTGGCACACCTTAAATTCCGTGCCGCTAAAAACCGTCAGGGCGTCACTCCACAATTCAAAGCTTTCTGGTATCCGTTCAGCAACTACCTGTGTTTGCTATTCTTGACCGGCATTCTGGTCATTATGTATCTGACACCGGGCATCCAGATTTCAGTGCTGTTGATTCCTGCCTGGTTAGTGCTCCTGGCTGTCGGTTATATCCTGAAAAACCGCAACCAAAGAGCAAAATCCTGATAGCAGAAAGTATCTTGTTATCTTTAGATAATCTGACGATATTGTCGCTAACGGGCCAGCCATCAGTGCTGGCCCGTTTATTTTATTGAATTGAGACTGAGTTATTGAGGTAGCTCTGGCCGGAGATGGGCTTCTCTACCTGAGCTATAAATCAAGTCGCTATACCAGTGCACCATAAATAGTCAGTAAAGCAACCACTACAATCACCGTCAGCGTCACTTTTCGCGCTAAAGATACGGCGGTTCTTGGTGTCTGTACTGGATCTAAATGAGGTTCTCGCGCCAGTGAATATTGTGCGAGTTGAGTCAACACTTGGTATTGCGAAGAACGGAAGTCACCCAATGAAGCAAACCAAGCTGGTAAAGCTCTTTCACCGTGCCCTAATAATGCGTAAGCAACACCGACTAACCGCACCGGTATCCAGTCCAACCAATGCAAGATACGGTCAATACCAGATTGAGATCGTTGTAACGGAGTGTGATGTCGCGCTAGCCACGTCTGGTATCCGCGTAACATCGCGTACCCCGCCAATGCCACCGGGCCGTAATTAACACATACAACAAACCAGAAGATAGGCGCTAAATAGTAACGGAAGTTTATCCATAACAATGCATTTTGCAGCGACTCCAGCCTGATTTTTTCACCACTATCCATCGGTAAACCATGGATAAGCGCTAATTCCTCGGCCATTTTATCGGTGGCATGGGCATCCCCCTGACGTGCTGCTTTCAGGTAAGCCCGATAATGTTTGCGTATTCCCCCCGCGCCAATGCACAGCAGGCAAATAAGTATCCAGACCAGCAAAAGAGGGAGGCCAAACAAGATATTTTGTACTGACTGCAAAATCAGCCATACCAACAGCATCCACACCGCAGTGAGTAAAATTGTTTGTACCAACGAAAAGTGACGTAAACGCGTAAATACCACTTCAAGGCGATGATCTAACTGCCAATGTTCGCCCAGTTTAAACAAGCGCTCCCATGCCAGCACCAGCAACAGCGTAAACAGTGTCATTAGCTCTTACTCTCCCTTTGCACTTAACCCACCCAGAAACAGGGCATATGCCTCCCGGCATGCATAAACGACAATATCAGACAAAGTGACAAGCTAATACGCGCTCAACCATAAACCTCAGGTTAATACTGCATCACTTTCGTATTACAATGGCAAAGATAACCTCACCAAACTCTGTTGATATAACTCCCAGTTAAAAGCGGGCCCTGGGTCGGTTTTACGCCCTGGCGCAATATCACTGTGACCCGTAACCAGTTCTGCAGTTATCGGATAAGCGGCAAATAGCAACGCGCTAATTTCAGCCAAACTGCGATATTGTGCGGGCGTAAACGGTAACACATCCGTCCCTTCTAACTCGATCCCAATAGAAAAATCGTTACACCGCTCACGCCCGGCAAAAGTTGAAACTCCCGCATGCCAGGCACGTTTATCAAATGGAACATATTGAATAATTTCACCCTCTCTACGAATCAGACAATGGGCTGATACTCTCAGATGAACAATATCGGCAAAATAAGGGTGTTCATCAGCTTTGAGTGTGCCAGTGAATAACTGATCGATATACGGGCCGCCAAACTCTCCGGGAGGCAAACTGATGTTATGAATCACCAACAAAGAAGGAATTTCGCCTTCTGGCCGCTGATCAAAATGTGGGGAAACAACCCGTTTTACGCCTGAAATCCAGCCATTCTCTAACTGCCAGTTATTTTCCAACTGCCCGGTATCTTCTAACTGCATAGTTTACCTAAGCCCCCTGATGGTGACACTTCAACCCGCTCTTTTATGGCACTTCTGCCAGCAACAGAGTAGCATGTTTGGACAACTATCCACCCGCCATTTCGGAGTTTTCTATGCCGACCCGCAGCTATAATGCCGACAGCCGCCGTGCCGAGCTATTGGAACGAATTCAACGCGATATCCCATCTACTGTTGCTCAGGCTTTGAGTGAAGATCTTGGTGGTGAGGTCAATGCAGACCGCGACCTTACAGCACAATTACTACCAGCGGACAAGCAGGCAGAGGCCACCATCATTACCCGAGAAGACGGTATTTTTTGTGGTCAGCGCTGGTTGAATGAAGTGTTTATTCAACTTGGTGCCCAGGTATCTATCACATCGGAAGTTAAAGATGGAGACAAACTGGTAGCGGATCAGGTTCTTTGTCATTTGACTGGCCCCGCACGTATTCTGTTGACGGGTGAACGTACTGCACTTAATTTCCTGCAAACTTTATCGGGTGTCGCTACCGAAGTGAGCCACTATGTGGCCGAACTCTCTGGATTGCATACTCAATTACTTGATACCCGAAAAACAGTCCCTGGGCTACGCACCGCCTTAAAATATGCCGTCCTCTGTGGTGGTGGCAATAATCATCGGCTGGGTTTATCTGATGCTTTCCTTATTAAGGAAAATCATATTATTGCTGCCGGTTCGATTAAAGAAGCTGTTGCCAAAGCATTTTGGATCCATGCCGATGTCCCTGTAGAAGTAGAAGTTGAATCCCTTGATGAGTTACAGCAAGCACTGGAAGCCGGTGCCGACATCATAATGCTCGATAACTTCACTATTCCAATGATGCGTGATGCTGTAAAAATGCGCGATGAACTGGCCCAAACCCAGAGCAGTGCGCAATTGGAGGTTTCAGGTAACGTTACATTGGAAACTTTGCGTAGCTATGCTGAAACAGGTATTGACTTTATTTCAGTAGGTGCGCTCACCAAGCATATTACTGCCCTGGACCTGTCCATGCGTTTTAAATAATCCTATCAAACTATTCTCGGCGGATGGCTATCAATTGCAGGCTATCATTCTGTTCTGCGAGCACCGCCGAAATTATCTGTGATTCCACTGCAAGAACCTAAATATCCGACAGTACGCTTCGCAAACCGCGCTGAACTCACTATTACCACTCATTTAAAAAGTGCACTCTGCTCACGTTTTCTCAAACACATGGAGAGTGTCAAATGACTAATCAACGAGGTTTTACATTAATTGAATTGATGGTTGCGATTGCCATCATTGCGGTTCTCAGTGGAGTGGGTATTCCTTCCTATCAGCGTTATATCCAAAAAGCAGCGCTCACCGATATGTTACAAGCCATGGTTCCTTACAAGATGGCAGTAGAACTTTGTGCTCTGGAACATGCCAGTCTTGATAACTGTAATGGTGGGAGCCATGGTATCCCTACTGGGGAAGAGTCCCGCTACGTCAGCGCTACGACCATTAATAAAGGCGTCATTACACTTACAGGTCAGCAAACACTCGCCAATCTGACTCTGGCTATGTCGCCAACAATAAATAACAGTGGAAATATCATCTGGACAAAAACATGCAAAGCAAAAAACAGCAGCATGACTGATAACTGTAAGACCGTGTTCCCTTTTAAAGATAAGGCCTAATCAAATGAGCCGATTTATGGAATATCCACACGAGACAATTAGCAATGAGTTACACAAACTCTGCCGCCGTCATAGGTCAATAGCTTTAAAGCTCGATGGTAAAAGTCTAACCATTGCATCATCTAGCCCCGTAAACGAGGAGTTATTAGCTGCGTTGCGTTTTGCTTGTGGCCGTAAAATCAAGGTGGAAAACTGGCCAGAAGCCAAGATTGAACAATCATTAAACTTGGCTCCATCAGTAAAAGGCCACTTAAGTAAAAGAATAAAATCCACAGAAGCTCATCACGACATATCCCGACAAAGCAGAGAACGGCAAAAATCAATATCGTCAAATCCTGAGCCACAAAGTTCGGATGACACATTGCTTGATAATGAAAGTGATATACCTGTTATTCAATTTATAACTCAAACACTTAGGTTGGCGATTCAGAAACGTGCATCAGATATCCATTTCGAACCTTACCAATATCACTATCGTATTCGCCTAAGAATTGATGGCGTATTACATGAATCTCCGCCGCCAGAGACTGAATTATCCAGCCGTATCAGCAGTTGTCTAAAGGTTATGTCCAAGCTGAACATTGCTGAAAAACGGTTAGCACAAGATGGTCAGTTGGCTCTAATGCTAGACGGTATCCGCTACTCGATGAGAATAGCGACTCTCCCCGTGCAATACGGTGAAAAAGTCGTGCTGCGTATCCTCAATATGCAACAACAACCTACACTGGAAAAGTTGGGGCTAACCCCCCTTGCCCACCAACAGTTAACCCAAGTGCTGTCGGCTCCACAGGGTTTGATTTTGGTCACTGGGCCAACTGGCAGTGGGAAAACCGTCACCCTCTATTGCAGCCTGGAACAACTCAATCAGCCGCAGATAAATATCTGTAGTGTTGAAGATCCTATTGAGATCCAAGTTAATGGCATCAATCAAACGCAAACTAACAGTAAGATTGGACTAGATTTTTCCAGTGTCTTGCGTGCAATGCTACGACAGGACCCCGACGTGATTATGCTCGGTGAGATTCGAGATAACGAAACTGCAGAAATAGCAGTTAAAGCGGCTCTAACAGGGCATCTGGTACTTTCAACACTGCATACCAATTCCACGACTGAAACACTGATACGCCTGACACAAATGGGAGTAGCGCGTCATTTAATTGCCTCCAGCCTAACATTAGTCATCGCCCAGCGATTGGTACGCAAATTATGCTTACATTGCCGCCAAACATCACCCACCCCTTTCCAAGCTCCCAAAAATGTGTGGGAGAGCCCACTGCAACACTATATTGCCGTGGGTTGCGAACATTGTTGTGCCGGTTATTATGGCCGAACGGGTATTTATGAAATGTTAAATGTAACGCCGCCAATCCAACAAGCTTTACTCAATAACGCAAGCCCGTCAGAGCTAGCCCAAATTGCACGGGAACAAAAACAAATAACATTACTTTCGGCTGGTTTGGCATTAGTCGAAAGCGGTATGACCACACTCAGTGAAATTAATCGTGTTGTCGGTTTTTTGACAGAAGCAGAGGCAACGTCGTGAACTATCAACGTTTATTTAGCTGGAAAGCAATTAACAATTCGGGGCAGTTACAAACAGGTGTATTACTGGCAACAGAAAGAAATATTGTTTATGAACATATGTTTCGCCATGGGTTACAGCCACTGGGTATTAAAAGCGGGAAACGGTTATCGATGAACTATTGGCGAGGAGAGCGCCTGATCACTGTAACTCGCCAATTAGCGACGTTGTTGCAAGCGGGCTTACCATTAGTGAGTTGTTTGCAATTGTTGGCGAAAGAAATGGATGCCTTACCTTGGCAGTGTTTATTACAGGAGATAAGTCAGCAAGTTTCACAGGGGCAATCATTATCTGAAGCAATGGCGCATTATCCTCACACATTCCCTCAATTATATCCCCCCATCATTGCGATGGGGGAGTTGACGGGTAATCTTGAGCAATGCTGTACTCAGTTGGTTCAGCATCAGGAACAGCAACAAAAATTACAAAAAAAAGTGATTAAAGCGCTTAAATATCCGGCATTTGTCTGTGTTATTGCGTTAGCTGTCAGTATCATCATGCTAGTTTTAGTGCTCCCTGAGTTTGCACAAATCTATCAATCATTCGATACACCATTACCGGCGCTGACTGCCGCCTTACTGTTAATATCAGCATTTCTTACTGCTTATGGGCCATATCTCGCCACATTATTAACATCACTTTTTATTAGCTATTTATATGTACGGAAAAATCGAACTTACTGCCAACTATGGGAGCAAAAGCTTTTATTACGCCTTCCGCTAATATCCGCATTGATACGCGGCAGTTGTCTTAGTCAAATTTTTCAAACACTGGCTATTACTCAACACGCAGGGTTACCACTGACGGCCGGATTAGATGCCGCACTTCGTGCCATCAATAACGACACTTATAAGCAAGCATTGAGGGGGATTCAAAAACAAATCAACCAAGGAGTTCCATTGTATCTGACCCTCTATCAGCACTCTCTATTCCCCCCCTTATGCCAACAAATGGTTCGTGTGGGGGAAGAATCTGGCGCACTTGATGTGCTGTTAGATAAACTTGCCAATTGGCACCAACAGCAAACACAGGACTTAGCTGACAATCTTACTCAAATGTTGGAACCACTTTTGATGCTAATTATTGGCAGTATTGTGGGGATTTTAGTGATAGCGATGTATTTACCAATATTCCAGTTAGGGGATGTCATCGGGTAAATGATGCTATTAGGGAAGATTATCTGGTGCCATTTTATTAAAAAGAGGCGTTAGTTTACGCCCCTTTTCATATCAATGACCCAGAATTAGTTACTACCAAACACACGGTTTTCTTGTTCAGCTACACGAATAAAAGTGGTGCGCTTGGTCAGTTCTTTTAAATGCGAAGCCCCTACATAAGTACAAGCAGAACGCAACCCCCCCATAATGTCACGAACGGTGTTATCAACGGAGCCACGTAATGGCAATTTAACCGTTTTTCCTTCTGCAGCTCGGTACTCAGCAACACCGCCGACATGACGCTTCATAGCAGATTCAGAGCTCATACCGTAGAACAGCATAAATTTCTTGCCATTCTCTTCAACAACTCGGCCTTCACACTCGTCATGCCCAGCTAGCATACCGCCCAACATAACAAAATCAGCACCGCCGCCAAACGCTTTCGCGACATCACCGGGTACCGAGCAACCGCCATCACTGACAATCTGTCCACCCAAGCCATGTGCTGCATCAGCGCACTCGATAACCGCTGACAACTGTGGATAGCCGACGCCTGTTTTTACGCGAGTGGTGCAAACCGAACCTGGCCCAATCCCAACTTTAACAATGTCAGCGCCCGAGAGGATAAGCTCTTCTACCATCTCACCGGTCACAACATTACCGGCGCAAATCACTTTATCAGGGCAAGCTTCTCGAGCTTTTTGCAAGAAAGAGACAAAATGCTCTGAATAGCCGTTAGCAACATCAATGCAGATAAATTTCAACGCGGGTGATAACGCTAAAATTTGTTTCATTTTGTCGAAGTCGGCGGAGGAAGTCCCGGTAGAGACCATGACATGCCGTAACACGGATTCAGGAACACGCTTCACAAACTCGCCCCACTGTTCAACAGTGTAATGTTTATGAACTGCGGTTAGAACATCGAATGATGCCAGAACTTCTGCCATGCGGAAGGTGCCAACAGTATCCATATTAGCGGCAATAATAGGTACACCGGACCAATTCCAACCTGAATGTTTGAAAGTAAACTGGCGCTCCAGCTCCACTTCCGAGCGGCTTTTCAGTGTTGAACGTTTAGGGCGGATTAACACATCTTTAAAGCCTAACTTCAAACCTTCTTCAATACGCATGGCTTATTATTTCCTGGTTATTGGCGATAGATCGCAAAATGTGATCGGGCGTAAATCACGCCATCCCAGTGAAGCTATCATACGCATGAATAATTCTACGGCAAGACTGCGAATCCACCTTTATTTACGCTACAATCCCACAAATTACCTGAAGAATAGCGATGACTCTTTTTATCACTGTATTCACTTCACTTATTTTTCTATATAGCTCAAACAGAATGCATAGCTTACTATGCCTTCCCTCCTGCTTTCAGATACAATTCTGCCACTCACTAACAGTATGCAAGGCTAGGCAATGACCTATATTGTGGCTCTCACCGGCGGGATTGGCAGCGGCAAAAGCACTGTGGCAAATGCATTTGCTAATCTCGGTGTGCCTCTTGTTGATGCTGATATTATTGCCCGTCAGGTGGTTGAACCAGGCATGCCTGCATTAGCCGCCATTGTTTCCCGTTATGGTGAAATAATTTTACAGGCCGATGGCGCATTAAACCGGGCTGTATTGCGCGAGAAGATTTTCAGTGAACCACAGGAAAAAGCATGGTTAAATTCATTGTTGCATCCACTGATTCAACGGGAAACTCAACGCCAACTCGCCAGTATTGATGAGTCGTACGCTCTTTGGGTTGTTCCCTTATTAGTTGAAAATGGTTTACATCACAGAGCCAATCGTGTGTTAGTAGTAGATGTAGCACCTGAAATACAACTCGCGCGGACGATGGCGAGAGATGGTATTACCCGCCAACAGGCAGAACATATTTTAGCTTCACAGGCTTCGCGGCAGCAACGGCTGGCTTGTGCTGATGATATTATTGACAATAGCGGCGATCCCTCAATTATCGCCCCGCAAGTTGCTTCATTACACCAGCAGTATTTAAAATTGGCAGCTGCGGCCCAACAGGATCTACACCAATGAGCGACCTCACCTCAACAATACTGTTCGAACATCCGCTTAATGAAAAAATGCGTACCTGGCTGAGAATGGAGTTTTTACTACAACAATTAGAAAGCCAACGTTCGTTAGATAATATTGCCAGTGCATTGACATTTTTCCGTACTGCATCTGATTTAATTGATGTCCTTGAGCGCGGTGAAGTACGCACTGATTTACTTAAAGAGCTTGAACGCCAGCAACAAAAGTTACAGCAATGGACTAATATGCCCGGTGTTGATATGTCACTGGTGGACTCCCTACGCAGCCAGTTAAAAAACCGAGCTTCAGTATTAATGTCTGCGCCACGTATTGGGCAATCATTAAAAGAAGACCGTTTAATCAGCGTTGTTCGCCAACGCCTGAGTATTCCCGGCGGCTGTTGTAGCTTTGATTTACCGACTTTACATACCTGGCTACACCAACCAGAGCAACAACGTAACCAGCATATGAGTAAATTGCTGGAAAGCTTAACGCCTCTTAATCAGTCGCTGACCATCATTTTGGAGTTAATTCGCCAATCTGGCCCACTGCGCGCACAAATCAGTTTGAATGGATTCTTCCAAGACAATGCGGAAGGCGCGGACTTACTTAGAGTACGTCTGCCGCTAGACCCACAGCTATATCCCCAGATTTCCGGTCATAAGACCAGATATGCCATTCGCTTCTTACCACTCGACAGTGAAAATGGTACCGTGCCGGCACGTTTATCGTTTGAATTAGCCTGTTGCTGATATAAAAATTGTTATACCCAATAGATTTCAAGATGCAGGAAGGCGGCAAACGAGAAAATCCCGATGAGCTTACAGCGGTAAGTGATTCGGGTGAGTGAGTGTAGCCAACACACCTGCGACTTGAAAGATGAAGGGTATAAGGAGAAAATATGGAAACTGAAGTCATTGAAGTTAACTGCCCCACCTGTGGGAAGTTGGTTATCTGGGGTGAACAAAGCCCTTATCGCCCATTCTGCTGCAAACGCTGTCAACTTATTGACTTAGGTGAGTGGGCAGACGAAGAAAAACGAATTTCCAGCAGTGGTGAATTATCTGACAGTGATGAATGGAGTGAGGAAGACCCTCTTCAGCACTGACAGTCACGGCCTGACCAAATGGAGCAAACGGCGTTTTGCTCCACTTCACTCATATTAACAGCCCATAGATCTATGCTGTAAGTAATTCAATAATAGCCACATTCGCGGGCGGAAAATCTTCAACCAACAATTCAGATTGCTTCACCCAGCGCATTGGCTGCCCCTCACGACCAAAGGGTTCACCATCCCACATTTCGACCATATAGAAATGTAATGTTACGATACGGTCAGTAAAAGTGTGTTCCAACACTTTAAGCAAAACAGCCTCTTTCACCACAATTCCAGTTTCTTCCAACAGTTCACGTTTTAAGGCGAGTTCCGGTGTTTCACTCTGCTCAATCTTGCCGCCAGGGAATTCCCAAAAACCTGCCATATGGGAATCAGCAGCACGCTGAGTAACAAAAATCTCCTGCTGGGCGTTGCGAATAATCCCTACCGCAATGTGTAAGTGTTTCAATTTCTTATCTCCTGAACAGTGTGTAAATGCTGGCTGGAGCCGCCTCTTTTATCTGTTCTAAAATTATCTGTTCTAAAATAGATGGACAAAAAAGGTCAAAATAAAGGGCGGTTTTTAAGCCGCCCTCGTCATCAGTGTTAACCGTTGCTTAAAATATTATTGCAGGCGGCCGTGGCACTGTTTGTATTTCTTACCTGAACCACATGGGCACGGATCATTACGCCCAACTTTGCGCTCAAGGCTAGCTGCAACACTGGCTTCTTCTTGCGACATTAATGCGCTGTTATCAGATTCATGGCTGAGTTGTTGCTGTTTAGCCAAACGCTCAGCCTCTTCACGACGTTGTACTTCCAGTGCTTCAACTTCTTCCGGCATCCGCACTTGTACTTTGCTCAGCACGCTGATCACTTCATATTTCAGTGATTCCAACATTGCCGCGAACATTGCGAAAGATTCACGCTTATATTCCTGTTTAGGATCTTTCTGCGCGTAGCCACGCAAATGGATACCCTGGCGCAGGTAATCCATCGCCGCTAAGTGTTCTTTCCACAAGGAATCAAGCGTTTGCAACATTACGCCCTTTTCGAAGCTGCGCATCATATCAAAACCAACAACTTCTTCTTTACGGTGATAATCCTCAATGGCTCTTTGAAGAATACGCTCACGTAATGTTTCTTCGTGCAGTTGTGGCTCATCTTCTAACCATTGAGCAATTGGCATGTCCAAGTCGAAATCATTTTTCAGACGCTGTTCCAAGCCTTCGACATCCCACATTTCTTCCAGTGACTGGGTTGGAATGTAGCTATCGATAACCGTTTTGAATACATCTTCACGGATGCTGTTGATGGTTTCACTCACATCAGCCACGTCCAACAGCTCATTACGCTGGCTGTAGATAGCCCGACGTTGGTCGCTGGCGACATCATCATATTCAAGTAATTGCTTACGAATATCGAAGTTGCGGCTTTCAACTTTACGTTGTGCATTGGCGATAGCTTTAGTCACCCATGGGTGCTCAATAGCTTCGCCCGGCTTCATCCCTAATTTACGCATCATGCCAGATACACGGTCAGAGGCAAAAATACGCATCAGAGCATCTTCCATTGACAGGTAGAAGCGTGAAGAACCGGCATCACCTTGACGACCCGCACGACCACGTAGCTGATTATCGATACGGCGTGACTCATGGCGCTCGGTACCAATGATATGCAGGCCACCGGAGGCCAACACTGCATCATGGCGAACTTGCCATGCCGCTTTAATCGCTGCAATTTGATCTTCAGTTGGGTTTTCCAGCAAGGCGATTTCACTCTGCCAGCTACCACCCAACACGATATCGGTACCACGACCCGCCATGTTGGTTGCGATGGTTACCGCACTCGCTTGACCAGCCTGAGAAACAATTTCCGCTTCCATGGCGTGGAACTTGGCATTCAGAACTTTATGCTCAATGCCCGCTTTAGTTAACTCAGCAGAGACCACTTCAGATTTTTCAATCGAGATAGTCCCCACCAACACTGGCTGGCCGTTAGCAGTACGCTCACGGATATCTTCGATAATTGCGCCGATCTTTTCCTGTTCGGTCATATAGACCAAATCAGCCAGATCCTTACGGATCATTGGGCGGTTAGTCGGTACAACAATGGTGTCTAGTTTATAAATGGAACTGAATTCGAATGCTTCGGTATCCGCTGTACCGGTCATACCGGCCAGTTTCTCATAGAGACGGAAGTAGTTTTGGAAAGTAATGGAAGCCAGCGTCTGGTTTTCGTTCTGAATTTCCACGCCTTCTTTTGCTTCAACAGCCTGATGCAAACCATCTGACCAGCGACGGCCTTGCATAGTACGGCCAGTGTGTTCATCAACAATGATAACTTCACCGTCTTTCACGATGTAATCAACATCACGAGTAAACAGCACGTGAGCGCGCAAAGCCGCAGTGACGTGGTGCATCAACATAATGTTGGCAGGAGAATACAGAGACTCTCCCTCATCCATAATGCCCGCCTCTACTAGCATTTCTTCAATTTTGATCAAACCGCGTTCAGTCAAATGTACCTGACGTGATTTTTCATCCACAGAGAAATGGCCTTCACCCTGGAAGCTATCTGAGTCCTCTTTCTCCTGACGAATCAGTTTTGGAATCAGTTTGTTAACCCGAATATACATCTCCGAGCTATCTTCAGCTGGGCCAGAGATAATCAGTGGGGTACGGGCTTCATCGATCAAGATGGAGTCAACCTCATCCACCAGCGCATAGTGCAGTTTGCGCTGCACGCGTTCTTCAGGACTGAACGCCATGTTATCGCGCAGGTAGTCAAAACCAAATTCGTTGTTTGTGCCATAGGTGATATCCGCAGCATAAGCAGCACGCTTAGCTGGCGCTGCCATATTCGGCAAGTTGATACCTACACTCAGCCCCAGGAATTCGAACAATGGACGGTTATTTTCGGCATCACGCTGAGCCAAATAGTCGTTGACGGTAACCACGTGAACGCCTCGGCCACTCAATGCATTCAGGTAAGCTGGCAGAGTTGCAGTCAGCGTTTTACCTTCACCAGTACGCATTTCCGCGATGCATCGTTCGTTCAGAACCATACCGCCGAGCAACTGGACGTCGAAGTGACGCATGCCAAACACACGTTTACTGGCCTCACGCACCACCGCAAAAGCTTCGGGAATTAAGGTTTCCAGCACGGCACCTTTTGCCAGGCGCTCGCGGAACTCATCAGTTTTAGCGCGTAATTCAGCGTCTGTCAGTTTTTCAACTTCAGGCTCCATACGGTTGATAAGCTCAACCACTTTGCGCATACGGCGCAGTGTGCGATCGTTACGGCTGCCAAAAACTTTGGTTAATAATTTGATTAGCATGATTCTTAATATCTCTTACAAGACCACCAAGCCGGCGGCCAAAGGTTGTATAAAATTTATATAAATCAATAAAATAACTAAATTAGATTGGCAGGCCCGGCACGAATACCTTGCACTTGCGCAAGCCAAAGCCCAGGTTTATGTAACGAAAGAACAGGCCGTTTAACCTGCTCAGTATAGCGAATAATAGTGGGAGGTTTGAATTCGTGGGTCAGTAGTGCATTCAGCGTATTCAACAATGCAAGTTGCTGAATCTGTGAGGGTTCTATTTGTTCAGCTTCAGCTACTTCTTGCACCCGTGCATAAGCTGCTTGAGGAGCCAATGCAAATGAAAGGTGACGAATAACCGTGCGCAGTGCATGCTGTTGCCAATAGTCTACGCTGAATGAAGGGCGACGATGCATATCATGCAGCAATGCCAAACTGTTAAAGTTTGTCGCACCGTAATTCTGACGGCTTTGGCTTGATAATGTGTTCGGTATTGCTGCTTGATCTGGAACGCCAGACAGGTTTGATGGCACGCCAAGACTCGCCGCGACCATCCCCAACAGGAGATGCGGCCAGAAATAACGTCTGCCAAATTGTCGCCAACGATTTAGAATACCGATCACGAGTTTAAAATCCGCCGGAGCCTTGTCAATGCGTGAAAGCCGCCCACAATTATTAGATATCCTGTTCGATGATGCCATTGCAGCTGAAAACGGACCGCTGCATAACGTACAACAACGCGCTACTGCACTGGTAAAACTTAACCGTGCGGTAAAAGGATTGCTCCCTTCACAATTGCAGCCGTGGTGCCGTGTTGCCAACTATCGACAGAGTGTTTTAGTGCTAGAGACCGCCAACGCCAGCTGGTTAATGCGCTTGCGTTATGAACAACCCGCTTTACTCTCTGCACTACGAGCGCAAATTCTACCATCATTGTCTTCAATCGACATCAGGATTAATCCGTCGTTAATGGCTAAGGGCCATAACATTATGCAAGATGCCGCAAAATCATCGCAAAATCCTGAGAAATCGCCGCCATTGCGTCATTTAAGTTTGGAAAGCGCTAAGGAATTAAGAGGATTAGCGAGCCGTAGCCCTGAGAAATTGAGGACAATATTGGAACGATTGGCTGCGTTGGCCGGAGAGAGTGCCAACGCAACCAAAAGTGATAATGATAAGTAGCTTTAGTAAGCTAATACCGTAGACGGAGCTTTGAACGCCAATGGCATTTCGGCTTCGTCTTGGAACGTCACAAATTCCCATGCTTCTTGCTTAGCTAACACAGCCTGCAACAGCTTGTTATTTAATGCATGACCAGATTTGTACGCAGTAAATGCGCCAATAATATTATGGCCGCACATAAACAGGTCGCCGATAGCGTCCAGCATTTTGTGACGAACAAATTCATCTTCGAAGCGCAAGCCATCTTCATTTAGCACGCGGTAATCATCTACCACGATGGCACAATCGAAACTACCGCCCAGGCACAAACCACGGGACTGTAAATATTCGATATCGCGCATGAAACCAAAAGTACGCGCACGGCTGATTTGACGGACGAATGAATCGGCCGAGAAATCTAAGCGGTAACGCTGCGTACTGGAGTCAATCGCCGGGTGATTAAAATCAATGGTAAAATCTAAACGGAATCCATTGAATGGAGACAATTCAGCCCATTTATCACCGTCTTCAACCCGCACAGTCTCTTTCAGACGCAGGAATTTCTTCGCAGAGTTTAACTCTTCGATGCCCGCATCCAGCAGCAAGTACACGAATGGACTGGCACTACCGTCCATAATCGGTACTTCGGGAGCGTTAACTTCAATAATAATGTTATCAATCCCTAACCCTGCCAGAGCAGCGTTGAGATGCTCAACAGTAGAAATACGCACGTCATGCTCATTGACCAGGCAAGTACAGAGCATGGTATCACGCACGGATTTTGCATCTGCCGGAAAATCAACCGGTGGATTCAAGTCAGTGCGACGATAGATGACCCCGGTATTAGCCGGCGCGGGTCGCATTGTCAGTGTGACTTTCTTACCGGTGTGCAAACCGACGCCTGTCGCCTGAACAATACGTTTTAAAGTCCTTTGTTTGATCATCGTTTTATCTCGCAATGTTATCCATCCTACCGACCAAGCTTATAACAAGATCGGCGGGACAGTTTAGCACAAAGAGCGGAGATTCCAATTTTTTCGGAAATTAGTCGGCTTGTTTACGCAAAAATGCCGGAATATCCAAATAATCGGGCTCTTTATTGGTTTGAGCAGTTGGGTCATTGACCACTTTAGCCGCAGGCTTAACTTCCTGAGGTAAAGGTGACATGCCATGCTGCTGGTAACGGTGGTCCATAACAGGCTGAGTCTGCTTGTTGGTAACCAACGTAATTTCAGGGCGTTTATCCATGCCGATACCGGTTGCAACCACAGTTACGCGCAGTTCGTCGTTCATTTCTGGGTCTAACGAAGTACCGATAACCACGGTCGCATTGTCGGACGCAAATGCACGGATGGTATTCCCCACAGTTTCGAATTCATCTAAACGCAAATCGAAACCAGCCGTGATGTTGACCAACACACCACGAGCACCAGACAGGTCGATATCTTCCAGCAACGGGCTGGAAATCGCCATTTCTGCGGCTTCTTCTGCACGATCTTCACCGCAAGCCACACCGGAGCCCATCATGGCATAACCCATTTCAGACATCACAGTGCGCACGTCAGCAAAGTCGACGTTCATCAGGCCCGGACGGGTAATCAGCTCGGCGATCCCCTGAACAGCGCCTTTTAATACGTCGTTAGCAGCGCCGAATGCATCCAGTAAAGAGATGCCTCGACCCAGAACTTTTAACAACTTGTCGTTCGGAATAGTGATCAGTGAGTCCACATGCTTGGACAGTTCAGCAATACCCTGCTCAGCGAATGCCATGCGCTTCTTGCCTTCGAAATTAAAAGGCTTGGTAACCACGGCAACTGTCAGAATACCCAGTTCTTTTGCTACTTCAGCAACAACAGGAGCAGCACCAGTACCGGTACCACCGCCCATGCCTGCTGCGATAAAGACCATGTCCGCGCCTTCAAGGGCTGCGCGCAGAGCTTCACGGTCTTCTTCAGCTGAATTGCGGCCCACTTCTGGGTTCGCGCCAGCACCCAAACCTTTGGTAATACCGCTACCAATCTGGATGGTTTGGCCAACAGCCGTCTTACGTAGCGCCTGAGCGTCTGTATTAACGGCGAAGAATTCAACACCTTCGATGCGCTCGCGCACCATGTGTTCGACGGCATTACCACCGCCACCACCGACGCCGATGACTTTAATCACCGCGTCATTGGTTAGTTCCATAGGTTCAAACATAGTTTCTCTCCGTTTTGTGCCTGTCGCTTCGAGATCACAAAAATATGTTCAGCATGATCTCTTTGTTGAAACATTAAAACTCTTTTCTCAGCCAGCTATTGATACGTTTAAACCAATTGCCCACTGAGGCACGTTTTTCTACTTCTGACTCACCACTGAGATGAGATTCTTTACCGTAATGCAATAACCCAACAGCAGTGGAGTAATAGGGTTCCTGTGCATAATCCGTCAGCCCGGTAATATTGAGCGGTTGACCGATGCGAACCTGGGCATGAAATACCCGCTGAGCGCATTCAGCCAGCCCATCAATTTGTGCCGCTCCGCCTGTCAGCACGATACCGGCTGCCAGATGATGCTTCACGCCTTGCTGACGCAGTTGCTCCTGCAATTGTAAAATCTCGTCATTCACTAAATTCAGCAACTCGGTGTAGCGTGGTTCTATAACCTCTGCGAGCGTCTGTCTTTGCAGGCTACGAGGAGGGCGTCCGCCAACACTTGGCACTTCTACACTTTCGTCCTTGCTGACTATCGACCCGAGCGCACAGCCGTGCCGAACTTTAATCGCTTCCGCATCTGTTGGCGGTGTCCCAAAGGCGTACGCGATATCACTGGTGACCACATTCCCGGCGTAAGGGATAACTTTGGTGTGGCGCAGCGCCCCACCGGTATAAACCGCCATATCCATGGTGCCACCGCCGATGTCGACCACACAGACACCCAGCTCGCGTTCATCTTCGGTCAATACTGCATAACTTGCGGCTAAACCGGCGAAAATCAGTTGGTCCACTTTCAGACCACAACGTTCCACCGCTTTGACAATATTTTTTGCCATATCGTTATGGCAGGTAATCAGGTGTACTTTGGCTTGCATCCGCACGCCAGAAAGACCCACAGGATTTTTGATGCCCTCCTGATAATCGATGGCATATTCCTGCGGAATAACGTGCAGAATACGATGCTCATCACGTACACGTACCGACTTCGCGGTATGCACTACGTTCTCTACATCTTCCTGTGTGACTTCCTCTTCTGAAATAGGAACCATCCCTATTTCATTCTGACAACTGATATGTTTACCCGATAATGCCAAATAAACAGATGAAATCTGGCAATCCGCCATTAACTCAGCTTGATCGATAGCGCGCTGTACGCATTTCACTACCGACTCAAGGTCGTTAACCCCACCCTTATCCATGCCACGGGATGGGCAACTGCCTACCCCAATAATATTGACCATGCCATCGGGCAGAACTTCCCCTACCAATGCGGAGACCTTTGCCGTGCCGATCTCAAGACCTACTACCAGTTTTCTGTCCGTCGACTTGATCATTGTTGTTTTGCCTGTGCCTGATTCTGTTGCGGATTACTGTTCTGCTGGCCATTTACGGGTGGCTCACCACCCTGACTGCCGATAAATACCGGAGCCCAACCTATTGCAGCCCCTGTTTCATATCGCAAATCAACATAACTGACCCGTTTATCTGGCTGCTGTTGCAACATCGGATATAACTCAATAAAACGCTGTAAACGCCCCATCCGGTTATCCCGTCCCAGCTCCAGCCGAACATCATTATCTAAGGCCAACTGCCAAGAATGTCTGGCGCTCATCGCCACCATTTTTAGCTGATACTTATTGGCCGCTAATACTTTATTTATTGCCCGGTAGCCTTCCAGAACATCCTGTTCACTGCCTTCCGGGCCATACAGTAATGGCAATGTCTGTTTGCCGATTCGCTCGGACGGCACACTGAATGACCGCCCCTGCTCATCAACCATATGCAAATCATTCCAACGGGCAAAAGGCACATACTCCACCAGATGGATTTTCAGCTCATCCGGCCATTGTTTGCGCACGCTGGCCTGCTGAATCCAGGGTAACCGTTCAATCTGCTGCTGGATGATGTTCACATCCTGCGTCATAAAGGTACCCGGTGCGCCCAATGACAAAATCGCCTGGCGAATATCATCATTGGTGGTGTAATGGCGCTCGCCCGTTACTACCAGCTTCGACAGGGGTAATCGGCTGGCATCTTTCATCCACCCCACCACGACCCAACTCCCCCACAGTATTGTTCCCAAGACCATCAGCAAGAAAATCAGCCCCGCTAATTGGCCTCCGTTACTGCGCCGGGCTGCGCTGTTTTCAGCCGCGCGTTCACGCGCATTCAGAGCAGCTTGCGACATATCAGTCAGCCAACGTCAGAATTCGGGCCACCAACTGGGAAAAACTCAACCCATATTGGCGGGCAGCCATCGGCACTAAACTGTGGCTGGTCATCCCCGGTGAAGTATTTACTTCCAGCAGATAGAAACCGCCGTCGCCGTCCTGCATGACATCAACCCGGCCCCAACCGCTGCAACCTAGTGCCTGATATGCCTGCAATGCTAACTCTGCTAATTGTTGCTCTAACTCAGCACTCAAACCACTTGGGCAAAAATACTGTGTTTCATCAGACAGATACTTGGCTTCATAATCATAAAACACGCCGGGTGCCTGGATCCGGATGGACGGTAAAACATCCTCACCAAGAATAGCGACCGTGAATTCCGGCCCGCTCAACCATTTTTCAATCAGCACATCAGTGTCATGACGGAAAGCTTCAACCAGAGCAGCATGCAATTCGCCAGCCCGGTCAACCTTACTCATCCCCACGCTAGAGCCTTCATGGCTTGGCTTAACGATTAATGGCAGGCCAAGCTTAGCGACACATGCCGCTAATTCCTCTGAGGAAAGTGTTTCAAACTGTTGACGGTTCAGCGCCACATAAGGCGATATTGGCAAACCTGAGGCTTGCCACACCAATTTGGTGCGCAATTTGTCCATGGTCAGGGCCGAAGCCATCACGCCGCTGCCGGTATAGGGCAGTTGTAGGAACTCCAATACGCCTTGTAGCGTGCCGTCTTCGCCACCACGGCCATGCAGGGCAATAAAGACCTTATCAAAACCCTGTTCTTTCAATTGAGTGACAGGGAAGTCTCTGGTATCCACCCCATGGGCGTCGATACCGGCTTCTCTCAAACCGGCTAAAACCGCCTGGCCCGATAGCAATGAAACTTCACGTTCAGCGGAGGTTCCACCCAGCAGTACCGCAATTTTATCAGCCATGATGTTCCTCATCTTTTGTCTGTGGCTGCAATTTAAGCTCAGCCAACTTACGAGCAATTTTACCAATGTTCCCAGCGCCCTGAACCAGAATCAGGTCATCGCCATTCAGCACTTGCGCTAATACTTCAGGGACAGTTTCACTGTCTGACACCAAAATCGGGTCCAATTTGCCACGATTGCGGATGGTACGGCATAACGAGCGACTGTCAGCCCCTGGAATTGGCGCTTCACCGGCGGCATACACATCCAACATCAGTAAAACATCCACTTGCGACAGCACATTGGCAAAGTCGTCATACAAATCACGCGTTCGGGTATAACGGTGCGGCTGGAAAACCATCACAATACGTTTATCCGGCCAACCGGCACGCGCCGCTTTAACTGTGGCATCCACTTCTGTTGGGTGATGGCCATAGTCATCCACCAGCATGACGCTACCTTCTTTGCCGTTGACGGGTGCCAGCGGGAAGTTACCGAGGAAATCAAAACGGCGACCTGTCCCCTGGAACCCGACCAACGCACGCAGGATGTCCGTGTCTTCAATGCCTTCTTCGGTCGCTACTGCAACCGCTGCCGCGGCGTTCAGCGCGTTATGACGGCCCGGTGCATTCAGGGTCACCGTCATCAACGGCTTATCCAGGCGTTTCAGTGTGAAGTGCCCTTGTGGGCCTTCTTGCCGATAGCTGGCAATCTGCACATCGGCGTCATCACTGAAACCATAAGTGGTGATATGGCGACCAACACGCGGCAATAACTCACGCACCACAGGGTCGTCGATACACATCACGGCACGGCCATAGAATGGCAAGTTGTGCAAAAAGTTAATAAATGTCTGTTTTAAGTTCTCAAAATCACCCTGATAGGTATCCATATGGTCAGGTTCGATATTGGTAACAATGGCGACCATCGGCTGCAAATGCAGGAATGACGCATCACTCTCATCGGCTTCTGCAATCAGGTAACGGCTGGAGCCCAAACGCGCATGAGTGCCCGCCGCTTTAACCAAACCGCCGTTGACAAATGTTGGATCCAGACCCGCTTCGGCATAAATACTGGAAACCATCGCCGTCGTGGTGGTTTTACCGTGGGTGCCAGCGACAGCAATCCCATGGCGATAACGCATCAATTCAGCCAACATTTCTGCGCGGCGGATCACCGGAATACGCGCCTCGCGAGCCGCGACAATCTCGGGGTTATCCGCAGAAATCGCCGTTGAAACCACCACCACACTGGCATCCAGCACATTTTCTGGACGGTGATGGAAATAAATCTGTGCGCCCAATGAAGCCAAATGCTGAGTGACCGGGTTGGGAGCCAAATCTGAACCGCTAATCTGATAACCTTCGTTTGCCAACACTTCAGCGATACCACCCATGCCGGCACCACCGATGCCAACAAAGTGAATGTGCCGGACGCGACGCATTTCGGGCACGATAGTTCGTAGTTTCGCTAATTGTTGTGTATTCACGTTTTCTTCACTTTTTTGTCTGTTACATATTCGCAGCCCGCATAAATGCGAGCGATAACTATCTTTTCAGTATCACTTACTGGCAGCGACCACTTCGGCGGCCACTCGCTCAGTTGCATCTGGGATAGCCACGGCTCTTGCCCGCTCAGCCATCGTCAATAAGCTTGCGCGGTCCCACTCAGCCAACAGGCTGCTGACCGCTTGCGCTGTAAATTGCGGTTGCTCGATAATTTTCGCCGCCCCCGCTTTCTCCAGCGGCAATGCATTCCAATATTGCTGCCGATCTTTATGCTGGAAAGGCACGAAAATCGCCGGTAACCCTGCGGCAGCCACTTCGCTGACCGTCAACGCGCCCGAACGGCAAACCACCACATCAGCCCAAGCATAGGCGGCGGCCATATCATCAATAAACTCAACAATTTGGTGTTTATCACCCTGCCCTGCTTGCTGGTAAGCTTGCAGGACATCGGGCAAAGCGCCTTTACCCACTTGGTGCCAAACCGTTATTTGCTCACCCAGTATCGCGGCAACCTGCGGCAGGGTTTGATTCAGTACCCGCGCACCTTGGCTGCCCCCGATGACTAGCACCCGAATCGGCCCTTCACGGCCGTTCAAACGCTCAGCCGGTAATGGCAGCGCCAATACATCGGTGCGAACCGGATTACCCACGACATCGGCATGAGGGAACGCCCCCGGAAATGCCTGTAAAACTTTTTTCGCGATTCTGGCCAACCAACGGTTAGTCAAACCCGCAATGCCGTTTTGCTCATGCAATACCACCGGAATACCGCACAACCATGCCGCTAAACCACCGGGGCCGGAAACATAACCGCCCATTCCCAGCACCACATCCGGCTGGTAATCACGCATGATTTTCTTCGCCTGACGCACCGCGCGGTAAATATGCACCGGGGCGGTCAGTTGGGCCATCAAGCCCTTGCCACGCAAACCAGAAATCTGAATAAAATCAATTTCAATGCCGTTTTTGGGTACCAATGACGCTTCCATTCGGTCTGCGGTGCCGAGCCAACGCACCTGCCAGCCTTGCGCCATTAGATGATGTGCCACGGCCAAACCGGGGAAGACATGCCCCCCGGTGCCACCGGCCATCACCATTAAACGCTTGGTTTTCCCACTCATCGGGCACTCCTTACAAACGCCTGGGCTTTAGCCAAACGTGTTTCAAAATCAATGCGTAACAACAACACGATGGCCGTTGACATAATAATCAGACTCGAACCACCATAACTTATCAGCGGTAAGGTCAAACCTTTGGTAGGCAACATCCCCGCGGCAGCCCCAACATTAACCAGCGCCTGGAAGCTAAACCAAACGCCAATCGAGCAGGCTAAAAAGCCGGAAAATCGCTGATCTATCTCTAAAGCACGACGCCCAATGGACATAGCACGAAAAGCGACGAAGAATACCATTAACAATGCAAGAACCACACCGAAATACCCGAGCTCCTCGCCTAAAATCGCGAAAATAAAGTCAGTATGTGCTTCCGGTAAATACTCCAGTTTTTGCACTGAATTCCCTAGCCCCTGCCCCCAAAACTCACCGCGACCAAAAGCCATCAGTGATTGGGTCAGCTGGTAACCGCTGCCGAAGGGGTCTTCCCATGGATTCCAGAACGAAGTTACCCGGCGCATACGGTAAGGTTCCGCCACAATCAACAGGCAAACAGCAAAAATACCCGAGCCGATAATCGCCAGGAACTGCCACATTTTTGCGCCAGCCAGAAACAACATGGCCAACGTCGTGACAAACAGCACCACCACAGTGCCTAAATCGGGTTGCGCCAGCAGTAATACCGCCAGAATAACCATCACGCCCATCGGTTTGCAGAAGCCCCAGAAGTTACTGCGAACTTCTTCCACTTTGCGCACCAGATAACTGGCCAGATAACAAAACAGCGACAGCTTGGATAACTCAGCGGGCTGAATGCGTAGCGGCCCCAATGAGATCCAGCGTGATGCCCCGTTGACTGAGCTACCCACCACCAACACCACCAGCAGCATCACGATAGAAATCAGCAACATAATATTACTGTAGCGCTGCCAGACGGCCATCGGGATACGCAGGGTCACCAGCGACATACCAAAAGCCAGCGCCAGATACAGTGCATCGCGCTTGGCAAACAGGAAAGGGTCACTGGCCAAACGCTGACCAATCGGCATTGAAGCCGACGTCACCATCACAAAACCGATAATCGCCAAGCCAAATGTCAGCCACAGCAAGGTTCTGTCGTAAAGCACCATGCTGGTGGTATCGCTTTCGCGCGACCCCATCACAAAATGTTTTACGGTATTGAACAGCCCCAGCCCCGGCATACGCATCAGCCCAACTCCTCTGCCAGACGAGCAAATTCATCACCACGTTGCTCGAAACTGCGGAATTGGTCCAAACTGGCGCAAGCGGGCGACAACAACACCATGTCCCGCGGTGCTAATGATTTCGCCAGCAGTGCCATAGCCTGCTCCATGGTCTCCGTCAGTTGAGAAACTTCCGGGCGCAGCTCAGCCAGTTGTTTACCATCGCGGCCAAAGCAATAAATCTTGATATGGTCGCCTTGCAGGAAGCGGGTTAAACCAGAGAAATCAGCTGATTTCCCGTCGCCGCCCAATAACAGATGCAAAGTGCCATCAACCTGTAGGCCATCCAGTGCCGCTTCGGTGCTGCCCACATTGGTGGCTTTGGAATCATTAATCCAACGTACGCCATTGCGCTCAAGCACCAATTGGAAACGGTGTGGCAGACCGGTAAAAGTCGTCAACGCGGTCAAACTTGATGAGCGCGGAATACCGACGGCATCCGCCAACGCCAGTGCAGCCAGCGCATTGGTGTAGTTATGTCGCCCACTCAATTTCATTTCTCGGGTATTGAGCACTTTCTCACCGCGAACCCGCAGCCAGATTTCACCCTGCTGCTTATTCAGATGGTAGTCACCGACATCCACCCCAAAACTGATACAGCGGCTATCCGCACCACGCACTGGCATGGTGAGCGCGTCATCGGCATTCACAACACAAACTTTAGCGTTTTCATACACTCGCAGTTTAGCTGCGCGATATTGCTGCAAACCGAATGGATAACGGTCAGTATGATCTTCCGTGACATTCAATAGGGTGGCAGCGCTCGCTCGCAGGCTGGAGGTGGTTTCTAACTGAAAGCTGGATAACTCCAACACCACCAACTGGTTTTCTTGTTTTTGCGAAGCCAGCTGTTGCAATAATGTCAGCGCTGGGACACCAATATTACCGCCGACACCCACCTGCCAACCGGCGGTTTTCGCCATCTCGCCGACCAAGGTGGTCACGGTGCTTTTACCGTTAGAGCCGGTAATCGCCACCACTGGCGCTTGATTTTCACGACAGAACAGTTCGATATCACCGACAATCTCGACTCCCGCATCCGCCGCTTCACTCAATGCAGGATGTGCCAGCGCAATACCGGGGCTGGCGACAATCAAATCAGCATCCAATAGCCACTGCGGGTTCAAGTCACCCACATGGTGTTCGACACTTTCTGGTAATTTATCCAAACCCGGCGGATTGATACGGGTATCCATAACGCGCGGCGTAACGCCACGCGCCATAAAGAAATCAACGCAGGAAAGGCCGGTTAGCCCCAGCCCGATAATGACCACTTTTTTACCCTGATAATCAGCCATAATTACCGCACCTTCAGCGTCGCCAGGCCAATCAGCACCAGCATCAGCGAAATAATCCAGAAGCGTACGATCACCCGTGGTTCCGGCCAGCCTTTAAGTTCGTAATGATGATGAATCGGGGCCATGCGGAAAATCCGCTGCCCACGTAACTTAAAGGAACCGACTTGCAAGATGACCGACAGCGTTTCAACCACGAACACCCCGCCCATAATCACTAATAAGAACTCTTGGCGCAGCAATACCGCGATGGTGCCCAGCGCGCCGCCCAATGCCAGGGAGCCGACATCGCCCATAAACACTTGCGCCGGATAAGTGTTAAACCACAAGAAGCCCAGCCCGGCTCCGACAATCGCGGTGCAGACAATCACCAGCTCACCGGCATGGCGCAGGTAAGGAATATGCAGGTATGCAGCGAAGTTTACGTTACCGGTCGCCCAGGCAACCAATGCAAAACCCGCGGCAACAAACACGGTTGGCATAATCGCCAAGCCATCCAACCCATCGGTCAAGTTGACCGCGTTGCTGGTGCCGACAATCACGAAATAAGCTAGTAGGATGTACAGCAAACCAAGCTGCGGCATGACGTCTTTAAAGAATGGCACCACCAACTCGGTGGCCGAAGTATCTTTGCCGATGCTGTACATGGCGAAAGCCGCCGCCAGCGCAATGATTGACTGCCAGAAGTATTTCCAGCGGGCAATCAAGCCCTTGGTGTCTTTGCGTACCACTTTGCGGTAATCATCAATAAAACCGACAATCCCATAACCAATAAGAATGAACAGCACACACCAGACATACGGGTTAGATGGGTAGGCCCACATCAGCACCGAAATAGTGATGGAGAACAGGATCATCAGCCCGCCCATGGTGGGAGTGCCGCGCTTGCTGAAATGTGACTCCGGCCCGTCATTACGCACGACCTGACCAATTTGCAATTTCTGTAGATAGGCAATCAGGTGCGGGCCCATCCACAATGAGATAAATAATGCCGTCAACAGACTGACAATGGCGCGGAACGTCAAATAGGAAAAGACGTTAAAGCCCGAGTAAAATTTTACTAAGTATTCAGCCAGCCAAACTAACATGATGCTTTCTCCTGTAACGCACGCACGACATTTTCCATGGCGGCGCTACGTGAACCTTTAATTAAAACAGTGATAACTGGATGTTCGAGCAGCAATTCACTGACTCGGGCTGTCAATGTGTTCTTATCCTGAAAATGTTCGCCACACTCACTCGCGTCACTCAGCGTCTGGCTTAATACGCCGACACTCAGCACTTTGTCGACACCCGCCTGTTTCGCGGCTTCGCCAACCTGACGGTGGCAATCGACGGCGGTTTCACCCAACTCGCCCATATCACCGACCACCATCACCCGGTAGCCCGGCATTTCAGCCAGCACTTGCGCGGCGGCGGTCATGGAGCCAACATTGGCGTTATAGCTGTCATCCAGTAGCAACTTACCTGCGGCAAGCTCTATGGGGAATAAGCGGCCCGGCACGGCCTGTAGCTGTGTCAGCCCTTCGTGAACGGCGGCTAAGCTCGCGCCAACCGACATGGCTAATGCCGCAGCGGCTAACGCATTGGCAATATTATGTCGCCCCGGTAGCGGCAACTCGATAGCCACAGTGCCGAAGGGAGAATGCAAAGTGAAATTCGTCGTTTTTGGTGTAATACGCACGTCACTGGCAAAAAAATCGATATCTTCTGCGCCATGAGGCGAAAAACGCCAGACCCGCTTGTTATGCAGAGTTTCCTGCCAGTGCGGCCAATCATTGCTATCAGCATTGATAATTGCAGTACCATTCGCAGGCAACCCAGCAAAAATCTCGCCTTTAGCTTGCGCCACACCGGCCAGAGATCCGAAACCTTCCAAATGGGCGGCGGCTAAATTATTCACCAAAGCACTTTCTGGGCGGCTTAAATCGGTGGTGTAAGCAATTTCACCGATGTGATTAGCGCCAAGTTCAATGACAGCAAAATCATATTCGGGGGTCAGACGCAGCAAGGTCAACGGCACGCCGATATCATTATTGAAGTTACCGGCGGTATACAGCACCTTGCCGCATTGGCGCAAAATGGCTGCAACCATCTCTTTTACCGAGGTTTTACCCGATGAACCCGTTAACGCCACCACCCGGGCAGGAACCTGTTCACGAACCCAGGCAGCAAGCTGCCCCAATGCCAGGTGAGTATCTTTAACCACTAATTGCGGCGCGCCCACCAGTAAGTGTTTACTTACCAGCAAAGCTCCGGCACCAGCGGCAACAGCATCTTCTGCAAAATCATGTCCATCAAAACGTTCGCCTTTCAGCGCCACAAACAGACACCCCGGTGTGACCTTACGGGTATCAATGGTCACTTCGGTTATCTCGAGGTTATTGCCGCCTTTATCACTGGTAATAAGCTCGGCGTTAAGCAGCTCGGACAAGAAATGCAGCGAGACCTTAATCATGCCACCACCCCCAACAAACGCGCGACAGTAACACGGTCGGAGTAGTCCAGCCGGCGATTGCCAACTAATTGATAATCTTCATGTCCTTTGCCGGCGATCAGCACTACATCATCGGCTTTAGCTTGCATAATAGCGCTGGTGACCGCTTCAGCACGGCCATGGATGGCTTGCGCATGTCCGGCATCCAGCAAACCGCTGAGGATATCAGCGACAATCGCCTGCGGCTCTTCACTGCGCGGGTTATCATCAGTGACGACCACCCTATCCGCAAGCTGCTCCGCAATACCGCCCATAAGTGGGCGCTTACCTTTGTCACGATCGCCACCACAGCCAAACACACACCACAGTTGGCCTTTACAATGCAAACGGGCCGCCGCCAGTGCTTTTTCCAATGCATCCGGCGTGTGGGCATAATCCACCACCACCGTCGGTTTGCCCGGCGCGTTAAATACTTCCATCCGCCCGCACACCGGTTGCAAATTAGGTGCTGCGGCTAATAATTCTGCTAACGGATAACCCAGTGAGAGCAGCGTTGACAGCGCCACCAGCAGGTTACTGACGTTAAATGCCCCCATCAGGCGGCTTTCTAACTGACCTACGCCCCAGCTTGAATCAAAAGCGATGCTGGCGCCGTTATCGTGATACTGAACCTGAGTGGCAGACAGCCATGGGCCATTCCAGCCCGCAGGAACATTGCTTTCCATGCTGACGGCGACAGCTTGCGGCAACTGCTCTAACCAGCGGCGACCGACTTCGTCATCAGCATTAATAATTTTGTGTTCGGATTGATGGGTGGAAAACAGCAGCCATTTTGCCGCTTCGTAACTCGCCATATTGCCGTGATAATCCAGATGGTCGCGGCTTAAGTTAGTGAACACTGCGGCAGCAAACGGCAATGCGGCTACGCGGTTTTGAATCAAACCGTGGGAAGAAACTTCCATCGCGGCGAACGTCGCCCCTTGGTCAACCAGATTGCGCAGCAAATGCTGGATATCAACTGCTGAGCCAGTGGTGTTTTCCGTTGGGATAACTTGCCCTAACAGGCCATTACCAACTGTCCCCATCACCGCACTGGTTTCGCCCAACATCTGAGCCCATTGCGCCAACAATTGGGTGGTAGTGGTTTTGCCGTTGGTTCCGGTCACACCGACCAACCGTAATGCAGCACCCGGCTGATGGTAAAATTGCCCCGCCAGCTTAGATAAGTGCTGATTCAAATCACGCAGATAAATAACAGGAACGCCATGCATCTCGACCATACTGGCATCTGGTGCCACACCATCGGCTTCCGCGACCACCGCCGCCACACCTTGGGCAATAGCTTGCGGAATATAGCGACGCCCGTCCGTCTGATGGCCGACAACGGCGACAAACAAATCCCCGGCAGCGGCAACTCGGCTGTCTAATGTCATTTCCCGTAGCGCACGCTCCGGGAGGTCTAGCCCCCAAGGAGCGAGTAAGTCGCGCAAGTTACGATCTGCCACCTGAACCCTCTTTTGTATTAGTCACTAATTCGCTTTTATCACCAGTGGGTAATGCATCTGGCTCAATGTTCATGGTGCGCAAGACACCGCCCATGATGGCACCGAACACCGGTGCAGAAACCGCACCACCGTAATATTTCCCTGCCTGCGGGTCATTGATGACCACAACCAGAGCAAATCTAGGGTTACTCGCGGGCGCAACGCCTGCGGTGTAAGCGAGATATCGGTCCATATACTTACCATCTGGGCCGACTTTCTTGGCGGTACCGGTTTTAATCGCGATACGGTAGCCTTTAATTGCGGCTTTAGTGCCGCCGCCGCCCGGCAGTGCCACGCTTTCCATCATATGAACCACGGTACGCACCAGTGGCTCAGGGAAAACGCGCTCACCAGCCACTGGCGGGTCAACTTTGGTAATCGACAGTGGGCGATAAATCCCCATGCTGCCGATGGTTGCATAGACTCGCGCTAGTTGTAACGGCGTTACCATTAGCCCGTAGCCGAAAGAGAAGGTGGCCCTCTCTATGTCAGACCACCGTTGTTTTTTAGGATATAAGCCACTGCTTTCTCCGACCAACCCCAAATTGGTCGCTTTCCCAAACCCAAACTTTGAGTAAGTTTCTACCAAAGCTGAGGATGGCATCGCTAACGCCAGTTTAGAAACACCGACGTTACTCGACTTCTGCAAGATCCCGGTCACGGATAGCTCTGCGTAACGGGCCACGTCTTTAATCTGGTGACCGTTAACAAAGTACGGCAAGGTGTTCAGCACGCTATTTTCTTTCACTACGCCGTGCTGCAATGCCGTCATAACTACCATTGGCTTAACTGTCGAGCCGGGTTCAAAAATATCGGTTATTGCCCGGTTACGCATGGCATCTTTCGGCGTACCGGTCAGGTTATTCGGGTTGTAGGATGGGCTGTTCGCCATCGCCAACACTTCGCCGGTGTTTACATCCACCAGCACTGCTGTACCAGACTCTGCTTTGTTGAATGCCACCGCATTGTTCAGTTCGCGATAGACCAGCGCCTGCAAGCGCTCATCAACACTCAACACCAGATTGTGCGCCGCCTGGCTATCCACCGAGGAAATATCCTCAATGACCCGGCCATAGCGGTCTTTACGGACGGTACGCTCGCCAGGCTGCCCGGTGAGCCAACGGTCAAAACTTTTCTCTACGCCTTCAATACCTTGGCTATCAATGTTAGTCACACCGATGATATGCGCCATCACCTGGCCTGCTGGATAGTAACGGCGCGATTCCTGACGCAAATAGATGCCGGGTAATTTCAGCTTATGGATGTAGTCGCCAATCGCCGGATTAACCTGACGAGCCAGATAAACAAAGCGACCTTTCGGGTTGGCATTAATGCGGGTCGCCAGTTGGTCTAATGGGATTTCCAGCGCATCAGACAACGCTTTCCAGCGCGTATCTAGCGTAATGCCGCCGCGCTCGGTTAACTCTTTCGGATCCGCCCAAACCGCATTAACCGGAACACTGACGGCCAATGGGCGGCCAGAGCGGTCACTTATCATGCCTCGGGCGGTAGGAACTTCCTGTACCCGCAATGAGCGCATGTCGCCCTCGCGCACCAACTTATCGGGATTAATGACTTGCAGATAGGCGGTACGCAACATCAAGCCGACTAATGCCAGCAAAATACAGCCGCACAACAACGCAAAACGCCAGCTTATAAAGCTGGCTTGTTCTTCCTGGCGCTTTAACTTCCCGGGGCGCGCTGCTTTCATGCGTTACCTTGGCTACTCTGAGTCATGGTGGCGACAAATTCCTTTATTTATTGGAAAAAACCATTACTGAACCACAATATTTTCTTGTGATGGATCAACGTGTTGCATTTTCAATTTGTCAATCGCGATACTTTCAACCCGGCTGTGATCACCTAATGCGTTCTCTTCCAGAATTAGGTTGCGCCACTCAATATCCAGCGCATCCCGCTCCAGTACCAGTTGCTCGCGCTCAGCAGTGAGCAAGCGCGTACGGTGGGCGGTGGTCACCACCAAAACAGCAGACACTAACACCGCGATCAGTAAAATTAATGGAATCTTCGCATTGCGGATTAAATCACCGCCGATGACTCCAACTAAACCGTGGCGTTCGTTGCCTATCACTCTTTAATCCTCTCGGCAAAACGTAATACCGAGCTACGCGCCCGTGGGTTTTCAGCCACCTCGGCATCCGGAGGCATCATTTTGCCAGCGGATTTCAAGGTGCGCCCACCCATGCTGCGCAGCTGTGCTTCCGTCAATGGCAGCCCCGCCGGCACTTGCGGCCCACGGCTGTGATGGCGGATAAAGTTTTTCACAATACGGTCTTCCAGAGAATGGAAGCTAATGACGGACAAGCGGCCTTCAGGTGCCAGCACTTCAAGCGCCCCATCCAATGCGCGCTCTATCTCTTCCAATTCACTGTTGATATAGATACGGATAGCCTGGAAGCTGCGGGTTGCCGGATGCTTATGCTTTTCGCGGAATGGGCTGGCGTTAGCGATCAAATCGGCCAGTTCTTTGGTGCGAGTCATTGGCTGCGTGAGGTTGCGCTCAACAATAGCCTTGGCTAAGCGCTTGGCAAAACGCTCTTCACCAAAGGTTTTCAATACCCAGGCAATATCGTCAGCACCGGCTTTCATCAGCCAGTCAGCTGCTGATAACCCACGAGTTGGGTCCATCCGCATGTCTAACGGCCCATCACGCATGAAAGAGAAACCGCGCTCTGGATCATCCAATTGGGGAGAGGAAACACCCAAGTCCAGCAATACGCCATCGATACGGCCGACTAAATCCAATTCCCGCACATAATGGGCCAAATCAGAAAACGGGCCGTGCACAATAGAAAAACGGGGGTCGGTAATCGATTTCGCCGCTTCAATAGCTTGTGGGTCACGATCAATTGCTATCAAGCGCCCTTCTGGCCCAAGTTGAGACAAAATCAGGCGCGAGTGGCCACCACGGCCAAAAGTTCCGTCAATATAGATGCCGTTATCACGGATGTTCAGGCCATTCACCGCCTCATCCAGTAATACGCTTGTATGCTTGTAGTTGTTATCTACAGTTTTGTTGTTATCTACCATGCTTATAGCGATAAGTCCTGTAGCCGCTCAGAAAGGGGTTCCTGAGTCGACTGTTCTGCGTCGATGTCATCCTTGACTTGTTGATACCAGGTCTGTTCATCCCACAGTTCAAACTTATTGAACTGCCCAACCAGCATCACTTCTTTATTCAGCCCGGCGTGCTGACGCAATGTTCCTGCAATCAGTAAGCGCCCAGCGCCATCCATCTGACATTCACTGGCATGCCCTAACAGCAAACGCTGAACTCGACGTTCAGCTGGGTTCATGCTCGACAGACGAGATAATTTTTGTTCAATGACTTCCCATGCGGGGAGTGTATAAAGCAACAGGCATGGTTGGTGAAGGTCTATGGTACAGACCATCTGGCCTTGCGATTCCTCATTCAGCAAATCCCGGTAACGGGTAGGTACGGCAAGCCGCCCTTTGCTGTCGAGGTTAACCATCGTTGCCCCACGAAACATGACTGAGTTACCCCCTCACGACCCAATTCGCCACTTTACCCCACAAATCCCCACATTAAAGAGTTTACGGATGGTATGAAAACCTTGTCAAGCCAGAGCGGATGCGCTTTGACAATATTTATGGGTCATTTTTGAGATATATCTCGTATAAGGGGCTATTTTCGGGGTTGAAATAGAAATTAACGTCATGATAAACGGGCTATTTTTCCACCAGTAATTCCAGCAACTTAAATAAATAATAAATTGTCAATTAATTGACGCATTATTTCCTTCTGCAAGGAATGTCTCATTTTTAGTATAAAAATTGTGCGGTTTGAAATTATACAGTTTGAGCACAAAACCCACGGCTACTGGTGTTTCCTGAGAAAAAGCAGGGAAGTTAGCAGCAAAACCGACGGCAATACAATAATATCCTTGATAACAACAAGTGTTAACTGGCAGACATTTTACTTCAATTAACCGATGGGGATTAATCTATTTTGAAATAAATTATTAGCGCCTATTTTTAGATATTGATGAAATATGAATACCTTCAGACAGATAAATCTTAAATTAAGAAAAGACTGTAAATAAATTTTCTTTCTTCCGATTATTTTAAATTTGCCTCTTGCCACATGCCGTTTCCCATCCAGCCAATGAAATAGTTAACCCTCTGTTTTTCAATAAAAAACGCGCATCCCGCCATTTAAAAGACCACGAAAAGCCCAATTTCTCACAGTACAAAGTATAAAAACCAGTCAAATGTTAAAAATAAAAATTTTAAGCTGGTTATATTACCAACAATAGCACTGTAAACTACACAAAAAGCAATATCACAATATAATCACCTACAATTTACATGATGAGCAATACATAAAATCTGCTATTAATTTCAATATTTGCCATTCTGGCAGATTTTTCCCCCAATTAGGGAGTTAATGACAATGTTTTCAACTGGGTCCCGTCTGCGTAGTGCAGCAGCCGATACTTTTGCACTCGTGGTGTATTGTTTTGTCATCGGCATGATAATTGAAATAGTGATCTCGGGAATGACTTTCCAGCAGTCACTCTCTTCCCGGCTGGTCTCAATTCCCGTCAACATTCTTATTGCCTGGCCCTACGGCGTATATCGGGATGCTTTCATCCGTTTTGCGCGTTGTCATGCTGGAGAGCATTTTTGGGCGAAAAGTCTGGCCGACTTACTGGCCTATGTCAGCTTCCAGTCACCGGTTTATGCCATAATTTTATGGTCAGTCGGGGCTGATTTAGAGCAAATCACCACAGCGGTTGCGAGTAATGCCTTGGTTTCAATGGCAATGGGCGTGGCTTATGGCTACTTTTTGGAGTATTGCCGCAGGTTATTCCGTGTCGCGGGCTATGTCTAATAACCCCGTCATCTTTCAAGTTACAGGTGTATTGGCCGCGCTCGCGCCCCTGAATCACTTACTGGTTGTTGAACTTAAAATAAATAGACTCATCAAGATGATCTTGCTTGCCGCTTTCCTGCATCTTGAAATCTATTGGGTATAAGTGGGATGAATTACACAAGCAAACAACAATCAGGGCCTCGGATGGCCCTGATTGGCTAAAACGTAGATTATTTGCGGCTTAAACTGCCGCGGCGGAACAGATTGCGGCGAATGCGGGTTAACCCCGGTTTCGGTTTATGAGGTTCATCTAAGCTAGCTAATACCAACTCCAGCACGCGCTCGGCAACATCACGGTGGCGCTGTGCCACCGCCAATACTGGGCATTCGAGGAAATCCAACAGTTCATTATCACCAAAAGTAGCAATCGCCAGATTAGCAGGCAGACGGCCACTTTGTTTTAAAGTGACATCCATAACGCCCTGTAACAGCTGGAATGAGGTGGTAAACAATGCCTGTGGCATTGGATGGGTCTTCAACCATTCAGCGAACAGCACACCCGCTGCGTCGCGCTCGTAGCTATTGGCATACAGGAAATCGACCTTGCGCGGATCATCTTTCCACGCCTCACGGAACCCCATCTCCCGCAGGAAGCTGACTGATAGTTCTGGCAGTGCGCCCAGATACAAGACGGACTCTGCCGGGAAAGAACGCAGCTCTTGCGCCAACATCTGTGCATCTTCTTGATCCGCACCGACGACACTGATGAAATGCTCCCGATCAAGTGCGCGATCAAGTGCAATTATCGGCAATGGATCATTTGCCCAGCGCTGATAAAACGGGTGCTCCGGCGGCAAGGCGGTGGAAACAATGATGGCGTCAACCTGGCGCTGCAACAAGTGCTCAATACAGCGCATTTCATTATCTGGTTGATCTTCAGAACAGGCGATCAGCAGTTGATAACCCCGCTGGCGAGCCTGTCGCTCCAAATAATTTGCGATACGGGTGTAGCTGGTATTCTCCAGATCCGGGATAACCAAGCCTATCGAACGGGTTCTGCCCGCGCGCAACCCTGCCGCGACAGCATTTGGGTGATAGTTATGTTCCCTGACAACCGCCATAACTTTGTCTACTGTTTTATCGCTGACCCGATACTGTTTCGCTTTGCCATTAATGACATAACTGGCCGTAGTGCGCGAAACACCCGCAAGGCGCGCGATTTCATCCAGTTTCACATTGACCCCTTATAAACCCTGTAAAGTGATGTTGTAGGTTAGACCAAGACGCCTATACCCTAAATAATTCGAGTTGCAGGAAAGCGGCAAGCGAGAAAATCCCGATGAGCTTACACAAGTAAGTGATTCGGGTGATTGAGTGCAGCCAACACATATGCAGCTTGAAGTATGACGGGTATATAGACATAGTTTAACCATGGATATGATCTAACCGCAGAACTCACTATTGAGCAACCGCTTTCACTGCTATATAACGCTATCCAGGTTAAAAAATAAGAAAAAAAAAGCTCAACATACCTGCTGAGCCTGATAATTGGAGATTAGTCAGTATTAATCACCATGATTAACGCATTATCTTGTCGCCACGGGAGACACCGACAATACCGGAGCGAGCAACTTCAACAATTTCGGCCACTTCCCGCACCGCATTCAAAAATGCATCCAGTTTGTCGCTGGTGCCAGCAAGCTGCACGGTATAAAGCGTGGCGGTAACATCCACAATCTGCCCACGGAAAATTTCAGCGCAACGTTTTACTTCTTCACGCCCATAACCGCTGGCCTGCAATTTCACCAGCATGATTTCGCGCTCAACATGTGACCCCGAAACCAACTCGCTAACCCGCAAGACATCCACCAGCTTATGTAGCTGTTTTTCAATCTGTTCCAGAACTTTAGCATCACCCACAGTTTGGATGGTCATTCTGGACAGTGTTGGGTCATCGGTCGGCGCAACCGTCAAACTTTCAATGTTATAACCGCGCTGAGAAAACAGGCCGACCACTCTTGATAGGGCACCTGATTCGTTTTCCAGCAGAACTGATAAAATCCGGCGGCGCATAATTATGTCCTCTCCGTTTTACTAAGCCACATTTCGTCCATGCCACCACCGCGAATCTGCATCGGGTAAACATGCTCTGTTTCATCGACAGTCACATCCACAAATACCAGACGTTCAGTCTTGGATAATTGTGTCAAAGCATCGGCCAGTTTGCTTTCCAACTCATCCGGTGTCCGAATGGAAACACCAATATGGCCATAAGCTTCTGCCAATTTGACGAAATCAGGCAGAGAATCCATGTAAGACTGTGAATGTCGGCCAGAATAGATCATATCCTGCCATTGCTTCACCATACCGAGATAGCGGTTATTCAGGTTCAAAACCAACACGGGCAAGTTGTATTGCAGCGCGGTAGATAATTCCTGAATATTCATTTGGATACTGCCATCACCGGTGACACACACCACGGTTTCTTTAGGTAAAGCCAGTTTCACTCCAAGGGCCGCAGGCAGACCAAAGCCCATGGTGCCCAAACCGCCGGAGTTGATCCAATGACGTGGTTTATCAAAGGGATAGTAAAGTGCAGCGAACATTTGATGTTGACCTACATCAGAGGTGACATAAGCCTCACCTTTGGTCAGGCGATGCAGTGCTTCAATCACCGCCTGCGGTTTGATTTTGCCACTGTCTTTGTTGTAACTCAGGCAATCACGGGCACGCCACTGTTCAATGGATTGCCACCAATCACGCAAACTATCGAAATCTTGTGCGCAATCAATTTGCGGCAATAAGTCCAGCATTTGCGTCAAGACTTGTTTGGCATCGCCGACAATCGGGATATCCGCTTCCACAGTTTTTGATATAGATGTTGGGTCGATATCAATATGCACCACAGTTGCATTCGGGCAATATTTCGCCAGATTATTGGTGGTGCGGTCATCAAAGCGCACGCCCACGGCAAAAATCAAATCAGTATTATGCATGGCCATATTGGCCTCAAACGTCCCGTGCATTCCCAACATGCCGACACTTTGACGATGAGTCCCCGGGAAGCTGCCCAACCCCATCAGAGAGCTGGTGACCGGTAAATTCAGCTTCTCGGCAAATATTAGTAACTCTGGGTGGCAAGCTGAGTTAATCGCCCCGCCCCCGACATACATAATCGGCTTTTTAGCCGCCAAAATAGTTTGCAGCGCGCGTTTAATCTGCCCGCGATGACCTTGCACCGTCGGATTATAAGAGCGCAAGCTGACCTGCTCTGGATAGGCATAAGGCATTTTGACCGCTGGGCCAACAATATCCTTTGGCAGATCAATAACCACCGGCCCAGGACGGCCTGTCGACGCCAGATAAAATGCTTTTTTCAATACAGTTGGAATATCTTCGGTGCGCTTAACCAGGAAGCTGTGTTTAACCACTGGGCGGGAGATCCCCACCATGTCACATTCCTGAAAAGCATCGTAGCCAATCAGTGAGCTCGGTACCTGGCCAGAAAGCACCACCATCGGCACTGAATCCATATACGCCGTCGCAATACCGGTAATCGCATTGGTTGCACCGGGGCCGGACGTCACCAGCACCACACCAACCTCGCCCGTAGCTCGTGCATAACCATCGGCCATGTGAACCGCACCTTGTTCGTGGCGCACCAGCACGTGATCGATGCCTCCGACCCGGTGCAGGGCATCGTAGATATCAAGTACGGCCCCGCCGGGATAACCGAATACATGCTTAACGCCCTGATCGATTAACGATCGGACAACCATCTCGGCTCCTGACAACATCTCCATGGGTTTTGCCTCCAGGCTTAGTTTGCTCATTGGATAACGGGAAATCATTTCCACGAAACCCGGTAGGAAAGGCACAACGCCCTGTATTCCTATTCTTTGCTTGTTATTATTTGGATATTTATTAACGTAACTAACTTATTAACATAACGTCAGAATTTCTGGCAAGCAAACAACAATTCTCTCAACTAAAGGCAATTCTGTCGGCCACACCCTGCATTTGGCTTTATTCTGAAAATAAAACACTGCCTGAGGATGGGAATTCTTGTTTTTAACGTCGCATTAACACCCAATTATAGAACTAAATCAGGCTGAGAATTTTTACTCATTGGAGACAGTAAAATAACCGCTGCGCTGCAAAGAGAGGGGGGAAGAGAAACTGCTGGGCAGAAAGTCAGCAATGGCCGATATCATCAGACAGATACCGGCCAATGCAGTGAAAACATTGATGGGTTAATCGCGGTACATGGAGTCAATTTCATTCTGGTAGTTCTGGAGAATGATTTTACGCCGTAATTTCATGGTAGGTGTCAATTCACCCATTTCCATCGTGAAGGCCTGTGGCAACAGAGTAAAGCGCTTAACTTGCTCGAACTTTGCCAGCTCTTTTTGCATATCTTTCAGCCGTTGCTCGAACAAACTGACAATATGACTATGACGTAACAGTTCGAGCCGGTCATGATATTTCAGGTTTATCGAATGCGCATATTCTTCCAGCGATTCGAAACACGGGACAATCAGCGCCGAAACAAATTTGCGGGTATCGGCAATAATCGCAACTTGCTCGATAAAGCGATCCTGGTTTAGAGTGCCTTCAATCATCTGCGGCGCAATGTATTTTCCGCCCGATGTTTTCATCAAATCTTTCAGCCGCTCGGTGATGAATAAATTCCCCTGAGCATCTAGCGCACCAGCATCACCGGTTTTGAGCCAACCATCCTCAGTGAAAGATTCTGCGGTCTCTTGGGGTTTATTGAAATAGCCGCGCATGACGACTGGGCCGCGCACTTGAATTTCATTTTCAGCGCCCAAACGCACCTCAATCCCCGGTAATGGCTTACCGATAGAACCAAACCGGAAGTCTTTATCCTCCCAACAAGAAACGGTGGCGCAGGTCTCTGTCATGCCATAGCCGTACTTGATATTGACGCCAATGGCCTGGAAAAACAGAAGAATATTGTCATCCAGCCGTGCACCCGCGGCCGGTAAGAAACGTACTTTTCCCCCCAGCAGGGCGCGCAACTTACTCAATACCAGACGATCCGCCAACTTAAACATTTGCTCTGAGAGCCACGAGGAAGTTTGCCCACGTTGCAAGGCTTGGAATTTGCGCTCGCCACACCGAACCGCCCAATTAAATAACATCCGGCGATGCCATTTTGCCGAGGCAACTTTGTCATTTATAGCGCTGAACACTTTCTCGTAGAAACGTGGAACCGCACACATCACCGTCGGTTTTACTGCCTGCATCGCGGCACGCACCCAATTGGTGTCACTGATATACACATTTTGCGCGCCGGTATGCATGACATAGAAACTCCAGGCCCGCTCAAACACATGGGACAGCGGTAGGAAACTAAGGGAGGTATCTTCAGATGTCAGAGTCAAGCGCTGGTCATGCAAATAGAGCTGAGCGGCCATATTCCGGTACTCCAGCATCACGCCTTTCGGCTCGCCGGTCGTGCCCGAGGTATAAATCAATGTGAATAAATCACTTAAATCACAACCCTCTATACGTGCGGTTAATAAATGCTGCTGGACCGCATCAGGCTGCTGTTCAAAATCCGCTAAATACTGGGCATATTCGCAGCCACGCAAATCTACATGGGGGTCTAATACCACAATTTGGCTCAGTTGTGGGCATAGCGGCTTGAGGGTGATTGCGACATCAAACTGTGCTTGTCCACCGACAAATAAAATGCGCACATCAGCATCATTCATGACATAAACAGCTTGAGCTGTTGTATTGGTGGCATACAAGGGCACACTCACACCGCGTATTTGTAAAATAGCTAAATCGGCTAATGACCAAGCCATGCTGTTATTAGCAAAAATCCCAACACGCTCCTGGATTGCAACCCCCAAGGACAACAAAGCCGCTGAAATCCGCGTCACATGAGTATCAATCTGCCGCCAGGTCAGTCGATTTTCGCCTTCTGGCGACCATTCACGGAACGCGACCTTGTCAGCTCTCTGGCTTATTTGTTGGCGCAAACGGCGCACAAGGTGATATTTATCTAATAGTTGAGTCATAACATCGCAGCTCGCTGAGAAATCATTTGTTAAAGTGTACCACTGCTTTTGCTTATGGCCTTTCAGCTTACAGTCGTTCACTTTTTTTCGCGCAGTCTACCCACTCTATCGCTTATGGCAAACAAAATTCAGCGCAGAAGTGTGAGCTGAAATAGATTTTGACGAAAAATACAGCATTCAGGACGACAAAAAGGGAACTCAGACGGGTAAGAATATTATGCTGGATGGGAGACAAAAAGATTCATTTTAAATTAGGCTACTGCCCTTGCCTGCCACTGAGAATAAAACCATTTCAGCAGCAGGACTTAATGATAATAATTAAGAAGGAATACTAAGCTGGCCGAGTAATTCTTTCATCCACTGATGTCCCTTATCTCTATCCGTTGATTCATGCCAAGTGAGGTAACATGAGCGGCACGTGTCCTCCCACGGTAACGGGATAAGTTTCAGATTAAGGGCCTCACTGTATGTTTGAACTAACCAACGAGGAGCAATTGCAACAAGGCTAGTTTGAGAGACAATATTCAGCACACTGTTCATATCAGTACTTTCATAAGCAATAGTTTGACTACTGATGGCCGACTCATAATAAAGTTCACTGAAAGAACCCACTTTATCTAAGGACACCACCGCATGTAATTCAGAAAGAAGTTGTTCTTGAGTAATTGAATTATCAATACGCGGATGATCTTTAGACACTGCCAAAACGGACTCATCTTGGGACAGTGATATATCATGGAAATCGGAACGCTCGAACTTGGTATAACCGATAACAAACTCGGTTTCTTGATAACGTAACTGATGTTCAATATTCTCATTAAGATAAGATCTAATAATGAGCTGAACACTGGGTGCTAATTGATTAACCTGCTGTATGATTTGTGCGGTTAGCCTAATATCCAGAGGGCTACAAATAGATAAATTAAATACTCGCCCACTATTTTTGGCTTCAAACCCCGCACCTGGCAACTCATTTTGCACTAATTGTAATGCCTGTCGTACCGGCCCAAAAAGCTGGCGCGCTCTGGCTGTTGGCTGAATACCTCGGCCATAACGAACAAACAGCTCGTCATTAAACATCACTTTGAGACGAGCTACGGCGTTACTCACTGCAGGCTGGGACATCCCCAGTGACTGTGCCGCACGTGTCACATTATGCATTTGCATCACAGCATCGAAAACAGTTAATAGATTGAGGTCGACACTGCGTAAATGAACGTCGCTCCCTTCCTTTTTAGTGACTTGACTGTCGATTCCTAAGTTATGTTCAAACATGCTTAACTCCACTAAGCTTTATGCAGATGGCATGATTAATAAATAACCTCATAGATATTTATTATTGTTTCAAAATATCTTTGAACACTTATCATTAATAATACCAATGTTCTCTTTAATACCTTAAGAGGTAAAATCGAGTCTCATCCTTGTATAAGTGTGAAAATATAAATCACACCTAATGCATTTGGTGATCAGTAAAACCCATAGGCAAATATATAAACAAGAAGAATATGCAAAATATTTTGCATGGTAAATAAAATCAATCTACATTGTCAATATTAAGGCCATGCCTCATCAATGTTAATAATAGAACTTTTGACATGTTCACATCACAAAATGAGAGGATTAACAACTATGGCATTAATGAATAATAAATTCTTCACTTATAACTTATTAACCCTTAATTATATTAAAAAAAACACAAAAAACATAAAATACCTCACTAAATCTAATTATAATTAATATAAATAGTCATGAATTATATAATCCTAGAACAAATATATTCATTAAGATAAAATAACTGCTGTGTAAATTCACTATCTGTATAAAAAATAAGACTGCCTGCGGTTAATTATTAACCTGTTAATTTAATTATCCCTCAACAGAGTATAAAAACCCACTAACCAGAGCCACGGAGAGAAAGTAAACAGGCCATCAGTTCATCACATAGACAAAAAGCATAATCCCCCACATTTTGAGTATTATGCCAAACAATGCAAAATCCACGGTTTAGATAGTCAGATTAAAAATCTTTATAAATTAATTTTTAAGTTTTTTATGTCGCTATACTGAATTCAGTATCCTCGTAACCAGTTGAACACGCCATTTTAAACAAATGTTGACACAACCATAGAATTCACGTATCAATTTAGGCAACGCAATATTTTAACCAATGAGAAACTGAAAAATTATGTTCTACTCAACCCGTCTACTAGGCCTACTACTCAACGCATCTCACTTGCGCGGTATGTTGGTGGACGGAAATCAGAACTGATTCAGTCATCAAGATTAACAAGCCCGCGCAAATGCGCGGGTTTTTTTTTACCCGCTAAGCGCAAATGTAAACACGACAAGGAACAACCCATGAGCCAACAAGTCATTATTTTCGATACAACCTTGCGCGATGGTGAACAAGCATTGCAAGCCAGCTTAAGTGTGAAAGAAAAGCTGCAAATTGCGTTAGCATTGGAAAGAATGGGTGTCGATATCATGGAAGTCGGTTTCCCGGTTTCCTCCCCTGGCGATTTTGAGTCAGTTCGCACCATTGCCCAGCAAGTAAAAAATAGCCGGGTTTGCGCCTTGGCGCGCTGTGTCGACAAAGATATAGATGTTGCCGCTGAAGCTTTGCGTATTGCTGAAGCATTCCGAATTCATGTGTTTTTGGCGACCTCCACCTTACATATTGAATCCAAATTAAAGCGCTCGTTTGATGATGTGTTGGCGATGGCCGTTCACTCGGTAAAACGCGCCCGCAACTATACTAATGACGTGGAATTCTCTTGCGAAGATGCGGGGCGTACCCCAATTGATAACTTGTGCCGCATCGTAGAGGCCGCGATCAATGCCGGTGCCACAACCATCAATATCCCTGATACCGTCGGCTACACCACGCCTTATCAGTTCGGTGGAATCATCACTGATTTGTATAATCGGGTGCCGAATATTGATAAAGCCATTATCTCTGTCCATTGCCATGACGACTTGGGCATGTCAGTAGCCAACTCCATTACCGCGGTGCAAGCCGGGGCGCGTCAGGTCGAAGGGACCATTAATGGTTTGGGCGAGCGCGCCGGTAACTGTTCGCTGGAAGAAGTGATCATGGCGATTAAAGTGCGCGAAAACATGTTAGGCGTGCATACCAATATTAATCATCAAGAAATTTATCGCACCAGCCAATTGGTCAGTAAGTTATGCAACATGCCAATACCGGCTAACAAAGCCATTGTCGGCAGCAATGCTTTTGCCCACTCCTCCGGTATTCATCAGGATGGCGTGCTGAAGAATCGCGAAAACTACGAAATCATGACCCCTCAGTCCATCGGCTTGAAAGAAGTGCAGTTGAATCTGACTTCCCGCTCGGGTCGCGCCGCCGTCAAACACCGTATGGAAGAAATGGGTTATCAGGATAAAGACTATAATTTGGATTCCTTATATGACGCATTTTTGAAATTAGCGGATAAGAAAGGCCAGGTTTTTGATTACGATTTGGAAGCATTGGCTTTCATTAATAAGCAGCAGGAAGAGCCAGAACATTACCGTTTAGACTATTTCAGTGTGCAGTCTGGCTCCAGCGTGATGGCGACAGCATCAGTGAAATTGGTCTGTGGTGAAGACGTTAAATCAGAAGCGGCCACCGGTAATGGCCCGGTCGATGCGGTGTATCAGGCCATCAACCGCATTACTGACTACCCGATTGAACTGGTGAAATATCAACTGTCTGCCAATGGTCAAGGTAAAGACGCATTGGGTCAGGTTGATATCGTGGTTGACCACAAAGGCCGCCGTTTCCATGGTGTGGGCCTGGCAACAGATATTGTCGAGTCATCCGCAAAAGCATTGGTTCACGTATTAAATAACATCTGGCGCGCTCATCAGGTCGAAATCGAGAAGCAGCGCTTGCAACAAAATAATCAGGAAATGGTGTGAACATGACTCAAACTTATCATATTGCCGTTTTGCCCGGAGACGGTATTGGCCCTGAAGTAATGGCTCAGGCGAATAAAGTATTGGATGCGGTGCGCCAGCGCTTTGGTATCAAGATTTCAACCAGCGCGTATGATGTCGGTGGCGCGGCCATTGACCGCCATGGTAGCCCATTGCCACCTGCTACAGTGAGCGGGTGCGAGCAAGCTGACGCCATTTTATTTGGCTCCGTAGGCGGCCCCAAATGGGAACATTTGCCACCGGCGGAACAACCTGAGCGCGGTGCATTGTTACCTTTGCGAAAATATTTTAAATTATTCAGCAACTTACGCCCTGCGCGTCTGTATCAAGGTTTAGAAGATTTTTGCCCATTGCGCAGTGATATTGCCGCCCGAGGTTTCGATATTCTGTGCGTGCGTGAATTAACCGGCGGTATCTATTTCGGTCAGCCAAAAGGTCGTGAAGGCCAGGGTATGCACGAACGTGCGTTTGATACTGAAGTTTATCACCGTTTTGAAATTGAACGCATTGCCCGCATTGCCTTTGAATCAGCCCGCAAACGCCGTGGCAAAGTTACCTCTATTGATAAAGCCAATGTGTTGCAAAGTTCTATTCTGTGGCGTGAAGTGGTCACCACCATTGCAGCCGATTACCCAGATGTTGCGTTATCCCATATGTATATTGATAACGCCACCATGCAGTTAATTAAAGATCCATCCCAGTTTGACGTGTTGTTGTGCTCCAACTTGTTTGGCGATATTTTGTCTGATGAGTGCGCGATGATAACCGGCTCGATGGGTATGCTGCCCTCCGCCAGTTTGAATGAGCAAGGTTTTGGTTTGTATGAACCTGCGGGCGGCTCCGCACCGGATATCGCGGGCAAAAACATCGCCAACCCTATCGCGCAAATTCTGTCTTTGGCCCTGTTGTTGCGCTTTAGTTTGGGTAAAGACGACGCGGCTGGCGCGATTGAAAACGCCATCAATCAAGCATTGGAACAAGGCTATCGCACTGCTGATTTGGCCGGTGATGGCAAAGCAATCGGCACAAATGAAATGGGCGATATCATCGCTAAATTTGTGGCGGAGGGGGTTTAATATGGGCAAGACTTTATATCAAAACAAGACTTTATACCAAAAGTTGTATGATGCGCATATTGTTCACGAAGCGCCAAATGAAACCCCGCTGTTGTATATCGACCGCCACTTAGTGCATGAAGTGACCTCGCCGCAGGCCTTTGACGGCTTGCGGGCCATGGGCCGCCCGGTACGCCAGCCAGGTAAAACCTTTGCCACCATGGATCACAACGTTTCTACGCAAACCAAAGATATCAATGCCAGCGGCGAAATGGCGCGCATTCAGATGCAAGAGTTGATCAAAAACTGTGCTGAATTTGGCGTTTCTTTATATGATTTGAATCACCCATTCCAGGGCATCGTGCACGTCATCGGCCCAGAGCAAGGGATGACTCTGCCGGGGATGACGATTGTGTGCGGAGACTCCCACACCGCCACCCACGGCGCATTTGGCTCATTGGCATTTGGTATCGGCACCTCAGAAGTTGAGCATGTGTTGGCCACCCAAACCCTGAAACAGGGCCGCGCCAAGACCATGAAAATTGAAGTTAATGGCGATGTTGGCCCCGGTATTACCGCTAAAGATATCGTGCTGGCCATTATCGGCAAAACCGGCAGCGCCGGTGGTACTGGCCATGTGGTGGAATTCTGCGGCAGCGCGATTGAAGCGCTGAGCATGGAAGGCCGGATGACTTTGTGCAATATGGCGATCGAAATGGGCGCTAAAGCCGGTTTAGTCGCACCGGACGACACCACTTTTAACTATCTGAAAGGACGGCAATTTGCGCCGACTGGCGAGCAATGGGAGCAAGGTGTGGCCTACTGGCGCAGCTTGAAATCTGATGCTGACGCCAAATTCGATACTGTCGTCACCTTAGATGCCGCCGAGATAGCGCCGCAAGTGACTTGGGGCACCAATCCGGGCCAAGTCATCGCGGTGAATGAAATCATCCCGGCACCGGAATCTTTCAGTGATCCAGTTGAGCGCGCTTCGGCAGAAAAAGCTTTGGCTTATATGGACTTGCGCCCTGGTATCAAGTTGACCGAAGTGGCGATTGATAAAGTCTTTATCGGCTCTTGCACCAACTCGCGCATTGAAGATTTACGTGCCGCCGCCGCCGTGGCGCAAGGGCGCAAAGTGGCGACCGGCGTACAGGCGATTGTGGTACCCGGCTCCGGCCCAGTGAAAGCGCAGGCCGAAGCAGAAGGTTTGGATAAAATCTTTATCGAAGCCGGTTTTGAGTGGCGTTTACCCGGTTGTTCTATGTGTTTGGCGATGAATAATGACCGCCTGGAGCCCGGCGAGCGCTGTGCTTCCACCAGCAACCGGAACTTTGAAGGGCGTCAGGGCCGTGGGGGCCGCACTCATTTGGTTAGCCCGGCAATGGCTGCCGCAGCGGCGGTCAGTGGTCACTTTGCTGATGTCCGCGACTTATCCGCCGCCACCCACTAATCGGAGACACCACCATGACAAAAGTTACTCAACACGCGGGTTTTGCTCAACATAAGGGTCTGGTCGTTCCATTGGATGCGGCGAACGTCGACACTGACGCGATTATCCCGAAACAGTTTTTGCAAAAAGTGACGCGCACCGGTTTTGGTCAACACCTGTTTAACGACTGGCGTTTTCTCGATGATGCCGGCAAAGTGCCCAACTCTGAATTTGTGCTGAACCAACCTCGCTATCTGGGTGCGACCATTTTGTTAGCCCGCGAAAACTTTGGCTGCGGTTCATCACGTGAACATGCGCCTTGGGCACTGACAGATTTCGGTTTCAAAGTGGTTATCGCCCCAAGCTTTGCTGATATTTTTTATGGCAATTCATTTAATAACCAGTTATTGCCGGTCACATTAAATGAAGCGGATATTGATACTTTATTCCAGTTGGTTAAAGAGAATGAAGGCATCGAATTTATTGTCGATTTAGAGCACCAGACAGTAAATGCCGGTGGGAAAAGTTATTCTTTCGAAATTGATAGTTTCCGCCGTCACTGCATGATTAACGGTTTAGACAGCATTGGCCTGACACTACAGCATGAAAGTAATATTTCAGCCTACGAAAAACAACAGCCAGAATTCCTGCGCTAATTTATCTGGATACCTAGCGTCTTCGGGCGCTAGGCTTCTCTGACTCGCGCACAAATGATAAGTGAGAGAATGGCGAGAATCATCGCCATGACATACACCGAATCATGTCCCCAAGTTTCCGTTAACACCCCTTGCAGCACCCCCGCCAGAATCACCCCGGTTGAAATGCTGTTGGTAAACAACGTGGTAGCGGCACCCGCCCTGCCGGGCATTAAATCCTGAAAATAAAGCATACCGATCCCGGCGACAATGCCGATGAAAATGGCATTAAAAATCTGCAATAACATCAGGGCGGTTTTGAATTTAAACAGCACCAATCCGGTATAAAACAGCACGCCAGCCAGCACCGCAAACAGCATGATTTTGCGCTTACCAAAACGTCTGACTGAATAACCCGCCAATAACATGATAGGAATTTCCAGCCCGGCCGCCGTCCCCATCAATAAACCCGCTAACCGCTCAGGTAACCCCAAGCTGGCGGTAATATATAAAGGCATATCAATGATATACATGGTATTACACGTCCACATCAGCATTGAAGCAATAAACAATAACAACACGTTTTTATCAGCAAACAAGCTCACTTGCGCCACTACCGAGGCGTCCGCTACCGGCTCTGCCCGCTGCACCGACGGCAGAATAAACCACACCACCAGCGCACTCAGCACAAAAATACCGGCGGCAATGCTGAACATCAGGGTAAAACCGTAATTCAGCGCCAGCATAAATGACAGCGGCGGCCCGATAACCCAAGCCAATGAGAGCTGCGCACGCATAATGGAGCTGAACATCACCACTTCGCGGGCCGAGCTATCAGCATATTCACGCGCTAGAGCGAAAATTTGCGGCATGGCGGTGTTAGCCACGGCGGCCAACACCACACCGGCGGTGATCAAGGTCAGATAATCACGATTAAAGGCAAATAACAGGCAGTTCCCCACCGCCATTAAATAGCAAACCATAATCAGCTTACGGCGATCACCACGTGAATCCGAGCGCTTGGCCAGCACAAAGCTGACGGTAATCCCGGCAATAGCATTCACGGTGTAAAACAGCCCAACCCATAGTGGCCGCACTTTAACTTCGGTGCTTAAAAACAGACTTAAGGTCGGGGCTTGCAAGGCACCCGCGATACCGGAAAGAAAAGCCACCACAAAGAAAGCGAGAAAAACCGGATTGATACGGCGGGAAAAGGTTAATGCAGATTTCATTCCAGGCTCCAGCGCCAGAAACAGCTATTGTGGGTATTATAATGACAGGAAATACTACGAGATCTTTGACAGAGCATATTACTGTTATTCAACCTGTATGGTGCTTGCCCACGCTAAAATAAATCAGAATGGCTTCCCACGCGGTATAACTTAAGATAGCCGTCACTACGTTGATAAATTAACAGCAAATCTGGCATGCGATGGCATTCCAGATAACCAATATAGTTACCAATCAAGGGGTGTTCTTTGTATTTTTGCGGGAGTTTTTCGCCCGTTTGTAATAGCGAAATAGTTTCTAAAATAACTTTCTGTGCTTTTTTATTGTTTGTATACCGTTTTGCATCTTTTTTAAAGCGGCTCTGATAAACAATCTCAAGCATGTTTACCAACCAAGATCGCGTTTGAGTGCATCAACCGTATCAACACGATGAACTTCTACCCCATTCTCTAGATCACGGATAGCTTGTAGCGTTTCCTGATTAGGTTGGAGTAAATCTATGGGGAGCTCTGCATTAACAGCAAGGCGATTAACTACCATGCGGATCACGGTAGATAAATCAAGGCCAAGCGCTTTTGCATTCGCCATCGCAGCAGCTTTAGATGCAGGTGAGACTCTAGCGCGAACCACAGTATCAGTCATAGTAACCTCCATTAATTTATCCTTATCGTAGCCACAGCGTAGCTACGCGTCAAGCTCATTTTTTAGACTCCCATCCCAAAATATTGTCATGTAAATTCATACCAAGAATAAAAAAAGCCAGTAGGTTATTTAGCCCACTGGCTGGTGAAAGACACCATTACTCAGAAACTTTTATTACTCGGGAAAGCAAGACTCGATTACAAAGTATGTTCAGTACGGGCGATAATATCGTCCTGTGCATCCGGCGACAGCGCGGTGAAGAATGCCGAGTAACCGGCGACTCTCACCACTAAATCACGGTAGCGATCCGGGTGCTGCTTGGCTTCCAGCAATGTCTCACGCGATACAATGTTGTATTGCACATGCCAGCCCAGATACTCCTCAAAGAAAGTGCGCAGCATCATCATCAACTTTTCGCGGTCACGCGGGTTATCCAATGTGGACGGGTTCAACTTTTGATTGAGCAACACGCCGCCCAGAATCGAGGCCGTCGGCAATTTTGACAATGAGTTAAACACCGCCGTAGGCCCCAGATGGTCAGTGCCAGAAGCGGGGCTTGCCCCCTCCGCCAATGGGCTGTGCGCTTTACGGCCATCGGGTGTTGCCATGGTCGCCGCGCCAAATGGCACGTTGGCAGAGATAGACGAGGTTCCCGCATAATAAGTGCCGCCAATCGGGCCGCGACCAAAACGCGTATTGTGATATTGCTTCAGCTCATCAATATAAGTCTGATAAGCCCGCACTAACAGTTGGTCGACATCATCAACATCATTGCCGTATTTCGGCGCTGAATTAATCAAATGCTGGCGTAGCTGCTCGCCATTCAGGCCAGCAAAATCATTGGCTAATGCCGTGGCCAACTGTTTTTGGCTAATAAAGGGTTTTTGGCTAATAAAGGGCTGTTGACCGATAAGTTGTTGTTCAAACACCAATTTGCGCACGGCCGCCAGACTGTTACCCAAATTGGCAATCCCGACTTGCAGGCCGGAAACCCAGTCGTAGCGCGCCCCGCCCTGTTTGATACTTTTGCCGCGCTCAATACAATCATCCACCAGCGCTGAACAGACAATATCGTGGGCGTTCTCTTCCAATATCGTGTCCACCACACACTCTATTTCAATGGATTTGCGGGTGTAATAGCGAATCTGCGCATCCCATTGCGCCATGACTTGAGAGAAATCGCTAAAGTTGCCTTTTGACAATCCTTGCTCTTGCGGCAAGAACACCTGGCCGGAAGTGGCATCGCGGCCTTGCTCCAGCGCCGCCAACATCACTCGGGCGAAGTTAATGAAACTCATGCCGGTGCAGCGGTAGCCCCACTTGCCGCCGACGGCGGTTTCAATGCAGCCAATCGCCGCGTAATCATAGGCATCCTGCGGCTCGACACCCAGTTTGATAAATTCGGGAATAACAATTTCGTCATTATTGAAGGCGGGCATACCAAAACCGCAGCGAATGACTTGCACACAAGCATCCAGGAAATCATCACTGATGCCGGCATGATAGCGGACACTGAGATTTGGCTGGGTTGAACGCAAACGCCCACAGGATTCCAGCACCGCATAAGAAAGTGGATTCACCGCATCAATGGCTTTGCCCTGCACCAATTTTTGCCCGCCGATAGTGACGTTTTGATAAAGCGGGCTACCCGCCGAGGCCTTGGAGTGCGAACCGGAGCGGATTTTGTTCACTTCCAGCAATTTCAGCCAGCAGCTATGCAGCATCTCAATGGCTTGTTCGCGGCTGAGGGTGTTTTCCAGCTCGACATCGCGGCGATACCATGGGTACAAATACTGGTCCAAACGGCCAAACGAGACGGAATGACCGTTGGATTCAATTTGCAAAATCAGTTGGATGAAATAGCACAATTGCAGGGCTTGCCAGAAAGTTTGCGGCGGCTGATGAGCAATTAGCTCACAGTTTTCGGCGATTTTTTGTAGCTCAATGCGCCGCCACTCACGGGTTTCTTCTTCCGCCATTTGCCGTGCTACTGCGGCATAGCGCTCAATATGTGCGCTCAGAGCAGCCAGCGAGATATCAATCGCTTTCAGGAATTGTTCTTTGTGCAGGTCACTCCAGTCTGTCAGTTGCAGCCGAGAACGCCGGCTGGCCACTTTACTGCGCAGGCCATCCAGCCCTTTTTCTAGCAATAACGGGAAGTTAACCGCCAAATGCGCATCGCCGGAGGTCATATTGCCCTCGGCTTTTATGATGCCGGTCGCCAGCAGCGCTTTTTGCTCATCAGTAAACATGCCGTAGCAGCGGTCTTGCACAGTTTGGCCGCGCCACCACGGGCACAGCTGGTGTAATACAGTTTTGTCGGCTTCACTGACTGAGAAACCGGCACCGGGGCGATCGGCTAACTCGTCAATTTCACTCTCAATCCAGCTCACGGTGTATTCAGGAAAAATCGGCGCGGCGCGTAATTGGCTGGCCTGATTACCAATAATTAGCTCATCATTTTTAATCCAAACAGTGCGTTGCTGTAAGTGATGAGCCAGCGCCAGCGCCCGCCGAACTGGCAGCGGTTTATCCTGATGTTGTTGATAAGCTTCGGTATAATGCAACGCCCGCTCAGTACAAACCGGCGGTTTTACAATATGGATCAGCGCGTTTTTATGCTGTTTTGTCCGTTCGCTTAAGGTTACCAAATCGAGCGTGGTCATTGCGTCATCCTCTTAAGATTGCCGTCAGGCCCTTGTCACGGGCATAACTTTCCGCGAAAGCCAGCAGGGAAGGAGAGTCCAAAGGTGTACTTGCCGCCAGATACTTTTCACCCAACAGCGAATATTTATTGATGCCCAGAGTGTGATAAGGCAAAAAATGAATTTCTTTCACGCCAATCTCATCCGCAGCAAAATCGACAATTCCTTGCACCGAGCGGCGGTCAGCATTGAAATCCGGGATTAAAGGCACCCGCACCCTGATATCGGTGCCCGCTGCCGCTAATTTGCGGAAGTTATCCATCACCCGTTTGGCCGAGCCGCCGGTCCACTGTTGAAAACGGCGCTCATTGGTGTGTTTCAAGTCCGCCAACATCAAATCCAGCCACGGCAAAGAGGGGGCGATATAGCGCCACGGGGTATGCAGACAAGATTCAACCGCGGTATGAATGCCCAACTGATGGCAGCGCTGCAATAATTCAGCGGCCACTTGCGGCTGCATAAAAGGTTCGCCGCCAGATAATGTCACCCCGCCGCCACTGCGCCGATAAAATGGCAAATCGCGCAGCAATATCGCCATGGTGCCGTCAATATCAATGGGGTCACCGCACACCGTCAACGCACCACTGGGGCAGCGCGTTTTCAGTGCTTGAAGGTCGTCCCCAGCCAATAGCTGACGCTGAATAACAATTTTATTATCAATATGTTGGATTGCTTGCGGGCAAGTCTGATGACATAAATCGCAACCGGGTAAACACAAGCGCGGGTCAAATAACAGCTCCGGCTCACGTGAGCGGCTTTCGGGGTTTTGGCACCAGCGGCAACTCAGCGAACAACCTTTGAGGAACACCACACTACGAATGCCAGGGCCGTCATGAGTGGAATAACGTTGTAAATTAAAAATCATCTATTCCTCCCATTCGCTGACTAACCCGCTTTCATTGGCAGGTAGTATCCGCGTAATATAGGGAAAGAAAAATTGATGAAATTTGCCGCGGAGTTCCTCTTTTATGTCTACCTCACGCTTGCAACAGCAGTTCATTCGCCTTTGGCAACGTTTTAGCGGTTTGCCCACAGAAACCACCTTGCAGGAGCTGGCTGATGTGCTCTGTTGCTCGCGCCGCCATGTGCGCTCCTTATTGGGCAGTATGCAGCAAGAGGGTTGGCTAAGTTGGCAGGCGGAAGCTGGCCGAGGTAAGCGCTCACAACTGACCTTCCTCTGCTCCGGTTTGGCCTTACAACAGCAGCGGGCCGAAGAGTTACTGGAACAAGAAAGTATTGATCAGTTGGTGCAGTTGGTCGGGGATAAAAAAGCGGTGCGCCAAATGCTGCTATCTCAGTTAGGGCGCAGCTTCCGGCAAGGTAAACATATTCTGCGGGTACTCTATTACCGCCCCTTACAAAATCTATTACCCGGCACCGCGCTGCGCCGCTCAGAAACCCATATGGTGCGGCAGATTTTTAACAGCCTGACGCGGATAAATGAGGAAAATGGGGAACTGGAGCCGGATTTGTCTCATCACTGGCAAGCTATCAGCCCATTGCATTGGCGCTTTTATTTGCGCCCGGCTATTCATTTTCACCATGGCCGTGAACTGGAAATGAATGATGTGATTACCAGCCTGACCCGGTTAATCCCCCAACCGCTGTTTTCACATATCACGGAGGTGCGCTCACCGACGCCGTATGTGATTGATGTGCATCTCAGTACCCCGGACTGCTGGCTGCCGTGGTTGTTGGGCAGTGTACACGCCATGATCTTGCCGCAAGAGTGGGAAAATCAGCCGGACTTCCGCCGACATCCTATTGGGACTGGCCCTTATTCCGTGATTCGAAATCATCATAGCCAATTGAAAATTCAGGCATTTGATAATTATTTTGGTTTCCGTGCACTGATTGATGAGGTCAATATTTGGGTGTTGCCGGAGCTGTCTGAAGAATTGGTTTATTCCGGAGTACAATTGCAAGCTGATGATACCAGTAAAAATGAGCTGGAAAGTCGGCTGGAAGAAGGCTGTTATTTTCTGCTATTCGACCAGCGATCTCCCCAAACCTGCAATCCTGATATCCGCCGTTGGCTCTGTGAACTCATCACCCCCGTCGCCCTACTCAGCCATGCCGATCCCTTTTATCAGCGCTACTGGTCACCGGCTTACGGCATGTTGCCGCGCTGGCATCATAACCGGCTCAGGGTACTGGAAGCGAAACCAGAAGGTTTGACCGAACTGACACTGACTTTTTACAGTCACCATTCAGAGTTTGATGCTATCAGCCAAACATTGACCACATTATTAGCTGCACATGGGGTCAAATTGACCATAAATGTGGTGGATTATGTCAGCTGGTATCAAGGGGATGCACAGAGCGACATCTGGCTCGGCAGCGCCAATTTTTATCTGCCGCTGGAATTTTCCCTGTTTGCCACCTTGTATGAGCTGCCATTGCTGCAATATTGTCTGGATGAGAAGCTGCACCAAGATGTTGAATTATGGCGAAATAATGCTTTGCCGATGGCGGAATGGAGCCAGCGTTTGGTCAGCCAGAATCAATTTCACCCACTGTTCCATCACTGGCTAGAATTATATGGGCAGCACAGTATGCGCGGGGTGCGGATGAACACACTCGGCTGGTTTGACTTCAAATCGGCCTGGTTTACACCGCCAGAGGGCTAAACTCACTTTCGCCCGCCCTGCTGTAAATAATATTCAGCAGAATTTATGAGTGACGCAAAATATGGGCGGTTTCTGATGTTCAAAAAGTACTCCGATTACACGTGTTGAGATGGCGTCAGTCTGACACCTGCCGCGCGGGTTAGCTCCGTAAGCGTGCTGATTGTCGGGTTCCCATTCGCTGATAATGCTTTGTAAATATGCTGGCGAGCAATGCCGGATTTCTTCGAAATCTCACTAACACCACCACGAGCTTCAATCACGCGACGTAAAGCGGTGAGGAAAGCAGCAATGCCGCCAATCTCGTAGATTTCTTCCAATGCAGTTTGAAGATAGATCTCGGCATACGCAGGATCCGCTCTAAGCGCCTCGATCATCTCTACATCGCGGCTGGTCGACGGTAAAACAGCTTTCGCCGCAGTATCATTTTCAATCATGGTTTTGACCTCTTTTTATAATCAGCCAAATACTTAACGGCTTTGTTTATATCACTATCCTGGGATTTTTTTGTTCCCCCAATAAGAAGTAAGATTATTTTCCCGTTTTCTATTGAGTAATAAATCCGATATCCAGTCGCGTACTCTATCTTTATTTCCCACACGCCATCGCGTGCAAACTGCTGAAACCCAAAGTTTCCAGCTTCGGCACGGTCTAATGCAACATCAATTTTGGCGGCGGCACGCGGCTCCTTCTTTCTCAGTTTATCAAGCCAAATTTTGAACGGTTTTTTCTCATTTTTGTCTTGATAATATTCAGTTTGGTACATCCCTGTTCCCATCCTTATATTTTTATAGAATTGTCACTTATATGCGACATTATTGCAAATCGTTTGTTCTATCCATAGAACGGAGCACCCCAACTCGCGACTCTATCTTGCCGATAAATATCGTATCTCCTCATAAACTCACTTTCACCCACGCCAATTAAACTCTACAATAGCGCCGTCTCAACGGGGTGCTAACTTGCAGAAAAACCGCAAGTTAGCTGAGAGCAAACCCGTCGAACCTGATCCGGTTAACACCGGCGGAGGGATTTGAGAAAAATAACACCGTATCATTCTGTTATTTACCGCCTCAGATACCTTTGCCACCTTTATCCTTAAGGAGTGCAAAGTGTTTAAACGCATGATTTCCTGCTTGTTTTTTCTGTCTGCCGCTGCCGTCTCTGCTGATAAACCCACCTTGACAGTTTATACCTATGATTCTTTCGCGGCTGATTGGGGCCCGGGGCCGTCGATTAAAAAAGCCTTTGAAGCTGAGTGTGATTGCCAGCTTAAATTTGTGGCGCTGGAAGATGGCGTTTCCCTGCTAAACCGCTTGCGGATGGAGGGTAAAAATAGCCAGGCCGATGTGGTGTTGGGCTTGGATAACAATCTGCTGCAAGCGGCAGAGCAAACCGGATTATTCGTGCCAAGTCAGGTAGATACCAGCCATCTGACTTTGCCGGAAAAATGGCAAAATAAAACTTTCGTCCCCTACGATTACGGCTATTTTGCTTTTGTGTATGATAAAAACAAATTGAAAAACCCGCCGAAAAGCCTGCAAGAATTAGTCGACAGCAAAGCGCCGTGGAAAGTGATTTATCAAGACCCGCGCACCAGCACACCGGGCCTCGGTTTAATGTTGTGGATGCAAAAAGTCTATGGCGACCAAGCCCCGCAAGCCTGGCAGAAATTGGCGAAAAAAACCGTCACCGTGACCAAAGGCTGGAGTGAAGCTTACGGCTTGTTCCTGAAAGGTGAAGGTGATTTAGTGCTGAGCTACACCACTTCTCCGGCTTATCATCTGATTGCAGAGAAGAAAGACAACTATGCGGCGGCTGATTTCAGTGAAGGCCACTATCTGCAAGTGGAAGTGGCCGGTGTGGTCGCATCCAGCAAACAACCGGAACTGGCGCAGCGCTTTATGCAATTTATGGTCACTCCTGCATTCCAGAATCATATCCCGACCGGTAACTGGATGTATCCAGTCATCAAAATGGATTTACCGGCTGGATTTGAAACACTCACCGTGCCGCAAAAAGCTTTGCAGTTTGATGCAAAAGACGTGGCTGATAATCGCGGTAAATGGATTCAAGCATGGCAATCCGCCGTCAGCCACTGATCCCCACGTGGCTATGGCCGGGGCTACTGGTCGCCTTGCTGATAACCGGTGTCGCCTTACTGGCGTTCACCGCTATCTGGCGTCATGCGCCTGCGGCAGACTGGCAAAGCATCTGGCATGACAGTTATCTGTGGCATGTCATTCGCTTCACTTTCTGGCAGGCGTTTCTCTCTGCGCTGCTGTCTGTTATTCCGGCGATTTTTTTGGCGCGCGCCTTATATCGCCGCCGCTTCCCCGGCCGCCAATTGATGCTGCGCTTATGCGCCATGACACTGGTGCTGCCGGTGCTGGTCGCCATTTTCGGCATCCTGACGGTTTATGGCCGCCAAGGTTGGCTGGCGGCATTATTGGGCTGGCTGGAGGTGGATTACCGCTTCTCGCCCTATGGTTTACAAGGGATTTTGCTGGCGCATATTTTCTTTAATATGCCGCTGGCAACCCGCTTGTTATTGCAGTCATTGGAAAGCATTGCTGTTGAACAGCGCCAGTTAGCCGCCCAATTGGGCATGAACGGCTGGCAGCATTTTCGCTGGGTCGAGTGGCCCTATCTGCGCCGCCAAATTCTGCCGACTGCCGCGCTGATTTTCATGCTGTGTTTTGCCAGCTTTGCCACCGTGCTTTCTCTGGGCGGCGGGCCGCAAGCCACCACCATCGAACTAGCGATTTATCAGGCGCTTAGCTATGACTATGATTTAGGGCGCGCCGCATTATTGGCACTGATTCAACTGGGTTGTTGTCTGGGATTGGTGGTGCTGAGCCAACGGCTAAGCTCTGTTCTGGCGGTGGGGAATACCCATGCTCAGGAGTGGCGCAGTCAGCAAGACAGTCGCTGGTCGCGCATCAGCGATACACTGTTAATCGGGGCGGCGTTATTATTGATGGTGCCGCCATTGCTGGCTGTTGTAATTGATGGCAGCAATAAAACAATCTTGACCGTGCTACAGCAACCGGCGCTGTGGCAAGCTTTCTTTACCTCACTGACTATCGCTATTGGGGCCGGATTATTGTGTGTCACTCTGACCATGATGCTGTTATGGAGCAGCCGTGAGCTGAAACTGCGCCACCACGCGGCTTACGGGCAAGTATTGGACATCAGCGGCATGGTGATTCTGGCGATGCCAGGGATCGTGCTGGCAACCGGCTTTTTCTTATTGCTCAATGACACACTGGGCTTGCCGCAATCGCCTTATGCACTGGTGATGCTGACCAATGCGCTGATGGCGGTGCCCTATGCATTAAAAGTGTTGGATAACCCGATGCGAGACTTGGCTGAGCGCTATACGCCGCTGTGTTTATCACTGGATATTCGCGGCTGGCACCGTGTGCGCCACATTGAGTTACGGGCGCTGAAACGCCCGCTGGCTCAAGCTCTGGCCTTCGCCAGTGTGCTTTCTATCGGGGATTTTGGCGTGGTCGCGCTGTTTGGTAACGAACATTTCCGCACCCTGCCATTTTATCTCTATCAACAGATAGGTTCTTATCGCAGCAATGATGGCGCGGTGACCGCCCTGCTGCTGCTGTTACTGTGTTTCCTGCTGTTTACTCTTATTGAAAAACTGCCGAGCCGCCATGCTAAAGCTTGAGAAAATCACCTATTTATACGACCACTTACCGATGCGTTTTGATTTGCGCATCCAAGCCGGTGAGCGGGTGGCTATCCTTGGCCCCAGTGGGGCGGGTAAAAGCACGCTATTGAGCTTAATTGCGGGCTTTTTGGCTCCGGCCAGTGGCCAAATGCTGCTGAATAATCAAGACCATATCCTGACACCGCCCGCCAAAAGGCCGGTATCCATGTTATTTCAGGAAAATAATCTGTTCGCGCATTTGAATATCGAACAGAACATTGGGCTGGGTTTGCATCCAGGGCTAAAACTCAATCATGAGCAAAAATTACTGCTCGGCCAGATAGCGCAACAAGTTGGATTGGAACAGTGTCTTGACCGGCTACCAGCGCAGCTTTCCGGCGGCCAACGCCAACGGGCAGCACTGGCGCGCTGTCTGGTGCGCAGTCAACCCATCCTGCTGCTGGATGAGCCGTTTTCCGCATTAGACCCGGCACTGCGCAATGAAATGCTGCAATTGGTCGAAAACGTCTGCGAAAATCGCCAATTAACTTTGCTGATGGTGTCGCACAATCTGGATGACGCCGCCCGCATTGCCGAGCGCACTTTATTGGTAGTGGATGGCCGCATTTACTACGACGGCCCCACTCAGGCACTGGTCAAGGGCACAGCCCCCGAGGCCAGGGTGCTGGGGATTACTGCCCCGTGAGAACCTTCCATAACAGATGACGATAAAGCGGCATGATGGGCTGCATATGGAGCCAGACAAAACTGGCAATCGCCACCATAATGGACAGCACCGTCACCCAGCGCAAGCGGGCCAAAGGCAGCCATTTGCTTAGGCGGTCCGGGCTGCGTTTTCCAAAGCGCCACCAGCGCCATGACAACCAACACGCCAGCCAAATCAGTACCACCACGACAAATAATAGCCACTTAAACATATAACTGTTGGCATTCGGCGGGATATCAATGGCCACGCCAGCCAGTATGCCGGGGAAGAAATAGAGCGGCGGCCAAGTGAGGCAACCAATCACATTCGGCAACGCGAATTTTACTGGCGGCAGGTTTAGCATCCCCGCCACCATCGGGACGATAGGCCGCGTTGGGCCGATAAAGCGCCCCAGCAGTACCGTTGCCATGCTGTGGTTATGCAAAGCATGCTCAGTTTTCGCCAACAGCGATTTATGCTTTTTCAGGAAAGACCAGCGATGCAGCGGCTCTTTGAAGCGGCGGCCAATAAAATACGAAGCCCAATCCCCCACCAGACAGCCCACAGTCGCGGCGGCCCAGGCAGAATAAAAACCCACTTCCCCGCTGCCAATCAACGCGCCCACCGTGGTCATCATCACCGTGCCGGGCAACAACATCCCCACCAGAGCTAAAGATTCGATAAAAGTGACTAACATGACGACAAATAGCGTGAAAGCCAGAGATTGTGTCAATAAATGTAATAAATAGGCTTCCATAGATTTGTCCGTTGGTTAATACCCAAGGTTCAGGCGCGGGGGATTGTCCAGCGCAGCGAGAAATGAGTCAATCAAGGAATTGTATGAATTAATGGTAAGTCATCATTAAAATAGACAAATACTGTATAAATAACCATACTAAGGTGACATGATTTTCCAAGCGTTATCCATTCATTTCTTTATTAAAGGTTAGCACCGTGGGGAAAACCCGTCAGGGCTTCCTGCTCACCCGCCACTGGCGCGACACGCAGGCTGGCACCGAAGTTGAATTCTGGTTAGCCACCGATGACGGCCCACAGCAAGTTAGACTGCCGCCTCAACCCTCGGTGGCATTTATCCCGGCCGAACAACGGCAACGGGCTGAAACCGTGCTGCGCAATGAACGCCGCTGGCAACTGCGCCCGCTGGAACTGACCGATTTCCATCAACGCCCGGTTTTGGGGCTGTATTGCAGCCAACATCGCCAGCTAATCCGCCTGGAAAAACTGCTCAGAGAAAGTGGCGTGAATGTCTATGAAGGTGACATTCGCCCGCCAGAACGCTTTTTAATGGAGCGTTTTATTACCGCGCCGGTCTGGTTTAGCGGCGAAGATAATGGCCACGGCCCGCTGCTCAATACCCAAATGAAACCGGCTGAGGACTACCGCCCAACCCTAAAACTGCTGTCACTGGATATCGAAACCAGCGAACACGGCGAGCTTTATTGCATTGGTTTAGAGGGCTGCGGCCAGCGGCAGGTTTACATGCTGGGGCCACCCAATGGCGATCAAGCCGATGAAGCCGCACTGGATTTCAAGCTGGAATATGTCGCCAGCCGCCCGCTGTTACTGGAAAAACTAAATCAATGGCTGGAACGGCATGATCCCGATGCCATCATCGGCTGGAATCTGGTGCAATTTGATTTGCGCGTGCTACAAAAACACGCCGACCGCTATCAAATCCCATTGCGCTTTGGCCGGGGTGGCAACCTGCTGGAATGGCGAGAACACGGTTTTAAGCAGGGGCATTTCTTTGCTTCCGCTGCCGGGCGGTTGATTATCGATGGGATTGAAGCATTGAAATCTGCCACCTGGAATTTCCCGTCATTTAGTCTGGAATCTGTCTCCCAGACCTTGCTGGGTGAGGGGAAAGCCAGTGATAGCCCCTATCAGCGAATGGATGAAATCAACCACCGTTTTGCCCATGATAAACCGGCACTGGCCCACTACAACCTGAAAGACTGCGAGTTAGTGACGCGGATTTTTGCCAAAACCGAGCTGCTGAGTTTCTTACTTGAGCGCTCGACCGTCACCGGGCTGGCGGCGGACCGCAGTGGCGGCTCAGTGGCAGCATTTACCCACCTTTATATGCCCCGAATGCACCGTATCGGCTATGTCGCGCCCAATTTAGGCGAGTTGCCGGAAGAACATAGCCCCGGCGGTTTTGTGATGGATTCTCAGCCGGGCTTGTATGACTCGGTGCTGGTGCTCGACTACAAAAGCCTGTATCCCTCGATTATCCGCACTTTTTTGATTGATCCAGTTGGATTGGTTGAAGGAATGTCTCAACCCGATGAACAACATTCGGTGCCGGGTTTTCGTGGTGCCTGGTTCTCACGCGAAAAACACTGTCTGCCGGCGATTGTTAACCAGATCTGGCAGGGGCGCGAAGCCGCAAAATGCCAGCAAAACAAGCCATTATCCCAAGCACTGAAGATAATCATGAATGCCTTTTATGGTGTATTGGGTTCCAGCGGATGCCGATTTTTTGATCCCCGGCTGGCATCTTCAATTACCCTGCGCGGCCACGACATCATGCGCCAAACCCGTGAATTGATTGAAGCACGGGGCTATCAGGTTATTTATGGCGATACCGATTCAACCTTTGTTTGGCTGAAAAATGCCCACAGTGAAGAACAAGCTTCGCGCATTGGCCAAGAGCTGGTGCGGTATGTCAATCAATGGTGGCAAACCCATATCCGCGAAACCTATGATTTGCCCTGCGCGCTGGAATTAGAATTTGAAACTCACTATCGGCGCTTCTTGATGCCCACCATCCGAGGCGCGGAGCAAGGCAGTAAAAAGCGCTATGCCGGGCTAATTTCCACCCCGACGGGCGATCAAATGATCTATAAGGGGCTGGAAACGGTGCGCACTGACTGGACACCATTGGCCCAGCAATTCCAGCGCGAGCTGTACCTGCGGATTTTCCAGCAGCAACCCTATCAGGACTATGTGCGCGATTATGTCGCCCGAACCCTCAATGGCGAGCTGGATGAGCAACTGATTTACCGCAAGCGCTTGCGCCGTCGACTCGACGACTACCAGCGCAATGTCCCGCCACATGCCAGAGCCGCGCGCCTGGCGGATGAATTCAACCGTAAGCTTGGGCGGCCATTGCAATATCAAAATGGTGGCTGGATAAGTTATGTCATGACCACCGCTGGCCCCGAACCCCTCGAAACCCGGCAGTCCCCGATTGATTACGATCACTACCTGACTCGACAGCTCCAACCCGTGGCCGATGCTATACTGCCTTTTATACACGATGACTTCACGACACTGATAACCGGTCAGATGGGGCTATTCTGATACCTTAATATCCTAAATAATTCGAGTTGCAGGAAGGCGGCAAGCGAATGACAAATCGGTCGGGAACCGATTTGAACAGCATTTATGCTAGCCCGCAGGGTGAGCCTCAAGGATGAGGCTCATTAATCCCGATGAGCGAAAGCAGCCAACACACATGCAGCTTGAAATATGACGGGTATTTTACAGGTGACGAAAGGCCCTGCTTCCATTACCATAGCGCCCTTGCCAAAATTCGCATCAATCACATTGACATAACCGACTGGTTATAATTAACCGTGTAATCGAATCCTGTCATTTTCAGACAGACTCGTCAGCCACGTAAGCTGCGTGGGCGGTAGACTATTGCCAGTCATTTTATTTTTGTTCTCTATACGTACTTAAATTTACAAAAACCTTTTTACTAATAACTGTCCAACAAAAAAATCGAGCCGATAATTTATGCCTTTTACACTTGGTCAACGCTGGATCAGCGATACAGAAAGCGAACTTGGATTGGGTACCGTCGTTGCCATTGACGTACGCATGATCACCTTACTGTTTCCCGCCACCGGTGAAAACCGCCTTTACGCCAGAAATGACTCGCCAATTACCCGTGTCATGTTCAATCCGGGTGATACCATCACTCACCACGAAGGCTGGCAGCTGAAAGTGGAAGAGGTGTCTGAGGAGAATGGGCTGATTACCTATATCGGCACCCGCCTGGATACCGAAGAAACCGGCGTTTCTATGCGTGAAGTGTTGCTCGATAGCAAACTGACTTTTAGCAAACCGCAGGATAGATTATTTGCAGGCCAAATCGATCGTATGGATCGATTCGCGCTGCGTTTCCGCGCCCGTAAATATCAAAGTGAGCAGTTCCGCTTGCCGTGGAGTGGCCTGCGCGGCATCCGCGCCAGCCTGATCCCGCACCAATTACATATTGCTTATGAAGTGGGCCAGCGCCATGCACCGCGTGTATTGCTGGCCGATGAAGTCGGCTTGGGTAAAACCATCGAAGCCGGGATGATTATCCACCAGCAACTACTGTCAGGCCGTGCTGAGCGCATCCTGATTGTGGTGCCGGAAAGCTTGCAGCATCAGTGGTTGGTCGAAATGCTGCGCCGCTTTAATCTGCGCTTCTCGCTGTTTGATGACAGCCGCTATTCCGAGTCCCTACTCGACAGCACCAATCCGTTTGAAACTGAACAAATGGTCATTTGCTCACTGGATTTTGTACGCCGTAATAAACAGCGCCTGGAACAGTTGGCGGATGCTTCCTGGGATCTGCTGGTGGTGGATGAAGCGCACCATCTGGCCTGGAGTGAAGAAGCCCCGAGCCGCGAATATCAAGTTATTGAACAGCTGGCCGAGCATATCCCCGGCGTGTTGCTGTTGACCGCCACCCCAGAGCAATTAGGCCAGCAAAGTCACTTTGCCCGTTTGCGCTTGCTTGATCCCGACCGCTTCCACGATTACGAAGAATTCGTTAATGAGCAGCAAAAATACCGCCCCATCGCCGATGCTGTGACATTGCTGCTGGGCGGTGAGCGCTTAACTGATGACAAGCTGAATCTGCTCGGCGAGCTGATTAATGAGCAAGATATTGAACCGCTGCTGAAAGCGGCAAACAGTCAAACTGAAGACAGCGAAGCCGCCCGCCAAGAGCTGGTGACCATGCTGATGGACAGACACGGCACCAGCCGTATCTTGTTCCGCAACACCCGCAATGGGGTGAAAGGCTTCCCACATCGTGTTTTGCATCAGATTAAGCTGCCACTGCCGACTCAATACCAAACAGCCATTAAAGTCTCTGGCATTATGGGTGCGAAAAAAACCCTGGAAGCACGCGCCAAAGACATGCTTTACCCAGAACAAATCTACCAAGAATTTGAGGGCGAAAATGCCACTTGGTGGAACTTTGACCCGCGGGTTGAATGGCTGCTTAACTATCTGACTGCAAATCGCAGTGAGAAAGTGCTGGTTATCTGCGCCCAAGCCGCCACCGCCTTACAGCTTGAGCAAGTATTGCGCGAGCGCGAAGCTATCCGCGCGGCCGTATTCCATGAAGGTTTATCACTGATTGAACGCGACCGTGCGGCGGCCTATTTTGCTTCTGAAGAAGATGGCGCGCAGGTATTACTGTGTTCAGAAATCGGCTCCGAAGGGCGCAACTTCCAGTTTGCTTGCCAATTGGTGATGTTCGATTTGCCTTTTAACCCAGACTTGCTCGAACAACGTATTGGCCGCCTGGACAGGATTGGTCAAAACCGTGAAATTCAAATCATGGTGCCTTATCTGGAGAATACTGCGCAAGCCGTGCTGGTGCGCTGGTATCACGAAGGTTTGGATGCTTTCGAGCACACCTGCCCGACTGGCCGTACCATTTATGACAGTGGCTATCAGGAATTGATTACCTATCTGGCGACGCCGAATGAACAGGAAGGTTTGGATGAATTTATCCACGCCTGCCGCCAGCAGCACGAAGGGCTGAAACTCCAATTGGAACAGGGCCGTGACCGCCTGCTAGAAATGCACTCCAACGGCGGCGAACATGGGCAAGAACTGGCGCAAATCATTGCCGACCAAGACAATGACGTCAATTTGGTCAGTTTCGCCCTGAATCTGTTCGATATTGTGGGTATCAATCAAGAAGATCGCAGCGACAATTTAATTGTGCTGACCCCCTCTGACCACATGCTGGTGCCGGACTTCCCTGGGCTGCCGCAAGATGGCTGCACAGTGACATTCGATCGCGAACAGGCGTTATCGCGCGAAGATGCTCAGTTTGTCAGTTGGGAGCACCCGATCATCCGTAACGGCTTGGATCTGATCTTATCCGGCGACACCGGCAGTTGTGCAGTTTCTTTGTTGAAAAACAAAGCATTGCCGGTCGGTACTCTGCTCGCGGAGTTGGTCTATGTGGTCGAAGCGCAAGCACCAAAACACTTACAACTGACTCGCTTCTTACCGCCGACGCCGGTGCGGATGCTGATGGACAAAAATGGCACCAATTTGGCCGCGCAGGTTGAATTTGAAAGCTTTAATCGCCAACTAAATGCCGTCAATCGCCATACCTCCAGCAAATTGGTCAATGCGGTTCAGCAAGAAGTTCATGCAATGTTGCAGCAAGCAGAAGCCCTGATTGAAGAACAGGCACGTTTACTGATTGAAGCGGCTAAACATGAAGCGGATGACAAACTGAGCACTGAACTTTCACGTCTGGAAGCCCTAAAAGCGGTTAACCCCAATATTCGTGATGACGAAATAGAGACTCTGGAACATAACCGTAAAATGGTGCTGGAAAACCTGAATCAGGCGGGCTGGCGTTTGGATGCTATTCGTTTAGTCGTGGTGACGCACCAGTAATGGAACCCTATACCCCCCCACTCGACCCTTGGCTGCTCATCCTGTTTCAGGATGAGCACATCATGGTGGTGAATAAACCGAGCGGATTACTTTCTGTACCGGGTCGTGCGCCGGAGAACAAAGACAGCATCATGACACGTATTCAGGCCGATTTTCCGACGGCTGAATCTGTTCACCGGCTGGATATGGCGACCAGTGGCGTGATTGTGGTGGCATTAACCAAAGCGGCTGAGCGCGAGCTGAAGCGGCAATTTCGCGAGCGCGAGCCGAAAAAGTCTTATATTGCGCGGGTGTGGGGCCATTTGGCGCAAGATGAAGGGCTGATTGACCTGCCTTTAATTTGCGACTGGCCGAACCGGCCCAAACAAAAAGTGTGTTACGAAACCGGTAAATCCTCGCAAACTCAGTATCAAGTGCTGTCTCGGGATGCTGATGGCAGTACGCGAGTGAAGTTATCCCCCATTACAGGCCGCTCACACCAATTACGGGTTCATATGCTGGCGATGGGTCACCCGATCCTCGGTGATGGCTTCTATGCCCATCCCGCAGCAAAAGCGATGGCCCCCCGGTTGCAGTTACATGCTCAAGAGTTATGTATCACTCACCCGGAATTTGGCACAGCAATGCATTTTAAATGCGATCCCGAGTTTTAACTTTTACTATTTTAACTTTTCACTAGAAGATCGCGCCAGAATCAAACTAGATCGGAACAGAAGATCCGATCTAGTTTTGGTTTTGCTGACACCACAACCCTTACTTAAATCCTTTCTCGCGCTTAATCAAATCATACGCGGCTTGAATTTCTTGGGCTTTTTGCTTAGCCATCTCCATCATTTCCGGCGGCAAACCTTTCGCCACCAGCTTATCTGGATGATGCTCTCCCATAAGCTTACGGTAAGCCCGTTTGATGGTCACACTATCATCCGTGCTGCTCACTCCCAGCACTTTGCAGGCGTCCTCTAATGTCGGGCCTTGTGGCGCTTGCTGGTAGCCGCCTTGAGAATAACCACTCTGTTGGCCTTGCCAACCGCCACCGCCAAACTGACGCCCGCCCTCAATCATGCTCAGGAACTGATCAAACTGACCACGGGAGATCCCCAATTCTTCAGCAATGACATACAAAACCTGCCGTTCATTAGGATGCAAAGAGCCGTCAGCAAATGCGGCTTGTAGCTGAATTTCCAGAAACATCCGAATTAAATCAAAACGACCAAAGCAAACACCACGGAGTTCCTGCAATCTTTCACGCAACGGGAACCCACTCTCTTTCCCCTCGCGAAACGCTTGCTGTGCTGCTGTTCGCGCCTCGCCATGCAATTGCATTCTGTCCATCAATTGACTGGCAAGTTGAATATCGACCTCCGTCACCCGCCCCTTGGCCTTGGTTAAATGCCCCATAACCTGAAAAGTGGTGCGGAAAAAAATTAATTGTCGTGTTTGTTGATCGGCAAAATAGCCGCGGCGCTTAGTGCTACGCGCCTTGTCGACCATATGGCCAACAAGCAACCCCAAGATTGCACCCCAGACGCCACCGGACATAAAGCCCAATATCAGACCGAGCAGTTTTCCCCAATACCGCATATACTCCTCAATTCATCATGCCGTCAGTCAAAATTTGCATTATCATACTCGGCATTCAGCTCAGCGCCTAACAACGAGACGTGTAAACGGCCGGATTTAACACTAGCGCAACTGTGATGAGTAATATAGTCTCAGACCGTTTGCCGGCATGATGCCCCCCGATGACGGAACACCAAAACCGCGTATGAAAAAAAGATTCCCAACACTGCTGGCCACATTGATATGGACGGCACTATATAGCCAGCACACTCTGGCTGACCTTTCCGAGCAATGTATGCTTGGAGTACCGACCTATGACCAACCTTTGGTCACTGGCGATCCGAACCAGCTGCCGGTCCGTATTAATGCGGATAAAACCGAAGCCAATTACCCGGATAATGCCCTTTTTACCGGCAATGTTATTGTCCAACAAGGCAATAGCACCCTGACGGCTAATCAGGTCGAACTCACTCAAGTACAGAAACCGAGCGAAGCTATCCCGGTGCGTACCGTCACAGCGACCGGTGACGTTAATTACGACGATCCGCAAATTAAGCTGAAAGGGCCGAAAGGCTGGTCAAACCTGAATACCAAAGACACTGATATGGATAAAGGCAAATATCAGATGGTCGGTCGTCAGGGGCGTGGTGATGCTGACCAGATGAAATTACGCGGTCAAAACCGCTATACCATTTTAGAGAATGGGACATTCACTTCTTGCTTACCCGGCGATAATAGCTGGAGCGTAGTCGGCTCCGAAGTGATCCATGACCGCGAAGAGCAAGTCGCAGAAATCTGGAATGCGCGTTTTAAAATTGGCAAAGTGCCGGTGTTCTATAGCCCGTACATGCAATTACCGGTGGGCGACAAACGCCGATCTGGTTTCCTGATCCCAAATGCTAAGTACACCAGTAATAACGGCTTTGAATTTATGCTGCCGTATTATTGGAACATTGCGCCAAACTTTGATGCCACCATCACCCCTCATTATATGGAGCGGCGTGGTTTGCAGTGGCAAAATGAGTTCCGCTATTTGCTGGCTCCTGGTTCTGGCACCATGGCGTTGGATTGGTTACCGAGTGACCGCTTATACCATGGCGTTGATGGCAAAGAGCAAGATCCTACCCGCTGGTTATACTACTGGAGCCATTCGGGTGTGATGGATAAAGTTTGGCGCTTCAACGTCAACTATACCCGTGTCAGTGACCCAGATTACTTTACCGATTTAACCTCACAATACGGTTCGACCACTGACGGCTATGCCACACAAATTTTCAGTGTGGGTTATGCTAACCAGAACTGGGATGCCACCCTGGCGTCCAAACAGTTCCAGGTATTTACTACCGGTGGTAACAGTAATGCTTACCGCGCCCAGCCTCAGCTGGACATGAACTACTACAAAAATGATCTTGGTCCGTTTGATTTACACGTCTATAGCCAGGCGGTCAAATTCACCAGTGTCAATCCGTATAATCCGGAAGCCAGCCGTTTCCACATCGAACCCTCAGTTAATCTGCCGTTGTCTAACGGTTGGGGTAGCTTAAATACCGAAGCTAAATTACTGGCAACCCATTATCAGCAAGATGTGCCAGACGGCTTTGCCAACTACTATAGAAGACAGAATGGTGGTGCAACCCCGCCCAACTTGAAAGACTCGGTTGACCGCGTGATGCCACAGTTTAAAGTCGACGGTAAAGTGGTCTTTGATCGGCCAATGGACTGGGCGACAGGTTTCACCCAAACATTAGAACCACGCGCACAATATCTCTACGTTCCTTACCGGAATCAGGATGATATCTATATTTACGACACCACGCTGATGCAGTCGGACTACTCCGGCCTGTTCCGTGACCGTACTTATAGTGGTCTGGATCGCATAGCTTCAGCCAATCAGGTGTCTACCGGTTTAACTTCTCGCATTTATGATGATGAACTGGTTGAACGTTTTAACGTTTCAGTAGGTCAAATCTATTACTTTAGCCGTTCGCGGACGGGTAATAGTGAAACCATCGATAACAGTGATGATACCGGTAGCTTGGTTTGGGCGGGTGATAGCTTCTGGCGCATTAGTGATCAACTGGGCCTGAAAGGCGGCGCGCAATATGATACCCGCTTGGGGAGTTTGACCCTGGGTAATGCGGTAATGGAGTATAGGAAAGACTCTGAGCGTATGATTCAATTGAATTATCGCTATGCCAGCCCGGAATATATTCAAGCAGCAGTATCGAACGTGAAAAGCCCGGGTTATCAACAGGGTATTTCTCAAATTGGTACTACCGCCAGTTGGCCAATTGCTGATCGCTGGGCATTGGTTGGAGCTTATTATTACGATACCAAAGCCAATCAGCCCGCAAGTCAATTGGTTGGCGTACAATACAATACTTGCTGCTGGGCAATTAACTTGGGTTATGAACGGAAAATCACGGGTTGGAATTCACAAAATGAAACCAGCAAATATGACAACAGAGTTAGCTTTAACATCGAATTACGTGGTCTGAGCAGCGACCATAGCCTGGGGACTACGCAGATGCTAGGCTCAGGTATTCTGCCTTATCAAAGTGCATTCTGATACTGTGTAACACACTGAATACAGTGAATTTTAACCCGCAAAAGCGGATTACATAAATGGAAAAGGTATGAAGAACTGGAGAACGCTTATTCTCGGATTGGTTGTCTGTGCCAATACCGCGTTCGCAGCACCACAAGAAGTTGATAAAGTTGCCGCAGTGGTTGATAACGGCGTCGTCCTGCAAAGCGATGTCGACGGTCTGTTACAATCCGTGAAACTGAATGCACAGCAAGCTGGGCAACAAGTTCCAGATGATGCGACATTGCGTCATCAAATTCTTGAGCGCCTGATCATGGATAATATCCAATTGCAGATGGCGAAAAAGATGGGCATTACCATCAGTGACGAAGCGCTGGATAAAGCTATTGCTGATATTGCCGCGCAAAACCGGATGACTCCTGACCAGATGCGTAGCCGTTTAGCGGCTGACGGTCTGAATTACGACACTTACCGTGAGCAGATCCGCAAAGAAATGCTGACGTCAGAAGTGCGTAACAATGAAGTGCGTCGTCGCATTACTATTCTGCCGCAAGAAGTTGAATCGCTGGCCAAGCAAGTGGGCAACCAAACTAGCGGTGATGCGGAATTGAACCTCAGCCACATCCTGATTCCATTACCTGAAAATCCGTCGCAACAACAGGTTGATCAGGCTGAAGATGTCGCTAACAAATTAGTATCTGACATTAAAGGCGGCGCTGATTTTGGTAAATTGGCTATCGCCAACTCAGCTGACTCTCAGGCGCTGAAAGGCGGCCAGATGGGTTGGGGTAAATTGCAGGAATTGCCTTCTTTGTTTGCGGAAAGACTGCAATCGGCTAGCAAAGGTGATGTTGTTGGTCCAATCCGTTCCGGTGTCGGCTTCCATATTCTGAAAGTGAATGATATCCGTGGAGCTGATAACTCGGTTTCCGTCACCGAGGTTCACGCCCGCCACATCTTGCTGAAACCGTCACCCGTCATGACTGACGATCAGGCCCGTGCCAAGTTAGCGGCTGCGGCTGCAGATATTAAGAGCGGGAAAGCCAACTTCGCCACTATCGCCAAAGAAATTTCTCAGGATCCGGGTTCTGCTATGCAAGGCGGTGACTTGGGTTGGGCTTCGCCAGATATTTATGATCCCGCATTTCGTGATGCGCTGATGAAACTGAAAAAAGGCGAAATCAGTGCGCCGGTTCATTCTTCTTTCGGCTGGCATTTAATTCAGGTTGTTGATACCCGTCAGGTAGACAAAACTGATGCAGCACAGAAAGATCGGGCGTACCGTATGCTCTTTAGCCGTAAGTTTGCAGAAGAAGCTCAAACCTGGATGCAAGAGCAACGCGCCGCAGCTTATGTGAAAATTCTTGATGGTAGTGATGCGAAAACACAATAATCGGATTGTTATCACCCCCGGCGAGCCTGCCGGGGTTGGGCCGGATTTAGTCATCGCCTTAGCGCAGCAGGATTGGCCTGTTGAGTTGGTGGTGTGCGCTGATCCGGCCTTGCTACTTGCTCGTGCCAGTCAACTTAACCTGCCATTGCAGCTACGTGAATATCAGCAAGATCAACCCGCATTGGCACAACGCGCGGGTACTCTGACTATCTTGCCAGTGAAAACTGTCGCTGAGGTGACCCCCGGTCAGCTTGATGTCAGAAACAGCCACTATGTGGTGGAGACACTGGCTAAAGCCTGTGATGGCGCAATCAGTGGCGAATTCGCTGCATTGGTCACCGGCCCGGTACAAAAAAGTATTATCAATGATGCGGGTATCCCCTTTATCGGGCACACTGAGTTCTTTGCTGACCGTAGCCTCTGCTCTCGGGTGGTGATGATGTTGGCAACAGAAGAGTTGCGGGTCGCGCTAGCAACCACTCACTTGCCTTTACTGGCAGTGCCGGGGGCTATCACTCAGGCGAGTCTGCATGAAGTTATCACCATTCTTGATAATGACTTGAAAACCAAATTTGGTATTAGCCAACCACAGATTTATGTGTGTGGGCTTAATCCGCATGCGGGCGAAGGTGGTCATATGGGCCATGAAGAGATCGATACCATTATTCCCGCGTTAGATACATTGCGTCAGCAAGGAATAAACCTTATCGGCCCGCTCCCCGCAGACACACTATTTCAACCCAAATATCTGCAACATGCAGATGCCGTTCTTGCCATGTACCATGATCAAGGGCTGCCAGTATTGAAATATCAAGGGTTTGGCCGAGCTGTCAATATCACACTCGGGCTACCTTTTATCCGCACATCTGTGGATCACGGTACCGCTTTAGAACTCGCCGCAACCGGTTCTGCCGATGTCGGCAGTTTCATTACGGCATTAAACTTAGCCATTAAAATGATAAATAACAGCAATGAATAATAGAGTCCACCAAGGGCACTTTGCCCGCAAACGCTTTGGACAAAACTTTTTAAACGATCAGTTTGTCATCGACAGCATTGTCTCCGCTATCCACCCGGTTCCCGGTGAAGCAGTGGTGGAGATTGGCCCCGGTTTAGGCGCATTGACTGAACCCGTAGCCGCTCGTATGGATCATATGACAGTCATCGAGCTAGACCGCGATTTGGCTGCTCGTCTGGCCAGCCATCCTCAACTGAAAGACAAGCTCACTATTCATCAAGAAGATGCGATGAAAATCAATTTTTCTGAGCTAGCCGAGCAAGCAGGGCAGTCATTACGGGTCTTTGGTAACTTGCCCTACAACATCTCTACCCCGCTGATGTTTCATCTTTTCAGCTATACTAATGCAATCCGCGACATGCATTTCATGTTGCAAAAAGAGGTGGTTAACCGCCTGGTTGCAGGGCCTAACAGTAAAGCTTATGGCCGTCTGACAGTAATGGCGCAATACTATTGCAACGTCATTCCCGTGCTGGAAGTGCCGCCAACTGCATTTACCCCGGCCCCGAAAGTGGATTCGGCCGTGGTGCGTCTTATTCCTCATGTGAATATGCCAAACCCAGTGGGCGATGTGCGGATGCTGACCCGCATTACTACGCAAGCATTCAACCAGCGCAGAAAAACCGTGCGTAATAGCTTGGGTGACCTATTCACTTCAGAGCAATTAATCGAATTAGGTATTGACCCGATAATGCGGGCAGAGAATATTTCGGTAGCACAATACTGTAAGCTGGCGAACTGGCTTTCAGCTCAATCGGCACCACAAGAATAAGCAGGAGCACATTATGATTGAACAGCCCCGCGTTTGTGTACAGGTACAAAGTATCTATGTGGAAACTCAGTCGATACCTGACGAAGAGCGTTTTGTCTTCGCCTATACCGTGACGATTCGTAATTTAGGCCGTTCAAATGTGCAACTTATTGGCCGCTATTGGTTAATTACCAATAGCAATGGCCGACAGACAGAAGTTCAGGGCGAAGGAGTCATCGGCGAACAGCCGTTGATCCTGCCAGGTAACGAGTTCCAATACACCAGCGGAGCTGTGCTAGAAACGCCGCTGGGTACCATGGAAGGGCATTATGAGATGGTTGACCACCTCGGTCAGGCTTTCCGTACTGTGATTCCGGTGTTCCGTTTAGCGATCCCCGCGCTTATCCATTAACCCTGACCTCAACTATGTCTACTTATCTTATTGGCGATGTTCATGGCTGCCTTGATGAGTTACTCGCGCTATTAGCGCAAGTGAACTTTGACTCGCAGCAAGATACTTTGTGGCTGACCGGTGATTTAGTTTCCCGAGGCCCGGCTTCACTGGATGTATTACGTTATGTCCGCTCACTAGGGCCAGCCGTACGGATGGTTCTGGGTAATCATGATCTGCATTTGCTGGCGGTTTATGCTGGCATCAGCCGCAATAAACCCAAAGACCGCATCACTCCACTGCTTGAAGCCCCAGATGCTGACGAGCTGATTAATTGGTTACGCCGCCAACCGGTTTTGCAGGTTGATGACGAATTAAAATTGATTATGGCCCACGCCGGTATTACCCCTCAGTGGGATATAGAAACAGCCCAGATGTGTGCCCGTGAAGTAGAGGCAGTCTTAAGCAGCGACAGCTACCCGCTATTCCTTGATGCAATGTACGGTGATATGCCCAACAACTGGTCACCAGAATTGACGGGGTTAGCACGTTTGCGCTTTAGCACTAATGCATTGACTCGTATGCGTTTTTGCTTCCCAAATGGGCAACTGGATATGATCTGTAAAGACACGCCAGAAAATGCCCCTGCCCCACTTAAACCTTGGTTTGAGTTACCGCGACTGGTCAGCCCTGAGTATTCAATTATCTTTGGTCACTGGGCATCGCTGGAAGGAAAAGGTGTCCCTGAAGGGATTTATGGGCTGGATACCGGTTGTTGCTGGGGAGGTAATTTAACCCTGCTCCGTTGGGAAGATAAGCGTTATTTCACCCAACCTGCTTTCAAAGTTGAAGCTGAAATAACCCAAACTGACGAAATAGCCGCAGCAGCAAAAGATTCTTCTAATTACCTGTAAAATATAATTAATTAGAAAATAAGCATAAAAAAGCCTGTTAATAAGCAGGCTTTTTTATTTGGGATGGCAGTTGCAATTAGCGACGCTCGAGGATCTCGAAGCAATAACTATGTGAATTAGCCTCGTCTGCATCATGGAACTCACTAAAGGTGCTTTCCCATTCATCAGGCTCATAGTCTGGGAAGTGAGTATCACCACCAACTTCAGCATCAATGTGAGTGAGATACATGCGGTTAGCGCGGTCTAAGAATTGCTTATAGACACGTCCACCGCCCATCACCATCACTTCTTCCACATCACCCGCCAAGGCAAGCGCATCATCAATAGAAGTAGCCCATGTCACGCGGTCATCAATGCCCGGTTGGCTACTGATAACAATATTCAACCGCCCAGGTAGAGGGCGACCGATAGATTCGAATGTCTTGCGACCCATAATTACCGGTTTATTTAGCGTGTTACGTTTGAACCACGCTAAGTCAGCCGGTAAGTGCCATGGCATGGCGTTTTCCATACCAATAACGCGATCCGCTGCCAATGCAGCGATCAGGCTGATAATCATTATTAAACCCTGTAGGCTGCGAGAGCCAGTCCCGAAAAATTGCTCACACTATACGGAAAGCCTAATCCAGCGTCGATAGCGATAAGCAGACTAATCACACATATAAGACTGCTCCTACCCCAAGACAAAGAATAGGGGAAAAAAAAGCCTTATACACCAGGACGTTTGCGATATAACCATAATCCAGGCAAGGATAAACCAATCGACAACGCACCGACAATAAATGATGCCTTCAAGAAATTAGTCACCATCGTGGACATTAATGCCTCGGTGTAACCCAGATGAGAAATCTCTACGACCGATATCATCGCGGTGTAAGCAGAAATCCCAGGGAACATAGGAATGACGGCGGCAACAGTGAACACTTTCGGGTGCGCCAGCAACCAGCGCGACCAATTAATTCCGATGACGCCAATCATAATTGAAGCCAATAATGAAGCTGGTTCGATATTCATGCCAAAATGAATCATCAACATGCGCGAGCCGTGCCCAACGGCACCCAGCAATGCGCAGTAGCGTAATGCCCGCACCGGCACATTAAATACCATCGCAAAACCCAGCGCCGGAATAGCCGCCAACACCATATCTTGCAATAATGCCCAGAGTAAATTCATCACCATCCTCGTAATCCCCACGTCGCCATCGCGAATATCACCCCAATACAGGTTGATAACGTCAATAAACTGGCCATTGCCCAACGAGCAAGACCCGTATTCACGTGCCCTTTAAACATATCGGCGACCGCATTGATCAGTGGGAATCCGGGAACTAACAACAGCACACTCGCAGCCATTGCTACACTGGAGGCCTCGTGGAAAAACGGTAAGCGCATTAATAGCCCAGAAACGGATGTCGCAACAAACGCGGTGATACAGAAGTTAATCAGCGGGTTCATATGGCGGGCCGTTAAGCTTTGGCGCACAAACATCGCCAGCCCACTGGCTAAGAAAGTGATGAAAAATGCATCCCAACCGCCGCCATTTAACTTGCTAAAACAGCCACATGATAAGGCGACCATCACCACCACTAGCCAGCGCGGATACCGCAGCGGCTTAATATGCTCAAGGCGTTTTTCCACATCTTTTACATCTAACAAATGATGCTCCGCCATAATCACAATATGCTGCACCTCCGTCACGACGTGCATGTTGATACCGCGGTCAATATTTTTGCGGGTGGATGTCAGGCAATTGCCCCGGCTGATGGTGGTTAACACCACGGCATTGGCTGAAATGGAGCTTTCGACACTGTCCATCCCCAAAGCGATACCAAGGCGAGCGGCTAGTTGCTCAACCAGCATACTTTCTGCACCGTGTTGTAGCAGCAGCAATGCACACTTAATACACAAGCGTGTGATTTCCCGCTGTTTCTGATTTGGTACGTCACTGCTTATCACATTGTCCAGACTCATATTCGTGCATCACTATCCATCAAAAGAGTAAAAGATAAATGCAGGGAAATCCCGGTAGCGCTATTATCATCAGAACGCACCACTCTCACTCGGTACCCTTATGCTTGAAACTTCTTTATTCGTCGCAACTATTGCTACATTGGGGATGATCTCCCCCGGCCCTGATTTTTTTCTGGTGATTAAAAACGCCGCCCGCTATCGCCGCCCCGCAGCAATGATGACAGCACTCGGCGTCATTTTGGGCGTCGCTACACATATGTCTTATTGCGTAGCTGGTCTGGCCGTGGTTATCACCACCACACCCTGGCTGTTCAACTTCCTGAAATATGCCGGAGCCTGCTATTTGATCTGGATTGGTATCCAGGCATTGTTATCGCGCGGAGAAAGTAAACTCAGCATCGATAGCACCACACTCTCCCCCATCACACTGAAAGCCGCATTCTTGCAGGGATACCTTTGCAATTTATTGAATCCCAAAGCGACTCTCTTTTTCCTCGCCGTTTTCACCCAAATATTACAGATTAACTCCGGCGTGGGTGAAAAACTGTGGTACGCCTCAATCATCTGGGTACTGGCCGTCATTTGGTGGCCTTTGCTGGTTATTCTGATTCAAAGTGCACCGGTGCGCCGTGGTTTGGCGAAAGCGCAAAAAGTTGTCGATAAGTTACTCGGTGGGCTGTTAATCGGTTTGGGTATCAAAGTCGCTTTAAGCTAGCTAAAACGGTTGTGAGCCGCCGGACTATAAGCTACTCCCCACAACCCGCATGAACATTGATCTTCACCAATGTTGTTTATAAACAATACTATCGTTTATGAATAATACTTCTGCGTATAAGAAACACTGTATCGGCGAGTAAAAAGCGCGATTTTATAAATAATAAGCATAAAAAAGGGCGATGTTTCCATCGCCCGCAGACTGCTGACAAACCTCGACGACTCGATCTCGGGTGGTGAGGACGGGCAGAAGAGTAAAGCGTCCGCGCTAGGGATGGCGCGGCTCGAGCCTACATGGATGTATTGACGGCGTCTTTACGATCTGCCTGTTTTCACCGCTGCGAGCACTTTGTCAATAAACTCAGGGCGATGTTTCCATCGCCCACTTTCTGACAACCTAAATTAACCTTTCATATTCTTAATCTTGGCGTGCATTTCTTGTACTGAAATTACTTGCTCGGTTGGGTCGGCATTCAGCGCCATTGCCGTGGCAAAACCACCATTCAAGGTCGTGTCATAATGCACTTTGTATTGCAACGCACTGCGGCGGATCAGCTTAGAGTCTTCAATCGCCTGACGTCCGGCCGTGGTATTCACGATATAAGTGTATTCGCCATTCTTGATGCGATCCTGAATGTGCGGACGACCTTCATGCACCTTGTTGACCAAGCGTGGATTTATCCCTGCCTCGCCCAGCACCACCGCGGTACCGTGAGTCGCATCCAATTCAAAGCCCTGTTTCAGCAGCTTCGCGGCTAAATCAACCACCCGATGCTTATCCCCCTCGCGTACGGATAACAGTGCGCGGCCACTCTTTTTCATACCAGACTGACTCCCCAGCATGGCTTTAGAGAAAGCTTCGGCGAAAGTACGGCCAACCCCCATGACTTCACCGGTAGAGCGCATTTCTGGCCCTAAAATCGGGTCAACACCAGGGAATTTGTTGAATGGCAGCACCACTTCTTTGACCGAATAGTAAGGCGGGATAATTTCTTCCAGAACCCCTTGCTGTGCCAAGGTCTGCCCCACCATCACACGGGCAGCAATTTTTGCCAGTGGCATGCCAGTTGCTTTAGAGACAAATGGCACAGTACGGGCAGCCCGTGGGTTAACTTCAATCAGATAAACTTCGTTATTCTTCACCGCAAACTGCACATTCATCAAGCCGCGAACACACAGCTCAAAAGCCAGTTTTTCCACTTGCTGGCGCATAACATCCTGAATTTCCTTGCTCAGGGTGTAAGCTGGCAATGAACATGCTGAGTCACCGGAGTGAACCCCTGCTTGCTCGATGTGTTCCATAATGCCGCCGATTAACACGCGCTCACCGTCACAAATGGCATCCACATCCACTTCTACCGCGTCATCAAGGAAGCGGTCGAGCAACACTGGCGCATCATTTGACACACTAACCGCATTTTGGAAGTAACGGCGCAGGTCAACTTCGTCATACACGATTTCCATGGCGCGGCCACCCAGTACATAAGATGGGCGAACCACCAGCGGATAACCCAGCCCTGCGGCTTTTTCAACGGCCTGTTCAATCGTCGCCACTGTGGCGTTAGCCGGCTGTTTCAAACCCAGACGATTAACCGCCTGTTGGAAACGTTCGCGGTCTTCGGCACGGTCGATAGCATCTGGGCTGGTGCCGATAATCGGTACACCGGCCGCTTCCAACTCACGCGCTAATTTCAGTGGTGTTTGACCACCATATTGCACGATAACGCCCTGCGGCTTCTCGATGCGGACGATTTCCAACACATCTTCCAGTGTCACTGACTCAAAATAGAGGCGGTCAGAAGTGTCGTAATCGGTGGAAACTGTTTCTGGGTTGCAGTTCACCATGATGGTTTCATAACCGTCTTCACGCAGTGCCAGTGATGCGTGTACACAGCAATAGTCGAATTCAATCCCTTGGCCGATACGGTTCGGGCCACCACCCAGCACCATCACTTTCGGGCGATCGCTGGTAGGGTTAGATTCGCACTCTTCCTCGTAGGTCGAGTACATGTAAGCTGTGTCAGTAGAGAATTCTGCCGCACAGGTATCTACACGCTTATAAACCGGGTGCAAACCTTGTTTATAACGTAATTTGCGTACTTCGCTTTCAGCCGCACCGACCAATTTCGCCAAACGGGCGTCGGCAAAACCTTTGCGTTTCAAGTGACGCATATACTCAGCATTCAGGCCATTGATACCGCACTCCGCCACGTTTTCTTCCAAACGCACCAGTTCTTCAATTTGCACCAGGAACCAGCGGTCGACGTTAGTCAGGTTAAAGACACCATCAACAGACATACCGGCGCGGAATGCATCGGCGATATACCAGATTCGGTCACAACCCGCTTCTTTCAATTCACGGCGGATCTTCGTCAGGGCCTCTGGATCATCAAGACTGACTTTAGGATCAAAACCGGTCACGCCGACTTCCAGACCGCGTAATGCTTTTTGCAGTGATTCCTGTAGCGTGCGGCCAATGGCCATCACTTCACCCACAGATTTCATCTGCGTGGTCAGGCGGTCATTAGCGCCAGCAAATTTTTCGAAGTTAAAGCGCGGGATTTTAGTGACAACATAGTCGATGGATGGCTCGAAGGAAGCCGGCGTACGGCCACCAGTGATGTCATTCATCAACTCATCCAGCGTATAGCCCACCGCCAGCTTGGCGGCAATTTTGGCGATAGGGAAACCAGTGGCTTTAGAGGCCAGAGCGGAGGAGCGGGATACGCGCGGGTTCATTTCAATCACGATCAAACGGCCATTCTTCGGGTTCACCGAGAATTGCACATTAGAGCCGCCGGTCTCTACGCCAATTTCACGCAATACCGCCATCGAGGCGTTACGCATGATTTGATATTCTTTGTCAGTCAGGGTTTGCGCCGGTGCAACAGTGATGGAGTCACCGGTATGAATGCCCATGGCATCGAAGTTTTCGATGGAGCAGACGATGATGCAGTTGTCGTTTTTATCGCGAACAACTTCCATCTCATACTCTTTCCAACCAATCAGTGACTCATCAATCAGCAACTCTTTGGTTGGCGATAAATCCAGACCACGCTCGCAAATTTCTTCAAACTCTTCGCGGTTATACGCGATGCCGCCACCGGTGCCCCCCATGGTAAAGGATGGGCGAATAATGCAAGGGAAGCCGACGTCAGCCGCAACAGCCAATGCTTCTTCCATATTGTGCGCGATACCTGAACGGGCGGTATCCAGACCAATTTTCTTCATCGCGATATCAAAGCGACGGCGGTCTTCAGCTTTATCGATAGCATCAGCGGTAGCACCAATCATGGTGACACCGAATTCAGCCAGAACTCCCTGACGCTCCAATTCTAATGCGCAGTTCAGTGCGGTTTGGCCGCCCATAGTCGGCAATACTGCGTCCGGGCGCTCTTTTTCAATGATTTTGCGCACAACTTCCCAGTGAATCGGCTCGATATAAGTGGCATCGGCCATCTCTGGGTCTGTCATGATAGTGGCGGGGTTAGAGTTCACCAGAATAACGCGGTAACCCTCTTCACGCAGTGCTTTACAAGCCTGAGCACCGGAATAGTCAAACTCACAGGCCTGACCGATAACAATCGGGCCTGCGCCCAGAATCAGGATGCTTTTTATATCTGTACGTTTTGGCATGGTTTGACGCTCCTGATTATTTGTGAGTGTGGCTAGCGGTCGCACGGTAAGCTTCAATCAGCTCGATAAAGTGATCAAACAGCGGGGCGGCATCGTGCGGCCCCGGGCTGGCTTCCGGGTGTCCCTGGAAACTGAACGCTGCTTTATCAGTGCGGTGAATCCCTTGTAGGGAACCATCGAACAAAGAAACGTGCGTAGTGCGCAAGTTGGATGGCAATGTGGTTTCATCGACGGCAAAACCGTGGTTCTGCGCGGTGATCATCACACAATCAGCATCCAAATCTTTCACCGGATGGTTGCCACCGTGGTGACCAAATTTCATTTTGATGGTTTTTGCGCCGCTCGCCAGTGCCAGCAGTTGATGACCTAAACAGATGCCAAACACCGGAATATCGGTTTCCAGGAAGCGTTTAATCGCCGCGATGGCATAATCGCATGGCTCTGGATCCCCTGGGCCATTGGACAAGAAAATGCCATCTGGATTGAGCTTTAGAACTTCTTCCGCTGGGGTCTGGGCCGGAACCACCGTCAGGCGGCAACCGCGGTCAACCAACATGCGCAGAATATTGCGTTTTACACCGTAGTCATAAGCCACCACATGGAATGGTAGATCTTCCGCTGACTTCGCCGCAGGTAAGTCACCTTCCAGAGTCCAGCTACCTTGCAGCCAGTGATAAGCTTCCTTGGTGGTAACTTCCTTAGCCAGATCCATCCCTTTCAGACCGGGGAATGCTTTGGCTTTTTCCAGCGCCAGTACCGCATCAGATAAGTCACCCACAATAATGCAGCCGTTTTGAGCGCCCTTCTCGCGCAGCAACCGTGTCAGCTTACGCGTATCGATATCTGCAATCGCAACAATGTTGTGACGCTTGAGATACTCAGCTAAGCCTTCTTCATTACGGTAGTTGCTGGCAATCAATGGCAGGTCGCGAATAACCAGACCTTGGGCGTGTACTGCGGAGGATTCTTCATCGGAGGCATTAGTGCCGACATTGCCGATATGAGGATAAGTAAGAGTGACGATCTGGCGGGAGTAGGAAGGATCAGTAAGGATTTCTTGATAACCGGTCATCGACGTATTGAAGACCACTTCCCCCACTGCCGTACCTTCTGCCCCGATGGCCCGACCGTGAAATTGGGTTCCGTCTTCGAGAACCAATAGCGCTGACTTAATCAAAACATCCTCCAGGGAATAAACAGTCACATTATTTGCATATTAATTCACATCTAGCGATCTAAATCAATGCAAAAACCGCCCTCAGAGCCAATTTTTGGCAAATTGGGCGCATTTTAATGATGAGTGACGCTTTTGTCTAGCCAAAGTGCCTTTTTTTCTCTGTTTTTTACCGTTTTCATTAAAATTAGTGGATTATAGCGGCAAAAACACAGGCTAACTTAACATAGTAAACGGTTGCGAGGGTAAGTGACTGGAAAAAATCGTTCTGGTGTAGTGAAAGCAAACATTATCACTTAATAGAGAGAGGAAAAGACAAAAAACAGTGCAAAAACACAATAAAAAATAGGTTAATGATGATAAATTAAAACAAATGCCTTATTTATAACAAATACAAAAAAAGGACAATAAAATATTGCCCTGTTATCATATAATTATGATAAAAACAACCACATCACTGGTTGTGTTTTATACCTTTAAAGTTCGTTCAAATTCAGCACATCGCGCATATCAAACAAACCATTATCACACTCAGAGAGCCAAATGGCAGATTTAACCGCCCCATTGGCAAAAGTCATACGGCTAGTGGCTTTGTGAGTAATTTCCACTCGCTCGCCGATATCAGCAAACATCGCCGTATGCTCGCCGACAATGTCACCTGCGCGCACGGTGGCGAAGCCGATAGTACCGGGTTTGCGCTCCCCGGTGTGGCCTTCGCGGGTATAAACCGCGCAATCTTTCAGTGAGCGCCCTAAGGATTCAGCTATCGCCTCCCCCATTGCCAACGCGGTACCTGACGGCGCATCAACTTTATGGCGATGATGCGCTTCAATAATTTCGATATCAGTGTAATCGCCCATGACTTTGGCCGCTTTCTCAAGCAGCTTAAGCACCACATTGACTCCAACACTGAAGTTAGCGGCGAACACAATGCCAATATCAGATGCCGCAGCACTGATGGCGGCCTTACCGGCATCATCAAAACCGGTTGTTCCAATCACCATGGCCTTACGATGTGTATGGCAAATAGCTAAATGTTCCAGAGTGCCCTCTGGCCGCGTAAAGTCGATCAATACATCAAAATTATCAATCACCTTGGATAAATCATCACTTACTGTGATATTTAGCAATCCTACTCCGGCCAGTTCACCGACATCACTTCCCACCAGAGTGGACCCCGCGCGCTCTACAGCAGCCCCCAATACCACACCTTTCGTCTGTGTAATAGCCTGGATAAGCTGCCGGCCCATACGGCCACCCGCGCCAACAATGGCGATACGAATTGTTGAATCAGTCATGAGTTCTCCCAATATTGTGTCATCTACCCTGACAAGGGTTCAGATTAGCCGCCCGCCACGCACCCTGCCAGCCTATTTAATCTGTATTAGAAAAAAATGATATACGCCCATTTTTATCAGTGAAACCACTTAATTCCTTACCTACCCTAAAGATTCGGTAACACTTCATCTGGCATAGTGCGATTATTTCGCATATTCATGCAGTGATGGCGAGGTATACCCGTAAAAAAGCAGCCACTTAGGGCTGCTTGATAGAGTGATGAATACGTGCTGGAGATTAGTCGACCTGTTTAACCTCAACACGCAATTCTTTTGGTACTTCAAAAATGATACTTTCTTCACGGCCACGCAGTTCAACAGACCCATCCGCACCGAGCTCTTTCAAGCGAGCAATGACTTGCTGTACCAGAATATCCGGTGCCGAAGCACCAGCCGTCACACCAATACACGCCGCATTCTGTAGCCAGGACTCTTGGATATCTGCCGCAGAATCAATCAGATAGGCCGATTTTCCCATGCGCTGCGCCAGCTCAGCCAAGCGGTTCGAGTTGGACGAATTTTTCGACCCTACCACCAAAACGACATCGGCATCATTCGCCAAATTCCGTACCGCTTCTTGTCGGTTGGTTGTGGCATAGCAGATATCATCTTTACGTGGGCCGATAATCTTCGGGAAACGCTGGCGCAAGGCATCAATCACTGCGGAAGTATCATCAACTGACAAGGTGGTCTGGGTCATAAAGCAGAGGTTATTCTCGTCTTTAATGTTCAGTTTCCAAACATCATCAGGTGACTCGACCAAATACATTCCCCCTTTCGGGTTGTTATATTGGCCCATAGTCCCTTCCACTTCCGGATGGCCAGCATGGCCTATCAGGATAGCTTCTTTCCCTTTGCGACTGGCGCGAGCAACTTCCATATGAACTTTAGTGACCAATGGACAGGTTGCATCAAACAGCATCGTCAATTCGCGCGCGCGCGCCTCGGCACGAACAGCCTGTGACACCCCATGGGCCGAGAAAATCAAAATGGAACCATCAGGTACCTCAGAGATATCCTCGATAAAAATAGCCCCGCGCTCGCGCAGGCTATCAACCACATAGCGGTTGTGCACCACTTCATGGCGCACATAGATTGGCGCGCCATACATTTCGATCGCGCGTTCAACAATACTGATAGCCCGATCAACTCCGGCACAAAAGCCGCGTGGATTAGCCAACAATATCTGCATGCATAGCCTCCTGTTGGGGGTCAATCTCCAGTACTTCAATATCAAAGCTGACGACATGCCCGGCCAACGGGTGATTAAAATCAACAGTAATGGACTCTTCTGCTACTTCCCGCACTACGCCCGGCATTTCACTGCCATCACGGGAGGTAAACAGCATAATAGTACCCGCATCCGGTACGCCAGTTTGCGCAAAGTCACGCTGTGTAAAGTACTGAATCAAATCAGGACTTTCCAAACCAAATGCATCTTCAGGTTGTAAAGTAAAAGTGTGTTTATCTCCTACTTTCAAACCAATCAACTGTTGCTCCAGCGCGTCGCTTAGGCTGTTATCGCCTAAACGGAATAGCGCGGGCTTCCCGTGAATATGGGTAGATTCTGCCGTTGAGCCATCTTCCAATTTCAGAGTGAAATGCACTAATACCGCGCTCTTGTCTTGTACTTGATGACTTTCTACCTGTTCAGACATATCACTCCCCTTTATTTATCGCGGTTTTTTCAGCCGGGCTTAAGAAGCCTTCAAAGATAACCAGCGCAGCACCGATACAGATGGCGGTATCAGCAAAGTTAAATGTCGGGAAATGCCAATTATTGACGTGGAAATCGATAAAATCGATCACCGCGCCATGTACCATGCGATCAAATAAGTTACCTAATGCCCCACCAATAATTAGGGCATAAGCACAATTGAGCAGGCGTTGCTTGGCAGTAGACCGGTACATCATCACCATCAATAGGACTGAAATACCGATAGCTATCCCTGCAAAGAACCAACGCTGCCAGCCGCTTTTATCCGCAAGGAAGCTAAATGCCGCGCCAAAATTCTGCGCGTAGGTCAGGTTGAAAAAAGGAATCAGTGGCACGGACTCATACAGTGCAAAGTGGGTCATAACCCATTGTTTGCTGCCGAGATCGACAATCACCACCAGTACAGCCAGCCATAACCAGCGCAATCCGGTCGAAAAAATAGGTTTACTCATCAGGCGTACTTACGCTCTTCACCGTCTCCGGCAACGTTAGTGACACAGCGGCCGCACAGTTCAGCATGTTCCGCCACCAAACCGACATCTTGAGTGTAATGCCAGCAACGCGGGCACTTCTCACCGTCAGCTTTATTAAAGGTAATTTTCAGCCCAGGAATCAGCTCACTTTGCTGCGCATCATCATCAGCATCGGTATAATCTGCGACTTTCGCAGCAGACGTCAGCAACACAAAACGCAGCTCATCTTGCAAGCTGTTCAGGCGCGCTGCCAATTCAGGTGTGGCAAACAAAGTCACGGCTGCTTCCAGCGAACCACCAATACGTTTATCGCTACGGGCTTGCTCCAGCACCTTATTCACTTCGCCACGGACTTTTAACAGCTCGGCCCAGAAAGTATCGTTCATACTCTCATCACCCGCCAACCCGAACAGGCCCTCATACCACTCTTCAGTGAAGACATACTGCGGGCGCTCACCGGGTAGTTGGTTCCAGATTTCATCTGCGGTGAATGACATAATTGGTGCCATCCAGCGAACCAATGCTTCTGCAATATGGAACAGCGCGGTCTGACAGCTACGACGGGCAACACTGTCGCCTTTGGCGGTGTATTGGCGGTCTTTAATGATATCGAGGTAGAAAGAACCCATCTCGACCGAACAGAACTGCATCAAGCGCTGCACCACTAAGTGGAAATCGTAATTTTCGTACGCTTCCATGATCTCGGCTTGTGCAGCCTGCGCGCGGCCCACGGCCCAGCGGTCTACCACCACCATCTCTTCTGGGGCCACCTGATGCAAGGCTGGATCGAAGCCATTAAGGTTAGCCAGCAAGAAGCGTGCGGTGTTACGGATGCGGCGATAAGAGTCCGCAGAGCGCTTCAGGATCTCATCAGAAACCGCGATTTCGCCAGTGTAATCGGTGGAGGCCACCCACAAACGCAGGATGTCGCCACCCAATTTGTTCATGACATCTTGCGGGCTGATGGTATTGCCGATGGACTTGGACATTTTACGCCCCTGACCATCAACGGTGAATCCATGAGTCAATACCTGACGATAAGGCGCTTTGCCTTTCATCGCGGTCGCAATCATCAATGAAGACATAAACCAGCCGCGGTGTTGGTCAGAACCTTCCAGATACATATCCGGGCTATGACCACCAAACTCTGGGCGGACGTCAACCACAGAAGAGTGGGTTGAGCCGGAGTCAAACCATACATCCAATGTGTCTGGCACTTTGACATAATCCGCAGCATCGGCACCTAAGATCTCAGCCGGGTCTAGATCCCACCATGCTTGAATGCCATCTTGCTCAACACGTTTGGCAACTTCTTCCATCAGCTCAGTGCTGCGCGGGTGAAGCGCTTCGGTCTCTTTATGGACAAACAGAGACATCGGCACACCCCAGGTACGCTGGCGTGAAATACACCAATCGGGGCGGTTTGCTACCATGGTTTCAATACGCGCCTGGCCCCACTCGGGGATCCACTGCACGCCTTTTATCTCTTCCAGCGACTGCTTGCGCAGACCTTTTTGATCCATGCTGATAAACCATTGCGGTGTAGCACGGAAGATAATTGGCGTTTTGTGACGCCAGCAGCATGGGTAGCTGTGGACCAGTTTTTCAACTTTCAGCAATGCGCCTTTTTCGCGCAGCAGCTCAACAATCACATCGTTGGCTTTAAACACGAACATGCCGTCCAGCGTTGGGTAAGTCCCTGCCAAATAGCAGCCGTTCGGGCCGACCGGATTAGCCACTTCCAAACCGTATTTCTGACCAATAACAAAGTCATCCGGGCCGTGGCCAGGTGCGGTATGAACTGCGCCGGTACCGGCATCCAGTGTGACGTGATCGCCCAAGATTGCTGGAACATCAAAGCCCATAAACGGATGATTGAAGCGCAGCAGTTCTAAATCGGAACCTTTGCAACTGCCCAATACCGTCCATTCCACAATGCCAGCGCGCTTCATGACGCTCTCAACCAGATCTTCTGCCAGAATCAGGCATTCGCCTGCAACCTGCACCAACTGATAGTTATATTCAGCATTCAGTGAAATAGCGCGGTTAGCGGGCAAAGTCCACGGAGTGGTGGTCCAGATAACCAGTGAAATCGGGCCATTAATCGCCGACACATTAAATTTGGCTGCAACAGCCGCCGTATCAACTGCGTTAAAGCGCACATCAATAGAAGGTGAGGTTTTGTCATAATATTCGACTTCAGCTTCAGCCAGTGACGAGCCGCAGTCTGTACACCAATGCACTGGCTTCGCGCCTTTGTGCAGGTGGCCGTTATCAATGATTTTGCTTAATGCGCGAATGATATTAGCTTCAGTTTTGAAATCCATCGTCAGGTAAGGATGGTCCCAATCGCCCAACACACCCAAGCGGATGAAGTCTTTCTTCTGGCCTTCGACCTGTTCAGCGGCGTATTTACGGCACGCAGCACGGAACTCCGCGGCGCTGACTTTTTCACCCGGCTTACCAATTAATTGCTCAACTTTTAACTCGATCGGCAGACCGTGGCAGTCCCAACCCGGAATATAAGGTGAGTCGTAGCCGGACATTCCTTTCGATTTAACAATAATATCTTTGAGAATTTTGTTAACAGAGTGACCAATGTGAATGTTGCCGTTCGCATAAGGAGGGCCGTCGTGCAAAATAAAGGTCTTTTTACCCTTCTTGGCCGTACGAATAATCCCGTACAAATCCTGCTCATACCAACGTTTCAGCATGTCAGGTTCACGCTTAGCCAGATCGCCGCGCATCGGGAACCCTGTTTCAGGCAAATTCAGGGTATTCTTGTAGTCACTCATTAGATTCTCGGTTCCGTTTCGGCTAGAAATATTAAACCGGTGTCTTTAGCCCGAAAAATGTTCGGGCCGTCACCACATCATGGGCGATTTGCTGCTTCAGAACATCGAGCGAAGCAAAACGCTGTTCGTTGCGCAGTTTCGCGCGGAGCACCACATCAATATGACGCCCATAAAGATCCATAGTTATATCAAGCAGATGAACCTCTAGCTGCTGGCGGACACCAGCAACGGTAGGCCGAGTGCCAATATTGGCAACACCGGGCAATGGCTTTGGACCTAAGCCATATACATCAACCGCATACACTCCTTTTACGGGAGCAACTAAACGTTTTAACGGCAAATTCGCCGTGGGGAAACCTATCGTCCGTCCCAGTTCGTCCCCGTGAACTACTCGGCCGGAAATACTGTATGGGTGACCCAGCAGTGTCTCAGCCAACACCAAATCGTCGTCATGAAGTGCCTGACGAATCGCGGTGCTGCTAATGCGCAGACCACCATCACAAAAGCTGTCTGTGCTGATGACATCAAACCCAAACTCAGCCCCCGCTTGTTGTAATAGCTGAAAATCCCCCTGACGCTCTGCGCCAAAGCGGAAATCATCGCCAACAGTTAAAAACTTAACACCCAACTTCGCTACCAGCAACTTAGCAACGAAAGCTTGCGCAGTAATAGCTGCAAAACGCGGATCAAATTTAACGCACAATAAATAGTCAACACCGGTTTCGGCCAGATATCTGGCTTTATCGCGTAAACGCGTCAGTCGAGCCGGTGCTTTATCCGCTGCAAACAATTCCAGTGGTTGCGGTTCAAATATCATCACCATAACGGGCAGCCCCAAGCGCTGACCTTCGCGCTTTAACTGCTCCAATAAGGCCTGATGTCCGCGATGGACACCATCAAAGTTACCGATAGTTAGCACGCAACCATGGTGGCGTGCCCGGATATTATGTATACCGCGAATTAGCTCCATAGCTGGCTCAAAACAGTGGAAATCGCCGGATTATACCTTGTACCGCGGTTAAGGTTAACCCGCGATTGGTACCTTTAACCGAAAGTCATACCATTTTGCTAAAAATACGCAGGTAAAATCCCTTTTACTCACTTTATCCTGTAGAATACGCACGCCGTTGAATACAGAAGCAGGCTGAGATTTTTACAAGAACCACCGTCGAATCCCTTCGAGGCAGTGAACTGTGGAATTTTCTTTCGAAAGACTGTATTCCACAGCGCGAAGCTGGTAAAATCCCGCTCCATCACAACGTAGCAAGTGCCGCCCGTACAAACGGCGCTTATTTGCACAAATCCATTGACAAACGAAGGCTAAAAGGGCATATTCCTCGGCCTTTGAATTGTCCTCAATAGAATATATTTGGGAGTTGGACCTTGGCTAATATCAAATCAGCTAAGAAACGCGCCGTACAGTCTGAGAAACGCCGCAAGCATAACGCTAGCCGTCGCTCAATGGTGCGTACCTTCATTAAGAAGGTGTATGCGGCAATCGCAGCTGGCGATAAAGACGCAGCGCAAAAAGCATTTAATGAGATGCAACCAATCGTGGATCGTCAGTCCTGTAAAGGTCTGATCCACAAAAACAAAGCAGCGCGCCATAAGTCAAACTTAGTAGCGCAAATCAACGCAATGCAGTAATTGCATTATGTTGGCTGCTTCGTAAAAAGACCGGCCTAGGCCGGTTTTTTTATATCTAAAATTTGGCTAACTCATCAAATCGCAAAGCTAATGCCGGTCATGAATAGCTGATAGCTATGCCATTTACTATTCGAATCAATCTGTTTAACCGCTAAAAAGTGCGGAAAAATCTTTGTTACATACCCGCTGTACCGCTGGATGTTGGATCATCCGCTCGGCAAAAATAACGTAATACTCTTCCTGTACATTATCTAAACGGCCAATTTCTACAATTTCGTCATCTTTGGCATAGGTATCCGCAGCGTACAGAGTTGGCGCAACAAAAATAGCATTGTTATAGATAGCAAAAGCTTTCATCAACGCCGCGTCATCAAATTCCCCCAGGATTTCCACCTGTAGGCCTTTGCTGTTAATCCAGTTTAATAATTTACGCCCCAACATTGAACGGCGACCGGGTACCAACAAACGTTTTTGCTGCAAACAAGCCGGGAAAGGTAAATCTGGAATGGGCTGGCGACAATAAAAACTCACGCTACATTCGCCAAGCTTTACCGAAAATAGCCCTTCTTGCTGACTGGAATCCACCGGGCAATCAGACAGAATCATGTCCAACTTATGCTGACTTAACTGCTCCAGCAGCATTTCATGGGTCGATTCAAAACAGCGTAAATGAATTTTTTCATGGTCCACCACGGCAGTTTCCAGCACTTGGCTAACTAAGCGCTTAGATAAGGCATCAGCAACGCCAACATCAAATAACAAGTTAGATTCTTTACGATAGTTAACGATATCAAGCATTTCATGGCTGAGCATGAACATCTTATCGGCATAGCGAAAGACTAGTTGCCCCAATTCTGATGGCACCAACCCCCGTCCCTGGCGCTTAAACAATTTACCACCCAGACGTTCTTCCAATGCTTTAATTTGCCCGGTAATCGTTTGTGGCGTCAAAAACAAAGCCTCAGCCGCGCCCACGACGGAGCCTTCCTTGCAGACCTGCCAAAAATAATAAAGATGATTGAAATTGATGTGCGACATTCGCATGTTGTTATCTCCTTAACATATCGGCGAGCTATAAATCTATGTAGACAGCCCCATGCACGACTAAACATTCCCTGTACTGAGACTTCACAAAGGGTAAACCTGGAAATCCATCAGGTAGAACGCCAGTACCTTGACGAGCAGTACTGGCCATTCAAATATTAATCAATGAGTTATTTTTTCTTTGCTGGCAATGCCAGGCGCAACAAGCTATAACCCACAATGGCTGCGGTGGTGGAGCCTAGTAATATGCCCAACTTAGAATAGGTAAGCAAAGCGACATCGGCACCATCGAATGCCAGCGATGCAATAAATATCGACATAGTAAAACCGATACCGCATAACACTGACACCGCAAAAATTTGCTTAAAGTTAATGGCATCCGGCAGTTTAGCAATCCCTAACTTAACCGCGAGCCAACTAAAGAGAAAAATCCCCAGCGGTTTACCAATAAACAGACCGCTCGCAATCCCCAAAGGCAATAGTGACGTCAATCCAGCGAGTGAAACGCCTTGCAACGAAACTCCTGCATTGGCAAAAGCAAATAACGGCAGAATCAAATAGGCAACCCACGGGTGCAAACCATGTTCCAGTGATTCCGAAGGCGAGCGCTTATCTTTGGTGTGCAGCGGGATCATAAAGCCGACAATCACACCGGCTAAGGTCGCGTGTACTCCAGATTTAAGAATGCAGACCCACAGAACCAATCCGACCAACAGATAGGCGGATGTTTTCCCCACCCCACGCCAGTTCATATAGCCCAGCAAAGCAATAGCGGCGGCGGCAATCCCTAAAGCTTGCAGCGAAACCTCATGGGTATAGAACAATGCAATAATAATGATGACGCCCAGGTCATCAATAATGGCCAATGCCAGTAAAAAGACTTTTAGGCTGGTTGGAACCCGATTCCCCAGTAATGCCATCACACCTAATGCAAAAGCAATATCGGTTGCTGCTGGAATGGCCCAACCTTGGCGAGTGACTTCATCAGCCCCATTAAACAGTAGGTAAATCAAGGCCGGGGCGAGCATACCGCCCAAAGCAGCAATCGCCGGAAAAACAGCTTTATCGCGCCCCGCCAGTGAGCCTTCCATCAGCTCCCGTTTAACTTCCAAGCCGACAACCAAGAAGAATATGGCCATTAAGCCATCATTAATCCACAACAGCAGCGGTTTGCTGATATCCAGTGACGCAATTTTTACCGATACCGGGACATCTAAAAATGATTGATAAGCCCCTTGGAGTGGGCCGTTAGCCATAAATAAAGCGACGATAGCGGCAAAAATTAAAATCAGACCGCCTGCGGCCTCTTGGCGTAAAAATTGACGAATAATGTTTGTCACAATGAATAGCTCCTTACATCAGACAATGAGCTGCTGCTCGACAAATCAATTCATGAATTTTAGGATAACCCTTAACTCGAAAAAAGTCGTTTTTATGGCAGGTAATACTCGTAAAAACCGATCAATTAAACATATGCATCACATATTTCTACACCAAATGATGAAAAAAAATCCCCGATATTTATCGAGGATTTTTAATTTTCATTTTTATTAGCAGGTTAACTGCTAAGACATGATTAGCGGGTTAAGTCATCAAAGAATTTCTTAACACCGTCTAAGAAGCTTTTAGAGCGAGGGCTGTTTTTCTCACCCGCAGCGCCAACAAAACTTTCTTCCAGTTCGCGCAGTAATTGTTTCTGTTTTTCACTGAGGTGGACTGGAGTCTCAACCACAACGCGGCAGAGCAAGTCGCCTTGGCTACCACCACGAACAGATTTTACCCCTTTCCCGCGCATACGGAACAGTTTGCCGGTTTGCGTTTCCGCAGGTACTTTCAGCTTAACGCGGCCATCCAACGTCGGGACTTCAATCTCGCCGCCTAAGGCCGCCATTGCGAAGTTAATCGGCACTTCACAATATAGATTATTGCCTTCACGTTCGAAGATTGGATGCGCTTTAACCTGCACCTGAACGTATAAATCGCCCGCTGGTGCGCCGTGTTCGCCGGCTTCGCCTTCACCACTTAAGCGAATGCGGTCACCGGTATCAACGCCCGCCGGAATTTTAACCGACAGTGTTTTTGATTTCTCAACGCGACCATGTCCATGACATTTGTTGCACGGATCTTTAATGATTTGGCCGCTGCCATGACAAGTCGGACACGCCTGCTGCACGGTGAAGAAACCTTGGCGCATATGCACCTGACCGGCACCACGGCAAGTCGAGCAAGTCACCGGTGAGCTGCCCGGTTTAGCACCGCTACCATGGCAGACATCACATTCATTTAGTGTTGGGATGCGGATTTCTTTGGTTACACCGCGCACCGCTTCTTCCAGTGTCAGATCCATGTTGTAGCGCAAATCTGAACCACGGGAAGCCCGCTGACGACGGCCGCCGCCGAAGATATCACCGAAAACATCACCAAAAATATCACTAAAATCAGCACCGCCACCACCACCAAAACCACCGCCGCCCATGCCACCTTGTTCAAAGGCTGCATGACCATACTGATCATATGCTGCGCGCTTTTGTGGGTCGGTCAAAATTTCATAGGCTTCTTTAACTTCTTTGAAATTCTCGCCGGTATCGTTTTCATCCTGATTACGGTCCGGATGATACTTTACTGCCAGGCGTTTATAGGCCTTTTTGATTTCACGTTCATCAGCGCCCTTTGTGACGCCTAAAACCTCGTAATAATCTCTCTTCGCCATTCTTTTTTTTCCTACCCTTAACATGCGTGCACGGGCGTAGAGTTTCCTCGACGCCCGTGCTGGTTCCCAGCAACAGTAAGGCCTACTGTTGCAGTGCCCGCTTAAGGGCTATTATTTTTTGTCTTTTACTTCTTCGAATTCGGCGTCTACGACGTCGTCTTCTTTCTTAGCACTGGTATCACCAGCATCACCGCCTGCGGCTGCTTGCTGCTGCTGAGCCATTTCCAGTAATTTACCAGAAACTTGCACCAGAGCCTGAGTTTTGGCTTCGATCTCAGCTTTATCTTCGCTTTTCAACGCTGCTTCCAGCGCTTTCACTGCATCTTCGATGGCGGTTTTGTCTTCTGCTGGCAGTTTGTCACCGGCTTCTTCCAACTGTTTACGAGTACCGTGAATCAGGTGGTCGGCTTGGTTACGCGTCTGTACCAGCTCTTCAAACTTACGGTCTGCTTCAGCGTTAGCCTCAGCATCGCGAACCATTTTCTGGATTTCTTCCTCGTTCAAACCAGAAGATGCCTTGATGGTAATCTTCTGCTCACGACCGGTATTTTTGTCTTTAGCAGACACATGCAAAATACCGTCGGCGTCGATATCGAAGGTCACTTCGATTTGTGCCATGCCGCGAGGTGCCGCCTGGATACCATCCAGATTGAACTGACCCAGAGATTTGTTATCCTGAGCACGTTTACGCTCACCCTGAAGCACATGGATGGTTACCGCAGACTGATTATCTTCCGCAGTAGAGAACACCTGGCTGTGCTTAGTTGGGATAGTGGTGTTTTTGGTGATAAGCGGAGTCATCACACCACCCATGGTTTCAATACCCAGTGACAGTGGAGTCACGTCCAACAACAGAACGTCTTTCACTTCACCAGACAGAACCCCCCCCTGCACTGCCGCACCAATAGCTACAGCTTCATCTGGGTTAACGTCTTTACGTGGTTCTTTACCGAAGAAATCAGCCACTTTTTTCTGAACCATTGGCATACGAGTCTGACCACCGACCAAGATAACATCCTGGATATCGGAAACAGACAAGCCAGCATCCTGCAGAGCCACTTTCAGTGGTTCAATAGAACGGTTTACCAAATCTTCTACCAGTGACTCCAATTTAGCGCGGGTCACTTTGATGTTCATGTGTTTTGGACCGCTGCCATCAGCCGTAATGTACGGCAGGTTAACGTCGGTCTGTTGAGCTGAAGACAGCTCGATTTTTGCTTTTTCAGCAGCTTCTTTCAGGCGCTGCATTGCCAGAGGATCGGTACGCAGATCCATACCCTGGTCTTTCTTGAATTCATCAACCAGATAGTTGATCAGGCGGCTATCGAAGTCTTCACCCCCCAGGTGGGTATCACCGTTGGTTGCCAGAACTTCAAAGGTTTTTTCGCCGTCGACTTCATCGATTTCGATAATTGAGATATCGAAAGTACCACCACCGAGGTCATAAACCGCGATAGTACGGTTACCGACTTCTTTGTCCAAACCATAAGCCAATGCAGCAGCGGTTGGTTCGTTGATGATACGTTTTACTTCCAGACCTGCGATACGGCCAGCATCTTTAGTTGCCTGACGCTGAGCGTCGTTAAAGTATGCAGGTACAGTGATAACCGCTTCAGTAACTGGTTCACCCAGAAAATCTTCAGCTGTTTTCTTCATTTTCTTCAGCACTTCAGCAGAAATCTGCGGCGGTGCAACTCTCTGGCCTTTTACTTCAACCCACGCATCACCATTGTCAGCTGCCACGATTTTGTACGGCATGATGTCTTTATCACGCTGTGCTTCTTCGTCCTGGAAACGACGGCCAATCAAACGTTTGATCGCAAACAGTGTATTTTGCGGGTTAGTAATAGCCTGACGTTTAGCCGGTTGACCAACCAGAATCTCACCATCTTGGGTATAAGCAATAATAGAAGGCGTGGTGCGGTCGCCTTCGCTGTTCTCCAGCACACGAGCTTTAGTACCATCCATAATTGCTACACAAGAGTTGGTAGTACCCAAGTCGATACCAATAATTTTACCCATCTAAAACGCCTCCACTAAAAAGTCATATTCGGTCAAGTTACTAATCTATATGTGGGCGAATTGTTTATTTTCAACTGCCCGTATTTTCATAATCAATGCTTTCATACCCAGCATTCTGCTGATGTATGTCTCCATTGATATAGTAATTAGTCCCTGCGGTTGGAAATAAGATGGGGTCACGAAACGTAGCATCAAGGGGGGAGATGAAAAAAAATTACTTTTTATTACCCTCAAGATCATTGTTTCCAACCGCGCGGATCATTATGATGCCGCGCGCACTGAGGGATATCGACGACTTTTTGGTCATTCAGGCGATTTATACTTATTCGGATAATTATCCATTTTTTTAGCATTCTGTTACTTGCAGAGGACTTATGAACACCACCAAGTTGGCGAATCCTGGCCCATTAGGCCTGATGGGTTTTGGGATGACTACCGTCTTGCTTAACCTGCACAACGCAGGCTTCTTCCCCCTAACCTCTGTTATTTTGAGTATGGGGATTTTTTATGGCGGTTTGGCACAAATTCTGGCAGGCATGCTGGAGTATAAGAAAGGCAATACTTTTGCTGCAACCGCATTTACCTCATATGGTGCATTTTGGCTGAGCCTGGTCGGTTTGCTGATGCTACCCAAAATGGGTCTGGCAGAAGCCACTGACGCACAGTTCCTCGGCGTTTATTTAGGCTTATGGGGTATATTCACACTGTTTATGTTCTTCGGTACCTTGCCAGCTAATCGCGCTTTACAGTTTGTTTTCGGTAGCCTGACGCTATTGTTTGCTCTGTTGGCGGTCGGTAACTTCACCGGCAACCATTCGCTGCTGGTTTTCGCCGGCTTCGAAGGCATTATCTGCGGTGCCAGCGCCATTTACCTGGCAATGGCCGAAGTCTTGAACGAACAATATGGTCGTACGGTTCTACCCATTGGTGAACCAAACCAGACGTTGCACGTGCAATCTGTAGCTTAATTACAGTTTACTGAAGAAGTTTATATTTAATGACACCCTGAATATTCAGGGTGTTTATATGCCTATATATTACGCCTAAAAAATAAGTCACCTTATTAAAAATAACACGATAAAATAATAAAACAGAACAATAAAAATAAATAATGTGAAGGGGAAATACATCATATAACATCGAAAACCTATCGATAACGTAGCATATTTAAATTAAAGGTTTGCCTATGACAATAGTCACAAGATTATTAACAATGATTGTATTAATAATATCGCAACCTGCCTATTCACAAAAAGCTAAAGTTTGTTTTTATGAATTTAAAGATTTTGTTGGAGAATCATTTTGCTCTGCAGAAAGTGAATCAGACTCAATTTACAATGATCATTTTGATAATAAAATAGAATCAATATCTGTCCCGCCAGGTATGGTAGTGGACCTTTATGATGGCATGAATTTTTCTGGAAAAAAAACAACATTAAAAAATGATATTAATCTGCAAGAATTAATATCATCGGGATTATATAACACAATAAATTCATACGAAATAGCACCAGCCATTTGTTTTTATACCGAAGATAAGTTTGAGGGGGACAGCAGTTGTTTAGCAGCAAATCAACAAATAGATTTACATCATGATAGCGAAATCATCATTGAATCTGGCCGGGAAGTATTCCCAATTCACAATGACAACATTAGATCAATAACAGTTCCAGATGGAATGATCGCAACTATATATAAGAATGATAACTTCAACATGCCTTTTTTCGAGTTAACAGAAGACATGATAAATGATGATTTAAAAGCAATTAAAATGAGCAATGCAATAACCAGCATCAAAGTATCAGAGAAAAAAGGTCTTAGCTGCGATCAACAATGCGCCATTATAGATAACCATAACATAGAACTCGCTGATGCGTTTGGTGAATACTGGAATGACACTCGCTTGCAAAATAAGCAGGTATTACTTGTTTTTAATACTATAGATCTAGGCGAGCACGATAATTACGATATTAATCTATTTAATGGCCCTAACATTACTATAAATCAAAGAGCCATTGCTTTTTCTGATCACAATATGATTAATAAATTTTACTTTGACCGCTATCATAAATCCGACAATTTGTCTTTCATTATACAAATAAAAAATAAAAAAGTACAAACACAATTTATTAAATCATTAGATAATAAATTCGTAGATATGTCTCCTATTATTTCTTTTGATTGGATTAATGACATTACTGTGTCACCAGATATAACCATAACCAATTACAATATAGGTAACCCTTTAGTCCTCGCAAAAACTATACTTACTGCAGATACCGGCGATAAATATTGGAGAAAGAGAGATTTAACACAAATGAGTAAAATCATATGTGCTTTCACTCCTTTTTTAAATCTTTATAATTATATTATACAAGGAAAATGCCAACAGCTGGATGATATTGTATTCAGTGCAGATAGATACTTCAGCAGTAGCACCAAAGGGAAGACATTACATATTGCTGGGAAAAGCACGCCACTTAAACCCAAGATTGTAACAGAGGAAGATCTACTCACCCAAAAAGGCATTGATAATTACATGACATTGGCTTACATAGAAAACAATAATAGAAATCAGTCTTTAAGTCTTCCGGCTGTAGCAAAAACATGTATGACTTCGATCTATTCTTTAATTCGCTCTCGTCCAACACGTCAAATCAGGCCTAATTGTATTGAGTGGACATTGGATGTCATGACTGATTTTACTTTATTATTTGGCAATAGTTTAGATACCTGGAATGCAGAATTTTTTGGCCGAGTGGTAGACTCTATAGTCAGAACAGGAAGTACCGGTGTTACCGTAGAAAATACAGAAGTGGAAAATAGACTAACCAAATCTATAAAAGAAAAAGTAATAGATAAAACGACTAACAATGCTCTTCGTGAGATTAAGACTGCATTTGATTATGCCCAGTTAAGTTATTTCACCTATAGTCTTTATTATTCATCGGATGAAGCACCATCTCAGATCGAGCCTTTGCCCTTAGGTATTTACGAATTACTACTAGAGACTTTTATCTATAAACGGACCCTTCCGACAATCATTTCACAAAGTGAATTGGTTGAGCAAACTGACTTAGAATTCGAAATAGAAATACTCCCCACACCGACGCCAGAAGAAGAAGCAAAACTTTCAGACGCTGAAGTTAAAAATACGCAAGCCATGCGCAAAAAACTCAGTGAAACCATTACCCACTGGGGGCAACAGTATCAAGGCTCTCATGTTGGACAAGGTGCCAGCGCAGATAGCAGCCCAAATAAAAAAGATATGATGCTCAGTAAACTCCTCCATGCCGGACATATTGTTACAGGAATTATTAATCGAAGGTTAATCCTTCACCGCCCAGGTGAAATTTATGTGGTTGTTAAACTACAAGGAAGAATTATCGCGATTGTTCTTGCCGATCGTTTTAATAGCCAGGATGAAGTTGAGCTGGTCGCCTCCGCAACGCTGCCAGACTATGTCTTATCTCCCGATCGTGAAGGAACCGTAAGAGGAGCAGGTACCGCGGCAGTCAGAGAACTGGCCCGATACTTACAACAACAAGGCGCCAGAACATTATTTTCGGAAGTCATTTCTCAGCCGTCAGCTCGCGTCAAACAGAAAGTCGGCTTTAACTTTAAGGATGAATTATAGATTATCTTAGCCAATAGCCCATTATTTTATGGGCTATTTTTGTAGATAAGATTTATTTAATAGCTTTCTTACTCAGTGACAGTCTTCTGTGGCAGATGTACTTTCACATCACTATTAATATCATTGCGTAGATAGATTCCCAACAAGAATCCCACCAGCGATAACAGCAGCATGTAATACGCGGGTGCCATAGGAGTAACTTTCATCAATAAAGTCACCACAATAGGTGTCAACCCACCAAAAATGGCATACGCCACATTGTAGGAGAAAGAAATTCCGGTAAAACGAATCTCAGCCGGGAATGCGCGCACCATAACATATGGCACTGCGCCGACGATACCGACACAGAACCCAGCCAGCATATAATGCGTAAATAACTGACCAGGGTCAGTCAGATTAGTGTGATAAAACGACCATGTCGACACCGCCAACATCAGGCTACCAACAATAAAGGTTTTACTGGCACCAAAGCGATCAATAGCAAGACCCGCAATCACACAACCAAATACCAGCGCGACAATCGCCAGGCTATTCGCCTGCAATGCCAGTGCGGGCAGTACGCCGAATTGCTTCTGTAAATAAGTCGGGGTCATCAGGATAACCACCACGATACCGGCAGACAGCAACCAAGTCAGCAGCATCGAAACCACGATTTCTTTCTTATGATTGACCACCACAGATTTCAGCGGCAGCTCCTCAGCCAAGGTTTTCCGTGCCTGCATTTCTTTAAAAATTGGGGTTTCTTGCAACCAGCGGCGTAAGTACATGGCGAACAAGCCGAAAATCCCACCGAGGAAGAACGGTACACGCCAGCCGCCATCTAAAATAGCCTGAGGACTTAAGGTGGTGTTCATTGCCGTGGCCACCAGTGACCCCAGCAAGATCCCAGCGGTCAGACCCGCCGTTAAGGTACCGCAAGCAATACCAATGCGCCGACGCGGTACGTGTTCCGCCACAAATACCCATGCCCCGGGAACTTCACCACCGATTGCCGCACCTTGCAACACACGCATTAACAACAAAAGCAGCGGAGCCGCAATGCCGATAGAAGCATACGTCGGCAGCATACCAATCGCGAGTGTTGGCAATGCCATTAACAAAATACTGAGAGTAAACATCTTCTTACGGCCAACCAAGTCACCAAAGTGCGCCATGATAATGCCGCCCAGCGGACGTGCCAGGTAACCCGCTGCAAAAATACCGAATGTCTGTACTTGACGCAGCCACTCAGGCATATCTACTGGGAAGAAAAGATCGCCGATAACCGCAGCAAAGAAGACGAATATAATGAAATCGTAAAACTCAAGCGCCCCACCTAATGCAGCCAGGGTGAGTGTTTTATAATCTTGCTTATTCAGCCGACGATTATGATTATCTTGTTGAGCAACATGAGGTTGCGATAAGTCGACTTGAGATAAATTGTGTTCTTGGGGCATATGACACCGTAATAAACCAGAGTAGGGGAAGAAAAATATTTTCAGCTTTTTGTAAAGTAAATATGACTATACCGTACAAAATTCCCCACACTCACAGAATGGTATCTTATGTTGTAAAAAAATTTAATTTAGCTTTTTATATCGATAATGGCATTTTTCGGACGAAAAGCCGCTACCACTTTAGCATTGGTCTCTATATAAGGCCCATCCAGTAGTTGAATGCAATAAGGCACACTGGCAAAAATACCCGCAACTACTACCTTCGACTGGGTATCTTTCACCCCTTCAAGGGTCTCTTTGATGGATTTAGGCTGCCCCGGTAAGTTGATAATCAATGCCTGCTTACGGATAACCCCAACCTGCCGGGATAATATAGCGGTAGGGACGAAATGAAGGCTGATTTGGCGCATTTGTTCACCAAAACCCGGCATTTGCCGATCGGCGATAGCCAAGGTGGCATCAGGAGTAACATCACGCCTTGCCGGGCCTGTACCGCCAGTGGTCAATACCAAGTGACAACCCATTTCATCGACTAATTCACACAGGGTTTGTTCAATCAGAGTTTGCTCATCGGGGATAAGGCGGGTTTCTATATCAAAAGGAGTAGTTAACGCACTTGCCAACCACTCTTCCAGTGCTGGAATGCCTTTATCCTGATATACCCCACTTGATGCGCGATCAGAGACGGAAACTAAACCTATACGCAATGTATTCATATAACTACCTCGACGGAAACCCTTTATCTGTGGCGAATAATAGCATATCCAATGTGACTGGAACTGCTGTTAGGCTCAGGTTATATACCCGTCATCCTTCAAATTGCGTGTGTGTTCGCTGCCCTTGCTGACCCAAATCATTGAGTTATCTAAACTGATTGGGTTCACTCAATTGCCGCTTTCCCGCCACTCGAATTATTTAGGGTATAGGCAATAAAAAAGGCGGCTTACGCCACCTTTTCGTCAAATAACTGCGGAGAATCAATCACCGCCAGTCAAATTACAGCAGGTCTGAGATCATTTTCTCAAGCTTGCCCTGATCAACAGCAAACTTGCGAATGCCATCAGCCAGCTTATCAATCGCCATTGGGTCCTGGTTGTGCTGCCAGTAGAACTCAGCTTCAGTCAGTGGCGTAGGTTTAGCCTGAACTTCACCGGTATAAGACAATTTACGCTCTACCGGGCCTTCGCTTTCTGCTAACTCTTTCAGCAGCGATGGCGCGATAGTCAGGCGGTCACAACCAGCCAATTCGATGATTTCACCCAGATTACGGAAGCTTGCGCCCATAACCACAGTCTTATAACCGTGTTGTTTGTAATACTGGTAAATCTCGGTCACAGAAACAACGCCTGGATCTTCGTGTGGCGCGAACTCTTTTTTGTCGCCATTGGCTTTGTACCAGTCAAGAATACGGCCAACAAACGGTGAAATCAGGAACACACCCGCTTCAGCACAAGCACGCGCTTGAGCGAAGGAGAACAACAGAGTCAGGTTACAGTTAATGCCTTCTTTTTCCAGCTGTTCCGCAGCACGGATACCCTGCCAGGTAGAGGCCAATTTGATCAGAATGCGATCATTGCTGATGCCGGCTTCGTTATACAGTTTGATCAGGCGCTTAGCTTTTGCCACGCTAGCAGTGGTGTCGTAAGACAGGCGGGCATCTACTTCAGTAGAAATACGGCCAGGAATCAGTTTCAGGATCTCCAAACCAATATTGACGGCCAGCTTGTCAGTCGCATCAACAATCTGCTGCGCATGATCGCTGCTTTGTTCGCGCGCCCAAGCAATGGCGTCATCAATCAGCTTGCGGTATTCAGGAATTTGGGCAGCATTCAGAATCAATGATGGGTTGGTAGTTGCATCTTGCGGCTGATACAGCTTCATTGCCGCGATATCCCCAGTATCTGCTACTACAGTGGTGATTTGACGTAGGGAAGTAAGTTTATCGGTCATGTTGTCGTTTCTCATCGTTTGTGCATGAACTTTTGGCATGTCGCAACTTTTATCTTGTCGAAATGGCGTATCCTGTCGAAATGGCGCTTTATCTCATTCGGAATGTTAGCCGTTTCGCAATATTAGCGATTTCGACACCTGCCTTGTCTTGATAATAACATGCGTAAGCCTTGGTGCAAGGCAGTTAAACTGATTAAAAAAACCGCAAAAGCGCAGTATTCGGTTCGCAACCGTTTTCGCCTTTTAAAACAGCGAGAAACCGGTAGGTTAATAGCAACTTTATCCATTCCTATCGTGCTGAGACGATTTAGCTAAACTATAGCATCTCTGACAACTCACCATTCTATACCCAAAGTAATTGGTGTTGTAGGAAGGCAGCAAGCAACTGAATCCCGATGAGCTTACACAAGTAAGTGATTCGGGTGAGTGTGCGCCGCTAACAACCCTACAACTTCAAGTACGATGGGGATATCTATCTCTGCAATCGTCCAATCTTCTTTTCGCTGGCTGGCGCTTTTTGCTACAGTGTCTTATTTGGCTCATTAGGATGTCGTTATGCTCATTGTAATTTCCCCGGCTAAAACCCTTGATTATCAAAGTCCGTTAGCGACCAAGAAATTTACTCAGCCAGAAATGTTGGATAAATCACAACAGCTTATTGAGATCTGCCGTGAACTGACACCAATGCAGATTAGCAGCCTAATGGGAATTAGCGACAAACTGGCCGGTTTGAATGCCGCCCGTTTCAGCGAATGGCAACCCAATTTCACACCAGACAATGCGCGTCAGGCCATTTTGGCCTTTAAAGGCGATGTCTATACCGGTATGCAAGCGCAGGATTTCAGCGCTGCTGATTTTGATTTTGCCCAACAACATTTGCGCATGCTTTCTGGCCTCTATGGCGTATTGCGCCCGCTAGACTTAATGCAGCCGTATCGTCTGGAAATGGGGATCAAGCTGGCTAACCCGCACGGCAAAGATCTCTATTCATTCTGGGGCGACCAGATAACCGAGAAACTGAATCAAGCACTGGAGCAGCAAGGCGATAACGTGCTGATTAACCTCGCCTCTGATGAATACTTTAAGGCCGTGAAGCCCGCCAAGCTGGCCGGCTCACTGATTAAACCGGTCTTTTTAGATGAGAAAAACGGCAAATATAAAATTATCAGTTTCTACGCCAAAAAAGCCCGTGGTCTGATGAGCCGATTTATTATTCAGAACAAGCTAACCAAACCAGAGCAACTGGTTGATTTTAATCTGGAATGTTATGAGTTTGATGCTGGGCTATCGGCGAAAAATGAACTGGTATTTAAGCGGGCTGAACAGCACTAAAATGTAAAAAGGGCCAATATGGCCCTATCAGACGGCTGACAATGTCAAATGAAGGGGAAACGTGCTGTTGGGGTCGTAGCGACGCAGTCGCCGAAGTGCCCCTAGGCGCGGTCAACCTTTCACTCACTGAGTTATAAATAGCTAATCTCAAAGGGCCGATATGGCCCTTTAGTTTTTATCTCTCAATGAGAAAAATTACTTAGGTAACGCCATCAAGAAAGTGCGTAATTGTGCAAAATCTGCTGGTAAATCATGGGATAACAATGGCAATTGTGCCCGCACTGCCAGTGGTTTTGGCAGCGGTAATTCTTGACCCAAAATCTCTTCAACACTTTCTTTGAATTTCGCCGGATGTGCCGTCCCGATGAATAACCCAAATTCCCCGTCTTGTAGCTGATCGCGCAATACACGATAAGCAATGGCAGCATGAGGTTCTGAGATATAGCCCAACTCCGCCAGCTCGCGCATGGTCTCTTTGGTGACATCATCACTGACTGCGCCGTGGCCCAATTCTTTTAATTGCCAAATTTTGCGACGATAAAGCTCTTCAACGCGCGGCCAGTTATTCGGCTGACTGACATCCATGGCATTCGATAAGGTCGCTACCGTCTGTTTCGGCTGCCACTGCCCATTAACCAGGAAGCGCGGCACAGTGTCATTGGCATTGGTGGCGGCGATAAAGCGTTTTACCGGCAAACCTAAGGATTTCGCCAGCAAACCGGCGGTCAAATCACCAAAGTTGCCACTCGGCACAGAGATAACCAATTGGTTACGCGCCTCTTGCGGTAACTGGGCTACAGCTTCAAAGTAATAGCAAATCTGAGCCAGCAAGCGGCTGATATTAATCGAGTTAGCAGAGTTAAGGCTCAGTTCTTGTTTCAGTTCTTCGTCATCAAAGGCTTGTTTGACCAGCGCCTGACAAGCATCAAAATCACCCTCAATGGCTACAGTGTGAATATTGCCACCCAGCGTACAGAACAGTTTTTCTTGCAGCGGACTGATTTTGCCGCGTGGATAGAGAATAACCACACGGACATTTTTCAGACCATAAAATGCATGGGCCACCGCCGCCCCGGTATCACCGGAGGTTGCGGTTAAAATAGTCACCGGCTGATCGCCTGCTACTTCAGCCAACATCTGCGCCATAAAACGGGCACCGAAGTCTTTAAAGGCTAATGTTGGGCCGTGAAACAGCTCCAGTACCGCGATATCATTCTCAACCTGAGCAACCGGAGCTGGAAACTCAAAAGCTGCCTGGACGCGCTTGGTTAGGACTTCCGGCGCAATTTCATTGCCGATAAATGCAGATAAAATACGGCTGCTGCGCGTGACAAAATCCAGATCCAACAGTTTATCAATTTCTGTCAACTCAAACTCTGGCAACTCCAACGGGAAAAACAGCCCTTGCTGCTTGCCCAGGCCTTGCTTGATCGCTTGCGCGAAGCTGACCTGCTCGTTGTGATCTTTAAGGTTATACAGTTTCATGCGTTATCCCAGTAGTCGTGCGCCTGCGGTATCCAGACGGCAAATATGAACAAAACCTTCATCGTTTTGCAGGTAATGATTTTGTAGCCAGCTCGCCATGCGCTGTGCGGTCTCGGCATCATTGCAGACGGCAAACAGTGTTGGGCCAGAACCGGAAATACCACAGGCCAGCGCGCCAATATCCTGTGCGGCTTGCCGTGCCGCAGCAAAGCCCGGCAACAATTGAGTGCGGTAAGGCTCGGCAATCACATCTTTCATCATTTTAGCAGCCAGACTTGGCTGCTGAGTGTGGCAGGCGTGAATGAATCCAGCCAAATTACGCCCATGCGCGATGCAATCCTGACGGCGATATTGTGCTGGTAAAATAGCGCGGGCCTCGGCGGTAGAGACTTTAATGCCCGGATAAGCCATCACCCACAGCCAGTCGTCAAATCCGGGCACATTCTGACTGATATAGCCGGGTTGCTCGAGAATCAGTTGCATCCCGCCCAAATAACACGGCGCGACATTATCAAAATGCACACTTCCGGACACCCGCCCTTCCAGCTCGCCCATCATGCCCAACAGTGTCACTTTATCCAGCGGCTGGCCACAAAACTCATTCATCGCCATCAAACCGGCCACGACTGAACAGGCGCTGGAACCCAGCCCTGAGCCAATCGGCATGTTTTTTTCCAACACCATCGCCACCGGGATCTCTTTGCCCATTTCCTGACAAAAACGCTCCCAGCACTGATAAACGATATTTTCTTTTGGGTCATCGGGCAATTTGCTGACAAAGCGGCCCTCGTTGCGCAAACTGAAGCTATCCGCCGCAGTCACGCTGACACAATCGCCCAGCAGAGTGCCGTCGACCGGAGAGACTGCCGCACCCAGCACATCAAACCCAACGCTGACATTGCCAATCGATGCCGGAGCATAGATCTTAACCATATTTAAACTCCCAACTTCCATGATAATGTGCGTAAAAGATCGGCAAATACCCCGGCCGCTGTCACGTCATTCCCCGCGCCATACCCGCGCAGCACCAACGGAATTGGCTGATAATAGTGGGTATAGAAAGCCAACGCATTCTCGCCATTTTTAACTTTATACAGCGGATCGTTACCATCTACAGCATCCATCCGGACGATACAGCGCCCCTCTTCAATCACCCCGACATAGCGCAGCACTTTGCCCTGTTCGGCAGCATTTGCCACCAGGCGACTAAACTCGGCATCCAGTGACGGCAAGCGAGCGAGGAAGCTGTCTACATCGCCGCTGGCATCAAAGTTGGCTGGCAGAACTGACTCAACGTCAATATCAGCCAACTCCAGTTTGTACCCTGCTTCACGGGCCAAAATCAACAATTTACGGGCGACATCCATCCCAGAAAGGTCATCGCGCGGGTCTGGCTCGGTATAACCCAGAGCTTTGGCCTGCAATGTGGCCTCGGATAATGTCATCCCCTCATCCAACTTGCCGAAGATAAAGGACAGTGACCCTGACAGAATGCCAGAGAAACGCATCAATTCGTCACCGGCATTAAGCAAATTCTGTAAATTTTCGATAACAGGCAGACCCGCGCCGACGTTAGTGTCATACAGGAATTTACGGCATGACTTCGCCGCCGCAGCGCGCATCTGGCGGTAGTAATTCATTGATGAGGTATTGGCTTTTTTGTTTGGCGTGACGACATGGAAACCGTCCGCCAGGAAATCTGCATATTGATCCGCCACCGCCTGGCTAGAGGTACAATCGACAATCACCGGATTGAGCAAGTGATACTCTTTAACCAAGCGAATCAAGCGGCTGAGATTAAACGGTTCTTTCACTTCGGCCAGTTCATAACGCCAGTTATCCAACGCGATACCGTGCACATTGGTCAACATGGCTTTGGAGTTGGCAATGCCGCACACGCGCAAATCAATATGGCGCTGTTTCAGCCATGGCTGCTGGCGATAGATTTGTTCGATTAATGCCCCGCCGACCCCGCCGACACCAATGACAAACACTTCAATAACCTGATCGGTATTGAACAACATTTGGTGGCAAACACGCACCCCGGTAGTGGCGGAATCATTGCTGACCACCACAGAGATAGAGCGCTCTGACGAGCCTTGTGCAATCGCGATGATATTAATATTCGCGCGAGCCAATGCCGAGAAGAAGCGAGCTGAAATACCGCGCAGGGTGCGCATGCCATCACCGACCACCGAGATAACCGCCAGATGCTCCATGACATCCAATGGCTCTAATAGGCCGTCTTTCAATTCCAGATAAAACTCTTCTTCCAATGCGTTGCGGGCGCGGATTAATTCACTTTGCGGCACGCAAAAACTGATGCTGTACTCAGAAGACGACTGGGTGATAAGCACCACTGAAATACCGCTGCGTGACATCACTGCAAAGACGCGGGCCGCCATACCGACCATACCTTTCATTCCAGGGCCAGACACGTTAATCATCGCCATGTTATTCAGGTTGGTGATGCCTTTAACCGGGAAACCGTCATCACTGCTTTCACCGCCAATCAGGGTGCCGGGGGCTTGCGGGTTAGAGGTATTTTTAATCAGGCAAGGAATTTGGAATTGAGCAATAGGGGCGATAGTGCGGGGATGGAGAACCGAAGCGCCAAAATAGGACAACTCCATCGCCTCCTGATATGACATCGATTTTAATAATCGGGCATCAGGTACCACCCGTGGGTCGCAAGTATAAACCCCGTCAACATCAGTCCAGATTTCACAACAATCAGCGCGTAAACAAGCGGCCAACACAGCAGCAGAATAGTCGGAACCATTGCGCCCCAGCACCACCAGCTCCCCTTTGTCATTACCGGCAGTGAAACCGGCCATCAGGATGATATGGTCAGCCGGGATCTTGCTAGAACCGATGCGGCGGGTAGATTCGGTGATATCAACCGTAGATTCGAGATAATGGCCCTGCGCCAGCAATTTCTCGACCGGATTAATCACGCTAACCTGATAACCTTTGGCTTGGAATAATGCTTCCATGATAGCAATAGACAGTTTTTCGCCACGGCAGATAATGGCGGCATTGATGCTATCAGGGCATTGACCAAGCAACGAGATACCGTGCAGGACGTGTTTGAGTTGCGCAAACTCATGGGCCACCAGCGCTTTTAAGCGCTCATAGTCAAAGCCCGGTTGAGCATCAGACAATCCCCGCAGCAACTCGGAAAAAATTCGCTCAGCATCGCTGATGTTCGGCGAGATATCTTGCCCGGCCACCATTTTGTCGATCATCGCGACCAAATGGTTGGTAATTTTAGCGGGAGCGGATAATACCGTCGCCACTTGTCCCTGCCGCGCATTACTTTCGATGATATCGGCAACCCGCATAAAGCGTTCTGCATTTGCTACTGATGTCCCGCCAAATTTCAGCACTCGCATTTCTGATTCTCTCCCGCTTTCGCGCTTTTTTATCGCAAACTTTTTTTGCAAAGATTTGATTGAAAAAAAAAGCCCGCACTGTCTAGGTGCGGGCTTTTTTCTGTTGTTTCCTGTACGCGTCAGCCCGCCCCGTAACCTGTGGTTTCGGTGGTGGTAATAATTGTTGTATTCAGGCTGATGTATCGCATTTCGTCTGTCTGTCTCATTAATAATATGTCTCTACCTCTATTGGTTAAAGCAATCTGCCCTTCAAGTCAAATTTTTTCAGTCGCCCACCCCAATAAATCAATCATTCCTGGGGAGTTCATTATCTCATCAGGCGAAAATTACCAGACAATAAACAGGGTAAAAACAGAAAAACCAGAGAATAAAACCATAAAACAAAAATTAATCCACATAATGTATTTTATGATTTTTCCCACTTAAATAAGCGGGAATAAGGTGACAGGTATAATCTTTAAAACGAAACTGTTACCGATAAAACCGTTTTAGCCAAAATGATTCAAAAAGCAGCAAAAATGAAAACCTCGCCACCCGCTTTACATTTATCTAACATTGATGATAATTCTTCTAATGCATTTGGCCGAAATAGACCATTGATAAGAAAAGTAGGTTCATTGGCACCATGACGAAAGAATATTGATTTTTAACAATAAAAATCAACAAATTAGAAAATTCATTTTTTTGTTACGTCTGGCCTGCAATTTTTAATATTAATAACACTGAATCGACCACATAATTTAACCCACTTTGGCTTAAGCTGGTATTCTTGTAAGTCTTTTTCACAAAAGTGTTAACGTGCTACAATTGAATTTGATATATGTCAACAAAGCGTAGTTTTGTTGGGTGGTACATTCGGCTCACACTGTTATATTGCTGTTAATAGGGTTAGGATATGCGCCGCTTTTGTCACCTTTGGGGCTGTAGGGAGTAACACCCCGACCAAGCTAGTGATGTTGTTGACGTTGATGGAAAGTGCATCAAGAACGCGTTTACGTACTTTAGTCATGTGATGAACGGGATGACGAGTAACTAGTCAATAAAAATCCTAATATAACAAAGACTTTTGTACTTCCTATTTCTATTTTGTTGGCAATTTTAGGTAGCAAACATGCAGACCCCGCACATTCTGATCGTAGAAGACGAGATAGTTACTCGTAACACCCTGAAGAGCATTTTCGAGGCGGAAGGCTATGTTGTTCATGAGGCTAATGACGGTGCAGAAATGCACCACATTCTGTCTGAGAATGATATCAACTTAGTTATCATGGACATCAATCTGCCGGGCAAAAATGGCCTGTTGCTGGCACGGGAACTTCGTGAACAAGCAAGTGTTGCCCTAATGTTCCTGACCGGTCGTGATAACGAAGTAGATAAGATCCTTGGCTTGGAAATTGGTGCTGATGATTACATCACCAAACCTTTCAACCCGCGCGAATTAACCATTCGGGCACGCAACTTGCTGTCACGTACCATGAATTTGGGTAATGTTGGCGAAGAGCGCCGCTTGGTTGAAAGCTATAAATTTAATGGCTGGGAACTGGATATCAATAGCCGTTCACTGATAAGCCCTACTGGCGAGCAGTATAAACTGCCACGTAGTGAGTTCCGCGCCATGCTGCACTTCTGCGAAAATCCGGGCAAGATCCAATCCCGCGGCGAATTGCTGAAGAAAATGACCGGTCGCGAGTTGAAACCGCATGACCGTACTGTTGACGTGACCATCCGTCGTATTCGTAAGCATTTTGAATCTACGCCGGACACCCCAGAGATCATCGCGACTATCCACGGCGAAGGTTATCGTTTCTGTGGTGACCTGGAAGAGTAACTCTCTGACATGTCTACAATAAAGAGCCAGCACTCACATGCTGGCTTTTTTATGATACTGACACAACTAATTGTCTTCACAGCGCTATTCACGCCACGGCATAATAGGCACCGCGCTTATAGCGTTTTTCGGTGAACCGTCAACAATTCTATCGGAGTAAGTCAGGTAAATTAGGGCATTACGTTTCGGATCATAGAAACGGACGACCTGTAGTTTTTTAAAGACCAATGAAGTTCGCTTTTGGAAAACTACTGTGCCGTCAGATTTCTTGTTCTTAATTTTGTCACTTAACTCAATCGGCCCCACTTGCTGGCAAGAGATTGCCGCATCAGAAGTATCTTCAGCTAACCCTAATCCCCCTTTGATACCACCGGTTTTTGCCCGGCTGATATAACAAGTTACATTTTTAACATCGGGGTCATCAAAGGCCTCAACCACAATCTTATGGTCAGGCCCCAGTAATTTAAATACCGTGTCAACCGAGCCAATTTCCTCTGCATGGGCCGTTATTGCTCCCAAAGAAAGTATACAGCCAAGGAATATCCAATTTTTTTTCATACACTTACTCCAAACTACTGAATAACGTTATCCAATGTTAAAAAATTTCGCTAATAATAAAACACGGGTTAAAAAGTCACTTTATAAATCTTAGATGCATTTTTAACACACAATGGCAGTAAATTCTTAAGCAGTCGGGAACATAAAAAGTTGCTACTATGCGCCAGAGCTATTCTTTTCATATGACTAATACCCTAAATTTAGGCCGCTTTACGAGGAAGATCTATGGATCAAGCCAGTATCATTCGTGATTTGCTTAGCTGGCTAGAAAGTCATTTAGACCAGCCTTTAGCATTGGACAATGTCGCCGCCAAAGCAGGTTATTCAAAATGGCATTTACAGCGAATGTTCAAAGATGTCACCGGGAATGCTATCGGTGCGTATATCCGTGCCAGAAGGCTATCTAAAGCCGCTGTCGCATTGCGATTAACCAGCCGCCCTATTCTGGATATTGCCCTGCAATATCGTTTTGACTCGCAGCAAACTTTCACTCGTGCTTTTAAGAAACAGTTTGCGCAAACACCTGCGTTGTACCGCCGGGCTGAAGATTGGCATTCAGCCGGAATATGTCCACCGATTCGGCTAGGGGAATATACGCTACCTCAACCAGAATTCATTACCTTACCTGAGCAGCATTTGGTGGGGCTAACACAGAGTTACTCCTGTACTCTTGAGCAAATATCGACTCATCGAACTCAATTGCGAACGCATTTCTGGCAACAGTATCTTGGTGACGCAGACCATTTACCACCCGTGCTTTATGGCTTACATCACTCCCGGCCAAATCAGGAGAAAGATGATGAGCAAGAGATTTTCTACACTACCGCCATTGAGCCGCAACATGTGCCGGGTAATGTGCAGGAAGGCCAACCGGTTATCTTGCAAGGCGGCGAATATGTGCAGTTTAGCTATGACGGGCCATTAGACGGGTTACAGAACTTCATCCTGACACTGTATGGCACCTGTTTACCACAACTAGAATTAACCCGTCGGCGTGGATACGATATCGAGCGATTCTTCCCTCAAGGGAAGCCGAAAGATGGGCCTCCGGCCTCGCTCAAGTGTGAATATCTCATTCCTATCAAGCGTTAACGCTGTAGCTCATCCAGTGCTGGCATATCCAAGTGGGCGGTATCGCCAGCACTTTCAATGACCCAACCCGAAGCCAGCCATGGGCTTTCCTGATAATCAACCCGTGATAGCGAACAGTTGCGCAAACGCAGCCGCCGTTCAGCATGTGCGGGCAACCCCAGCAAAGTACTCAATAAGCACCCTAACGCCATACCGTGGCTGACTAGCAACGGCTTGCTCCCCTCAGGTAATTCTCGGCAACTATTCAGGGCCGCATGCATCCGCCGCCCTAATTCGGCCATCGACTCACCTTCAGGAATGCGAGCACCTTCTGTGCCATTGACCATTTGCTTGCGCCACAGCTCTTCCTCCGGCGTTAAGCTCTCTATCGGGCGCGTTTCCAGCACGCCCATGTTCAGTTCACGCAGGCGCGGATCTTCGACTATCCTGAGCCCACAAGCATCGGCAATGATTTGGGCCGTCTGCTTTGTGCGCCCAAGGTCGCTGGTAATAATATGGGTGATCCCTTGACTGCGAACCCGTTGCGCTACCCGCTCTGCCTGACGAACTCCAGTGCCGGTCAGCGGACTGTCCGATTGGCCCTGAATGCGGCGCGCCGCGTTCCATATAGTTTCGCCGTGGCGCACGAGATATACCTGTAACATGTCATTTTTCCGTTATACTGCGTGAAATAAACACAAATCTATTACATGGATTCTTAACTCATTATGTACCATGTTGTTGCCGCAACTACCAACCCTGCAAAGATTAAAGCTATCAGCCTCGCTTTCGATGACGTTTATGGCCCCGGTCAGTATCACATTGAGGGTGTCAATGTCGATAGCGGTGTTCCCCTGCAACCCATAGGCAGCCCAGAGACACGTACCGGCGCCAGACAGCGCGTGCACAATGCCCGTCAGGCGCGTCCTGATGCTGATTTTTGGGTCGGGGTTGAAGCTGGTATTGAAGATAATATGACCTTTGCCTGGATGGTAATTGAACACTTGCAACTGCGGGGAGAATCCCGTTCTGCCAGCTTGATGCTGCCCGATATTATATTGCAAGGGATTCGCCAAGGCCGTGAGCTGGGCGACGAAATGGCAGATTTAACCGGAATATCGAATGTAAAACACCAGGGTGGTGCCATTGGCATTTTTACCGACGGCAAATTGACCCGTACCCGTGTTTACCATCAGGCGCTGCTGCTGGCGCTGGTTCCCTTTCATAAGGAGATTTACCAGCGCCCGGCACTGTAGGATTAAGTATTGGTCTACGGCTTATTTGTTAACGATTCATTGGTTAATAACTGGGCTTCAAGCCAGCTCTTTAACTCTGGAGGAGCGGCTTTCAGGCTATTGGAGCCGCGCGTGATAGTCGCAATCCCTGCGCCCAACTGATTCTTGAGTTCCCGCTGACTTAATTCCCCCCGCATTAATTCTTCAATAATACGCACTCGCGTCCCTAGAGCGGTGCGCTCATCCGGTGTTAGCATCAATTGCAGTAGCGGTAAATGGAGGTCTTGCGCAATGGCGTCTTGTAGCAGCGCAACAAAAGTCAGCCAGTGCTGATTATCTTCAGTCGACAGATTCGGATCGGTCAATCGTAGTTTTGTCATGATAGGGAAAGCCGCCATACTATTTAACTAGTACAACAGCTTATCATAACCTCAGATATAGCCAAAGAACTTGGCGTTGCGGCAAAGACGAAAGAATCCCCGAAGTCATTGGCGTCGCAGGTAGGCAGCAAGCAAACGCATCCCGATGAGCTTATTTATTTTAAGGTCAACGGGCAGTCAGTGATTCGGGTGAGCAAGCGCCGTTAACACCGCCGCAGCGTTAAATTTCCTCAAAGTCATTGGCGTTGCGGCAAGGCAGCAAGCGAGCAAATCCCGATGAGCTTACACAAGTAAGTGATTCGGGTGAGCAAGCGCCGCTAACACCGCCGCAGCGTTAAGGACGAAGAGGAATTAGTAGCGCCGCTGCCACTCGGCATCACTCAGCACCTTAGCTGGCCGATTCATAAAGTGACGATAAAAAGCATCATACGCCAATACGTTTTTCACATAGCCACGCGTTTCTGAGAACGGAATGCTTTCGATAAATGCCACCGCATCCACTTGCCCACTGCTGTTTCCCAACCAGGTATTTACCCGCGATGGGCCGGCGTTATAGGCCGCACTGGATAAAATCCGATTGCGCCCGAATTGCTGATAAACCTCTTCCAGATAGCTGGTGCCAATCTCAATGTTAGTGACAGGGTCGAGCAACTGGCTGCTGTTCACATAACCGGGGATGTTATTCAGTTTGACCGTGTGCTCCGCAGTCCGCGGCATTACCTGCATCAGACCTGCCGCCCCGACGGGCGATTGTGCTTTCGGGTTCCAGGCACTTTCCTGACGAGCAATGGCCATCGCATAACTTGGAGTTATCCCCTTGCCCTCCGTCGCCTGACGGAATTCTTTTGGCCAGGCCAGTGGGAAGCGCTCTTCCAGATGGTCCCATAACTTGGCAACAATGGTCGCCTGAACACTCAAGTCGGCCCATTTTTGGTCAAATGCATAGCGCGCCAGTGCTTCCTGCTCCGGTTTGCTGCGGCTGGCGACCAAATAGCTCCACTCATTGCGGGCCAGATTGTCCATATTCCAATACATTAACTCGCGCACCCGGGCAATTTCAGGCCGCTGTGCCAGTGAAGCATCAGGTTTGGTGGCCACTTCAACATTAATCGGGTAAGGCACGCCCAGTTTTTGCGCGGCGACCATCGGATAGAAACCGCGCTCCTGCATCAGGCTGCGCAAAATGGCTTCGCCCTCGGCTTTCTTACCCTGCTCCAGCAACAATGTAGCACGCCAGTAGCGCCACTCATCTTTATTTTGTGCATCTGCCGGTAAGCGGGCTATCCAAGCGGCTAATCCTTGGCGGTCGCCAGTCCCCAGTGACATGCGGATACGGCGCTCCAGCAGCGGGGTGGAATGGCTACGCAAAGTGACTTGATCACGCCATTTGGCTTGATCGTAATTCGCATCATTACCCATCAGACGCCAGGCCACGGTTTCTTCCAGTTCCAGCTTCTCGCTGTCACTCATTTTTTGCAGCCGCGCCAGCGTTGGGATCATCGCACGCGCATTTTCCACGTCCTGCCGCGCCAGCCGGGTAAAAGCAATGATAGTGGCTGAGCGGGTAAAATCTGTCGGCCCGACAGTTCGAGCAAAACTTGCGACACTGGCCGGGTCACTTTGCAATTTTGCCAGTGCCGTGCCCATAGTCTGATAATCCGCTGGCAGTTGCTTGAGTAAGTAACTTACCAAACTGGCATTGCCCTCTTTCAGCGCCAGCTTCATACGCGCCAGTGTTGCCAATGGGGTTTGGTGCCCGGCTTGTTGCCAGACACTGAATAATTTATCGCAGCTACCCGGTAGCGCCTGGCCGTTGAGCCAAATCTCGCGGGCGCCATCCCAGGCGACTTGCTGCTCGCCAGTGGCCCATTTTGCATAGTAATAATTACAGCGAGCTGCCACCGGTTTGGGAGCTTGTGGGCTGAACGCCAATAACCCGCGCCAATCTTCGCGACGCGCCAACTCGTTAACAAAACGGGATGATAGCGAATTTGCTGGCGGCAATGTGGGGTTCCGAGTTAGAAAATCGGTCACTTGCGCCGCACTCAATTGGCTTAAATCTTGTGTTAACTGGCGGTATTCCAGATACGGATACAGCGGATAATCACGCAGTGTGGGCATCAGTTGCGCCACGGTATCCATCTGATTGCTGTCCCAAGCCAGTTTAACTTGCTGATAGCGTTGCCGTTGGGCATCAATGGAGTCGGCGAATGCCACTCCTGAAGTCGTCACCAGACACACGCCAATCGCCAGATATCGCCACTTGTCCATACTCACTGTTTCCTCACTGGTTGTTGGCTACTGCATTTCACTTACCGCAACTTCTGATTAGCATAGTCATAATTAGTTCCGGCAGCTGGACATACTAACTAAGAGTTTCACCTGATAGCCAGCGATTACACCTACAAATAGACAAGGGTAATTAATCTTTCTGAGTGATGTTTGAAATGATGGATGAACTTCAATGGGCTGGGGAAGAAAATCAGTAAAATAATTAACTGGATAATATATTATTATTCAATAGGCTAGCTAATAATCACGACCAAAAATTTCGATTTTATTATCTCAAATCAAGACGCTATTTTGATAAAAATCTACTATCCTTGCTTAATATAACTATGTCGTTGTAAACATAATTGTTGTAAACATATCATTCAGAATCATTTTTTTGTCTTTTAATAAAAATCAAATAATTGAGGAGCAGGATTTTTCACGGAAGAGCATTTGCTGCCCTGTGCCGTTGCCTCGACGGTAATGAGATGAAAAACAGATAGATTTCAGATTTTTAATTTTTAAGAAGGTTCTTTCAATGCAAAATTCATCAAACCCCAAACCCGCCGCGCCGCCAGAAGGCCAGGCTTGGTATCAACTGACTGTGGAAGAATCTTTGCAGCAGCTAAATAGCCGCGAAGAAGGGTTAAGCCAACAAGAAGCAGAAGAACGCCTTAAACAATACGGCCCCAATGCACTACCCGCCAAAAAAAGTAAGCACCCACTGCTACAATTTCTCGCTCATTTTAATGATGTCCTGATTTACATTCTCTTGGCTGCTGCGTTAGTCAAAGGTCTAATGGGCCACTCGGTCGATACCATTATCATTCTTTGCGTCGCCGTCATTAACGCATTAATTGGTTATGTTCAGGAAAATAAAGCCGAGAAGTCACTGAAAAGCATTCAAAATATGCTCTCCAGTAAAGCTGTGGTCATCCGTGATGGCAATGCAAAAACCATTGATGCACAGGATTTGGTGCCGGGTGATATCGTCACATTGAAACCGGGGGATAAAATCCCGGCTGATTTACGGTTACTCGAAGCCCACAACCTCCAGATTGAAGAAGCTATCCTGACCGGTGAATCAACCGTGGTTGAGAAGCAAATTGGGGTGATTGAAAATGAATCAGTGATTGGCGACCGCAAAAACCTGTTGTTCTCGGGCACCACCATCAGTGCCGGTACAGCGAAAGGTGTCGTCATTGCCAGTGGCGGTGATACCGAACTGGGTCATATCAACCAAATGATGTCGGCGGTTGAAGCCACCCGCACCCCACTGCTGCAACAGATGGACCGCCTGGGCAAAGCGATTTTCATCCTGATATTGGTGATGATGGCATTCTTGTTTGTCTTCGCCTTTATCCTGCGCGACCTGCCAGTGAATGAGTTGCTGCTGGCGCTGATAAGTCTGGCTGTTGCCTCGGTTCCTGAAGGTTTACCGGCCATTATTTCGATTATTCTGTCTTTGGGTGTGCAAGCAATGGCGCGCAACCGCGCGATTATTCGCAAGCTGCCAACGGTAGAAACCTTGGGTGCCATGACCGTCGTCTGTTCCGATAAAACCGGCACCCTGACGATGAATGAAATGACCGTCAAAGCGGTGATTCTGGCCGACAATTGCTACCGGGTCACCGGTGAAAGCTATGAGCCAGTGGGTAACATTTATCCGGAAGGCAGTGAGCAGCAAGCCGTTCTTGCCGGGCCGTTAAAAACATTTATCACTGCGGTGAATTTATGTAATGACAGCCAGATTCAAAAGAATGACCAAGGCCATTGGATTATTGTGGGTGGCCCTACTGAAGGCGCACTGAAAGTCTTGGCGGCCAAATCAGGTATTGAGCTGGGCCAGGTGACTCAGCACGGTAAAATTCCTTTCGATTCTGCCTATAAATACATGGCAACCAGCCATCAGGTTGAGTCCGAAAGCTGTATTTTCCTGACCGGCGCGCCCGATGTGCTGTTTACTTTCTGCCAGCAAGAACTGACGGATAAGGGTGTCATTCCTTTCCGCCGTGATTACTGGGATGCCGAGATGACGCGCTATACCCAGCAGGGCCTGCGCATGTTGGCGGCGGCTTACCGCCCAACAGAACAAACTGTCAGCGAGTTGGAACACAGTGATATCCAGCAAGGCATGGTGTTTGTCGGCATCGCCGGCATGATGGACCCACCACGCCCTGAAGCTATCGACGCCATTGCGACCTGCCAACAGGCGGGGATTCGCGTGAAGATGATCACCGGCGACCATCAGGAAACCGCGATGGCGATTGGTGCCATGCTGGGCATAGGCAATGGGAAAGACTCCATTACCGGCGGCCAGTTGGAGCATATGGATGATAAAGAACTGGCTGAAGCAGCCGTTCGTTATGATATTTTTGCCCGTACCAGCCCTGAGCACAAACTGCGTCTGGTCAAAGCCTTGCAAGATAAAGGCGAAATCGTCGGGATGACCGGCGATGGCGTGAACGATGCACCAGCGCTGAAACAAGCCGATGTGGGCATCGCCATGGGCATCAAAGGCACCGAGGTGACAAAAGAAGCTGCCGATATGGTGCTGTCAGATGATAACTTCGCCACCATCGCCCACGCGGTTGAAGAAGGCCGTCGGGTCTACGATAACCTGAAGAAAACTATTCTGTTTGTGTTGCCGACCAACCTGGCGCAAGGGTTGTTAATCATCTTTGCTATCCTGGTCGGTGCCGTGATTCCCCTGACACCACTGCAAATCCTCTGGATAAACATGGCAACATCCACCACGCTTTCATTCGGTTTGGCCTTTGAGCCGGCAGAAAGAGGCATTATGCGCCGCAACCCACGTGACCCATCAAAACACGTGTTAGACGGCCATGCCATCTGGCGTATCGCGTTTGTCGGTACCTTGATTGCGTGCAGTGCATTTGCTCTGGAAGCCTATATGGAGCCGCGCGGTTACAGCACAGAATTTATCCGTACCGTGATAATGCAAACTCTGGTGACTGCGCAGTGGATTTATATGTTTAACTGCCGCGTGATGGACAGATTCCCACTGAACAAAGAAGTGTTTGTTAACAAAGGATTGTGGTTAGTTTCTGGTGTGCTGATTCTGTTGCAGTTAGCCATCATCTATCTGCCATTTATGAACACCGCTTTCGGTACCGAGCCATTACCGGCTTATTACTGGGGCATCACACTGCTGGTCTCTATCGCCATCTTCTTAATTGTAGAAGTCGAAAAATGGGTCATCGGGCGCTTCAAACGCGGCTCGAATCCTGTCTGATATCCATCAGTTCCCCTCAAGCCCGGCGACTCAGCCGGGCTTTTTTTGTGCTTCGCAAAGAGAATTTAAGATAAATCTCACATTGCGGATGCCATGGCTATTAATATGCCAATTAATTCTTATAATAGATTAGCGGCGATTAATTACTCGATGCCGCGATTAACATGTGAGCCATGCCGCCAACGGGAAGCGCAAAAAATGAATACTGCACCTTGCGCAATTAGCGGCATCAACGATGGAAAACATCATTATCTACTCAAGCTAATTACACCACGACATATCTGGCGGCGGAGTTATGCCCTCACATTATTATTTATCTTAACTTTATTCGCATCATTGCCCTCAATAGCTGCCAATAACTTAAGCACCGTAAATAACTTAGGCGCTGTAAATAACTTAAGCGCAGAACTTATTCATGAGCGTAGTGATGCTGCGACAAAAATGGTGCTGGGAATTATCAGTTATTCGCGCTGGCCAACCCCTCCGCCAGTGATTCGTTTGTGTGTCATTGCCCCAACAAACTATGCAGAAGAACTGTTTAATCCGGCACTAATGCAAACCGCACATCCGATTAAAACACAGCGTTATTCACTACCCAATGCCGCGCTGGCAAGCAACTGTGATGTGGCTTATCTGGGCAGCATGGGGGAGCAACAGCGCCAGGAACTGACAACCCAACTTTCGGGGTATCCGATTCTGACCATCAGCGAAGATTATGCTGAATGCACTCTGGGCAGTGCGTTCTGTCTGCTACTGGACGATAAACAAGCCTCTTTCAAAGTCAATATGGATGCATTAGCACGCGCGGGGGTACGAGTTCACCCCAACGTGTTGCAACTTGCCCGTAAAAAGGCTGACGCATTATGAGTTCAATAAAAAATAAATCTGCTGGCCAGATAAAAAATCAGACTAATGCTCCGAAACTCCCGACACTTGGCCGTGTATTGGGCAGAGTACATTTAATTGTGGCACTGGTATCCGTGGCGACAGCCGGTATTTTCCTGACATTAGCCGCCCTGTTTGCATTACGGGTTTATGCTGACCATAACCTGCACTTGATCGCCCGTTCAATCAGCTATACCACTGAAGCCGCTGTTGTTTTTGGTGATACCGATGCGGCGAGTGAAGCGCTGGCAATGATTGCCGCGAATGAGGAAGTCGCACAAGCGAAAATCATGGATGTGAATGGCCGAGTCATCGCGCAATGGACACTGCCCAATGACGGCCCAATGCATCAGATGGAGCAAAGTGTTGCCCGCTGGGCATTACCTGAACCGGTGGTTTTACCCATAGCTCACTCTGGTAACGAAATCGGCACGGTGGTGATTGTCGGCCACGGCGGCAGTCTGCTGCGCTTTTTGCTGCAAGGGTTAACCGGCCTGTTAGTGTGCTTGATCCTGAGCACCGCGGTGGCGCTATTTCTGTCGCGCCGGATGCTCCTTCGCATTATCGGCTCATTAAATCGGATTACTGAAGTTGCCCATAATGTCAGCCGTAACCGCAGTTTTGGCCAACGCGTTCCATCGGCTCAAATTGCAGAACTGAATGAGTTGAGTCAGGATTTCAATGGGTTACTGGAAGAGCTGGAAGTTTGGCAAGAGCACCTCACCAGGGAAAATGACTCCCTCGCCCACCGCGCAGCCCACGATAGCTTGACCGGGCTGGCAAACCGCGCCTTTTTTGAAGGCCGTTTAAGCCGAACACTCAATGATTGCAAAACTAACCAACATGCTGCGGTTTTATTCCTCGATGGCGATCACTTCAAAGAAATCAATGATAACTATGGTCACGCTGCCGGTGATGTGGTGCTGACAAGCATTGCTGACCGCCTGCGCGCATTATTACGTGAAAGCGATTTAGTCGCTCGTCTGGGCGGCGATGAGTTCGCCATATTGTTGGCCCCCATTCATAACACTGATGATGTGCTCACCATTGCTAACAATATTATAAAAAGTATGGCGCAACCCATAGTCCTGAGTGATGGGCAAGAAATAACCACCTCACTCAGTATTGGTATTGCTATTTATCCTGACCACGCGCAAACGCCGGATGAGTTATTACAACGGGCTGATGAGGCGATGTATCAGGCAAAGAAAGGTTTCCGGTTGCATGAACGGGGTATTGTTTATCAGTCGGAATTTATTAATTCAGAAAGTTTAGGGTAGGTGACATGCTGGTTTTAAACAAAAATCGTCAGAGAAATCCTCTTTGGTTTAGTTTTTTTGCACTTTGTTTGTTGGTATTAGTGGGCTGTCAGGCCAAGCCACACCAAGGGCTGACCCCAGAACAAATTGCGGCGTTACAAGAGCAAGGGTTTAAATTAACCGATAATGGCTGGGAGTTTGGGCTAGCCAATAAAGTGTTATTCGACAGTGACGTCAGGAAATTAAACGCATCGGGCGTGCAAACTGTCCAAAACATTGGCCGCGCTTTACACAATGTCGGGATTAATCATATGCGGGTTGATGGGCATACCGATGCAATGGGTGAAGATGGCTATAACCAGAAACTCTCTTATGAGCGGGCTTCAGCAGTGGCAGACAGTTTGGCCGCCATTGGCATTCCACGCGCCAATATTGACGTTCGTGGCCGTGGCAAGCTAGAGCCAGTAGCTGACAACCGCACTGCCAAAGGCCGGGCAGAAAATCGCCGCGTAGCAATGATAGTCACCGCGCCTTAAGCCACCGCTAGCAGCGACCTCAAAAAGATAAAGCCCATGGACGGGCTAAATAGCGAGAGTGGCCAACACACCTGCGACTTGAAAGATGACGGGTATAGTAAAACGGGCTACACTCCGCACCAGATATCCTAATAAAAACTGATCTAGAGAGGCTGAGGCAACGTGGCTCAATACGTCTATTCTATGCATCGTGTCGGTAAAGTAGTTCCACCGAAACGGCATATTCTGAAAAACATCTCCCTGAGTTTCTTCCCTGGGGCAAAAATTGGTGTGCTGGGTCTTAACGGCTCCGGTAAATCCACCCTGCTGCGCATTATGGCGGGCATTGATACCGACATTGAAGGTGAAGCTCGCCCACAACCCGGCATCAAAATCGGTTACCTGCCACAGGAACCCAAACTGAATCTTGAACAAACAGTGCGCGAGTCGGTTGAAGAAGCCGTCGGCGAAGTTAAGCGCGCCCTGACCCGTTTAGATGAAGTTTATGCGCTCTATGCTGATCCCGATGCTGATTTCGATAAGTTAGCGAAAGAGCAAGGTGAGCTGGAAGCCATTATTCAATCCCACGACGGCCATAATCTGGATAACCAGTTAGAACGTGCCGCTGATGCTCTGCGTCTGCCGCCTTGGGAGGCAAAAATTGCCAATTTGTCTGGTGGTGAGCGTCGCCGTGTTGCCATCTGCCGCCTGCTGCTGGAAAAACCAGACATGCTGCTGCTGGATGAACCGACCAACCACTTGGATGCTGAATCCGTGGCATGGCTGGAGCGCTTCCTGCATGATTATGAAGGCACTGTGGTCGCCATCACCCATGACCGTTACTTCCTCGATAACGTCGCGGGTTGGATTCTGGAGCTGGACCGTGGTGAAGGTATCCCATGGGAAGGCAACTATTCCTCATGGCTGGAGCAAAAAGACGCCCGTCTGGCGTTGGAAGCCTCTTCTGAAGCTGCGCGTCGTAAATCTATTGAGAAAGAGCTGGAATGGGTTCGTCAGAATCCTAAAGGCCGTCAGGCGAAGGGTAAAGCACGTCTGGCTCGCTTTGAAGAACTTAACAGTGTTGAATACCAAAAACGTAATGAAACCAGCGAGTTATTTATTCCGCCTGGCCCACGTTTAGGTGATAAAGTGCTGGAAGTTGAGCATCTGAGCAAGTCTTACGGCGACCGTGTGCTGATTGACGATTTGACCTTTGCGCTGCCAAAAGGCGCGATTGTCGGGATAATCGGGCCGAACGGCGCGGGTAAATCAACCCTGTTCCGCATGTTATCGGGCCAAGAGCAACCGGATTCCGGCACCATTTCACTGGGTGATACCGTGCAGTTGGCCTCGGTCGATCAGTTCCGTGACAACATGGATGGCAGTAAAACCGTGTGGGAAGAAGTTTCCGGCGGTCAGGACATCATGAAGATCGGTAACTTTGAAATTCCAAGCCGCGCCTACGTTGGCCGCTTTAACTTTAAAGGTATTGATCAGGGCAAACGGGTGGGCGAACTGTCCGGTGGTGAGCGCGGCCGTATCCATTTGGCCAAATTGCTCCAGGTGGGCGGCAACATGTTGCTGCTCGATGAACCGACCAACGATCTGGACATCGAAACCTTACGCGCACTGGAAAACGCCTTACTGGAATTCCCAGGTTGCGCCATGGTTATTTCCCATGACCGCTGGTTCCTTGACCGAATTGCCACTCACATTATTGATTATCAAGATGAAGGTAAAGTGGAATTCTTCGAAGGTAACTTTACTGAATACGAAGAGTGGAAAAAACGCACTCTGGGTGCCGAAGCACTGGAACCACACCGTATCAAGTATAAGAAAATGACCAAATAGTTTTTGATTATTATCTAATACCCTAAATAATTCGAGTTGCAGGAAGGCGGCAAGCGAAATACAAATCGGTCGGGAATCGATTTGAACAGCATTTATGCTAGCCCGTAGGGTGAGCCTCAAGGATGAGGCTCATTCATCCCGATGAGCTTACATGAGTAAGTGATTCGGGTTATTGAGTGTAGTCAACGCACATGCAGCTTGAAGTATGACGGGTATCATGGCCTGCAATTGCAGGCCTTTTTAATCTGGATACTTTATCTGATATCGAGTGCTGCGCCCTTCCCCCGGCAGCTTTTCAATACATCCATAGGCTAATAACTCACCAAGATGGCGGGTCGCCGTCGCTTTACTGACCTTTGCCACTTTCTGATATTGAGAGGCACTGATTCCGAGGGCAAAGCTATTTTCATCCCCCTCTAACAACCGGTTCAATACTTTTATCTGCTCGGCTCTCAATCCAACCTGATTGTATTTTAGCCAGAAGCGAGACTTCGCCAGTACCGAACGAGCATCTTCAGAAGCTTGATTCAAACTCTGTTCCAAGGTGGCGATAAACCATAATAACCATGGAGTTATATCCATACTTCCGCGTTGGCTTTCTTCCAAAATAGCGTGATACGCATCACGGTTTTCAAGAATCGCAACTGACATAGCATAAAGATGAATGCTTTGACTATCAGCCTGTGATAGCGCCATATCCGTCAGCGCTCGAGTCATTCGACCCTTGCCGTCTTCAAAAGGATGGAGCGTGACAAACCAAAAATGCACAATAGCAGCACGCAAAAGAGGGTCAATCAAAGAATTTGTTCGAGATACATTGAACCAATTAATAAACTGCGCCAGTTCCGCAGATAAAACCTCTCGAGGGGGGGCTTCAAAATGAACAGTTTCCTTACCCATTCGTCCAGAGATAACTTGCATCGGCTCATTCCCCCGCAATTGACCGACATTAATGGGATTCAATGTCTATAAATCATTAGGGAAAAGCCATTCATGCCATTGATATAATCTCTCAAGGGTTAAGGCAGTATCACATCCATTGATCGCATCTAACATCATGGCGGCCAAACCCTCTGAACGATGGGTCGTCGGGTAACTCTCCGCCAGGGTCACCCCAAGCCGTTTAGCCAGCGATGATCGCACTGACCTGACATTAAGCTGTTCATTTTCTATTTTTGATGAGGCAATGATATTCGCCAGCAATGTATCCAGCATTTTTGAGGTATTTTCGTCGGAAGTATTTCCCCTGCTTTCACCCAGGAGCTGCCCGAGCTTAAATCGAGTATTGCGTAGCTGGGGCTGAATTAGAGCATCATTCCAATAGAAATTAGGCCACTCCTGTTGTTGCCACACCCAGAGGTTTTCCCGTATTTTGATCTCCAGCACTGAGGATGAGCCGATTAACACTCTTATTCAGCTCATCTAGTGAGCCGAATAAATAGTGTATTCGGCTCATTATAAAATAGCCAGCCCTTGCACATAATCCTCAAATACCGGGTGCCCAATCACCACACCTATAAAGCAACTGAGTGCTGGAGAGTTCAGCTTGCGGCTCGGGTAGACCAAATACAGCTCATTTCCCTCAGCTTGCCACTGTGGCAAAACTTCAATCAACTGCCGACTGGCGACCACTTCGCGGCTTAAAAATGCGGGCAATAGCGTAATTCCTCCGCCATTCAGCGCACACTCGCGGGCATATAATAAATTATCAGTCACATGCAGCGCAGGAACCTGCCAGCGATAAAACTCATCTTCATGGCGTAAAATCAGCGCCTGCCAGGCACGATGGGCAATGCAGCGGTGGGTATCGAGCTGACGTGGATGAAGCAATGGCGGGTGTTGAGCCAGATAAGTGGGGGAAGCCAAAAGATAGCGCGGCGCGTATCCTAACCGCCGACCAATCAGTGACGAATCCTGCGGTTTCCCGGTGCGCAGCGCCACATCAAAGCCGTCCTCGACCAAATCCACCATAGTATCTGACACCAAAACTTCCAGCAGAACATCGGGATATTGCTGCTGAAAATCCGTCGCCAACTGCGCCAACAAAGTTGCCCCCAGTCCTGCGGGGGTCGAAATACGCAAACGACCACTGGGGTTGTCCTTCAGCCGTTGCAGCGCCAAGTCCGCACGCTCGGCGGCTTGCAGCATCTCCTGACAATGCACCAGATAGCGCTCACCAGCGAAAGTCAGGTTCAACTGGCGGGTGGTTCTGTTCAATAAGCGGATCCCCAAACTCTGCTCAAGCTGGCTCACCCGCTGGCTGACGCTAGATTTAGGCAGACCGACCATCTCAGCCGCGCGGGTGAAACTGCCGCATTCCGCGACCTTGGCGAACAGCGCCATATCCTGTAGTTGTTTAAACATAATTGAATGGCTTAAACATGATCGAGTTGCTTAAACATGATTGTTTACCTCAGACGAACACTGCGTTAGTTATTGTCCATCTTATCACTCTGCAAAGAAAGGTCTAGACTCAATGGATAGGCTAAACAGGAGCAGGAAAATCACCATGTCAATTAAAGCTATTGCGGTAAATCCGCAACAACCCGCTGATTTTATTGAAATCACTTTAGATTCTCTCACGCCCGGCGCATTTGATTTGCTGGTTGAGGTCAAAGCCGCATCCATCAATCCGGTAGATACCAAGGTGCATGGCGGCCTGAAGAAAAAGGGTCTGCCACAGCCGCGCATTCTGGGTTGGGATGCCGCCGGTGTGGTTGTCAGTGTGGGTGAGAAAGTCACCGGTTTCCGTGTCGGTGACGAAGTTTGGTATGCCGGTGATATCACCCGCCCCGGCAGCAACGCCACTCAGCAGTTGGTCGACGCCCGCATTACCGCCCATAAGCCGCGCTCATTGAATTGGGCACAGGCCGCCGCCCTGCCACTCACCGCCATCACCGCGTGGGAAGCGCTGTTCGAACACCTGAAAATTCAACAGGCTGGCGCGGATAAAAGCCTGCTAATTATCGGTGGAGCCGGTGGCGTTGGCTCCCTGGCAATTCCTCTGGCGGCCTTGCGCAGCTCAGTCAAAGTGATTGCGACTGCATCACGCCCAGAGTCAGCCGCCTGGTGTCTTGAACGTGGTGCCGACCTGACAGTGGATTACCGCGACCTGAAAGCGCAGTTAGCAAAAGAGGGCATCGATAAAGTTGATTATATTCTTTGTCTGAATGATACCGACGGGCACTGGCCCGCTATCAGTGAATTGATCGCGCCGCTGGGGCAAATCTGCACCATTGTGGAAAACGAAAAACCGCTGGATCAGAATCAATTGAAGCTGAAAAGCGCCGCCCTGCATTGGGAATTTATGTTCACCCGCAGTATGTTCTCGACGCCGGATATTGCCCAGCAAGGAGAAATCTTAAAGCAAGTCAGTCAGTTAGTGGATGAGGGCAAACTGCAAGGTACTCTGAGTGAAACACTGCATGGCCTGACGGTTGAGAATTTGAAAGCAGCCCATAGCCGAGTGGCCGATGGGCATATGCAGGGCAAGATAGTTATTACTTACTAACTTCCTGCCCTTCCCGCGCTTCAGCCAAGACTGAAGGGCGGGCAAGTCTTTGCGGGTCGGCGGCCAATAACTGTTGCACCAGTTCGACACAGCGCAGGAAGCGCGCATCATAGTCCGCCGATTCAACATGGACATATTCTATATTATTGCTGCGCAGCATCTGCTCGAGTAAAGTCTGGAAAGATTTGCGGTCGCGGTCACTGCCCAAGCTGCGCAAACCATCGGCCACCCACGGCGTGTTGTTTTCCAGCAAAATCACCAGATCAAAGCGATATTCATCAATCAGCGCCTGAACAAATGGGTGCTCCCGCCCTTCATATTTCTTACAAAATGCCTGCGTGGTGACAAAGTCGGTATCGATAAAGGCCACTTTATTGGCATATTTTACCGCAAAATCAACATATTGCGCCTGCCCCAATGCAATTTTGTCATAATCGGAATATTGCAGCGCCATCTCATCACCACCCAAATGAGAGAAAACATAGTCACGGCCATATTCCCACGCACTGGTGGTATTGAAGATATTGGCTAACTTATTGACCAAAGTGGATTTCCCACTGGATTCACCGCCCAATATCGCCACGGTACGCACGAAAAAGGGCTTCACTTCAGTCGGGATATAATCCCAGTAGCGGAAAGGATCACGGCGGATCTGGCGGCCACTGATATTCATAAAGGAGCGCTGCGGATCAATCAGAATAGTTTCAATGCCAAACTGCTCATTATAATGCGGCGCATCCTGGCTTTCGCTGGAGTAAATGAAGTTCGGCACTATGCCCTTCTCATTCATGAACTTTTTGACGCCGTGGCTCCAGACATCCCAGCCATGGGGATAAGGCTCAATGCCATGTTCATCAAATGAATGAATATGGATATTTTTCTGATACTTAAAAGTTTGTAATAACCAGCGCAGGCGGTCGCTGACTGTCGGCTGCTGCGACATAGAACTGTTCTCGAACAACTCGCGATCACGGGGTTCATCGAAGCAAAGAATGATATGCAGCTCATCAACCTGGCTACAGGCGCGCTGAATAAGATAGATATGGCCGGTGTGCAGTGGGTAAAATTTACCAAACACCACGCCGACTTTTTTCTCGCGGCGCGGAAATTCCAGCTCAAGGTAGCGGTGCAAAGCTTCTAGCTTTTGTGCACTGGGACTTTTGATTTTGTCATTGAGTAACTGGCTTAAATAACCTTTGGTCATGCCGCTGGCATCAGCCACCTGCTGTAAAGTACAGCCTTTTTGCTTAATGGCTGTTTTGAGATAGTCGAATTGCAGCATACCGCCTCCTTGTTTAGCGCACTAAACAAAAATAACACAGTATGCTGCGCGATGAACACGACTATAACCAAAAAAACTCGAGTTGCAAGATGGCGGCAAGAGAGATACAAATCGGTCGAGAATCGATTTGAACAGCATTTATGCTAGCCCGTAGGGTGAGCCTCAAGGATGAGGTTTATTAATTCCAAAGACTCGCGTTATTCATCCATTACAAATTAAACACGGATACTGCAATACTGAACTGTTTCTCATGATTATCTCTGGTTTATATAAAAGATATGAATTTTGAATATAATTCACATTAATTCATCTTCTTTGCATTTAATAATTGAATATTGACGCGGTCTTTATATATCAACCCTGTAAGTGTTAACCATTAAAAATGATTATGCGAAACCGAGGAGTAATGTGCAATTATTGCTTTCGCCATTCTAGAACGGTAAATATTAGATAAGAATTCCATTCTATATATCAAAGAGGAAATATATTAATTACATATCCGCTGAATAAGTTATTTTTATATCCATGTAGTTTCAATCAATTATATCAGCCATGTATGGCGATAATAATTTAAAAGGAGTTTTATATGTCAACAGTACAAGCATGGGCCGCACCATTACTTTGGGGGCCGTGGGTCAATTTAGAAGGCCATTCTAGTAGCAGCACTGTTTACACAGTGAGTTTTGACACGGAGTCAGATACGCCCTCATCTTTTGATGTGGAAATAGAATACGCGACAGAATCACGTCTTGAGCAGGTCTTTACTATGGGGCCTGGTAATTATCAAATTAAAGCGAGTGGTGCCGGGACAGACAGAATACGCTTTAAAAGCCATTCTGTCGGTCAGGTCATTAGAGTTAACTTTTAACTAAAATAAAATCCCGTGGCTTATTTATGTTTATAAAGAATGAAATTCATTTATATAAACACCACGGGATTTTTATTGAGCATATCCCTTGACTATCTCTAATGCTATCTCCCTTTTAGTAACTCCCTGAGAAAGGATCCCACTGTCAAAGGGCATTGCAGTCATTATTCTAGCAGCAGGCGCTATGTCGTATCCATTAAATGAAGTATGTACTTGTTCACCAATATTCAAACTGAAAAAATCAGCGAATTGTTGCACACACTCTTTTTTGTTATCCAGTTCTATAATTACATTATCATTTAAATAAAATACAGGCCTATTTTCGCGCAGGTATACGCGTTCAACACATTCTTTATCTAGAGAAAAATATTCATCATTGATTTTGTATACTAATAATTGCTGTTCTTTTTTTGTTGCACACGAAGATAACAAAAATAAACAAAGAATGGCAAAAGTGATTTTGTACCGCTTACCCAAATTTTCATCCATAAAAATAAACCTCATTGATGTATATAATTAATGAGCGCTATAAATCTTCCAACACCGCCAGTGCATCGGCCAGTTTTTTGACCCCAAAAACCTGCATATTAGGCAGCGGTTTCTTCGGCATATTGGCATAAGGCACGATAGCGCGTTTAAAACCGTGCTTGGCGGCCTCAGAAATACGCTCCTGACCACTGGGCACTGGGCGAATTTCGCCAGCCAGCCCGACTTCGCCAAATACCACTAAATCCTGTGGCAGTGGGCGGTCACGCAAACTGGAGACCAGCGACATCAACAAGGCCAGATCGGCACTGGTTTCCGTCACTTTCACCCCGCCGACCACATTGACGAATACGTCTTGATCCGACATCTGCAAACCGCCATGGCGGTGTAACACGGCCAGTAAAATTGCCAGCCGATTCTGTTCCAGCCCGACCGCCACCCGGCGCGGGTTCGACATCATCGAGTGATCCACCAGCGCCTGAATCTCAACCAATAATGGGCGCGTCCCTTCCCACACCACCATCACTGAGCTGCCCGCCGTCACCTCATCCCCCCGACTCAGGAAAATCGCCGACGGGTTACTGACCTCGCGCAGACCTTGCTCGGTCATGGCGAATACGCCCAATTCATTGACCGCGCCAAAGCGATTTTTGTGGCTACGCAAGGTGCGAAAACGTGAGTCGCCATCGCCATCGAGCATCACCGAGCAGTCAATGCAGTGCTCCAAAACTTTCGGCCCCGCCAGCGAACCGTCTTTGGTTACGTGGCCCACCATCACGATGGCGACCCCGCGGGTTTTGGCAAAACGGGTGAGATAAGCGGCGGTTTCACGCACTTGCGCCACACTGCCCGGCGATGATTGGATATCCGCCATATGCATCACCTGGATAGAGTCGATCACCATCAGCCGGGGTTGTTCTTGTTCGGCAATCAGGCAAATCTGCTCAATGCTGGTTTCAGACAGCATATTCAGGCCAGCAGTGGGTAATCCCAGACGGTGCGCGCGCATCGCCACCTGTTGCAGTGACTCTTCGCCAGTGACATACAGGGTTTTCATGGTTTCGGACAATTTACACAGTGTTTGCAGCAGCAGAGTACTTTTCCCCGCACCGGGGTTACCGCCAATCAGAATGGCGCTGCCGGGCACCACGCCGCCGCCCAGCACCCGATCAAACTCAAGGAAACCGGTTGAGAAGCGCGGCAATTCGTCCAGACTGATGTCGGATAATTTCTGAACCCGACTGACTCCGGCATCACCGGCATAGCCGCCAAAACGTTCATTGCGGGTCGAGGATGTTGCCGCCGCCAGCCGAATCTCGGTAATGGTATTCCAGGCATTACAGGCGCTGCATTGCCCCTGCCAGCGCGGGTAATCAGCCCCGCATTCATTACAGACGAATGCCCGTTTTGGTGCTTTAGCCACATTTCACCTCTCTTCGTGTTTTAAACTACCGCTGAGGATACACAGCACACTCAGCAAATCGCCGTGGCGGATAGCCACTTTTGCTTTGGCATAAACCTTGGGTTTAGCATGAAAAGCCAGACCCAGACCGGCTGCTTTCATCATTTTCAAGTCATTGGCACCATCGCCGATTGCCACGGTTTGCGCCAGCGGGATATTCAATTTTTCAGCCAGCTTGAGCAGGATATCGGCTTTGTATTGCGCGTCGACAATCGGCCCCAGCACTTTACCCGTCAGTTTGCCGTCTTTGATTTCAAGCTCATTGGCGGCCACTTCGACCAGCCGCAGTTTATCGCGCAGATATTCGGCATAATAGGTAAAACCGCCGGAAGCAATCGCCACATGCCAATCTAGCGCCTGAAGCTTGCGCACTAAGCTGGTCAGCCCCGGCATCAAGGGCAATTCGTCACGCACCTGTTTGAGAATATTGGCATCCGCCCCTTTCAGAGCCGCGACGCGCTGGCGTAAACTGGCGGAGAAATCCAGCTCGCCTTGCATCGCGCGCTCCGTGACCGCCGCCACTTCTTCACCGACACCGGCCAACTTGGCAATCTCATCAATACATTCAATTTGGATGGCGGTGGAATCCATGTCCATCACTAACAGGCCCGGCGTGCGCAAATGCGGAATCGCGCCCAATGGCGCTACATCCAGCCCGCTTTCATCGGCCAGCGTTTTAATGCGCGGGGTCAAACTGCCCGCCAGGCGGATAACTTGATAATCTTCCACACACCAGGCAGAGACAATCACCATTGCCGCGCCCAGTTGGCGTTGGAAATCAGTAATGCGCTTTTTATCCAGTTTTCTGCCATACAACAGCCAACCTGTATGACCAGCACGATAATCCAGCGGCATAACTTCATCGCCACTGAGTGAAAGTGGCAGACCCGGCCATTGATAGATCTCTGCGGGAAGATCACAATAGGTCAGACTATTAGACATGAATGGCTCCTGTAAAAAACGGGGTAAAGGCAAGACAAAAGGACGCATCAAGCTATCCTATCGCCCTTGCTTCTGGCAACATAAAGTCACCGATTCTGGTAAGGAACCTGCATGGCTAAGGCTAAATTAAAATTCCGATTGCACCGCACCGCCATTGTGTTGATTTGCCTGGCATTATTGGTTTTGCTTATGCAAGGTGCATCCTATTTCAGCCTCAGTCATCAACTCGCCCGCTCGGAGCAGGTTGAAGAACTGGCAAAAACGCTGGCAAAACAAGTCACTTTCAGCCTGTCACCGCTGATGGATACCAGTGATGATGATATTGATAGCCAGAAAGTCGATGAAATTCTGCAACAATTGACTCAGTCAAGCCGCATCTTGGATGCCAGTGTATATCAGATTGACGGTACCTTGGTTGCCAGCGCGGGAGAGAATGTCAAAGTTCGCGACAGACTGGCTTTGGATGGTAAGCGCCCCGGCAGTTATTTCAATCACCAGATTGTGGAATTGATTCCTGGGAAAAGTGGGCCAACCGGGTTTCTGCGCATGACGCTCGACACCCACGTGCTCGCCACAGAATCCAAGCAAGTGGATAATACCACCAATTTATTGCGGCTGATGATACTGGTGGCGCTGGCTGTCGGCATTATTCTGGCTCGCACCTTGCTGCAAGGTCGCCGTAGCCGCTGGCAGCAATCACCCTATCTGCTGACCGCCAATACACCAGTGAAAGAAGATGAAAATGAGGATGAGACGGCAGAGTCAGACCAAAAACCGGATGATAAGTAATAATGAGTGAGGCCCGATGAGCTGACTCAGATCAGTGATTCGGGTAAGCCAGAGCTGCCAACAAAGCTGCGGCAGCAAGGGCGCAGGGAATACCCAAAGCCATTGTTGCAGCAAGGCGGCAAATGAGTGAGGCCCGATGAGCTGACTCAGGTCAGTGATTCGGGTAAGCGAGAGCTGCCAACAAAGCTGCGGCGGCAAGGGCGCGGGGAATTAGGCCATGCGCCCAATCAGAGGGGTAAGTAAAAGCAGTTTTTCCTGCATCTGCCCGGCAATAACTTTGAATTCTTCACTGATATTCGAATGAACGCCCACCCGCTGCCAGAATATATTTGCCAGTTGCTGTGCCTGCTGCCAATGTTCACGGCCTACATCCGCCGATAATGTAATATCAGGCACCGTTTTCCGCATATTCCCCGTGCCTGATGGAGCAAACGCCATCGGCAGCATGTCGTAAATAGGGGCAAGAGATAAAGGCCGATTGGCGGGATGCAAGAATGATAGATTCCCATGATGCATATCAGTATTCGCAATCAATATGCCAAAAGCCCAAATAAAACGGACTTGCTCAAGTTCTGCCTGGCCCAGTAAACCTTTTAGTGCCAGCTCACGACAAACTTTTGGCCAACTGGCAACCGGCATACCAACAAACTCAGCATTTACGGCTTCCAGAGAAACCATACCAATGCGGCCACGCGGCCCCTGTCGGTCAAAGCGCTCCACTTCCAGAAAAGTTTGCCGATCCGGATTTTGCAGTATATGACTGGCCGCGACTGAAAAACCCGCATCCTTTAACGTGTTTAACGCCAGAGACTCGGCAATCAGTAAATCTGCCCAACGTTGTGCGTTAGGATTATCTTGTGCCGCGGTAAATTTAACAATGACATATGACGGAGACTTTCCCTCATATCCGGCATAACAGGTAAATTTCGGCTGTTCACCACCTGCCGATGAGCCCACCATCTCACCCGCCAGCGCCATGAGAGATAGCTCGTTATATCGTTGCAACTTATCCGATGGTTGAATAGGAACAGCATCAGGTTTGGCCAGCCAGTGTTGATAGCTTTCCTGCCCGAGCAGAATATTACCATTTACATCATCTGCCAAACGGGACAGCGCGATAAGGATATGATCTTCATTCCACCCGCGAATATCTTTATCAAGCTGCAATGGCTCAGCAACGGACTTCCCCCAAATCCGCCCAAGAAACCCCTGTGGGCGCATATCAGCCAGATACCATGGGAGGCTGTGGAATTGTTGCCATGAATCGTCATCCAGTTGGTGTACGCAACACATTTCAGCCGGATAGATCGGATATAAATTAGCAAAATGGCTGGCATTTCCTTCACGATCAATTCTGTAGAGCGGAAACTCACTCACGCCGGCAACCGAGCGCAGTAAAGCATAACGGGTGGATTTCCCCTTCCCTATCTTAAGTACCCGGTCTTTAAATGCCGTTAATTGACGGGAAATTGTTGGCTGGCTGATTGCTAAAGCTTGTGCCAAGGAGCTTGCCGTTGTCGGGCCTTGTCGCAATAACATTTCCAGAGTGAGCATTAGAGTCGATCCGTGAATAGAAATATGAATAAAAAAATGAATAGAAGCGTAAATAGATTTATATCGCTAATAGCATGATATGTAAAGGCAGTAAAAACAAACTACGTGGATTATGAATAGATTCGCAGAAATAAATAAGATAATAGAGAACGAAGCCGTAACACAATGGTACGGCTCCGTAAGGCGACTTTATGCCGCTGCATCACCCAGCAAGACAGATTCTAATGCAATCTCAATCATGTCATTGAAAGTGGTCTGGCGCTCGGCGGCGGTGGTTTGCTCACCGGTGCGGATATGGTCAGACACGGTGCAGATAGTCAGAGCTTTCGCGCCGAATTCAGCAGCAACACCATAGATACCCGCCGCTTCCATCTCCACGCCCAGAATGCCGTATTTCTCCATTACATCAAACATTTGCGGATCTGGCGTGTAGAACAAATCAGCGGAGAAAATGTTACCCACACGGACATTCAGACCTTTCGCTTTGGCCGCATCAACAGCATTGCGGGTCATCTCGAAGTCAGCAATCGCCGCATAATCGTGGTCTTTAAAGCGCATGCGGTTCACTTTGGAATCAGTACACGCGCCCATGCCGATAACCACATCGCGCAGTTTAACGTCAGCACGAACCGCACCGCAGGAACCCACACGAATGATTTTCTTCACGCCGAAATCAGTGATCAATTCTTTCGCGTAAATGGAGCAAGATGGGATACCCATGCCGTGGCCCATGACTGAAATTTTGCGCCCTTTATAGGTGCCGGTGAAACCCAACATGCCGCGCACATTGTTCACTTCGCGCACATCTTGCAAGAAGGTTTCGGCGATAAACTTCGCACGCAGCGGGTCCCCTGGCATCAGTACAACGTCAGCAAAATCACCCATTTCAGCATTAATATGTGGCGTTGCCATAATCACTTTCCTTAAAAATCAGAGAATTAAAATTTATATTACTGAACTGTTAGTGTTTTCATACACTCCCAATTCAGTAGAATTCTATCAATCAGAAGGCGTAGATGAGCACAGGCAGTTTGGGTGCGGCCAGCGCCCCCCCGGAGCCTACACCTGGTCTTATAAAACCTAAGTACGTGAGGATTTTTAGCACTGCCCAATCCCAAAATGACACGCTCAGCTTAGCCTTACAGCATATTCTTCCCATAATCCATTGGGGAAAGGTCAAAATACTTGGCGACTGTCTGCCCAATATCAGCAAAAGTCTCACGATGCCCCAATGAGCCAGGTTTCACTTTCGGGCCGTAAACCAAGACCGGAATATGCTCACGGGTATGGTCGGTGCCCGGCCAGGTTGGGTCACAACCATGGTCAGCGGTCAGGATCAAAATGTCATCTTCTTTCACCAGCGCCATCAGCTCGGGCAGGCGGCGGTCAAACAATTCCAGCGCGGCGGCATAACCCGCCACATCGCGGCGGTGACCATAAGAAGAGTCAAAATCAACAAAGTTAGTGAAAACTATGGTGTTGTCACCGGCTTTTTTCATCTCTTCAATGGTGGCATCAAACAGCGCATCCAGACCGGTAGCTTTCACTTTCTGCGTGATCCCAACGTGGGCGTAGATATCGGCAATTTTACCGATAGACACCACTTCGCCGCTCTTTTCTTCTACCAGTTTTTTCAACACCGTTGGCGCTGGCGGTTCAACAGCCAGATCATGGCGGTTGCCAGTGCGCTGGAAGTTACCGGGCTTATCACCGAGGAATGGGCGCGCAATCACACGGCCAATATTGTAGCCGCCGTCAGTCAGCTCTTCGCGGGCGATTTCGCACAATTCATACAGACGATCCAGGCCAAAAGTCTCTTCGTGACAAGCAATCTGGAATACTGAGTCTGCGGAGGTATAGAAAATCGGCTTCCCGGTTTTCATGTGCTCTTCGCCTAGTTGGTCAAGGATCACCGTGCCAGAGGAGTGGCAGTTACCCAAATAACCCGGCAAATTGGCGCGTTTGACCAGTTTTTCCAGTAATTCTGGTGGGAAGCTATTCTCCACATCACTGAAATAGCCCCAATCGAACAAGACTGGGACACCGGCAATTTCCCAGTGGCCCGATGGAGTATCTTTACCGGAGGATAACTCACTGGCATAGCCATAAGCGCCAATGATATCTGCATTTTTATCCAGCCCTGGCGGGAATTTACCGGTAGATTCTTCGGCGGCTTTACCTAACCCTAAGCGGCTCAGGTTCGGCAGCTTCAATGGGCCGCTACGGCCAACATCAGCTTCACCGCGGGCGCAGGCCTCGGCGATGTGGCCCAGTGTATCGGCTCCTTCGTCGCCAAATTTCTTAGCATCAGCACTTGCGCCAATACCAAATGAGTCTAATACCATAATAAATGTACGTTTCATTATTTTCTCCTGCATAGGTTCGCACGCTGTGCGACACCTTTAAAATAGAGTATTTATTCAGTGATACGGCGATAAACCACCGGGGTTTCTTCTGGCGCTTTGTCGCCCAGAGTGATTGCTGCCCGCACCGCATCAGCCGCCTGCTGCCAGTCATCTTCATTATTGGCATGAATCACGGCTAATGGCTGCTGATCATCAACCGTCGCGCCCAAACGGGCCATATCGGTAAGGCCCACACTGTAATCAATCGGGTCAGTTGCCCGGCGGCGACCACCGCCGAGAGAAACCACGGCCATACCTAATGCTCGGGTATCCATGGCAGTGATGATTCCAGACCGTTCAGCAAATACTGGCTTGCTCAACAGAGCAGCGGGTAAGTAACTGTCATAGCGCTCGACAAAATCGCTCGGGCCTTTTTGCGCCGCGACCATGCGCCCAAAGATTTCCGCCGCTTTGCCGTTATCCAATACTGTTTGCAGCTTAGCACGAGCATCGGCATCATCTTGCGCTAAACCGCCGGACAGCAACATCTCGACACACAGCGCCATGGTCACTTCCAGCAGACGCGGGTTGCGATACTCGCCCGTCAGGAAGCGCACCGCTTCGCGCACTTCAACCGCATTACCGGCGCTGGAAGCCAAAACTTGATTCATGTCGGTCAGCAGCGCGGTAGTTTTACACCCCGCCCCATTGGCGACACCGACAATGGCCTTGGCTAAGTCCTCAGATAGCTGATAAGTCGGCATAAATGCGCCCGACCCCACTTTGACATCCATGACCAGCGCATCCAACCCTTCAGCCAGTTTTTTAGCCAGAATAGAGGCGGTAATCAGCGGGATGGAATCCACCGTGGCGGTGATATCGCGCGTCGCATAAAAACGTTTATCCGCCGGTGCCAGTGAACTGGTTTGACCGATGATGGCGACGCCGACATCCTGAATAATTTTGCGGAATGCGCTGTCATCGGGGAAAATATCAAAACCGGGGATAGCTTCCAGTTTGTCCAAAGTCCCGCCGGTGTGACCCAAACCACGGCCCGAAATCATTGGCACATAGCCGCCGCAAGCCGCCACCATGGGGCCGAGCATCAAGGAAGTCACATCACCCACGCCGCCGGTGGAGTGTTTGTCCACAATCGGGCCGTTAAGATTTAAACTTTTCCAGTTCAGAACTGTGCCCGAATCGCGCATTGCCATGGTGAGCGCCACACGTTCGGGCATGCTCATATCATGGAAATAAATAGTCATCGCCAGAGCGGCAATTTGCCCTTCGGAAACCACGTTATCGCGAATACCATTGATAAAGAAACGAATTTCTTCTTCGCTCAGTGCCTGACCGTCGCGTTTTTTACGAATAATTTCTTGTGCGAGAAACAAGGTATCCCCCTGCTTATGAAATAAAAGCGGCACAGCGGACAAAATAGCCCGCAGTGCATCTGCTCAGTTCAATGACTGAGATAATGATTAGTAGCCGGTGGTTTTGCTGTTGCTCTGATGACCCAATGTCGTCAACAAGCTCCCCAACAGACTGGAGGCACCAAAACGGAAGTGGCGAGCATCAGCCCAACCTTCACCCATTAATTGATCAGACAGCTGTAGGAATTCTGCCGCGTCTTGCGCAGTACGCACCCCACCCGCCGGTTTAAAGCCCACGGTTTTCGCCACTCCCAAGTCACGGATGGTGCGCATCATGATGCTGGCACTTTCCAGCGTGGCATTAACTGGCACTTTACCGGTGGAGGTTTTAATGAAATCTGCCCCGGCTTTGATAGCAATCTCGGAGGCCTGGCGAATCAGATGTTCTTGCTTTAACTCACCGGTTTCAATGATAACTTTCAGCAGCACATTGGCCGCTGCACAAGCTTCTTTGCACTGTTTCACCAGTTCGAAGCCGACTTTATCATTACCCGCCATTAAGGCGCGATAAGGGAAAACCACATCCACTTCATCAGCACCATAGGCAATCGCCGCCTGGGTTTCAGCCAGCGCGATGGCAATATCATCATTACCGTGAGGGAAATTGGTGACCGTGGCAATGCGAATTTCAGGTGTTCCCTGTTCGCGTAATGTTTTACGCGCAATAGGAATAAAGCGAGGATAAATACAGATTGCCGCGGTATTACCGGCAGGACTTTTAGCCTGATGACACAGAGCAATAACCTTATCGTCGGTATCGTCGTCATTCAGGGTGGTTAAATCCATCAAACTCAGTGCGCGTTTGGCATAGCCGTTGAGATTCGCGCAGGCGGTTAAATCGGTCATAAAACTCTCCAACACTATTTCAGCCCAGAACTGAGCATTTATTTATGAGCCACATGGTTCTAAGCTCAATACGTTGGCGAGCGGACTTGGTTCCTTGAAGATAGCCCCTATTCGGGAAGCAATTGAGATCCATCTCACCGCACTAACTTATTACGCTATTTGAACACGTTCTCAGCACATGAGATGTGTTCATATTCACATTAATCAATAGTAACTTGTAACGAGCTGGGATTATATGTGATTAAAATCACAAAATAACCTGTTTTATGGCCTTCTGATAGTCAATGCCCACTTGCATCAAGGATAGCTTATGGGCAGAAATACGCCTGAAAGACAGACCGATTAGCCGTCAGCGGCGCAGGCCGTTTGAGTACGGACAGCGCACAAGAACCGGAGCATACAGGAAGTATGTGACGGTAATGAGCGCTGCCCAATCTCAAAGTGGCAAATCAAGCTAGCCTAATTACAGGGCCAGGAAGAAGCCGGCAATGGTGGCACTCATCAAATTCGACAGAGTCCCTGCGGCCACCGCTTTCAAGCCAAAACGCGCGATATCATGGCGGCGGTTAGGTGCCATGCTGCCTAATCCCCCCAACAAAATGGCGACAGAAGACAAGTTGGCAAAACCACACAATGCAAAGGAGATAATGGCTTTAGTATGGTCAGAAAGCACCTGCAAACCGGCCGCGCGCACCAGCTCTTCCGCCTGTAGATACTGACCGAAATTCATAAATGCCACGAATTCGTTCACGATAATCTTTTGGCCGATAAAGGAGCCAGCGACCATAGCTTCACTCCACGGAACCCCGATCAGATACGCAATCGGCGAGAAGACCCAGCCCAGAATCAGTTCCAGAGAGAGTTGCGGATAATCGAACCAGCCGCCAATCCCGCCGAGAATGCCATTTAGCAATGCAATCAAGGCAATAAAGGCCAGTAACATCGCCCCAACATTCAGTGCCAGTTGCAGACCGGAAGCCGCGCCAGACGCCGCAGCATCAATGATGTTAGCCGGGCGGTCATCTTCAGCAATCAAAGTGGCTGCATCCACATTATCGTGGGTTTTCTCAGTCTCCGGCACCATCAGTTTGGCAAAAAGTAGCCCGCCGGGTGCGGCCATAAAGGAGGCGGCAATCAGATATTCCAGCGGCACGCCCATCTGTGCATAACCGGCTAACACCGAACCGGCAACCGAAGCCAAACCACCACACATTACGGCGAACAATTCGGATTGGGTCATGGTGGCGATATAGGGGCGCACCACTAATGGAGCTTCAGTTTGTCCCACAAAGATATTGGCGGTCGCGGAGAGAGATTCAGTACGCGAAGTCCCCAACAGCTTTTGTAATCCGCCGCCTAATACCTTAATCACCAACTGCATTACGCCGATATAATATAAAACGGCAATTAATGAGGAGAAGAATACAATGACGGGTAATACTCGCAGGGCAAATACAAAACCACCGCCGCCGAAGACTTCAAACATTTTGTCGGAAACCAAACCGCCAAACATAAATGAAATCCCATCATTGCCATAAGCAATAACATTCGCCACACCTTCAGACATGCCGCCCAGGATACGACGGCCTACTGGTACATATAAGATCAGCGCACCAATACCCACCTGAAGAATAAATGCCCCAACTACAGTGCGGATATTAATCGCCCTAAAATTACTTGAAAGAAGCACGGCTATTAATATCAGTACTGCCATTCCGACTAAACTCATGAGCATGCCGATAATCCTATTAATGATTTGTATTGAAATAATGTGGGGTGGATTATACCGGCATGTTCTGGCGTTCAAACAATCTCTGTCACAAATAAACACAACTAAAAGTAACAGTAAGGTAATTAACGTGATGGAAATCACGTTAAAGTAACAAACAAAGCATAGCTAGCTAACTATTAGTGCAATTTATTCAGTGAAATCAAAATTTAGCGTGCGGATTTATCGGCTGGCGGCAATTGAAATAAGCGCTGACTGTTGTGCAAAAGGTGAGCAGCAATCTCTTCTGGCGCTTCCTGGCGTAACTCGCACAATGCAGCGAACACATTAGCCGCTCGCTCTGGCCGATTAGGTTGGCCCTGAAAACCGGCGAGGGGCATATCCGGCGCGTCCGTTTCCAGTAATAATGTAGACAGCGGTAATTCAGCCATGACATTTCGCGTTTTCTGCGCCCGCTCATAAGTGATGGTGCCGCCCACACCAATGTAATAACCCAAGCGAATAAATGCCTGCGCCTGCGCTAAACTGCCCGCAAAACCGTGTATCACCCCCGTGCGTGGCACAGCAGCTTTACGCAATGCTGAGGCCAGTTGATCATGCGAACGGCGCGAATGCAAAATAACCGGGAGATCATACTGCCTGGCGAGCTTCAACTGGGCGTTTAAGAATGCCAATTGGCGGGGCAACTGCGGCTCATCCATATAGAGATCCAGACCAATCTCCCCCACCGCCACCAGTTTTTCTGTTTTATCCGCCAACGCTGTGGCCAAAGTGACCAAATCAGCTTCCTGATGCTGCGCAATATATAATGGATGCAGACCCAGTGCGGCAAATAATGGCGGATAGTCAGCCGCCAAATTGAGAATACGCGGGAAATAATTCGCACTGACGGCGGGCACAATAATTTGCCTGACATTGGCTTGCGCGGCACTGATTAAGCTGGCTGTTTCCGCGCCGCTGAAGGGCGGAAAATCAAAGTGACAATGTGTATCAATAAAATAATGTGTATCGATGACATAATGTGTATCAATCACATTAGACACTTGCCCGCGAATCCATGCCATTACGCACTATCACCTTTGGTTCTCGCCACATCGTCCAGCGGCAAAATAACTTCCGCTTGCAGTGACTTATTTTTGCTCCGTGTCGCTGCCGGAATAATCAGCCCACTGTCTGCCACTGTCATCTGCGGCGGAAGGGAATAGTGTGAGATTTTTGCAGCATCGGCTGACGCGATGATATCCGGCGATTGAATGACATCAAATGAAGAATCATCATTATCAATCAAGTCGGTCATATCATCTGGTTGGTTAATATCTTGTGGCTGGATCATCCGGCGAGAAAGAGAAATCGAGGTTTTCTCACCCTTGGCCTCAGACTGAGCCAACTGATCCCGAGGCAGCAACCAGTGCCCGACAGTGGCCAGAAAATAACGGCCGCAACGACGCCCTAAATGATAATCACGATTCAGAGCCGCAATCCGGCTGCCCAGGGCACTGCTGGCCAGTGGTTTAGGCGGGAAAATCTCGAAAATGCGCAAGTCACCCGGCGGTTTTTCAATGAATTGCTGAATACGATGATAACTTTGCTCATGCTGTTGCATAATGCGCACCAATTGCTGCAAGCTACTTTCACTCAGCCAATGTTCCATCCGCTTCATCCATTGCGGCGTATAATAAGCCTGCGAAGGTACAGTGCGGATGACCACAATGGTATCGGCCCCACGGCGATAAGCTTCTTCAACCGGGATAGCATCACTAATACCGCCATCCTGATAACTAACGCCATCTAAATCAACCCCTTGACGATATAAACCCGGAATAGCACTGGAGGCTTTAATTGCCGGTAACCAACTTTCTCGGGTGGGGGATATATAGGTGGGTTCGAAATCATCACTGCGGCAAGCGCACATAAGAAACTCACGGCCCTCACGTAGATGCTGTTCGGCTTGATCCATCGCCAGCGGTAATTGTTGGGAGGTGATATCCACCAGCCAATCGAGATCAATGAGGTGCCCACCACGAACAAAACGCAGTGGATTGAAGAAGTTAGCGGTAGTGGTGTAACGGGTAATCACGCGGCGCGCGTAGCCGGGTTGACCGCAGATAAAAGCAGAAAGATTTTGTGCGCCAGCGGAGGTGCCAATCATGAGATCAAAAGGGTTAAAGCGGGCGCGCTGGAATTCATCCAGCACACCGGCTGTAAAAATTCCCCGCTGCCCGCCACCCTCGCAAACCAACGCCATTTTACCGGGTTGGTATGGTTTATAGGCGAGTGGCTCTATATTGCCGAGCGTGATAGGTATTCTGTATCCCACCATCCATCCTTAATTCCGTTACAACAGATGTTGAGAATACCTCTTCTTACCTGTGCTGTAACCCTCGCGCCGGTCTAAAGACGCTTACGTCCTGTAAACAGACTGATAAGGAATAGAATAATACCGACGACGAAAACAAGTTTTGCGGCCCAAGCTGCCGTACCGGCTAGCCCACCAAAACCTAATGCCGCTGCGATTAACGCAATAACCAGAAATATAATGCCCCAGCGAAACATAAGCCTCTCCTTCCCGTTTGAAAAATCACTCTTTAACTCTTCTGTCTATTTAACAGTAGCGTATTTGACAGAAGTCGTATTATTTGGATTTCTTGGATAAGTTATTTGGCTGCCTGACTTATTAACGGGTATTTCGCGGGCTATATTGTTGCCCCACGAAATACCCATCAGCCAGGTAATAATTAAGGCTTGATGCTGAGGTCGTTTTTAACGCTTTTTACGCCATCAACGGCTTTAGCAATACTTTCGGCACGTTCGGCCTGGGCTTTATTCTCAACAGTACCGGACAATTGCACCACGCCATCAGTCGTTTCTACTTTAATTTTACGCGACGGTACGATGTCATCTGCCAGTAATTTGGCTTTAATTGAACTGGTGGTTGCCGCATCACCGGCATATTCGCTAACTGATTGGGTTTTCTGATCTTTCACATGTAACTTGTCACTGACAGATTTAACGCCTTCAACATTTTTGGCGATATCAACGGCGGTTTCAGCTTCAGCTTGAGAAGTGACAAAACCAGTCAGCGTCACCACACCATGGTTGGTTTCAACTGAAATATCAGTGCTTTTAAGGGTTTTCTCTTCCAGCAATGCGCTTTTTACTTTAGCCGTTGCGGCGCTGTCACCCATGTAATTATCGACTTTCTTCATCGAGCTATCGAGTTTCGCACCGGCGCTGTCCACAACGTTGTCAGTCTTATTAAGCATCGTTTCTTCAGCGAACACGCTACCACTTATCAGTGCGGTACCTAAAACAACAGCCATCATTGAACGAGCAAATTTTGTGTTTGTCATCGATTTCTTCCTTTTTTGTTTGGAATCCAAAACCAGCATAACTCCCCAGCTTTTGGATTCTTACGCCACCTTATATGGGTGGGCATTTGATGAATACTTTACGATTATTGCAGGTTAACTGACCCGAATTTAATGCAAGCCTGTCCTGCCGGTACCTATAAAGATAGAGCATCCCAAGAGAATTACTGTCGGAATCGCCCTAAAATCAGAATATTGCTATTAAGTAGGAGTTATCTTAGAGGGATATTAATGAGGAAAATTTATGAATCGGGGCACGAAGTACCCCGATAGAATGCAGCTTGCGGCTTGATTAATGCTCGCGCGTTTTACGGAAACGAATTTCCGGATAGCGCTCTTGCGTAATATTAAGATTAACCATGGTTGGCGCGATATAGCTCAAATTATCACCACCATCCAATGCCAGGTTAACCTCATTCTTACGTTTAAACTCTTCGAATTTCTTCACATCGTCACATTCAACCCAACGCGCGGTTGATACGTTAACGGATTCATACACCGCTTCCACGTTGTATTCACTTTTCAGCCGTGAAGAAACCACTTCAAACTGTAGAACACCAACAGCACCAACAATCAGATCATTGTTGGTCAGAGGACGGAACACTTGCACCGCGCCCTCTTCTGACAACTGAACCAATCCTTTGAGCAACTGCTTCTGCTTCAATGGGTCACGCAGACGAATACGGCGGAACAATTCAGGGGCAAAGTTCGGAATACCGGTGAACTTCATCTCTTCACCTTGAGTGAAAGTATCACCAATCTGAATGGTACCGTGGTTATGCAGGCCGATAATATCTCCTGCATAGGCTTCTTCAAGGTGGGAACGGTCACCGGCCATAAAGGTCAATGCATCTGAAATCACCACATCTTTCTTGGTGCGCACCTGGCGCAGTTTCATGCCTTTGTTAAAGCGGCCAGAAACCACCCGCAGGAAAGCCACTCGGTCGCGATGTTTAGGATCCATATTGGCTTGAATTTTAAAGACAAAACCGGTGAATTTCTCTTCAGCAGCCACCACTTCGCGGGTGTCAGTTTTACGTGGCATGGGCGCCGGTGCCCACTCAACCAGGCCATCCAACATATGGTCGACGCCAAAGTTACCTAATGCTGTACCAAAGAATACCGGGGTTAAATCGCCCGAGAGGAAAGCTTCATGATCAAACTCATGAGATGCCCCCTGAACCAGCTCCAGCTCTTGGCGGAACTGTTTAGCCAAGTCTTCACCTACGGCAACATCCAGATCCGGGTTATTCAGCCCTTTAACAATGCGTACTTCCTGAATGGTGTGGCCTTTACCGGTCTGGTACAGATAAGTTTCGTCTTTATAAAGGTGGTAAACCCCTTTAAACAACTTACCGCAACCAATCGGCCAAGTGATGGGTGAACAAGCAATTTTCAGCTCGCGTTCCACTTCATCCAGCACTTCCATCGGGTCGCGAATATCGCGGTCCAGTTTGTTCATAAAGGTCAGGATCGGCGTATCGCGCAAGCGGGTAACTTCCATTAGCTTGCGGGTGCGGTCTTCGACCCCTTTAGCCGCATCAATCACCATCAAACAGCAGTCAACGGCGGTCAGAGTACGGTAAGTGTCTTCGGAGAAGTCTTCATGCCCAGGGGTATCAAGCAAGTTAACCAGGCAACCGCCATAAGGAAACTGCATCACAGAAGTGGTGATGGAGATACCGCGTTGCTTTTCCATTTCCATCCAGTCAGATTTAGCATGATGGCTTGAGCCACGGCCTTTTACTGTACCGGCGGTCTGAATGGCATTCCCGAACAACAACACTTTTTCAGTAATGGTGGTTTTACCGGCATCGGGGTGGGAAATGATGGCGAAAGTACGTCTTTTCGCAACTTCCAGTGCGTATTCACTTGGAGACATAGTTTGAAATTCTACTTTTAGGCCGCCCTGCTCCAGGCCACACATCTTATTGATACGCGGCCCAAGCAAAGCAAGGCATTGATTATGGCGCTATACCCCTTTACGTGAAAAACCGCGTTATAAGCAGCGATTCCTATCACTTTTGGGTATAAGTGGTTATAGCGCGGTATTTTCCCTGATTTATGTGGGATAGACAATTTTTTCAAGACAAACAGTCATTATTCAAGACAGAAAATCGGCAAAAAGGCACTACCCCATCGGTAAGGCCATCATAATGGCGTCTTCACGGCCATCCGCACTGGGATAATAGTTGCGGCGCACGGAAACCTCGTTAAATCCGAGGCTTTCATACAAAGCTATTGCACGTGTATTTGAAGCCCGGACTTCGAGCCAAAGCGTGACAATATTACGCGTTTCCAACTGTGCAATGACATGCTCAAGCAGCAAACGGCCACAGCCTTGGCGCTGATACTGCGGATCAATAGCAATGTTAAATAAAGTTGCTTCATCCAATACAATTTGGGTGATAGCAAAACCCGCCATTTGCTCGCCAATACTCAGCTTGAAATTGAGGTAGCGCTCGCCTTGATTGCTGGCTAAGGTTTTTGCCGTCCACGGGAAAGCATGGCTGGCTTGCTCAATTTGGTACGCGGTGGCCAGATCGGCTGGCGTCAGGATAGAAATCTGCTTCATGATGACAAATCTGCTGCCAAAGTGTGCGCTTAGCGCTCGCGTCTTGATAAAGCCCGGTCAATGCCGGGCTGTGTAACTGCGCACCCGCGACCGCAAGCGGTTCACTGATGCCCAATCGCCAACTGTTGCATTGTGTCTCTTCGGGTAGCATCGCCACCCTTTCCGGCGTCAGCGCATAAACTTGACGGGAAGTAAGCCCGAGGCTGCGCAGCACATCGCACAACAACGGATCATCCTGATCAGGAAGCGGGTCTGCTACAATCAACAGGCGGGTATCGTCGGGCAAACGTATGGCGATTTCGCCCTGTAAAACGGCCGGGCGGCGCAATGTCCACTGCGTAATTCCAAGCTGTTGTAACAGCAAGTCTCGTCTTGATGCCATGCCCTTTCCTGTCAAAGCGACCCGAATTTCAGCGCTATGCTAACAAACCCATCGAACATGCGCCAACAAACCTCTGCTTATCAAACGCGCGTTAGGTATGTTCGTGCTAAATATATTTAGCTAATCAGTTTCAAATCCGCTTTGCGTAAGCGCTTTTGCCCCTGATAAAAATTCTCATGGGCGCTAAGACTCAAAAGATATAATTCAATTTTCTGTTCGACCCAACTGTAACCCAACAGCGCCAGTTGATTATTGAGTTGAAACTTATGTACCCGAAGATAACTTAGGTCACCTTTCTTTAATTCACCCATTTCTGGGTTAGTCATGATTAACTCGATTTGATCTTCGACAACCATAAGTTGTTGTTCAGAAAGCCTACCTAATGCTTTAGAGAAACGGCTACTTTCATAAATATCAATCTTCAGCTCGCTTGGTTCTTCTGACATAACGTGACACCTTCTTATGCTCTATTTCGCTTTTTGCCAGTAAGGTTTCCAAAATAAAGTTGTAAGGCAGATCAGGATTATCCTCAGCGATACGACCAATTTTTGCCCAGTGTTCGATCTGCTTTGGCACGCTGCGGCTTGATGCTTCTGCGTGAATTTTAACGTCAGTGACAAAATCCTCATCCAAACGAATACTGATTGCCATTGTTTTACTCCTCTTTGCGCAATTTTTAACGTGCGTAGCTGCACTTTCGTTGTGTAAAACGCACCCTTTCACGTACAGATTACACACAGCATCATAATGTGGCATAAGAGCGCCAAATGCAACAAATTGTCGCACTGATATGCATCTCTACTTCTGTTCAAAAAATACAAAAATAGAGGTTGAGCCAACAAACCTCTATAATCGCCGATTATATTCTTAAGGAGCCAAAGACTGATGTCTGCATTAACCCCAGCCAGTGAAGTGATACTGCGCCATAGTGATGAATTTATAGCCCGCCACGTGTTGTTTGCCGGTGATTTACAAGATGCGCTGCCAGCGCAATTTGATGCAGCCGGGATACGGGTTCACACCAATCAATATCACCACTGGCAATTACTGAGCAATACGCTGGAAGAGAATGTTCAATTCGGTCTTGTGGCGACCCCTGAAACAGTAGCAACCTGCGATACGCTGGTGTATTACTGGCCAAAAAGCAAACAGGAAGCCCAGTTCCAACTGGCGAATTTACTGTCTTTACTGCCCGTCGGCACCGATATTTTTGTGGTGGGTGAGAACCGCAGCGGCGTGCGCAGTGCAGAAGAAATGCTGTCAGATTTCGCACAATTGACCAAAATTGATAGCGCCCGCCGTTGTGGCCTCTACCATGGTCGTTTGGATAAACAGCCAGAATTTGATGCCGATGCCTGGTGGGAAAGCTATCAGATTGGCGATGTCATCGTAAAAACCTTACCTGGGGTCTTCAGCCGTGATTCGCTGGATTCTGGCAGTCATTTGCTGCTATCTACATTCAGTGAGTCGTTTAAAGGCAACATACTGGATGTGGGTTGTGGTGCCGGCGTGTTGGCCTCGGTGCTGGCCCCAAAAATGCCAAAAATCAAATGGACTTTGAGTGATGTATCCGCAGCTGCGATTGAATCCAGCCGGGCAACATTGGCGGCCAATAATATCGACGCGCAAGTGATTGCCAGCAATGTCTATTCTGACATTAAAGGCCGCTTCGAGATGATTATTTCAAACCCGCCTTTCCATGATGGGATTCAAACTAGCCTGACTGCGGCTGAGTTGCTAATTCGCGGGGCAACCGCGCACCTGCATGTAGGCGGTAAATTGCGTATCGTGGCGAACTCCTTCTTGCCGTACCCTGCTCTACTGGATGCCGCATTTGGCAGCCATGAAGTGCTGGCGCAGAATGGCCGTTTTAAGGTCTATCAGGCAACTGTCGGGCGGCCGCCACGCGATCCTAAGAAAAAACGTTAATATTATCAATAAGTAATATTAAGCATTAAGATAAACCATCCCTTCCGCGCCGTAGCGTTCCCCTGCTGCGGCTTGGAAGGGGAATACGGCATCCAAAGCCGCCAACTCTTGCTCACTGAGCACCACATCCAATGCGCCCAAATTCTCCTCCAGATAAGTGCGCCGCTTGGTTCCAGGGATTGGCACGATGTATTTCCCCTGCGCCAGCACCCAGGCTAATGCTAATTGTGACGGCTTAACTCCCTTATCTTGCGCCATTTTTGTTACTGTATCGGCCAATGCCAGATTCAGAAAAAAGTTATCGCCTTGAAAACGTGGGTTATTACGGCGAAAATCATCAGCGGCTAAATCATTCGGGCTGCGTATTGCACCGGTCAAAAAACCACGGCCTAATGGGCTATAAGCCACAAATCCTACCCCTAATCTTTCGCAGGTCGCCAAGACGGAAGTTTCCACATCCCGTGTCCACAGTGAGTATTCACTCTGCACCGCAGTAATCGGGTGTACCTGATGGGCTTTTTCTAATGTTGCTGCCGAGACTTCACTCAGGCCGATGTAGCGAATTTTACCGGCGGTGACCAAATCAGCCAAAGTCCCAACGACCTCTTCGACAGGAACCGTCGGATCGCCCCGATGCTGATAATATAGATCAATAACATCAACGCCTAAGCGCTTGAGGCTGCCGTCAACAGATTGGCGGATATAATCTGGACGGCCACTGACGCTACGGGCAGCCGGATTTGCTGGGTCGCGCACAATGCCAAACTTGGTGGCTAAAAAGACCTGATCCCGCTTGCCCTTAATCGCCCGCCCCACCAGCTCTTCATTAGTAAAGGGGCCATATATGTCAGCGGTGTCCAGCAGAGTGACGCCCAACTCCAGTGACCGGTGCAGAGTCGCAATGGACTCATTAACATCCTGATTAGTAGAGTAATAATCACTCATTCCCATGCAGCCAAGGCCCAAAGCAGAAACCAGCGGGCCATTTGAACCTAATTGACGTTGTTGCATTGCGATACTCCCCATTGGTGATGTCGGAAGAAAGTGTGGTTGTTTCGTGAGGAAAGATAAATAATGCAGATCACTCATCACTGTTCAAAAAACACCAACAATAGGCGAGCGCAGTTATGGACCAAATACAAGCCATGCAGATTTTTGTGCGAATTGTTGAGTTGGGCAATTTCAGTCGCGCAGCAGAAAAACTGCAATTGCCGCGAGCCACGGTCAGCCACACCTTAAAGCGATTAGAGCAGCGGTTAGGGGTTCGCTTACTGGTGCGCACCACCCGGCAAGTGAATATCACCGCCGAGGGCACACTGTATTATCACCGTTGTCTGCAATTATTGTCGGCATTTGAAGAGGCAAACTCGCTGTTCAGCCACCAGCGGTTGCAACCGGAGGGGAAAGTTCGCATTGATATGCCACACTCACTGGCGCGCAATGTGGTCATCCCGGCTTTGAGTGATTTTTATCAGCGCTATCCTCATATCACACTGATTCTTGGTGCAAATGACAGCACCATCGACCTGCTGCGCGAAGGAGTAGATTGTGTATTGCGGGCCTGGTTGCCCCGCGATGAACAATTAGCTGCACGTAATATTGGTCAGCAACCACAAATTACCTGTGCGTCCCCGGCTTATTTAGAAAAATACGGTATTCCAATGTCACTGGATGACTTAACGGGTCATCAAGCCGTGGGCTATTTCTCGCCGTTAAATAACCGCGATTACCCGCTGGAGTTTGTTTATCAGGGGAAAGTTGAAAACCGTGTTTTGCCCAGTATTTTAAGTGTCAGTGGCGCAGATGCTTATATTGCGGCGGGAGTTGCAGGTTTGGGGTTGATTCAAGCGCCAACGGCGGGAATTCAGCATCAATTAGCACAAGGCGCATTGATTGAAGTACTTTCCCATTTACCCCCGCCGGTCATGCCGCTGTTTATCATGTACCCTCCGGGCCGTTTTTTAGCACCCAGAGTTAGGGTGCTAATTGACTGGCTAATTGAACTATTCACCCATTATCCGCCCAAATCAGATGACTTTGGGAACAAAACGTAAATAAGAAAGACTTCAGTAATCAAATCAATTGCTCAACATATGATGCTTTTTACAGCAAACACCCCAATGAGGGGAAATAAGTATTGACCTGAACGCGAAAATCTCTAGAATTCGCCTCCGTAGTACAGATTTATATTGCACAGCACATGCGATGGTGGCGGAATTGGTAGACGCGCTAGCTTCAGGTGTTAGTGTTCTTACGGACGTGAGGGTTCAAGTCCCTCCCTTCGCACCACGATGATTTCTAATCTCAGCACCGCTTAACTTCCCCTTTTCCTATAGCAATATTTTGTCAATACGTGCTAACACCGCCACGTAAAATTAATTGTGCATCAATACTGCGACCATACCCGCCAAAAGCGCCAGACAAGATGGCAATAATAGAAAATGCCGTAACCGTGCGTGATACAACATGCTCACCGTCGCCAGCATGGCGACTATAATCAAAACCCGCAACTGATCCACTGTGATATCCGCCCACCCCAGCACCGGTAACAAAGCAAAAGGCAGTAACATCCCCCAGCCACTGGACATCCCACGACTCAATAAACCGCTTATCCCCCATGAACGGTAAACTGCAAATCTGGCTGTAGTCATAATGTCGCCCACCCAAGTGATAATGATAACCAATATCATATATTACTCTGGCACAATCTGCATCATGAAGTTCAATCTGCATCATGAAGTTATTGCAAGAAAACGCCTGATTCCACTGACCCAGCGCCATTGACACCATCGATATATCAGATATAGAGGAGTAAATTGATTAGTTGATCGACATCATGATGACAGGGTGAAACAAAAATGGTAATTTTGATTAAGAAAATTCCTAAATCAATGTTAAAACGATTCAAACAAAAATAATTACTTAAAATAACTATTTATCGTGATGCTCAAATAAAAGGGCTTCATGAGGATATTGTTTATTTGTCTACTGACAGCGCGACATTATGCAGAGTGAATTGAATATGAATAGCCATTCCTACGATCAGCTGCTGAAAAGTAAGCATCGGCTCTCTTTGTTGCTTTTTCTATTTCTTAATGCGTCGTCAGCTATTTTTAGTATGATATTACCCTCCCCTGAAACACCAGCAGTGACATTACCTATCGTCATGATCACGTTTATCAGTCTCAGTGCAGCGGGGTATTTGGTTTTTATTTCGAAGAATTATGCCGATAAATTGAATTTATTTTCAATTACTATGGGTGTGCTCTGGGCTTGGCAAATCATTCTTAAATATGAATATCTGGGCACTAATGAAAATAACTACTTGTTGCTCAGCCTGTTTACTATTTTCTTTATCAGCACTATTGCGCTGTCCGACAACTTTCTCGCCTTTTGTCTACATACCGGCCCTTCTGCACTTACTGTTATTTTTTTGGATGATTTTCAAAATATTTTCCGCATCATATTCACTGTCATGTTGCCTCTGATTGGCTTTTCTTTGCATCATTTGATGCTGCGCCGCAGTGATGATTTCACCCGCAAACTCGTGGCACACCTTTATAACGAAAGAGAAAAATTTAGTGATTTAAGCATGATAGACCCGCTCACCAGTTTGTATAATCGCCGGGGATTGGAAAATAAACTTGAGACACTACTCGCACAGTCTCCCGGCAATCATTACGTGCTGCTACTCGATATCGACCATTTTAAAGCCTATAACGATAACTATGGCCATACAATGGGAGACCAAGCATTGGTGCGCGTAGCGGCTGCTATTCGTGATGCTGTCCGTTCGCGCGATATCGTGGTGCGCTATGGTGGTGAAGAGTTTTTAGTATTGCTGACACATGTGAGTGAAGAATATGCCACACAGTTAGCTGAGCGCGTACGACAAAGAGTTTTAGGGCTTGATATTCCACATGTTTTCAATCATAAAGTGTCCACAACCGTCACCTTAAGTGCCGGGATTTCGCCGTTACAATCTTATGATTTGGCATCCTCACTCAAAGCCGCTGATGAGGCACTTTATCGGGCTAAAAAAGATGGCCGGAATAAGGTCGCATTTGCCAAGGATGAATTATCAAAATTTGAATCTTCGCCCTGACAAAATGGCTGAAAGTGGCGCTTAATGATTAATTCTCAAGTGAATACTTGAGTTGAATACCGCGGTATTATATTTCTCTGTTATTTTGTTATTAACCCTTTTCATTGCATATGCAAAAATAGCCCTTTAACGTATCTGGCGATAGATAATATCTATCCCGTAATACTTCAGACTGCATGTGTTAGCTACTTCATTCCCCCCAATCACTGACTGACGAAAGCTTTTTAGGACTCGCTCAATTGCCGCCTTCCTGCAACTCGAATTATTTAGACTAATCATTCTAACTTTCCCAATCAAAACATAATTAGTTTGTGATTGACTTTATTATTCCCATCTCAGTGCTCATTACTCCCCCCAATGAAGTTTCCGTGTTGATAAATCAACACGGGAATATAAGTAATGATTATCATTTATATGATATAGGGATAACTTAAAAGAAAATGTGCAAAACGGAACGAGAACAGGATACATAAGCCCGGCAAATGACTCTCTTACCGGGCTTATCCTAAACAGCTAAATTACCCCTGCGCCCAAGGGCACAGCCACCGAACCTTTATGGCCCCGACTCCAGTCAGCAGGGCTTATTGGGTCATTTCACATAATTGGAGAACTACGCATTACGTGACTCCGCGCATTGCGGCTATCTATCAAGGCCAGTTAGAATGAGTTAATAGCGACTGATTCACTCGGTGAAAGCATTAACCTGTGAAAAACAATAAACGTATTAGCATCAATGACATTGTCAAATTGGCTGACGGTACCGAGGAGAATTTTCTCCGGTTTTGCCCTCAATGAGCAGCACTGAGCCGGTTGCGACTCCGGCGCTAGCAGGGTCGTGGCAACGCTGCCAAAAACTGATGCAAGCCCAGCAATGGCGGGTACCTCACCGTGCGGTGGGGGCAACTTTTCAGTCAATTTGTCAGCGAAAAAATGACTTACTGGTGTTAGGCCAAGCCGCACTGGAAGATGCTTATGAATACATGGGATCACGCCACTGTGTACTGCTCATTCTTGATGAAAGTGGCTGCACCCTGTGGCAATGCGGCCATCCACAGACCATCAGTCAGTTACAAAAATTGGGCATTGATAGTGGCAGTTATTGGACTGAGGGATTAATCGGCACCAATGCCCCCGCTCTGGCAATAGCTGAAGGGCATCCAATACAGGTCAGCGGCCAGCAACATTTCAAGCAAGCGCTGCATCCGTGGCAATTTTGTGCCACCCCGGTGTATGACAATAGTGGCCGTCAACGGGCGGTGATTGTTCTGGGAAGTTTACTGGCTGATAACGCCGCCAGTGACTTGCCGCTAACACTGGCGATTGCCCGAGAAATTGGCAATTACCTCCACGCCGACACCTTATTGGCAGAAACTAACCGTCATCTGAATGAACTCAATGCCCTGCTGGATGGGGTTGAAGATGGTGTAATGGCTTGGGATCAACGGGGGTGTCTGTTGTACCTTAACCGCCGTGCGGCCGCTATTTTGCAACTCGATGAGACCAGCAGCCTCGGCAAGCCCGTCACAGATTTACTCACCCTCCCCGCCTTGCTGACTCAAGCTATTTTGCACCGCAATCCTCTCAGCCATGTGGAAGTGACCTTTGAAAATCAGCAGCAATTTATTTCTGCCTTATTGACTCTCAAGCCCATTCCCGATGGCGATCGCTGTGGTTTTATTGCACTTTTGCATCCGCAAGAATTACTGCGGCAAATGATTCATAACCAATTAGGGCGAGCCAGTTATACCTTTGACGACATGCCCGTCGCGTCACTAGAAATGCGCCGCTTAATTCGTTATGGCAAACAAGCTGCCAAAGGCCGACATCCCATTTTACTGCATGGGGAAGAAGGTGTCGGGAAGCAACAATTGGGACAGGCAATTCATAATGCTAGCAATCGAGCCGCTGGCCCGTATATCGTATTGAATTGTCAGGCATTACCACAAAATATTATGGCGCGGGAATTTCTTGGCTGTGATGCCAGTGAAGGTGAGTCTGGGCAGCCCAGCAAATTTGAATTAGCCAACGGCGGCACTTTATATCTGGAGCAAGTCGAATACTTATCACCAGAAATGCAGTCTGCTCTGCTGCAAATGGTCAAAACCGGCATGGTCATGCGGGTAAACTCCAATCGGGTGATCCCTGTGGATGTGCGGATCATTACCGCCACTGGCGCTGATTTACCTTCGTTAGTCAAACAAGGGCATTTTCGCCGTCAACTGTTCTATACCCTGCAATCTTTCGAGCTTCATATCCCCCCTTTGCGCCAACGTCAGCAAGATATTCCGCTGCTGGTTCAGCATACGCTGGCAAGTCTTGGGCAACATTTTCACTGCCAATATCAGCCGGACGAAAATGTGATTCGCCAATTGTGCCAATACCCATGGCCCGGTAATGATCAGGAGCTGAAAAGTGTGGTTGAGCGAGCCGCCATGGCCTGCCGCAATAACCGTATCAATCTCAATGACTTGCCAGAGCATCTGTTAGGCGAAAAACTATTGTTGGAGCCGGATATGCCGCAACCTCAGCCAGTCTTATCACTACAAGAATTAGAAAGGCAGGCTATTATTCGCGCCGCACTAGTCTGCCAGGGACAACTGAATGAAATGGCCGTTTTATTGGGAATAGGCCGCACAACATTATGGCGAAAAGTAAAATTCCACCGACTGGATATTCACCAATTCAAGGGCGGTGAATCGTTGTCAGTTTAACCGCTATAAAGCCCTCTCAGTGACAAATCTGCACCAAATTAACCCCACATAGCATTACTATCAATTATGGATAAATTTCTCGTTAACAGAGCATAATGCAAAAATTAGAATTAATTCCATTTAGATGAGTGGAGTTTAAATTATTATTGAGATAATAAAAATAATGACTTACCTATTTAACATGATTTACAGAAATTTAAAATGATATCAAATACGCAGATAAATAAAGAGAGACCGTTATTGATAACAGTTACTCATTAAATATGTCCCTATAAACTCACCGATAAAAAATCATCAACAATCTATAATTTGATAAACATGTACATCTATGAGTATTTATAAAAGCTTGCCGAAAAGATATCTTTGAGATATAAAAACAGCGAAATAAAAAACATTTAAGACACCATTATAAAACAACTTAATTAATATGCATTATTTTTTATTATTTATTTAAATTAATATCACTCATCAATAACAATTTAGCAAGGCAGGATATTTTTATTATGGGAATTAAATATAAAATCATTCAATTTAATATAAATGATTTTGGTGTAAATATAAAATCAATTCAAAATGAACTATCATTTGAAAAATTAGATTGGGACACTAATGATATTAAGTTATCTCAATTGAGATTTCTTATCAGTAAATTCTTTGCAAATAGAAAAATAATTTTTCAGGAAGCGCAACGCTATCTTGATGACAAGTTGCCTCCCAAGGGTATTCAAGCGCTGATATCGACTTTATCTGTATCTGATAAAAAAACCTTCTACGCCTATAAGGCCTTTAGAAAAAGAGGAATCTGCCAATTCATTGTCGAACACATTGATAATAAATGGGTGGTCAATAATATTGATCTTTCCGCATTAACCCACTTTACTCAACATGCTGACCATCAGTTAGATTTAAGGCAATTAATACGTCACTTTCCTCCTATGGATCGGGCCGCAGTCGAATCTCCGACATTAAAGATACTGATTGAGAACTTCGTAGAAATGCTGTGTGAATGTGAACCTAAGCAAAAAATAAAAAAAATTGAAGTCACTTGTCATCAAGTATCTTTGATTATTGATAGCTCAATACATTCAGTGTCCAATTCACCTGAGGGTTTACATCAAGATGGGAGCGACTATATTGTATCCGCATTAGTCATTGATAAATATAATATTGAAGGTGGAGCGAGTAAACTTTACTGTACAGAAAAAGATGAACTTATTAAATCACACACATTAGAGCCAGGTGAGGGGCTATTCCATATAGATAAAAACTCAACTATTTGGCATCAGGTAACACCTATAAAATTAAAGG
>NZ_CABHXX010000075.1 GCF_902170565.1 Yersinia thracica
CACAGGAAGAATATTACCCATTCGGCGGCACGGCGGTATTTTCCACTCGCAACACCCTGGAGGCCAAATATAAAACCGTGCGCTATTCCGGCAAAGAGCGCGATGCCACCGGATTGTATTATTATGGTTTCCGTTATTATCTGCCGTGGCTGGGCAGATGGTTAAATGCCGACCCAGCGGGCACCATTGATGGGCTTAATTTATATCGCATGGTGCGGAATAATCCAGTTGGATTGATGGATGGGGATGGGCTAGCACCTGTAAGTTATATTGGTTCAGAAGCAAATGGTGGCCCATTTGAAGTAGTGTCACACGGCTATAATGACTTAGTATCCTTAGGGAAAATCACGAAAAACAATAATTACATTTCAGCAAAAAAAATAATGACAGAGACATACAATGAAGCTATTAAAACATTAGAAGTTGTACTGTCAGAATTAAACGACAAATCTCCAGAAGCAGAATCAATCATTGGTAGATTCTTTGGAACACAATCAGCATCAGAAAAAGAAAAATTATATTCTGAATTAAATATAAAATATACATCAATAAAAAACACTATCAATGAAATAAAGTTATCCGCAAGCCGAGGAGTTACTTTTATAAAGGACTCACCACAAAAAAGCGTTATTGCTTTTGTTAGCTTATTATCTAAAGAAAAGAGGGTATTTATTGAGCCTGATAAATTCTTATCCTACAAAGCAACAGATAGAATTGGGGTGATAATACATGAAGCATCACATCTTCATGGCACATATGACTTCTGGTATACAAACTCATTATTGAAAGATATGAGAATGGATTCTGTCAGTTCAAGTTACTTCGATAGATTAGAAGCGACTAATGAGCTGAGAAACTCCAGTAAATTCATGAAAAACAATCGAATCATCACCCAGACAGGATTGAAACCCGATAATATATCGGACAAATCCAATTTCTTAAAGGCAGCGAAAAGTTCTGATATGGACTCAGCCATGACTAAATTTATGACCAGCGATAAAATAAGGTTAAATATCGCGACTAATAATGCTGATACAGTTGCAAACTTGGCTACAGCATTATCAAAAAAACACATATTATATAATAGAAAATAACCTTCACCAATTGATTAACCTTAAAAGGCCTTGATACTTTTCAGGGCCATTAAGAAGGATACTCTAATGAAAAAAAAACCATAATAGTGACTTATATATCACCCCCACCCTCACCATCAGCGATAACCACGGGTTGGCGGTTCGCGCACTGGCTTATAACCGCACCAATGCCAATGATGTTGCCGATGAACTTATTAGCCGCAATCGCTATAACCCACTGGGGCAACTGATTGCCAGCCGTGATGCGCGGCTTGGAATCGATAACTTCCGTTATCAACACAACCTCGGGGGCGCGGTGTTGCTCACTGAGGGCGTGGATAATGGCCGCTCAGTGCAACTGGCTGATATTGAAGGCCGACCGGTAGAGAGTTTGGATGCCAATGGCACCCGCAGTTGGCTGACTTATGAGCCGGAACTGGGCCGCCCACTGGAGCATCAGCAACAAACTCACGATGGCCTGAAAACCATTACCGACCGCTTTTTCTATGGCGAAAACAGCAATGAGCATAAAACCGCCAATCTGAACGGCCAGTGCATTCGCCATTATGATACCGCCGGATTGCAGCAAGTTGTTAGCCTGTCGATAACCGGCACCCCCCTGCAACAACAGCGCCATTTGCTCACTGATATCCTCGGGCTAGTGGACTGGTTTGGCGACGAGCAAAGCTGGAGGTCTCGCCTGAGTCAGGAACCTTTTATCACCCGCAGCACCACTGATGCCCTTGGCCAACCCATCATCCAAACCGATGCCAAAGGCCATACCCAGCGCATGGCTTATAACCGCGCCGGTCAGTTAATCGGCAGTTGGCTAACCCTTAATGGCGGTAGCGAGCAGGTGATTGTCAGCTCACTGACCTACTCCGCCGCCGGGCAAAAATTGCGGGAAGAAAGTGGCAATGGCGTGGTGACCCAATATCGCTATGAGGC
>NZ_CABHXX010000076.1 GCF_902170565.1 Yersinia thracica
CATCCCGATGGAGCTGACATCAGTCAGTGACTCGGGTAAGTGAGAGCAGCCAACACACCTGCAACTTGAAAGATGACGGGGATTACCACCATTGATGGAAATGGTGCACCGGCCCGATCCCCTGCCCCACCTCGAGTGTGTCGGCTTGTTCCAGTGCCCCTTGCAGATAATCTTTAGCGACACTCAGGGTGGCAGCCCAATTCGCGTGCCGTGGCCGCAATGCCGCCAGTGCGGCCGATAAGGTGCAACCGGTGCCGTGGGTATGGCGGGTATTAATCCGCCGAGTCACAAAGCGCTGCTCACTCTGCGCGGTAAACAACCAATCGGGGCTTTCTTCGCCACTCAAATGCCCCCCTTTCATCAATACCCCCTGACAGCCAAGAGCTAATAATGCTCGCCCTTGTTCACACATTTCTTGTTCATTATGCGCGGGCTGGCAATCAAGCAGTGCTGCGGCTTCCGGCAAATTTGGTGTAATCAAAGCAACTTGTGGGAGCAGCAAGCGGCGCACCGCATCAACGGCCTCTGGTGCGAGTAACGGGTCCCCACTTTTGGCAACCATCACGGTATCTAATACTACAAATGGAATGGGATAACGGAGCAGCTGCGTAGCAACAATATCGACAATTTCCGCATTTGCCAGCATGCCAATTTTGGCACTATCGATACGCACATCACTGAGAACAGAATCTAGTTGAGCAGCAACAAAAGCGGGTTCGATGGGATAGACCGACTGCACACCACGGGTGTTTTGCGCCACTAAAGCGGTAATAACACTGGTGCCGTAGGCTTGTAATGCAGAAAAGGTTTTCAGATCAGCCTGGATACCGGCACCGCCGCTTGGGTCAGTTCCGGCAATAGTTAACACATTGATACGCTTCATTAATATACTTCCCTACGCTGGCATAATCCAGATCAGGTAATACGGGTAATATCTCAGCCATTCCACTATATTTGTGGCAGGCACCCCGAGTCAGAATTGTTATTATCACGGGCGGGTGATAGAAGGTCAATCATGCGTTTACCAAACCAATGACCAATCCACCAGACGTTGAGGTATACCCGAAGAATGAGTGTCGAAATTCGTCAGTATCAGGAAAGTGACCGGCCATTTTTGCGCGCCTTATATTTGGTATCACGCCGGGCAGCTTTTAGCTGGTTGGATGGCGAGCGTTTTCATTTGGAGGACTTTGACCACGCTACTCTCGAGGAAACTATTCTGGTCGCCATTGACGGCGATAAACATGTAGGTTTTGCTTCAATATTTATGGCCGATAACTTTCTGCATAATTTATTTGTGGCTCCTAACATTCAGCAGCCTGGGGTGGGTAAAGCTTTATTGCTAACGGCGCAAAGTCTGTTTACCGGTCAGGGTTCATTAAAATGCCTGGAAAAAAACCAGCAAGCACTGGCGTTTTATCGAAAACATGGCTGGGTGGATATTGCTACGGGGAAAAGCAATGACGGCAACTATATATTAATGCATTGGAATAATGAAAAGGTTAAATAAGATTAATATCGACAATATAAAATGAAATTTTAAATAAGGTGAAATACTGATTAACATACAGTGGGCTATTTGCCCACATTAGGTCATGGTATAGTTAAATTCAAATTTCATTTTAATTAAATCAATTAATGGGAACTATGCTGACTATACCTGTAACTTCAATTTCATTCTCAGGGCACCCCACAGAAGTTAGTAACGCTTTATCGGGAACAAATAGTGTAAAACAGAGAGTAGGCACTAGAGATGAAGCAATACACTATATTAAGACATTAACCCATAATCAATATGGCGAACAATTTGAAGAGGGAAACACAATTGGAAGCTTACGTGGTAAAACAGAAATCCCACTAAGAACGATTGAACTGGAAAATGGTGAAAAACAATACTTTGCCACAGCCAACATGGACCCAAGAAGATGTTTTCACATAGAAAAAAACCATAGTAATAAATGGAATATGAATGATTTATATATTGATGATTATAATAGCCACCAAGTGGTTTTTATTTTCAGCTCTGAGTTCTCTTCGGATATTTTCCCCATTGGTATGAATCTCTCTACCGAGGAAATAGAGGAAATTGGCAATGTTAGTTATGTATACTGTAACCAGAACATTAAATTCCCTTTGCATAAATCGCGGTTTGACGACAATGAAATAGCACAAAAATCCGAAATGATAAATATAACCATCAATGAAAGAAGACCAGAACTAATACAGTTGTTAAAAAATTGCACATCCAGAAATATCGATTGTTCTAGTAGTGACGCTGTAGAACTGTGCGAAAAATTCCCTCATCTTTTTGACAGCATAAACAAGATAACACCAGAATTACAAATCAATGCACTCAAGCTGGCAAATGAGATTGAGAAATATAATAGTTAAATAAGTCAATAAAGGGAACTGAGTTCCCTTTATTTTATATTCTATTCTCCACGTAATGCTTTAACATCATCGGCTTTGATATTCAGTGTGGGTTGCCCAAACTGCTGCAATAGATAATGACTCAAGCTGACAACCTGCTCATCAGTTAATGTGTGGGCAAAACCGGGCATAAAGACCTCGCCATCATTGGTTTTGCGCGACACACCATGGAGAATGACATTAATCAGGTTATTTTGCGCAGATGCCCCGACCACCGAATTCTTCATCAATGATGGGTAATAACCGTCTTTCACGCCCTCGCCGGTAAAACTGTGGCAACTGGCACAGTTCCCCAAATATAAGCGCGCGCCGTCAGTGTTATTGTTCCCCGTAACAGTATCCGCCGTAAAAGGTACGCCACGTAAGGTATTAACACTGGTCGCCGACTGCCCCCAATCCGAACGGCTCTTAGTTTCGTCATTTGGATTTAATGGTTTCAGAGTGCGCAGATACACCGCCATGGCATTCAGATCACTGTCAGTCAGATGTCGAGTGCTGTTTTCAATCACTTCCGCCATCGGCCCAGCCGCTTGTGCTTTACCGTCGACATGACCGCTGCGCAGATATTGCACCACCTGCTGCTGACTCCAGCCCCCAATCCCGGCATGCGGGTCTGAGGTAATATTGAATGCCGTCCAGCCATCAATATCAGCACCGGCATAAGCTTTACTGTCTTTCATTCCCATGGTGATATTGCGCGGAGTATGACATTCACCACAATGCCCCAGCGCCTCAACAAAATAAGCCCCCTGATTCCATTGTGCATCTTTGCTGGTATCGGGCTGGAAGCGCTGCCCCTCAAAATTCACCAGATTCCAGAACCACAGCCCCCAGCGCTGATTGAATGGGAACGGCATGTCATTCTCGCGATTCGGCTGATGCACTGCCGGTAAGCTGAACAAATAAGCTTTAATGGCTTTAACATCATCATCAGTCAGCAAGGTATAAGAGGTGTAAGGGAAAGCAGGATAGAGATTCTCGCCATTTTTGCCTTTCCCTTCATGCAGTGCACGCAAAAACTCTTCGTCCGTCCAACCGCCAATTCCGGTTTCTTTATCGGGGGTGATATTCGGCGAATATAAGGTGCCCATCGGGGTTTTAAAGGCCAATCCACCGGCAAAGGGTTTGCCATCTTTAGTGGTGTGGCACGCCACACAGTCCGCGGCTTTGGTCAGATACTCACCACGTGCAATCAGGTTAGCATCTGCACTGGCATATTCAGTTGCAGCGAATCCTAATGCTATAAACAAGAATTTCACTGAGTGGCCCAGGGTTGGTTTTTTCATTTTACACCTCGGCCTTTAAAGTTTCAGCGATACGCAGAGAGAGCGCGGCAATCGTCAAAGTACAGTTCACTGAACCGACAGTGGGCATCACACTGCTGCTGGCGATAAACAAATTTTTGTGGTCATGGGTGCGGCAATCACTGTCCACCACTGAATCTTTGGGGTCATTGCCCATAATGGTGGTGCCAGTAATATGGTTATTATTGGCAAAGTTGTTGTGGAACTGCACTTCAGTGCCGCCCATCAATCTGGCGGCCTCGGCATAGACTTGCTGAGTATGCACGGCACTTTTGCGCACATAATCATCCATTGCATAGTAAAATTCCGGCTTCGGAATGCCAATGGCGTCTTTCTCTGTCGGGCTGGGAATAATACGATTTTCCACATGCGGCAGGATTTCATGGAAACTGTCGAATTGTACAAAACGCGCCGCCCGATCGCGGATTTTGGCGTCAAGCTGCGGCCCGAGTTGTAATTCCCCTTGCTTGAGCAACTCAATGGTGACTTGGTCTGTGCGGGACAAATTAGATAAATGAATCTTTTTCGCCGCATATTCAGCACGGAATGCGCCATCGCGGAACCCAATCAAAGAGGTCATTTCCTGCGGGCCACGCCCCGGCCAGAGCGGCTCACTAGCCATAAAGGTGACGCCAGTTCCGGGGTGGTCCATCAGATTGCGCCCGACCATATCGGAGCTATTCCCGACACCGAGTGGATTTTTATCATTGATGGACATCAGCATCAGTTTCGGCGTTTCAATGCCATTGGCTGCCAACACAAAATACTTGCCTTCAGCGCGGTGCTCATTACCCTGCGCATCCTTAAACAAGGCGGCGGTAATTTGCTGCTGAACATTCACTTCCAGTTTATAAACCACGGCTTGTGGGCGAATAATTGCTCCCGCCAACTCGGCTTTTTCAACATGAGTAATGGCGTTATACATCGCCCCTATCGGGCAAATTGGCATACAGTTATTGTTGCCGCAGCAAGTGGGGCGGCCATCATAAGGGCGACTGTTGCGCGCCACAGGCTCGGTCACAACATCAAAGTTACTGCCATTAAAAGTGTGGCTATTGAGCACGGTTTTAATGCGCTGTTCATTCCACGATAGCGGCAGCGGTGCCATCGGGTAAGGTGCACTGCGCGGAGAGCCAAGATCTTCATCACTCGGCCCCCAAACACCGAGTTCCTGCTCTGCGCGTAAATACCATTTTTCCAGCGCAGCATAATCAATCGGCCAATCGCGCCCGACGCCATAGATTGTTTTTAGCTTGAAATCATTCGGCAGGAAACGCCAGGCCGATGCCGCCCAGTGCCAGGTGGTGCCCCCTACAGCGCGAATATATTGTACATCGTAGGGGTGTTCACCCTTTTGAATCAAATAGTTATTATTAGGGTTAGATTCTGGATGGGGGGCATAAGATGTTGAGGGGTAAGGTGCCATGTTGTCTGATTTGTCGGGCTGATTGCGGAAGTTTTCCACAATTTCCCAGCGCGAAAGGCGCGGCCCCGCTTCTAAAACTAATACTGACTTGCCAGCCATCGCCAATTGATGCGCGACTAAACCGCCAGCAACGCCCGAGCCAATGACGACGATATCCGCCTTGAGTGTGTCAGCCATAAATGTATCCTCCAAAATTATAAGGCGACATCAGGCTTTGCAGCCCAGTATCCGGGTTTATTCGGGCAATAAGAGCGAATAACCAACACATCGGATACCGCATCGAACATTAATGCATTTTCATAACTGATGACTGCCGCACCAGTTCCTTCACCAATTACCCCCACATACCAACCTTGCAAAATCTGCCGGGCAATCTGTTGTTGTAATGGCGACCATTGCTGAGGTTCACCGCCCGGCAAAGGTTGTAATAAGGCCAGTTTCTGGTCAAAACCACCGATTTTACCGAGTAAAACCTGATAGAGGCGCTGACCAACTTGCGCATTAAGTTGGCGCTTGCCAGTCAGTGCGCGGGAGACCAACATGAATCTTTCAAAGTGCTGCGGCGAGGTTTGAGTTGATGCTGCGAAAGCATCTAAAGAGAGCGGATTCATCAGGCTGCTGACCAGCCCGACACCGACATACCCAAGTAAACGTCGACGTGAAATGCCGCGTAGCTGAGGTATCGGAGAGCGAGTTACCGACATGTTTTTTCTCCACAAAAGAGCATGCACGCAGTGTTCATCTGTTGATCATGCGGTTAATCGGCATGGTCAATAGACACGGGTGACTGCGGGCTAAACCACCGAGCAAAACACTCTCAGCAGTGGCAATCTTGACGAATAATGAATGGAATTCCCGCCTTATGGCGATGTGAATTATAAGATGAGGATGTTAAACATTTAGTTTAGTTGTAAAGATTCGTCAAGATTATACCCCTCTTAATGAGAGGGTAAAGTTAAATGTGACGCAAGTCACATTTTGTAACTATGATGCTGAATTATTACCCCTTTCGATTAATACATCGATGCGATTAAGGACATACGCAGCCTGATGCCAAATTTTGGTGTATTCCTCTGAGTTGTAAGTTTGTAAAAACGCCACTAACAGCGCTTTTGTTTGTTCCAATGCCGCTTTATCAGCTGGCTGGCTGCTATTTTTTTCAAATAAATCCTCTAGTGCTTCAATTTTTTGCAGGGAAACCGCCAATTCATCCGTCCATCCGTCGATCGGTAAGCTATCGGCTATTTGCGACAGCAGCCAGGGAATATAGCCGCGGCTGAGGCTGATATTCTGTACGTAATAATCCGTTGAAGACCAGGAGGTATCTCGCCCCCCGCATTGACCGCCAGTTTTATTGTGTATGGCTCTCAATTCACACATACTCTTTTCCATATCCAAAACATATCCTAATTCCTGGCTACTCATAAATATCGCACCCTGCGGATTTCGCTCATTAAAATTAACAGCATGAGCAATACGCGCGCCTAATTCAGGGCCAATTAATTCACCACGATAATCCATTCTCTGTGGGGTTTCATTGGTATAAAAATGCAGGACTTTATTTTCATGCCCATTCACTAAATAGAGAAGCTGATTATCTGCTATAAAATTCCACTGCTGATTATAGCGATTATAGGCAATACCATTATCACAACGATAGCCAATGGAGTTGTCGCTATAACTACTGCGGCTATAGGTAAAATTGATCGGGAAATACTGACCAATAGGATTATTCACCAATGAAAGACATGATGATTCTATTAACATACGTTCAGCATCCGATTTATTATAAGCAATTAAAGCCTTGGTCTCAGCGTTATAATAAAGATGCATTCCTATTTTATCCCCGCCTAAATACATATTAACATCATCAGTCTTGTTCAAATGATTAACAACAACATCCCGACAACCCACCTCATTTAATGACTCCAATGTCTCTTTATATTGTAAAAAAGGTCTTACCGCCGATGATTTCATTTCATCAATATATCCCTCATCAAACCATATTGTATTATTGTTAATTTCAATTTCAGAGTCATAATTCTGCACCCCTCGACCAAACAGGCGGTTAGATAATACTGGACTATTTTTTAAATTAATATAAAACCCTTCATCATCCAGTGACAAGGCCGTGTTTGTCCCCTGATTAACTAATACTGTTTTCCCCGCTATTTTTTGCGGAAACCACCTCTGCCCTGAATTGCCAAAGTCACAATAACTAAATGTCACATTAGCCTCTAAATTACTACTCCTTTGCTCTGCTGGAAGCAAACAATAGAGGTTTCGATCAAAGCCTTGCCCGGGAAAGGCGGTCATGATCTGCCCGGTATGACTGTAAAATATAGAAGAGCTCTGGCTGCCAACATCCGAGGGCTGGCTTTTTCGACTTAAAATAATACTGTGCCCACGGCTCAAATAATAATTGTAGCCAATATACTTTTCTGAGAACAACTTAGAGTGATAGTTAAAGATAATTCGTTTATTACTTGGATATAAACTTTTCGGAAATACACGATAAGAACTGATATCAGAGGTCAGCCCATTTTTTTCTAATTCAGCAGCATTGGTATTTTTATAAAGTGAAACTGATTTCCCGGAAAATGAAAAATCGCTAAAAATATCAACCTTAAAATTTAACGGTATCTTAATAGATGAAATATTATTATTCCACTGACTAAACAGCCATTCATCTTCAGTATAGGAAGGTACACAAAATCTTTTAGAGTCGCCTTTTTCAATATAATTATCGCCAGAATAAAAACAAACATTATCATCATCAAAACTATTGGATATTGCAC
>NZ_CABHXX010000077.1 GCF_902170565.1 Yersinia thracica
CATTTAGGTTCAAAAACCGGTCTTAAAGTGGCGCACTTTTAAAGCATAACTGTGGCTCATTTTTAGACCATAATTGATACCCTGCCCTCATCCCGCTTTCGACGGGATTTTTCATGACACAAAAAACTTGTGCTGTCACTCTGCTGCCATTTTGCTGCCACTTGCCAAATCTCAGGCACAAAAAAACCGCCTCACGGCGGTTAACGACATACTCATACTACTTTGTTTTACTTATACTATTTTCCATGGTGCCCGGGGCGGGACTTGAACCCGCACAGCCATAAGCCGAGGGATTTTAAAAAATAAAACATAACCAATGAAAACATAAAGTTAAGTTATATCAATTGGTTAATTGTGAGCATGTTTGGCTATATTTGCGCAGGGTTAGTTTGCGCCGCCACTAAAAACTAATCATTTTCGAGCTTATCATAGGGATTTAATGTTAGTGCTGCATCCAGATGATCCGGGGCAAAATGTGAGTAACGCATAGTCATCACTATGGTGCTATGGCCGAGGATTTGTTGCAGTACCAGAATGTTACCTCCCCCCATCATAAAGTGGCTGGCAAATGTGTGCCGCAGTACGTGAGTACGCTGTCCTTTAGGCAGTTCTATCCCCGCCCTTTTTAGTGCATTTTTGAAAGCATCATAACAGGATGAAAACATTGGCCCGCGCCGTTTAGGCAAGCGGTCATATAAACGTTTGGATATGGGAACTGTACGATTACGCTTACTTTTAGTCTGAGTAAATGTGACACGATTCGGCATAAGTTGAGACTGAGAAAGCCCTTGTGCCTCACTCCATCTTGCACCGGTAGCCAGGCATAAGCGAACCACATTACCCAGGTCTTTATTTTCCGACTCGTCACAAGCAGCCAATAGCCGCTTTATATCGTCAGGATAGAGAAATGCCAGCTCCTGATCACCCTCTTTAAATTGGCGTAAGCCATCCAGAGGATTATCACCCTCCCACTCCCCTAGCCGTTTTAACTCGGAAAATACCGCCCGAAGATAAGAATATTCACGGTTAACCGTTGCTTGTTTCGGAGCCGCCCTGCCCTTAGCTTGCCATTTACCGTTAAGCCGCTGTTCCCGATAAACAGCAAAAGCATTCTTATCAAAATCCGTGACAAGTGGGTCACCCAACCGTTCACAGATAGCCTCTAACTTTACCTTTCGGGTTTCGCCCGATGTTAGAGTTTGCCCGTGCATCTCGTACCAACGACTAACCAAATTGCTGAGTTTCAATGTATTACCAACCGAAGCCTCAACAACCTGATCTTTCTGCATCATGCGGCGCTCAAATGAGAGAGCCTCACCCTTAGTGGCAAACTGCTTGCGAAGCCGTTCACCACGCCGTCCATTGGGATAACACTCACAAATCCATTTGCCAGTGGTTAATTTACGAACAGCCAAAATTAATGCCCCTATTTATTTTTTAGATATATATTTAAAAAATTCATTAAGGCCAGCTCCGCCCTGATCATTATAATAAATCTGCTTGTATTCTTTAGACGTCTCATCATGTCCATACTCATCAGATATAGTGAGTTCAGAAAAATCAGTAACGGGTATAAATTTCTGAATATCTTTTAATGCTTGTGCCCGAGTTTTTGTAATAGTCACTTTATCTGCAATCAAATAATCATTTTTACTATAAATTTTAGGCATGGCAGTTACGGTGATTTTATCTACACCCGTGTGAATGAAGCTACGATATATGCCATAGATCGCTGCTCTTTCTGTTTGTTCAGAAATCACTATTTTTAGATCATTCGGAAATACTTCTGGAGATAATTGGATATGAAGAGGTTTTTTTGAAATTACTTTAAAAGTGCCATTGTCAGTAGAAAAATCATTAAACTGTTGAACCATATCTGGAACAGATGGGAATTTTGTCGGACCATCGGCATAGACGATACTGGAAAAAATCACAGTGGATGCAAAAATTAACTTATTGATTAGATTCATTATAAAAAATCTCCATATTCGTAAAAATAATGCTTATTCACTATTTATTGTTAGCTAATTTATTCGGCTTCGATTGCGCGAACGCATCGCCAACCGCCTGTATATTTAGCCTTGCCGAGTCATCCATTGCTCGGTAATTCTCTACTAATTTCAGCTCTTCTGTAGAGATAGTATCTGGAGGGGTTCGTTTCCCAGTCAGTATATACATGACGTCTAAACCATACTGAGCATTCAACAATGCGAGTGTGGCTGCATCAGGTACAGTTTCCCCTCTCTCGTATTTACCCCATGTTCTGGTTGAAACACCAAAATTTGTCGCCATAGCCTCTTGGCTTTCACCCGTTTTTTCCCTTTCTTCACGCAGTCGCGCGCCAATTAGGAATAATAATTCCTCTTTTTTGTTTGACATAGGAACAATACTTCCTTAAATTGTGTTGTACAGGAACTTAGTGGATCACAATATATCATTATGAAACAAGTCGAACATGATCAACGCTCGCGATTACCGAAAGGAATCGCCTCAAAAAATCCTACCCCCATGCGTTTATCTGATGGTGAACGCTCTGAATTAGAAGCACTTGCAGCAAAAGAAAGTCGTTCAATTTCCAGTATGGCCCGCCTGGTTTACTTGCGCGGGATCGCTGCTATTCAGGCTGATTGATAAGGGGAAATTATGGGTAATGTCACCATTAATATCACCGTACCCACGGGCTATGTCTCTCTGAAAGAATATGCCGTAATGACTGGTATCCCTTTCGCTACCTGCCGGGGAATGGTGCGCGATGGCCGGATTATTATTCGTCCGAAAATTAAAGCCGGAGACAAAGTTGAAGTTAACTTGGTCGCTATGTTGAAAGATGCCATTGCCAATAGTTAGGGGAAAATACAATGCATACCTTAACCGCCATCAGCCGTAACACGTCAATTTATCGCGGGTTTGTGATTAATTTTCGTCGCAGAACGGCCATTAACTTACTTAATCGGTATGAGGTTTTCTTGGGTGAGCAGTCTTTCGGCTTGTTTGACGCGCAAGCACTCGCCACCGGATTTATCGATCAGTTACACGACGAGCGTGAGACAGGAGCCGCAGCATGAAATCACCTTGCCTACAGATAGCTAACGCCATACTGCAAACGCACAGCGCTGATATGGCCGAGTTAATCAATCGCCAAGTAGGGAAAGATGGCATTTATTCATTAAGAACAAGCCTCAATGCCCGTGAAAAAAAAGCCATCACCAGTAATACACTGTCAGGTTTGAGCATGATTACCGCCATAGCATGGCAGTTGCGCGAAAACGAATTAGCCACTTTCCATCAACTGAATGCCGCTACACAGCAATTTCGTGAATCTGGCGTTCTTCCTCCTCCGTTTAATGAAGAGGTGCCGACATGTCAGGCCAACTAATTGAATTGACCAGCGGTGTATTGGCTGCAATGGTATTTCTGGTCTGGGTTGCCGTCTTGTCTGCCCGCGCTGTGATCCGCGATCACCGCCGCCGCGCCAGTATCAAGCAAAAAGCAAAACACCAGGCGTTTCTAGAACGCAAAGCCGAAGTAGAGCGCAAAGCACGTCAGTCATTTTGACAAGGCTCCACTCACGTTTATTTAAGGTGAATTAAATGGCTTGTACTTGTTTTAACGATGTCGCCGCCAAAGCAGATTCTGCATTGCGGGAAAAAAATGCTGATTCAATCGGTAAGGTTGACGAATCACACTTTGATCGTGAAATGCTTTCCTTTAGCCGTGGCGATTATTGCCCTGTTTCTCTTAATTATATTTTCCGTTATTACCGCAAGAAAAAAGACGGCACCAATGAACAAAGAATCACCAATTCAGATGTTTATATAGTGATTAAGCATTGTCCATTTTGCGGCACAAAGTTTGACGGAAAAGCAGACTGATAGATTTTTTATAAATAGGCATTTAAGGGGCGGCAATGAAACAAGCATATTCCACACTGATTAACGACCTGTTGCAGCAATACCACTTCAAGGCCGAAAACATGCGCATCGCTTCCGCTGTTGCCGATGAGGTGCGAATGTTTTCGCTAAATGATTACGCCTTTCGTTTGAGTGTTGGTTTGGAGGGGCTGTTAAGTGCCGCGCACGCATCCGGGGATCAAGATAGCGCTCAGGAATTAGAGTTACTGGTCACTCAGTGTAACGGCGGAGATATTCCCAAACCTTTACATCAATCACTAACCGGCTTTAATTTATTTTTTCTGATAAGTCACACCGAGAGGTGAATGATGGAGCAAATTAATTCGGATGAATCACCACTTTCAATGCAGGAATGGAATCAGAAAGTAGGTTTACGGCATTTAGACCGCATAAAGGAATTGTTTAAAAAAGATCCAGATGAAGAGTTTGAACGACGCTTGGAGTCATTAAGAAAGGGAGGGACAAAGGGCATTATTTATTACGCGGCTGGAATAAAGAAAGACAGACATGACGAAAAGTTTAGAGAGTTGGAATTTCACGAAAGAAAAGCAGTGCGTAAAGCGGCTTTGGATTTATGGGTTGATTTAAATTCAATCCCGAAAGACTTGTTATAAATAAATAGCATTTTAGCAAATTGCTAAATATGGCGTATTTCTAGCGCCGGGACTCCTATTATCTAAAATAAGGTGATGTGATATGGAAAAGCAGAAAGAAACTACCAATATCCCCGCAATCATATACCTGCAAAATTTCATTAACAGACGTCCGGGGCATGGCCTTACTCCGGGAGGGAAAAATAAGGCACTTGCAGACCTTGCCTATTTGGAATGCACACTAAATAAACAATCAACCGCCATAGATGCCTTGAAAAAACAGGTGGAAATAGCTTCCGGCACTGCAACAAAGGTATCGACCTACCTAGATTCAATCGTCGCAGCGATTGAAGCAACAGCGCACGGCAAAGGCTGCACCACTAATTACGCACACCAGACTGTGATTAATGTTATTTCAGCCATTAGTAAAACCGAATCAGCATACAGGGAAGCGTTGGACACGCGGGGGGTGCCAGTATTTCATGCATTAAAAATAATCCCGGAGTATTTCGACGCCGTATTCATCGGATGTAAAAAAGCTGAATTGCGACTGAATGACCGTAATTTTTCTGTCGGCGATTGTTTAATTTTAAATGAATGGGAATTAAACGCCGGATATTCAGGGCGAAGCATTGTAGTTGAAGTTACGGACGTCACTCCATGTGATTTCGCTATACCCAACTACGTCATGCTCTCATTTGAGGGAATTGATTCTATAGATTGTTACCTTGATGGTTCTGATGGAGGTATCCCATTTTGAATATTTTTAACTTACCCTATCACTTGGCGAACGCTTTCTGGAAAGCTATTAAAAAATCCGGAAAATTATACTGCAAGTTAATTGCAAAATATCGCGCTAACCAGTGGTTAAAGAATAACTGTTTTATTCTGGATACGGAAACAACGGGCCTTGGTAAAGATGCCGAGATAATAGAAATATGTATTATCGACTGCACCGGTAAAGTATTGCTCAATACGCTGATTAGGCCACGCAATCCCATCCCAGCCGAGGCAACTGCGATTCATGGTATTACTAATAAAATGGTCGCCGCCGCCCCAACATGGCGTGATATTCATTGGCAATTTATGGCTCTCACCCATACCAAAACATTGGTTATTTACAATATAGTTTTTGATATCCGGTTAATTATGCAAACAGCCAAAATAAATAACTGTGGCTTTGGTTCTTTTGAACTTAATACTGAATGCGCTATGTACAATTATGCCGAGTATTACGGCCAGTGGGATCAGAAGCGGAATAAATTTAAATGGCAAAGTCTGAGTAATGCAGCCAAACAGCAAGGCGTTGTTATTGATGGAACGCCGCACCGCGCACTTGCCGATTGCAAAACAACGCTGGGTGTTATCCGTGCCATGGCAGGAGTGAAATCATGAAACGAATTTTCTCCCCGCTGAAATGGGCCGGTTCCAAAGGCCGTATTATGCCAATCTTGCGCCAGCATCTACCCGCAGGTAAACGGCTGGTAGAGCCGTTCGCCGGGTCATGCTCCGTCATGCTGAATACTGATTATGACGAGTATCTAATCGCTGATATTAACGGCGATTTAATTAATTTCTATCAGCAATTACAAAAGGATTATAAAACCGTCATTGTTCTTGCGGAAGCGCTTTTCAGATTAGATAACAACGAGGCTGATTATTATTTTAATCGCCAATCTTTTAATGAGCGTGAATTTAGCGACGAATTCAACGCCGCCATGTTTTTATATTTAAACCGCCATTGCCACGGTGGTATTTGCCGTTATAACCAAAAAGGCGAATTCAACGTTCCCTACGGAAGATATAAAGCGCCTTATTTCCCCGAAGCTGAGATCCGCCATTTCGCTGAAAAAGCAAAAAAGGCCACATTTATATGCTGTGACTTTTCCGAAGCGTTAACAATGACCGAACCGGGCGACGTGGTTTATTGCGATCCGCCTTATATCCCTACATCCACGACCGCAGATTTTACCAGTTACCACACCGGCAGCTTTAGCCTTAGCGAGCAATTTTGGTTGTCGGAAATACTCACGATCACCGCAGGTCAGGGTTGCCATGTTATTGCATCGAACAGCGATACTCCACACGGCCGGTATCTTTACGAAAGTTTCGATATTCACAGCATCACCGCCCCCCGCTCTGCCAGTTGTAAAGCCGATGGTCGTAAAGCTGTAGGTGAAATCATTGCGACCTTGGGGGCGGCAATATGACCACAAACGCCTATTACAACGAGATTGATCCCTATGCAGCCCAGTGGCTGAGAAACCTTATTAAGGCCGGTCATATTGCCCCCGGCTATGTTGACGAACGGAGTATTGAAGATGTCAAACCCGATGACTTACGAGAATTCACTCAGTGCCATTTCTTTGCAGGAATCGGCGTCTGGTCATACGCCTTGCGTCGTGCCGGATGGCCTGACGACGAGCCAGTTTGGACAGGCTCTTGCCCTTGCCAGCCTTTCAGCGCGGCAGGCAAAGGCGGCGGGTTTGATGATGAGCGGCACCTGTGGCCCGCATTCTTTCACCTCATCCAACAGCGCCGGCCACCAACAATTTTTGGTGAGCAGGTTGCAAGCAAAGACGGCCTTACATGGCTCGACCTTGTACAAGCTGACTTGGAAAGTGCGAATTACTCCCCAACAGCGGTCGATCTTTGCGCTGCGGGCTTCGGTGCGCCGAACATCAGGCAGCGCCTCTTCTGGGTGGCCGACACCGACGACCAGAGATTACAAGGGGGTGTCGGGGTTGGGCAGACAAATGCGGAAAGGGAATTTCACGGACACGCTGGCGAATGCGTCAGCCATAGCGGGCTGGCCGACACCGACTTGCGATACAGCCCAACGAACGAAGCCCTATGCGCAGGGTGGAATGCCTTTAACGCTAGCAGCTACCTTGTCGGGCTGGACAACGCCAACAGCGGGAAACGGGAAAGGCAGCAAGACACCGCCGTTGAGGCAGGGCGGCATGACATTGAACGGGCAGGTTCTTTTAGCGGGATGGCCGACACCGTTAGCGACAGAAGCCCGGCTGGGGTATCAGAACCGGAACACGGGCAAGAAAGGAACTCAGGAAAGCCTCACGACAGTAGTGATCAATTCAATTGGGAGCCGAGACCATCTTCCGTTGCATCAGGCGGCGCGGTTAACGGCTTCTGGCGAGATGCTGACTGGCTCCTGTGCAGGGATGGAAAGTGGCGGCCAGCTGAATCCGGCACATTCCCGTTGGTTGATGGGATTACCAATCGCGTGGGACGACTGCGCGCCTACGGAAACGCCATCAATGCTTCGACGGCAGAGGCTTTCATTAGGGCATATTTAGCCACGCCCCTGTGGATAGGTACCGATCTGGCTGGTGTCACTGAATGACCGAGCATTCACGAAGCCGCATCACCCCAGTACCACCGCTGCCTTATCCGGGCAGCGGTGATGTTTCTATTGAATGGGAGCACTCATGGAATGCCCCGCGCCCTGCCATTGGTGGCTACCAATCTTTAGCACCGGTCGCAGTGGTAGCAAAACCAAAATCTCACCCGCTGGTTATTCGCTATGTGAAACGCCTGAATGCATTGGGATATACCGAATTACGCGAGCCTAATCAAACCTTACTTAAAATGCGCAGGGAACGCGCCGAGCTTGAGCGCCAAATCTATTTGCGGGACAAGCAGCAATGGGCGGATTCACCGCAGGGTGTAGAGGCCCGCATTGATCAGCAGCCTATTTTTATTAAATCGCATTTTCAAAATAAAATTAAGTGGTTACGTGAAAACCATGGCGATAAACATACCAATGCATTCTTAACCGGCACCGGCAAGAATGCATTGTTACGTCTGGATGCCGTGCGCGAATATCAGGGAGTGAGCAAGGGCCGAAAATCTGAGTTAATGGCTTATTTTCAGGGAATTTACAACCACCTTGCCGAGCTAAACAAACGCCGGGTTAAGTCGCTGGCGAATGATGTTGCTGGCCGCATTAATGAAATGTTCTGCACCGAGGTATCCACGCCCACCGAAGAAACTCGCAATTTAACTGATGCCGAGTTATTAACCATTTATCGCAATATTGCGCTTGAAGTGTGGTCTTTACGCGTCAGGCCGTCGCACTGGCGTGAATTGGGGCCGAAGCCCGACCAGCCAGATAAGCCTGTTGATCGCACAATCTATTATTCTGCTATTGCCCGGCTGATTAATGCGGATTGGTGGGAAGGTAAATTGTGGCGACTGCGTAATGACTGGCGAGAAAGTCAGTTGCGCGCCGCTGGCTTGATCCATAAGCGTGCCGCACCTTACATCAGTAAGGAGGCGTTGGCCGACTGGATAGAGCAAAAACGCCGGAACCGTGAATTTTTTAAACGACATGAATTAGTTGATGATGAGGGCAACACTGTTTCTTTAGAGGCAATGGTGGATGCCAGTATCAGCAATCCGACTATTCGCCGCCATGAGCTAATGGCACGCATGAAAGGGATCGAACTGGTTGCTCAGTCGCGTGATGATGTGGGTATGTTCTATACCATCACTTGCCCGTCTAAATACCACGCCAACAACCAAAGCGGCCACGCTAACCCGAAATGGAACTACACCACGCCGTCACAAGCGCAAGCCTATCTCACCAAGTTATGGAGAAACATTACTTCAAAATTGGGTAGGGAAAATCTGCGCGTCTACGGTTTTCGTGTGGCTGAGCCGCATCATGACAGCACACCGCACTGGCACTTATTGTTATTTATGAAACCGCAAGAGTGCCACGCGATCACCGAAATTATGCGTGCCTACGCTGTCAAAACTGATCGCGCCGAATTAGGTAAACGCACCAGCGCCCGTTTTACCGCTAAACGGCTGGATCCGAAGAAAGGCAGCGCCACCGCCTATATCGCTAAATACATCAGTAAAAATATTGATGGTTACGCACTGGACGGTGAACTAGACCATGAAACCGACAAGCCGCTGAAAGAAACGGCTCGTTTTGCTATGGCCTGGGCATCTCGTCACCGTATCCGCCAATATCAGCCCATAGGCACGCCGCCGGTGACTGTCTGGCGGGAGCTGCGCAAGCTGAATAACCAGCTACTCAATGATCTGATTAAGTCACATGAATTTAAGTTAGCCATACAGCGCCTGATAGATAAAAAAACCGACCCCGCAGACATTGCAGCGAAAGTCGCCGCCATGCGAGGGAAAAAGCTATTACTTGATCCAGCAATGGATGCCGTTACCGCCGCCGCTGATGCTGGGTGCTTTGCTACTTACATCATGCAGCAGGGTGGCGTCTTAATTCCTCGCGGGGAATACACAGTGCGCATTGCCTATCAGGACAATGAACAGCCCAACGCCTACGGCGAAATCACCGAGAAGATTTTCGGCATCTATTCCCCGCTTTTGGGCGAGGCGTCGCGCATCTGTACTCGCCTAAAAACTTGGAAGATTGTCGCCCGCCAAAAGGTGAAACCCGCCGTTGCCGTGGGGTTTGATGTTTTTCAGGACGGCCCCGCCGTCCCTTGGAGTTCTGTCAATAACTCTCCGGTAGAGCAAAAAATAGTCGAACCGGAGGAGGCCATAGACAGAACATTAGAAGAAAAAATAATCGATTTCACCGCGATCACCGACGCAGAACGTCGGGCCTTACTGCGCAGGATAAAAAACGCACCGGTAGCAACGATTAAAACCAATCCATTGACGCCAGCCGAGGAATTATCGCGCCAGGTATCAGCCGAAAAGGCCGTCCAGCGGCAAGAAAAAACCGCACAGCTGGCACCAGTGACAACAAAAATCCGCGATTTTGCCGAGTCAATCGGGCTTTCCATTAGCAAGCAGCAAGCGCAATCACTGGCTTGTGGCGCAACGTTGACCATCGGTGGCCAGAACTGGCGGGCAAGAGAGGATTGTTGTTTGTACCAGTGCCAACCAACCACCGCCCAGCGAGTATCTAGCGTCATGAGCCGAGTGGCGAAATTACGAGAGGGTTATCGAGCACAGTCATGAGTGTCTGTGCGGTACCGGATACCAAGAGCACAGTCAGCTTTGTCTGTACTGGCCAGAATGTAGTTTTACCGGCAAGCACAGATAAACACGTCTGTGTCAGATGTAAAAATCCGCTGCAGTATAGATATTTTTAACTATGGAGATCGGAATGGGATATTTAGGCAGTAAGGCAGCAAGCGGAGCATATCAGGCAATTATTAGCCAGATGCCGCCCCATGACACTTATATCGAAACACATTTAGGCGGTGGCGCTGTGATGCTAAAAAAACCGCCGGCTGCCAATAATATTGGGATAGATATTGATGCGCGCGCCGTAAAAGATTTTGTTTTTTCTCATGATCTACCACATGTCAGAGTGTTCAATAAAGATGCCGTTGACTACCTTGACCACTTCGACTTTAGCCGCGCCGGGCGCGTCCTAATTTATGCTGATCCACCTTATTTATTGGAAACCCGCACCAGTCGGGCCCGTTATAAACATGAATATACCATTGGTGATCACCGGCGTTTGATTGCCGCTCTGCGTAATGTCCCTGCTTTCGTCATGATTTCTGGCTATCCATCGGATTTATACAACGACTTACTAGGTGATTGGCGCTCAATTCAGTTTCAAGTCATGACGCGCGGCGGCCCGCGCACAGAGCAATTATGGATGAACTATCCGGCTGAGGCCGCTTGCAGTGCTGCTTTTGCTGGTAGGGATTATATCGACCGCCAGCGAATCAAACGCAAGGCTTTGCGCTGGGCCAATAATTACAACGGTTTATCGGCGAATGAACAGCTCGCTATCTTAAACGCCCTCCTTAAAACCCATCAGACCACAGGCGAATAGCTATGAGTTTGCGAAAGAAAATTAATTACACCGACACCCTTTGCACATTGTTAACCGATGAACAGCGCGTTGCTCAAATGCTTGGCGACGCATGGAATCAATATTTACAGCTTCCGGTTGAGCATCCATATGAGCGTGATGAGTTCTGCCGAGCTATTCACGATTGCCAGAGAATCATATTGGCCCGCCCAGCAATTCGTGGACTGGCTGAAAAAGGCCAGGGATATAAGAAATAGCCCTATTTCTATTAGGAGAATGAAATGATCAAGACAGATATTCAGTTTTTATTTGATGAAGAAATGGAACGCCGCCGGGTTGAGTTAGTGGCCGTTAGGGCCGATCGTTTCGCTTATGGCTATCTTGCTACAAGGTCAGTCTTTAAAAACTTTAAAGATGAAAACTTTAAGTTTCATGAAGATAGAACTGTAGATATTTTTGCAAGAATCGAATTGCTCCACGGGATTGCAGCCTTAAAAACGTTTAAAAAAGAGGAGAAAAGCCATAAACATTTCACCTCAAAAATAGAAATTATTGGCTTGGGTTGCTGGAATGCAAACCGATTCATGCGTATTAAATTTTAAGAGGTGGCCGATTGTGACAGCAGCAAGTGAACGTAAGCGCGCCCAGCGCCAGCGGGATAAAGAATTAGGTATCACTGAACTGACTTTACGTCTGGATACCGCAGAAATGACAATGCTACTGGAGGGCTGCGAACAGCGCCGCATTGCTCGCGGGCCTTATGAACGGGCCGAGTATTTGATCGGCTTGCTTCGCCAGGACAATAAATTGCTACACAAACAGCTTGATGAGTTGAAAAAAAGCAGTTGCAAGCGATGTGGTGACACATTACCGGGCGATAAAGCCGGTTGCTGTTTACAAGGTGACACGGAGTGCTGGCAGACGCAGGGGTATAAGAAACTGATGTTGGACACCCTATAACGCGGGTGCTGATAGTGTACCACCACAATATTAAATAAACCATAGAAATGAATAGATATGCGTCAGTTTGAATAAAATAAAAGTCTCACTCAATTTACCCTCAAAATCACCCCACACAAAAGCGCCTCCACGCCACACAGAGAGGCGCTTTTTTATTTCACCTCCGATGATGTGCATTTTATGCCGAAAAGGCAGGGTTGAGCACATGCGTATACAGGGTGATTTATGCCATATATGCGGAGACACGGCACCACCGACCACACCCCGTTCCGCGCGCTCCCCCGCCCGCGCTTTGCAATGACTAAATATTCACTTTTTATGCAGTTAGGAAGAGGTTAAAAACCCAGTATTGCCGCGGCTTAGGTAGTGATTAAGGGGTGAATAGAATAATGCGGATTGTTGCGCTTTGAACTTGCGGTGTTGTAGCGGTCAGTTGGCTAAACAATATGAGCAATTATCACTGATTTTCTATGTGGCCGTTGCGGCTTACTCTTTTAAAATCGTGACATGGCACAGAAGTAAAATCAAGAGGCTTGTGACATGTCACAGTGAATTAATTTTTACTCGATGTGACTGACACAATTTTCAGTATTAGAAATAAATCGGCAGCCGGTGTATTTTTTCGTATGCATATAAATGCAAAAACCGCCTAAAATGAAGTGAACCCCATTTATTAGACGCTTTAGCTGGCGGTTTTTGCGTTTTGGCACTCTGCGGGGAAAGCCAAGAGAGAAGAATTAGGACAGTGCCGGGAGGGGCGGCTGGCGAACGCCAGCCATTAACGTGGACTGTCTGTTTTGGATGCCTCTCCTGTTATCTTCTGGCCTCAATGCTTTGATAAAAATAATTATATTTATCATCCGCTTCAAATAGTATTTGGATAAATTCATCCTGAATTAATTGATAGCAAAAATGTATAACCATATCAACATCAAAATTTATATTTTTTGCAATATCTTTAATATTTTTAAAACCATCAATTTCTTTTAAAAACGCCTTGAGACTTTCATTCTGTATAGGGTTAATGACTCTTTTCTTACGATTTAGAATTAAATTTTCATATTGGTATGAGGTATCATTCTGGAAAACTAAATTATTAACATACGATGTGTGCCATGGGAAGAATGGGATTGAATCTCCGGATAGATTTTCGAGTTGAAAAGCTATTCTTTTTTTATTAACTAACTTAGGATAGATTTTCCGGCGAACATCATTTATGTGCTTAAATATGGAAAAAGCAAAACCTTTCCTTTTTCTTTGAAAATGGCTCGTTAAAGAAATATTCAACTCACCTTTTTCACTTTCAATTTCATGAAAACACCAAGCTGGCATAAAAACGGCATTGCCGGGTTTTATTAAAATTTCTTTAAATCCGAGTTTCATATGCCGAAATTGTTCCACAGTGTGGATTAACTTGTGAGGCTGTTTTAGATCAGCATATAAACATAGTCTTAACGACTCTGGAATAAGTCTTAATGTTTTAGCACCTTTTACTTGTAAAAAAACAGTATCAACAGGGTCTGCATGTAATGAACTAAGAGTGCCTCCATTTGAAACCCAGTGATTATGAAGGTAAGCACCTTTCATATAATCTTTGAATTTGGTTTTACTAGCAAGATAATCATCAAAACTGTTATTGCCACAAGTCCGTGCCGTACTCCATACAATTGGATGAGAATCGCTCACTTTGAAATAGGTAACATAATAATGCCCCTCGTCGCCTAAAAACATTCTTTCTAAGTTTAACCTGATTTTTCTTCCCTGGACTTCAGCTTGAAGAGGTTTCTTATCCCAGTAAGAGCCAGAATGCAGGCTGGAAACAAAACTTTTATCTTTGAGCTGAAGTATTTCCTCTTTAGTGCATGACTCAAGATCCTGATTAATAGCTACATCTTGAAAAATACAAGGCCTTTTCATGTTATCTGTATGCAGCATTAATATATCAGAATTTAACTCCTGACCTTTTAAGTTAATAATTTTCATGGTAAAACCTCATTTTCACAAGTCGCCATGCGCTTCCTGTGAATACGTAAAACCAATAAAAACGAGATAAAAAACAAGAAAGCTGATTGATAATTAAGAAATATTGGCACCGTGCTAGCCGAATCACTTTGAAACCAAATTGCGGGAATGTAAAATAAAAGCAAAATTATATTGGCCATAGCTTGTGGAATAAAAGTATCTTTTAATGCTCTAAGGTGAGCCATGCATAATGACATCAACGAAGTGGAAAGAAAAAAAATCGTCAATGATTTTATATAACCATGTTGATCATTTATATGGGTGCTACCAAAAATTTCAATTATTTTAGTGTTTAGTAACAAAAAAATAATTGAAACAAAAATAATAAGAAATAAAAAAGCCACAATTCCTTTTTTAAAGGCATGAAGCTGATTTGAATAATCTCCATTGCTAACATACAAACTGTGTATTTGAGTAAAAGCACCTAGAGGTAGAGCTATAAACCCCAACACACTCATTAAAACTGATAAATCTGAAACATATAACTCATCTACTTTTAACAGACGTAATGCCATCAGAAAATATACTAATTTCTGTCCGGCCATGCCTAATGACACAGGCAAACCCATTGCTAATATATTTTTTGTGTACTTATAGATTGATTTTTTATTTAAATCAAGATAACAATCTTTTAGATGTTTTCTAATCACATTTAAATAGCACAAAAACAAGACTATTTCAAAAATAAAAAACACAAAAAAAACATGCCATGTTAAAAGAAGTTGAACATTTAAGGCTGTTACAACAATACCTATAGTGCAAAGTAACGCGGTGTAAATTTTAATATTAGCCATGACTTTGCTGTTAATAGAGCTTTCTATAAAGAAAAAAAGATATGTGTTTAATATTAAAAATGGAACACAAAAAATATAAATGCCGCTAGCTAACACAAAGTTATGATTTGTCGAATGCAAAAAAAATAAATGAATTACTAGTGAGACAATGAATCCAGCTAAAGTTAAAAATATACATAATGGCAATCCTGACTTAAAGGCAGAAACCCCATGTACAATATCATTTTTTTTATTGGATACAAGATTTCCAATCATAGCTAGCGGCATCGATAGCAGGATTACTGGCAGGCTATAAAGTGCTGTAAGATAACTGAAGTTAGCTAGCTCAGGGTAATTAAATCTTGATATCGAAATCAATATGAGTGTAAAGGCAATAAAAGGAGCAAGGCGGCTTGTTGTAAAGGGTATTAATTTTTCCTTTAGATTATGATAGTAATCATCTTTACCAAACAGCCTTAATTCTTTCACCAAATTCTTCCTCATAAATCACCTGGGTTATCTCAAAAGCTTCATTTAAGTTTTTATAATCGTCGTCACTTCGCATGCCAAAATAAGGATAATGATGAAAATAATAACCAAATATTCCTTGGCAATCTTTAAAGTAACTTCTGGTATCTAAAATATGATGATGCCAGAATTCATCTATAGATAAAGTGGGAACAATGACTTTAATCTTTTCACCATATTTTTTATTCAAGTAAAGAAAGTTTTTATAATACTGTTCCGTTAGATTCAACTCATCCAGAGTCCATACTCTACTTATAAGCGGATCTTGTCTTGATAACTTATTTTTAAGTTCTACAAATTCCATTGAATCAATATAATTAACAGCTGATTCTAAGGTCGGGTAATGGGTTTGACTATCAACAATCATACTATGGGGCAACGTTTCAGCTATTTTCTCTAGCATTTTATAAGCATCCATTTTACTAAAACTGTGGAGAGGGTTTCCCCCCTCCACACATCATTCTTACCAACCACCGCCACCCTGGCAATGTGAACTATGATCTGACCCAGCACCACCAACATACATATCTTTGCCGTTCACTTTTTGTGTCGGCTTAGGAGATTTTTTAGTAGCTTTAATCAGTTCTATAATTTTATACATATCATTTTCCTTGATAAATTTAGCGTATTTACGCCGGAACAATAATCCGCACGGGTTAACAAAATCTAAGAAAATTTATTATTTATTGTGATGGATATCACAATAAATTTGCATTCCACCCGAATTTAGGTCTAGTTCGGGTAACTGGCAGGGCTACAAAACGTAAGTTATTTAAATTAATTGCGACACGTAACGAATTTATTTTCGGACCGCATTGTTTTGGATGTACGAAAGCGCTTGGTTGTGACATAGCCCAAATGTTGCCAATCGCAGCTTCGCTACCATTGGGCCTAAATGGTTGGCTGATCAGGCACAAAGCCGCCAGATAAAGTGTCCAACATATGGGGTTCACTTCATAAAAGGCGGTTAGTGTGTGCATAAATTGAATTTATTCTTGTTTGGCGAGTAATTCATAGGGCTTAAATCTGATAACTTCCTCCCCTACCCAATCGTTAATTTCCATCAGTCTTTCCTGCAAGGGGGCCAGCTCGTTAATGGCAAATACCCGCGCGGCTTTCTCCACATCGCCAAAGCCGCCGGTATTGTTGGGTAGGATGCCCATCAATTGGGGAGGTACCCGTTGCATGGCTAACTGGTCGTCGCGGGTGACATTCTTAATGCTGGCGAATTCATCTTTGGCGGCCACTTCTGCCAGTGGGATCACCTGTATCCCATCCTTTTTACCGGCTGGGGCATACATAAACAGATTACGAAAATTGCCTGGCCCTTTGGACTCTTTCAACGCCTTGCGTAAGGCGTCGATATCCTCCTGTTTATGGGCGGCATCATTCATATACAGAATAAATCCGGCGTGACTGCCATTCAGATAATACTTGCGGCGAAAAAGCGTGGCAGCCTCATTAAGCCAAGTTGAGTTTAGCGAGGCGAGATATTCAGGAACGCCGTAGACCTCTTGGTTAATATCCGGGTCTAACAGGTGAAAAACGCTATTGGCTTCAAATGGGTGTGGGTTGCCATAAGATGAGACATACCAGTAAGTATCCAGATCCACCCCTCGGCGGGTATATTTGGCCGGGCTGGGGACCAGTTTCATGATGCCGCCCAGCCGGTTATAGCGGGCCTCTAAAAACGAGTTGGCGAATACCAAAAAATCCAGCGCATAGCGGCTAAAATCCTGCTTGGATAGCAGCCGGTGCGGCTCAAACAGACTAACCAATACATTACGTTTCATGTAGATAGGCGAACTGTGATGCACGGCCGCACGAAAGGATTTCGCCAGGCCGTTAAATGACACTGGCGGTTCATACCAGCGATCCATCACTGCACATTCCAGATAATCCAGAATATCGCGCCTGTCCATCATCGGGATCGGGTCGTCAAAAGTAAACGCCTCGGCTTGTGGGGTGCTATTGCCTGCTATGGCTGTTGTTACTTTGGTCGGGCGACTTTTCCTGTTGCGTTTACTCATTAATATATCTCCATCACACTGGTGTTATTACTGTTAATGCCCTCAAGAGGCTCATGGAATAAGGCGTGCATAATGGCCCATGCCACGTCGCCGTGGCTGACGTCTTTGGAGCGGTCAGTGACAAAGGTGGCGTTGCGGCCAGTGGCAGTCATGGTTTTACGGATCGACATAAACGCGGTGGCAATATCAATGCAGCCCGCGTCAAACTCCAGGCGGCCGCCATGAATAATATTTTTGGCCTTATAAATCAGGTCAGCTTTCATTTCTAAGCTGTAGTGAATGGCGTTCACCGCCGGGAAGAATTGCCGCACTAATTGCGTCACGGAGCGGCCCAGACCGGTATCGTCAATGCCGATATAGGTGACGTTATAGCGCTCAGTGATTTTTTTGATATTGCTGGCCTGGTCGGCAAAATCCATCCCTTTCCACTGGTGGCGCTCCAATACTCTGAATTTACCGCCCGCCACCACTGGCGGCGCAATAACGGCGCAACCGGCACTATCACCGGTGCTGGCCGGGTCGTAGCCAATCCACACCGGCCGATCACCAAACGGGCGTAACGCCAGCAGTTTGACGTCTGTCCATTTTTCCCAGCTATCCACCATGCAACGCTGCATTTCGGCCAGTTTGAACGTGGAGGCGTTATCATCAATAAAGCCGCACATAAACAGGTTTTCAAAATCTTCATCACTGTTTTCATTGCGTAATTCATCAATATCAAACAGGTCGCAGCCGCCTTTCAGTGCGTCCTCAATAGTGACAATCTGGCGGTACTGTTTATCCTCACACAACCGGCCCGCCGCCAGCCGTGGATAACTGACATCAATTTCAATGCGCTTATCTTTGGCCTTGCCTTTGTTAAACAGCGTGCCAGCCCAGAACGGGTAAGCCTCATGTGAGGTGCTGGAGGGAGTAGAAAAATAGGTAGAACGGTATCTTTTCTGTGAGGCCATACCCGATGCGGCACGGCGTAACTTCTGAAAGCCGGGTATCCAAAAATATTCATCCAGATAGAGATTGCCGGGGCGGCCCTGTGCGGTGCTGGCGTTGGTACCGAGGAAATGCATTTCAGCGCCATTAGGCAAAATAATTACCTCACCGCGCAAATCAACATCCACCTGACGAGCGGCCGCCACAATATAATTTTTAAACTGATGCGCCTGTGCTTTTGAGGCAGAAACAAACATTTGGTTGCGGCCAGTGTCGAGTGCATCAAGCAAGGCTTCCCAAGAGAAAAAGTAGGTTGCACCGACTTGGCGCGATTTCAAAAAGTTACGGATGCGGAAATCAGGCGATAAACCAGCTTCATACCAGTTGCGCTGATAGTCGAACATGGATTCATTGAAAATATCTTTCAGTTTGGCAACTTGCGCCTCACTGAATATATTTTTCTGCGGTGCCTTGCGTGTTCCGCTGTTGCGCTTCTCAATATTGGGGTTGAGATCGGCCTCGTTGCCGCCATCATTGTATTTACCAATGCGAGCGTGACGCTCGGCTTGTCGGCCCAGCAAATCAATCTCTTTGTAGTCTTTCGGCTCCTTGACAGGCTTCATGATCAGGCGGCAATATTCCGCTGCCGTGGTCAGCTGCATCTGATCCAATGGCCCGTACGCGTCCCACTTGTCGCGGCGCTTCCAACTGTGTACCGTGACGGCTTTCTCACCGATCATTTCCGCAATTCGGGCGATACGCAGCCCTTGCCAATACAGATACATGGCTTGACGACGGGGATCTAAATCGGCATTGATAACAACGCTTTCCATGTGAAATAGCCTGTTTTATTGCTTAATTACGGCAAGGCTACCTATCCGCACCGCCTCCATCCCGCATTACACCTTGTGCCAGCCATGGCACAACAGCGCCTGATTGTTCCGTTGGTCGCCGGTCGCCAACATAGGTCACTACTATCGAATCAGACCGGAATCAATCACATGCCAATATCCAAGTTTTTCCGTGCCGTGGTGGAGGGTGCCACCAGTGATGGCCGCCATGTCCCCCGCGCCCATATCATTGAAATGGCCGAAAGCTACAACCCGGCATTTCGTGGCTCGCGCGCCAATCTGGAACATATCAAGAGCGCTTTACCTGATAGCCAGTTCCGCGCCTATGGCGATATCACAGCGGCCAAATATGAAGAAATCAGTGACGGGCCACTGAAAGGCAAATTAGCGCTGCTTGTCCAGGTAGATGCCACTGACGATCTGGTAAAACTGCGTCAGGCGCGGCAAAAGGTCTACTCCAGCATTGAATATATTGAGAAATTCGCGGATACCGGCAAAGCCTATTTAACCGGCATTGGTTTTACTGACACCCCGGCCTCATTAGGTGCTGAAATGCTGACATTCTGCGCGCAAAGCGAACATAGCCCGCTGGCATCGCGCAAAAGTCAGTCTGACGCCATTTTTACCGAAGCCACCGAAATCAACCTTGAATTCGAAGCCGAGCAGGAAGTTAAAACCAACCTGCTGACCACCATCAAAACCATGTTTACCAAAAAGCAAACCGGTGATGACGCACGTTTTAATGATGTGCATCAGGCGGTTGGATTGGTCGCGCAACAAGTTGAGGGGAAATTTAACGCCCTTACCGCACTGGAACAGCAGTTTTCTGAGCTAAAAACCGCCAGTGAGGCAACAAATCAAGAGCTTGCCGAGCTTAAAACCACACTCAGTAAAACAGATCGCAACTTCTCCCAGCGCGAGCGCTCAACCGGCAATGACAGTGCCATTTTGACGGATTGCTAATTTATTACGCTTGCTACGTTAAGGATTTAATTTCACATGAAAAAAACCACCCGATTTAAGTACAACCAGTTTTTGCAGCAAGTCGCCAAACTGAACAATTTGGACAATAAAGAGGATATCAGCGCGAAATTTACCGTTGAGCCGTCCATTGCGCAAAAACTGGAAACCAAACAACAGGAAAGCAGTGTTTTCCTGTCAAAAATAAACATCTATCCAGTAGATGAAAAAGAGGGTGAAAAGGTTGGCTTAAGCATTGATCGCCCGATTGCCAGCACCACTGACACCTCAAAGCAAGAGCGTGAAGCCTCCGATCCCAGCGGTCTGGATGGGACAAAATACAACTGTACTCAGACTAACTTTGATACCGCGCTGGCTTATATCAAATTGGATATGTGGGCTAAATTCCCTGATTTTCAAACCCGTATCCGTGATGCCATTGTGAAACGCCAGGCACTCGATCGCATCATGATTGGTTTCAACGGTACTCACCGCGCAAAAACCTCCGATCATACCGTTAATAAGCTACTGGAAGATGTAAGCCGTGGCTGGCTACAAGGCATTCGTGAAGATGCTCCCGGGCAGGTGATGGATAAAGTGGTTGATGAGCAAGGCAGTGTCATTTCGCCCAAAATCCGCATCGGCAAGGGTGGCGACTTCCACAATCTTGACGCGCTGGTGATGGCCGCCACTGATGAGCTGATTCAGCCGTGGTACCAGGACGATACCGAACTGGTGGTGATTGTTGGCCGTCAGTTGTTGGCAGATAAATACTTCCCGATCGTCAATCAGGAACAGCCGAACAGCGAAGCACTGGCCGCTGATTTAATTATCAGTCAAAAACGTATTGGCGGTTTGCCCGCAGTGCGTGCGCCCTCTTTCCCGGCTAATGCCATCTTGATCACCCGGTTGGATAACCTGTCTATTTATTGGCAAGACGGCACCCGCCGCCGCCACATTATCGACAATCCAAAACGCGATCGCATTGAAAACTATGAGTCAGTCAATGAAGCCTATGTGGTTGAAGATTTTGACGGCGTGGCGCTGATTGAAAACATTGAATTCGGTGATTTCTCCGTGCCAAAAGAGGGTTAATTCCTATGACTAACCCCGTTCGCCGCCACCGGCTATTCGTGGCGGCCCAACAATCAGGTTCACTGAGCGAGGCGGCTAGCCTCAGCCATGCCAGCAACTACGAGCTGTTGTTATTCAAGTTGCAGCAGGATATGGCCCAATTGGGCCGTATTGAGTCGATCGCCCGCAAAGCCGAAGTTAAACAAGGCATGTTGCCCACCTATCTTCCGTGGGTGGCGGGAGTGCTGGCGCAAGGGAGCGGCGAGCAGGACGACATTCTGATGCGCATGTTGATTTGGCATCTGGATGTGAGCGATATCACCCGCGCTCTGGATATTGCGGAGTATGCCATCAAGCATGATTTGGTGACGCCGGATAGCTTTAAGCGCACCACCGCGTGCCTGATTGCCGAGGAAGTCGCCGCCATTGCACAGCGTACCTTGACCGACCAAAAGCCGCTGGATACTCCGCAGCTATTACGCGCCCAGCAAATTCTCACCGGTCAGGATATGCCGGATATGGTTTGCGCCCGGCTGCTTAAGTTTGTCGGTTATGCCCTGCGTCAGGACGGCGACAACGTTCTCGCGCTGGCAAACCTGAAAACGGCGCTGCAACTGGACGATAACAGCGGTGTGAAAACCGATATCAAGAATCTTGAGAAGCTGATTAAAGCCACTTAAGAAAAATTCGATTAGGCGTAATTGTTGCAGGCAGTTTGGACGCGGACAGCGCGGAGCAACCGGAGCGTACACGTAGTACGTGATGGTTATTCGCTTCGCTCACCCTTACGGGCCGCCTTTATTGGCGTTCAAAAGTACACGTACTTTTGTGCGAGCACTGCCCAAGCCCAAAATGGCAAATAAAATAGCCTAATCACCCAAACGCCCCGGCGAGGGCGGCACGCTAGCTAAGTCAGGATATTTTTTACCCTGATAAAGCCAGCGTCCACCGCCCGTTTATTTTGCGAGTGTCAGCATGGAAATCGTCATCAACACCAATCAGACACCAGAAGCGCCAGCACCGGAGGAACTCGCGGAAAACACGGTCATTAAAAATGACGGTTTCTGGCCGGATATCGACCTGAATCAGTACCGCGAAGAGTCGCGCCAAGACGGCACTATTACGCAGCCGCGCGTGATTGAGGCGGCACTGTTTGCCATCAATGAAGTGAATGATCGGCTGACAGTCTGGCGCTTAACCCAGCAAAAACAGGGTTATCTGTCAGCAGCGGAGGTGCCAGCGGAAAAACTGAATGAGGAAAGTACCCGTATTCAGTTGTACCGCACGGCGGTGTTTTGCCTGATGCAAGCCCGTTTAACTGATCGTTTTCGTGGCTTTGATACTACCGGCACTGGCGGCAAGCGGGCCGATTCACTGGAACCCACCATTGATAATTTGCGCCGTGATGCTGCCTGGGCAATTAACGATATTCAGGCCATCAACCGCATGACAGTGGAATTGATTTAATGCGCATTCTGGCCCAGCAGTACGACACCCTTGACGCCATGTGTTGGCGCTACTACGGCCGCACCGAGGGCGTGACTGAGAAAGTGCTGGCGGCCAATCCGGGTTTAGCGGATATCGGGCCAACTTTACCGCACGGTTATCCGGTGGAAATGCCCGAAGTCAGCGCCGCCACAAAGACGCAAACCCTGCAACTTTGGGACTAATTGCACAATTCCCCATAGGGGGTAACGGATATGAAAATGCCAGAAAAAGATCCAAGTTGGGTGGGGGTGGTGCTGGCCTTTTATTCTACCCATTCAACCGTGATAAACGGCTTTCTCGTCGCCTTTATTGTGGCGTTTCGCCGCGTAGTGTGGGGCGGCGGTAAGTTGCGTGAGGGCATTGGCGAGGGCGTGGTGTGTGGGCTGGTCGGCGTCAATATCGGCCCGGTAATTTCCCCGATGCTGATCCACCTGATTGATGCCATTCCCTGGCTAAATGGCGCGTTAACCGAAGTTGCCGCCGGGAAAGTGGAGATATTTGTCAGTTGCCTTATCGGACTAATCGGCTTGCAGACCATTCGTGAGTTGGTATTTAAAATTGTTAACAAAAAGACGGGAGCCACTGATGCCAAGCAATAAATTTATTTTCGGCAAAGCCAGCGAAAACAACCTGATCGGCGTGCATCCTGATTTGGTGAAAGTGGTGCGCCGCGCGCTGGAATTGACCCCCATTGATTTTAAAGTGATTGAGGGACGCCGCACGCTGGAGCGCCAGCGCGAACTAGTCAAGGCTGGAGCCAGCCAAACCCTAAACAGCCGCCACTTAACCGGCCATGCGGTCGATATTGTGCCGCTGCCGGACGGCAAGGTCAGCTGGGAATGGAAATATTTCTATCCAATGGCTGACGCGATGAAACAGGCCGCCGCCGAGTTGGGGATCGCTGTGGAATGGGGCGGTAACTGGACAACCTTTAAAGACGGCCCGCATTTTCAATTGCCCGCCCGTCAATATCCGGGCTAATCCATGTCAATTATCAATACAGCCCCGCTCGCCTGGACGATTGCCGCCGTCTTGCTGATCGCCAATGGCGTACAGACCTACCGCTTGTCTGAGGCTCGGCAACTGGTTATTGACCAGCAAGCGGCCGAGACAGCCAGTAAAAACGGCCAACTTATTGCCCTGGCACTGACCGCCAACGCCAACAATCAGGCACAGGCGCATTTACGCCAGCAGGTTGCCAGTACAGATCAGTTATTGGCGCAACGTAATAATCAAATCAAGAGGTTATATCGTGAAAATGAAACCTTACGCCGCTGGGCTGATGCTCCCTTGCCTGATGATATTATCCGCTTGCGCCGACGCCCCGCCATCACCGGGGCCGCAGATTACCGTCAATGGCTGTCCGAGAGTGGCGCAGTGCCAATTTCCAGCAGCGGAACCGCACACTAACGGTGATTTAAACGACGACATTGACCAGTTGGAAGCAGCGTTACACGCTTGCGCGGCGCAAGTTGATACAGTGCTAACTTGCCAGCAAGGGGCTGCCAATGTTAAAGCCTGATTCGCTGCGTAGCGCTATTTTAAAGGCGGTGCCGTATATCAAGCAAAATCCAGATTGCTTACATGTGTTTATTGATAAAGGGGCGATTATTGCCACGCTGGCCCCGTCATTATCGTTTGAGTATCAGTACACCTTAAATCTGGTGGTGACCGATTATGCTGATAGCATTGATTTGATTGTTGTCCCGATCCTGCATTGGTTGCGCACCCATCAGCCGGATATCATGGCGAATCCCGATAAACGTCAGGATGGTTTCACCTTTGAGGTGGATTATCTGGATAATGAAGTGCGCGATATCAGTATTGATATCAAGCTCACTGAGCGGGTGATTGTCAAAGAGCAGGACGGAACATTAAACGTTACCCATATTGATGAGCCAGTGCCACCGGAGCATTTTGTCAAAAGTTACAAAGTGAATGTTGACGGTAAAACCGTGGCGGAATGGGCTGCATGAATGACCTGCATGAGCTAGACCAAGCTTTATCCATCTTACTGGCGCAACTGGCACCACAGGCGCGCGGTGCATTTATGCGTCAGGTGGCTAAAGAGTTACGCCAGCGCCAGCAAAAACACATTCAGGCACAGCAGAACCCGGACGGCTCCCCTTTTGTTCCGCGCAAGAAAAAACGCCGTGATAAACAAGGCCGCATCAAGCGCAAAATGTTTACCAAACTGCGCACCGCTCGTTATATCAAAAACGAATCCAACGCCGACGAGGCCGCCGTTACATTCAGTGGCAAGGTTAATAATCTGGTGCGGGTACATCACTACGGCTTGCGGGATAAAGTCACAAAGAACGGGCCAACAGTGAAATACGAACGCCGCCAGTTATTGGGATTTACTGACGGCGACAGTGAATGGATTGGGGATCTGGCATTGGAGTGGCTTGCTAAATAGCCTGTTAAACACAGCTATTCTCATATGGTAAATTATGTACATGTACAGAGTGAGTTTTGGCGGGCAACATGCTAACCTGTCGTATAGATATGGCAGGAATACCGAGGTAGCCAATGAAAGAAATAACATATACACGTCTTAGACAAGATTTAGCCAATGTGCTAGATGAAATAAGGAATGGAGAAGAATTTCTCGTAACTCAGCGTGGGAAAGAACCGGTAAAACTAAAATCAGCGGAAATAAAAGCTGCGCCTGCGGAGACTCAGATTACAGTATTAACACTCAATGACGCCGCGAAAAAATTCATGATTAATGCTGGCAACGCCACATTGGGTATAGCCTCAATATATAAAAATTTAGGCCAACAAGTTAAAGCCTTTATGGATTCATCTGACCCTGAATTAATAAGTACGTTGAGAAAACTAGCTGAAACAGCAGTCGAAATAAATAAACAAAATAAAATATCTGTAGAGGACGCAGTAAAAGAAGTTCGTGCGCGCCACGCAGAGACAATTAAAGCTTTGGAAGATAAGTAATGGATGACTTTATTTTCCTTAACATTGATCAAGTGATTAAAATCCAGAGTACTACTCTTCCTACAGGTGCAGTTTTTGATAGAGGAAAATTAGCTGGGGCACTTGCCCGCGTTGAAAATCATCAACATTACAATAACTGCAATAATATATTTGAACTTGCGGCCATGTATCTAATTTCTATAGCTAAGTCACATGCCTTTGCTGATGCTAACAAAAGAACAGCGTTTATTTCATGTGCATCTTTTTTGCGGGCAAATGGTATACAGCTAGCCGAATCATCTTTCTATCTTACGAAACTGACAGTAATGGTTGCAGGTGATAAAGTTGACATACAGGAAACAGCATCCCTTTTAGCTCTCATGTCAGATTTTTATCATGTTATTTTTGATGATGAGACTGAATCTTATGATGAAGAGAAGCTAATTTATTTTCACCTAACTATCGCTGCAATGATGAATGATGCATTAGAAATTAATGGAGATAAAACAAGCGTAATGGAATCCGCTGTTGTAAAGCTGATTTCAGATAAAGAAATAAATGCTATGACAGAAGAAATATTAGCTGATTACCAGAATGGTAAGTAAGCAAAAAATACGATAATAAATAATAAGAAGCCTCACTCAAGGTTTCTTATTATTGTTAAAATTTGTTCTCTCTTGTGCCATCCCCCACACAAAACTCATCACATGCCGCGCGCGCCCGTAGGCGGCACACTGGCCGCATGAATATCCTTATTGCTGGTCTTAAACGCCTGCTGGCTAACATTATTCGTATTGGCATCGTCTCAGACGTCGACCTCGCCAACGGACTGTGCCGGGTTAAAATAGGCAACCTTGAAACCGATTGGCTCAATTGGCTCACCCTCCGCGCCGGTCGGGTGCGTTTTTGGTCTGCCCCATCCAAGGGTGAACAAGTCATGGTGTTGAGTATCGGCGGTGAACTCACCACCGGTTTTGTGCTGCCCGCCATCTTTTCGGATGCCAATCCTGCGCCATCACAATCGGCTGACGCCATGGTGATCACTTTTCCCGATGGTGCGCGTTTTGAGTATGAGCCGGAAAGCAGTCACCTGGCTGTCACCGGCATAGCCACGGCGGTGATTGAGGCCAGTAAATCGGTGGATGTTACCGCCCCCAATATCACCTGTACCGCATCAGTCAAAATCACCCTGGATACACCCGAAGTGGAATGCACTCAACATCTGGCGACCGCCACCTTAGAAGTGAAACAAGGCGGCAAAATGACCGGCAATATTGAACATTCCGGCGGCCAGTTTTCATCCAATGGCGTGGTGGTCGATAAGCATGACCACGGCGGCGTGCAGCGCGGCGGAAGCTGGACTGAGGGGGTAAAATGACAAGCTATAAATATATCGGTATGAACCGCAACAGCGGTTTAAACATCGGAGATATTGACCATATTCGCCAGTCAATCAGTGACATTCTGACCACGCCGCAAGGCTCGCGAGTGATGCGCCGTGATTATGGCTCCTTACTATCAACCCTAATCGACCAGCCGCAAAATCCCGCTCTGCGCCTCAAAATGATGGCGGCGGTGTATGGCGCGGTGATGCGCTGGGAGCCGCGTGTGACTTTAAATGCCATCAGTATCACCACCCAGATTGACGGCCAGATGATAGTGGATTTATCCGGTAGCCGTACCGATAGCGATAGCCGGTTGAGTTTGGCCGTGCCACTAGGAGGCCAATAATGGCGATCATTGATTTAAGCCAGTTACCAGCCCCGCTGGTGATTGAATCACTGGATTTTGAAAGCCTACTTGCCGTGCGCAAAGAGGAATATATCTCCCTATATCCGGCTGACCAACAAGACGCGGTGCGACTAACGCTGTCATTTGAGTCCGAACCCATCGTGAAAATGTTGCAGGAAAGTGCTTACCGTGAATTGCTGTTGCGTCAGCGTGTCAATGAGGGGGCGCAAGCGGTGATGGTGGCCCATGCGATGGGGAGTGATTTAGATCACCTCGGCGCAAATAATGGTATTGCGCGACTGACCATCACGCCAGCCAATCCAGATGCTATCCCGCCGATTACCGCAGTGATGGAATCTGACGACGATTTCCGTATGCGTATCCCGCAGGCCTTTGAGGGTTTGAGCGTAGCCGGGCCAACCGGCGCTTACGAATATCATGCTCGCAGTGCAGATGGTCGGATTGCTGACGCCTCCGCAATCAGCCCATCCCCCGCTTGCGTTACCGTCACGGTGCTCTCTCGCGAGGGCAATGGCGTAGCCGCACAAGATTTATTGGATAAAGTTTTTACCGTGCTAAACGATGAGAACGTGCGGCCGGTGGCGGATCGGTTAACCGTCAATTCTGCCGCTATCGTGGAATACCAGATTGACGCCACGCTCTATTTTTATCCGGGGCCAGAAGCCGAACCGATCCGCGCCGCCGCCGAAGCCAGGCTAAAAACCTATATCAGCACCCAACGCCGCTTAGGCAGGGATATTCGCCAATCTGCCATTTACGCCGCGCTGCATGTTGAGGGGGTGCAGCGGGTAGAGCTGGTCGCGCCGCTGGCAGATGTGGTGTTGGATAGAACGCAAGCCGCTCACTGCACCGGCTATACCTTGACGGCGGGAGGCTCCGATGAATAAACGCCTATTGCCGGTTGGCTCTACCCCGTTGGAAATTGCCGCCGCCCAAGCCTGCGCCCGTATGGCGGATATTGACGTGCCATTACGCCAACTGTGGAACGCTGACACCTGCCCGTTGGACTTATTGCCTTATTTAGCGTGGGCGTGGTCAGTGGATCGCTGGGATGAAAAATGGCCGGAAGCCACAAAACGGGCAGTGGTTAAAGCCTCTTACACTGTGCATAAACGCAAGGGCACCATTGGCGCATTGCGCCGCGTGGTAGAGCCGCTCGGCTACCTTATTCGGGTGATCGAATGGTGGAAAACCAACGAAACCCCCGGCACCTTTCGCCTTGATGTAGGTGTGTTGGAAACCGGTATTACCGAGGAAATGTATTTTGAGTTGGAGCGGTTGATAGACGATGCCAAACCGTGCAGTCGCCATCTGAATGGCCTGTCGATTAATTTGGCGGTTAACGGGGCAATCCCCATCAGCGCCGCCAGCTATGACAGCGACGAAATGACCATTTACCCCTATGAATGGACTCAATATGACAAATAAATACTTTGCCTTATTAACCCATATCGGCACGGCCAGACTGGCGAGCGCCACCGCGTTAGGCACCCGTTTAGAGATAACTCACATGGCGGTCGGGGATGGCGGCGGCACCCTGCCGACACCCGATCCGGCACAAACTCAGTTGGTGAATGAACAGCGCCGCGCCGCCCTTAGTGCCCTGACGATTGACCCGAGCAATCCCCGTCAGATTATTGCGGAACAGATTATCTCTGAGATTGAGGGCGGGTGGTGGATTCGGGAGATTGGCTTGCTGAATAAAGCCGGGGAATTAATTGCCATCGCCAATTGCCCGGAAAGCTATAAGCCGCAAATGCAGGAAGGCAGTGGCCGTACCCAACTGATTCGTATGATATTCATGGTCAGCAGCACCGCGTCAGTGATACTGAAAATTATCCCATCAGCGGTACTGACCGCGCGAAACTATGCGGATGAAAAAGCGATTGAGGTCAAAACCTATATCGATGAGTTAATGATTGCTCATGAAAACTCATGCAACCATCCCGATGCTAGCTTATACGCCAAAGGTTTTACGCGATTAAGTAACGCCATCGATAGCAAAATTGAGACCGAAGCCGCCACGCCAAAAGCGGTGCAAAAAGCGGTAAGGGCGGCGATGACATTGATGCGCGACCATCTCGACGCCCCCTATCCTCATCCGCAATATCTCCTCGTCAGCCAAAACTTATATGAGCTTATCGATAAAAAGGCGGCGCGGAAAAACCTGCAATTAGGCTCTGCGGCCACCAGAAATGTCGGTAATGCGCAAGATGAACTCATGGCGGTCGGGGCCTTTGGCTGGGGCGGCTCCTGCATTATTGCCTCGGCGGGGATCAATGCGCTGACAAAAACCGGCATGTACTGTGTCAATCAATACGCTGCCGATAAGCCCGAGGGCTTTGGTGATGCGACCATTCAGCATATTCAAAATGACTCGTTAACCGCCCACCAGTTCATTTTCTCCACCAATAATACCCACACTGCGGCAAAAATAGCTTATCGCCTGCGCTCCTATGGTCAATGGCGGGAATGGATAGATATCGTCACCAGTCGCAGCGATACACTAACGCCCATCGGCATCCCACTGCCCTACCCAGGCACCACGCCACCGGCTGGCTATTTAAAATGCAACGGCGCAGCATTTTATCCCTACCGTTACCCCACGCTGGCAACCTTATATCCGACTCATAAATTACCCGATTTGCGCGGTGAGTTTATTCGTGGATTTGATGACGGGCGCGGCATTGATACCAGTCGCACCCTGTTAAGCGCACAAACCGACGCGCTGCAAAATATCACCGGTGGTATCCGTGGCGTATCGGAAAGCCTCGGCAGCGCAGCAGAGAGCAATTTCACTGGTGCTTTCGCGAAAACGCACTCTGTCGGCAACGACAACACCCCACACCATACCGACATCACCCATTGTGGCAGCTTTGATTTTGACGCCTCCCGCGTGGTGCGCACCGCCGCCGAAACCCGACCACGCAATATTGCGTTTTGCTATATCTTGAGGGCGATCTAATGAAATATGACTTTACGGTGCAACCGGCCATCTTGGATGACCGTCAACTCGCCAGTCAGGCGGGGTGGATAACGCTCTATCACTATGATGCGGGTAGTCTGGAATACACCAGTGCGGATATGGAGTACTTGCCGCTCGGCGTCGGCTTACCGGCTCATTCGGTGGCTGACGCGCCAGTCATCCAGCCTAAAACCGGCATGGCATTGGTGAGAGATTTGACGGAAAACCAGTGGATAACAGTAGCAGACCATCGCCATCAAACGGTGTATGACATTGAAACCAAAACTGAATCCATCATTTCTGCGCTCGGCCCCATGCCACACAATAAAACACTGATTCAGCCAACACATGAATTTGATCGATGGACGGGAACCGCCTGGAAAGTCGATCAACAGGCATTAAAAGCCAGCCATATTGCCGCCGCCGTCCAACAAAAAACCGCGCTGATAAAGCAGGTTTCGGAGCACATCAACATCCTACTCGACGCCATCGCAATGGATAATCAACAGACTGATATTCAGCAATTGGCGGCACTCAAACAGTACCGTGTCGCGCTAATGCGCATTGACTCAAACGCCGCGCCGGATATTGACTGGCCGGAAAAACCATAATTTTAACGGGCGATGTCGCGTTGATGTCGCCTTATTTCTGCTATTTTTCGTACCTTATTTATTCCGCGCTGTGATTGTTTGTTCTTTCTTATTTATATCGATAACTCATTATTTTAAATAGAAAAAATGTTTGTCCTAAAGTGGTGCGGAGTGATTGCTCACACTGATCACCATGACTATTATCGCCCGATGAAAACGACCCCTACCCCCCATGATGCACTTTTTAAGAATTTTATGACCCAGCCCGCGACGGCGTGTGACCTGCTGGAGTTCCATTTGCCACCTGAATTGCGGCAACTTTGTGACCTGAGCACCTTACGGCTGGAATCTGGCAGTTTTATTGAAAACAACCTGCGCGCTTGCTACTCGGACGTGCTCTACTCGCTCAAAACGACTGCGGGGGACGGTTATGTTTACGCCCTCATTGAACATCAAAGTTCCCCTGATAAGCATATGGCTTTTCGCATGATGCGCTACGCTATTGCCGCTATGCAGAGTCATCTTGATGCCGGACACGACCAATTGCCGCTGGTCATTCCCATGTTGTTCTATCATGGCATGGTCACGCCGTATCCGTATCCCATGAGCTGGTTACAAGCGTTCAGCGTACCCACACTTGCCGGACAGCTATATGGCGGCAACTTTCCGTTGATTGATGTGACCGTTATCCCCGATGACGAAATCATGACACATAAGCATGTCGCCATTCTGGAGCTGTTGCAGAAACACATTCGTCAACGTGACCTATCCGAATTATCGGATCAACTGGTCATGCTGATAGCAAGTGGTTACACTACAGAAGATCAACTAAAAGCGGCGATAAATTACATCATACAGGTTGGTGATACGGCAGACCCAGAAGCGTTCCTCCGCAGCCTGGCCAACCGCTTACCGCAGCATGAGGAGTCACTGATGACAATTGCACAAAAACTGGAACAAAAAGGTGAAACAAGGGGTGAAGCAAGGGGCGAGAAGAATGCCACTCTGAAAATTGCCCGTACCATGTTAGCCAATGGTCTTGACCGTGCCACAGTAATGAAAATGACAGGTCTGAGAGAAGAAGAACTGGCACAAATTTGCCATTAAGTTGCTAGTTAAATCCCTACTTTTAACAGGCGATGTTGCCTTAAACGTCGTCTGTTTACGCTGTTTATCACTCCTTTCCCTTTTTATTTCTTACTCTTTGTTGCCTCATCCATTCTTTAACGCATCACCACGATAACCTCCTATTTTTCCACAAAAAATGTTTGTCCTAAAGTGATGTTGGCTGATTGCACGGTAGAACTTCGCTGGGCTATAGTCACGCCGCAGCGGCAAAATCCGCTGTCGGGTTTGGAACCCCGTTTTCAACAGGGCGCATGACTGCCTAGTCGGTTATTATGTGCAGGCACGGCTACATCTGTAAAACAATGGTGAGCTGGGCAGGGGCATCGAAAGATGCGCCGGATTCTCTGTTGACCGGTAGTTCCAACCCTGCCCAGTTCACCACCCATAAAGAGATTGGAACCTCAAGGTGGTGAGTTTAAAAACTCATACAGAGAGGTAGTCATCATGGATTTGACGACTAGACGCCTATCATTATTGACCAGCAATATCATTGTTATTCCCACACCTGTTTCTTCATCTGACCCTCTGCTGCCGGAGGTGCGCTATGTACGATGACACCCCCTGCGAAGTAGAAGAACTTATCGATCACTGCCGTGCGTTGATTTACGCCATCATTTCCGTTGATCGGGCCGATGCTAAAGAGATTCTTTCGCTTATTTTGTGGCAACAAATTGATGCGTTACGTAGCACTTATCTGCGGGATAGCGAGGAGCCGCTAGAATTAGCGTTCGCCCTCTAACACAACAGATAGGTCACCACTGGAATGGATTTATTGATGGTTAACCTATCTACAATGACTTTGAATCTGTAGGAGTTGAACCGTAAATACAATGAGATATAAAGGTTACACTGCAAAAACCGGCTACAACACGAAACACTGCATAGTACTCATATTCGTGATGTAGTCGGTTTTTATGCGGAGAATATCGCTGAATCTGTGTATCTGTTTTTTTGTGCCATCCCTCACACAACCCCCACCCACTGCCCCGCGCCTAATTATCCGGCATCATAGCGAATGAACGCTTAACCGGAGAAAACCGCATGTCTGCAACCGATTACCACCACGGTGTGCGCGTCATTGAAATTAGCGAAGGCACTCGCCCGATCCGCACTGCCAGTACGGCGGTGGTCGGGATGGTTTGTACCTCCGATGATGCTGACGCCACCGTATTTCCATTAAATACCCCGGTATTACTCACCGATGTGTTAGCCGCCAGCGGCAAGGCTGGTGAAACTGGCACATTAGCCCATTCACTGGACGCTATCAGCGACCAAACCAAACCCGTCACTATCGTTGTCCGTGTAGCTCAAGGTGAAACCGAAGCTGAAACCACGTCCAATATTATTGGCGGAATAACACCCGATGGCCGTTATACCGGCATGAAAGCGCTGTTAGCCGCCCAGGGTAAGTTTGACGTCAAACCGCGCATTTTGGGGGTGCCAGGTCATGACACCAAAGCGGTTGCCACTGAACTGCTTGCCATTGCTCAGAGCCTACGTGCCTTTGCCTACATCAGCGCCTATGGTTGTAAAACCAAAGAAGAAGCCATTATTTACCGTGATAACTTTAGCCAGCGTGAAGCGATGGTGATTTGGCCGGATTTCCTCAGTTGGGATACCGTCGCCAACGCCGAAACTACTGCTTACGCCACGGCCCGCGCCTTGGGCTTGCGTGCCAAGATTGATAATGACACAGGCTGGCATAAATCCCTGTCTAACGTGGGCGTCAATGGCGTTACCGGGATTAGTGCGGATGTATTCTGGGATCTGCAAAACAGCGCCACTGATGCCAATTTGCTTAACAGCAAAGACGTTACCACTCTGATCCGCAAGGACGGTTACCGTTTTTGGGGTTCCCGCTCTTGCTCTGATGATCCGCTATTTGCCTTTGAGAACTACACCCGCACCGCACAGGTATTAGCTGACACCATGGCCGAGGCGCATATGTGGGCTAACGATAAGCCGCTTACCCCGTCACTGGCAAAAGACATTATTGAGGGCATTCGCGCCAAAATGCGTGAATTGAAATCATTGGGTTATCTGATTGATGGCGACTGCTGGTACGACGATAGCGTGAACGATAAAGACACCCTTAAAGCGGGCCGCCTGTTTATTGATTACGACTATACACCGGTACCGCCGCTGGAAGATTTAACTCTGCGCCAGCGCATTACCGATCGTTACCTGGCTAATTTCGCCGCCGCCGTTAATAGCTAAGGAGCTTAATCATGGCATTACCACGCAAACTTAAGTTCCTGAATGTATTCAATGACGGGAACAGCTATCAAGGGGTGGTTGAATCGATCACCTTGCCCAAACTCAGCCGCAAATTTGAAGAGTTTCGCGGTGGCGGGATGAACGGCAGCGCCAAGGTTGATTTGGGGCTGGCCGATGGTGCGCTAGATGTTGATTGGACACTGGGCGGTATAGAGTCCGAAATCTACAAGCAGTGGGGCGTGACCAAGGTCGATGGGGTGTTACTGCGCTTTGCGGGTTCCTATCAGCGCGACGATACCGGGGAAACCCACGCGGTAGAAATTGTGATGCGCGGCCGCCATGAGGAAATTGACGGCGGCGACAGCAAGCAAGGTGATAACACCACCACCAAGATTTCCACCAAAAATACCTATTACAAATTGACCTGGGACGGCGAAGTGCTGATCGAGGTCGATATTGTGAATATGGTCGAAATGGTCAACGGCGTCGATATGTTGGAAGCCCACCGCCGCAATATCGGCCTTTAATACCCCCATCAGAGAGTGGATGACGAGTCACGATAGCCCATCGATGGGGAAAAGTTCCGTTCGGGTCGTAGCGGCTTAGGCCGCCGGAGCGCCCGTAGGAACAGTCACCCCGTCGCACTCGGGGGCAAACCTCCTAACTTTTAATCGGATAATTACTATGAAAAAAGACACGACAGAACCCCAATTTAATGTGATCACACTGGACGTCCCCATTGTCCGAGGTAATACCACCATCACCGAAGTGACGGTAAATAAACCCAATGCTGGCGCATTACGCGGTGTCAGGCTGCAAGCGCTGATGGAAACCGACGTTGATGCATTAATTAGAGTATTACCTCGTATTACCACGCCCAATCTGACCGTGCCGGAAGTCAACAATCTTGATCCGGCTGACATTTATGCATTGTCTCAGGCGCTGGCACTTTTTTTCTTACCGAACTCGGTCAGGTCAGATTACCTACCAGTTTAACGGTTGATGATTTGATGGCTGATATTGCCGTGGTATTCCATTGGCCGCCATCAGCCACCGATCCGATGACTGTAGGCGAGCTTTTAGAGTGGCGACATAAGGCCATTATCCGTAACGGGGGCAGTGATGAGTGATAAGAACCTCCGCTTGCAGGTTTCTTTAAGTGCCATCGATAAAGTTACCAAGCCATTTAAATCTATGTTGGCCAGTAATAAGATGCTGGCCGCATCGATTAAAAATTCCAAACAAGAACTAAAACAACTCAATAGCCAGGCGGCTAACATTGAGGGTTTTCGTAAGAACAAAGCGGCGGTTAATGGTGCCGCTCAGGCATTGGCCGCCGCCCGCGATAAAGCGCGCCAGCTTGCTAATGAATTAAAAAACAGCGTCGCACCCACCGCGAAACAAACCAGAGAGTTTAAGCGCGCCAGTGAAGCCGCCGCCAAGCTAAAACAAAAATACAATGATTTACGCACCGCGCTACATACCCAGCGCAGCGCATTGCAAAGCAACGGCATTGCCACTAACCGATTAGGCCAGGCACAGCGATCCCTTAAAGCCAATATCACCAGCACCACCGCCGCGCTGACCGCGCAACAGCGCCGGTTAGAGCAGCAAGCGCAGCAGCAACAGCGCCTTAGTGCTGCCCGCAACCGCTTTGATAGCAGCAATCAGCGCAAAGCCATTGCCGCCGGATTGGGTTACACCTCGCTCTCCACCGGCCGCGCCATGGGCCGTGGGATAGGGAATGCTTTACATGTCGGCTATGAATTTGACGCCATGATGAGCGGCACCCAAGCGGTAACGCGCATTCAAGATAAAAACTCGCCTGAAATGCAAGCGATGCGCCATCAGGCCCGTACCTTGCCGCTCTCCTCTAAATTTACCGACCTGCAAGTCGCCGAGGGCCAATATTACCTTGGCCGCACCGGCTACAGCCCGAAACAGGTTGTTGGGGCGATGGCGGGCATGCTGAATTTAGCGGCGGCCGGTGATATCGATTTGGGTACCACCGCCGATATCGCGTCCAATATTCAAACCGCGATGGGGATACCGGCGGAGAAAATGGATCGGGTGGCCGATGTGCTCACCGCCCTGTTTACCCGGAATAACGTGGATATTCCGATGTTGGGCGAATCCATGAAGTATTCTGGCGGCGTTGGGCGCGAATACGGGCAGAGTTTGGAGACAGTCGCAGCGTCTACCGCCATGCTAGGTAGCGCCGGTATTCAGGGTAGTCAGGCCGGTACCACCATGCGTAGCATCTTAAGCCGTATTGGTGGCTCCAGTACCGTTAAAGATTTAGGGGTTAAGACGGCCGATAAAAACGGCAATATGCGTGATCTGGTGGATATCCTCAAAGATATCAATGAGAAAACCGCTAAAATGGGCAACGTTGAGCGCGGGGCTATCTTTAAGAGCATCGCCGGGCAATATGCCGTGACCGGTTTTGGCGTGCTGATGCACGCTGCCGGTAATGGCTCGTTGGATAAGATGCGCGGTCAGCCCGGTGAGTATGATGGCGAGGCGGCGCGCGTGGCAGCGACCAAGCTGGACAACTTAAAAGGCGACATGACTATTATTCATGCCGCCCTGGAAAACGTCAGCGTTGAACTGTTTGAGAAAAATGACGCATGGCTTAGGTCAACAGCTAAAAGCATTACCGAGTTTATGCACGGTGTGGCCGAGTTCCTCAAAGCGCATCCAAAAATCAGCCTTGGCATTGTGCAGGTGGGTACCGCTGTCGCTATTGCTACCGCCGCATTTGGCGCATTGGCTATCGCTGTTGTCGGTATCTTGGGGCCGTTTGCTCTACTGCGTTTTACCACCTCGGTATTAGGTATTCGGCTGTTGCCGCAACTGTCGTTTGGTATGTCCAAACTGGCGAGCACCACACCCATCACCACCCAACAGATCGGCAACTTTAGCCGCTCACTGCTTACCCTGTCTAAAAATGGCGGGCAGTCGGCGATTGCCACCCTTAAAGGGCTGGGTAATGGTCTGGTTAATGTGGTGCGTTCTCCGGTTAAATCCGCTATCAGCGGTTTTAAAATGTTGGGCAATGCCGTTAGCTGGCTGGCTAAATCTCCGCTTAAATTCCTGCGCTTTGCTCTTGGCGGCTTAGGGGGCATGTTCGGGATCTTAATCAGCCCTATCGGCCTGATTGGTGCGGCCATCGCCGGTGCGGGCTTGCTGATTTACAAGTATTGGAATCCGATTAAGGCGTTTTTAGGCGGTGTAGTGGATGGCTTTATGCAAGCCGCCGCCCCAATTAAAGAGGCATTGAAACCGCTGGGGCCGGTGTTTGACTGGATCGGCGATGCAGTTAAAAGCGTGTGGAACTGGTTTAAAAAATTACTGGAGCCGGTGCAATCCACCACCGCCGATTTAAACAGCGCTGCCGATGCCGGTAAATCTTTCGGTAAATTTCTGGCCGATGGTATCAGCTTTGCCATGACCCCCCTTAACGCGCTGATTTCATCCATTAAATGGGTACTGGAAAAACTGGATGAAGTGAAACAGCGCTCCGAGAAAACCCGCGAACTGGCACAGAGTAATCCGGCGCTAGCTGCCGCCGCTGGCAACTACGGTATTACATGGAAACCCGCCCCCAAGGGCAACAGTGCCGCTGATATCGCCGCGAAATACACCGGTGAATATGATAACGGCGGCACTATCCCGTTGGGTAAATTTGGCGTAGTCGGTGAGCATGGGCCGGAGATTATTAACGGCCCGGCGCAAGTTACCGGCCGCCGCAATACTGCCGCCATGGCGGTTGCCGCTTCCATGCTATTTAGTGGCTATCAAGCTGCCGCCGCCCCGCTGCATCCGTATAGTTTACCAGCGGCGCAGTACCGCAATCACAATAACGGCCAATCCGGCAACCAACAGCAAAACCAAGTCAGCACTGGTGCGCCCATTATCAATATTTACCCGCTACCACAACATGACGCGCAAGATATCGCGCGCGAGGTAGCCCGCCAGTTAGCGGCCTATCAGCGCCAGACACAAAGTAAATCAAACCGCAGTTATCAAGACCATGACGACTAAGGAGTAATAACATGATGATGGCGTTAGGGATGTTTGTATTTATGCTGCAAACCGTCCCCTATCAAGATTTTCAGCATCAAATGGCATGGCGTCACCCGTCCAATGCGCGTATTGGTTTACGCCCGTCAAGCCAGTTTTTAGGGCCAGATGAAGAATCAATTACCCTATCCGGCGTGTTATACCCTGAATTGACCGGCGGCAAGGTCTCATTGATGGCCTTGCAACTGATGGCTGAAACCGGCAAGGCATGGTCATTAATTGAGGGGAACGGTGCTATTCACGGCATGTTTGTGATTGAGAGTCTTAGCCGTACCAAAAGTATCTTTTTCAGTGACGGCTCGGCACGCAAAATTGAATTTACCCTCACACTGAAACGTACCGATGAATCATTAAAAGAGATGTTTGGTGATTTATCCCAGCAATTTGACGATATCGCCTCTCAAGTCTCTGATGCCGCCAGCGGATTATTATCATGACGATGATAGATAGCCTGTTAAATAACGGCCATAACGCGCCGGATTATTCTATTACCGTAGATGGAATAGATAAAAGTGATGGTATTAAAGAACGCCTGATGTCCTTAACCCTGACCGATAACCGGGGTTTTGAAGCGGATCAGCTTGATATAGAACTGGATGATTCAGACGGCCAATTAGTGCTACCCCGACGCGGGGCTAAAATAGCAGTGGCGCTAGGCTGGCAAGGGGCGGCGCTGATTGATAAAGGCACGTTCACCGTGGATGAAATAGAACACAGCGGCGCGCCGGATAAGCTGACTATTCGCGCCCGCAGTGCTGATTTCCGTGAAACACTCAATATTCGCCGCGACCAGTCTTATCATAAAACCACCATTGGCGGGATGATTAAAATAATTGCCGAGCGCAATAAACTCACGGCTACATTAAATAAAACCATGTCTGATTTAACCGTCGACCATATAGACCAAACCAATGAATCAGACGGCAATTTAATTACCCGATTAGCAAAACAATACGGCGCTATTGCCACAGTGAAAAATGGCAATTTGTTATTTATCCGTCAGGGCCAGGCGAAAACCGCCAGCGGTAAACCGATTCCGGTGATGATGATTATCCGCAGCCTGGGCGATGGTCATCAATTTAGTATGGCTGACCGGGGCGCTTATACCGGCATGGTGGCAAACTGGCTTAATACCCGCACCACCGAAAAACCGGAGGTAAAGGTAAAGCGGAAGCGCAAAGGTAAAGCAACAACTACTGCCAAGCCAAAAGAACCAGAAGAGAAACAGGGCGAATACTTGATCGGCACTGATGAGAATGTGCTGACCTTGCGCACCACTTACGCCAACAAACACAATGCACAGCGAGCAGCTAAATCGAATTGGGAACGGCTGCAACGTGGCGCGGCAAAATTCTCTATTCAGCTTGCCAAGGGACGCGCAGATCTCTATCCAGAAGTGCCGGTTAAGGTGATCGGATTCAAAAAGCAGATTGATGAGGCTGATTGGACGCTGGTCACCGTGACCCATTCCGTGAGTGATAGCGGCTTTACTACCGCGCTGGAATTAGAGGTGAAAATAGATGATTTGGATATGGAATGATGATTTTTAATCAATAATCACGCATAATTATCATTAACACCGGCCATAGCCGGGATGATGCCGGAGTCCGGATCATGTTCAATTGTCCCTTATGCCACAGTGCAGCCCATACCCGCAGCAGCAGCCAGATCACCACAGAAACCAAAGAGCGCTATCACCAGTGCATCAATGTGAATTGCGGTCATACCTTTGTGACGATGGAAAGCTTTATGCGTTCAATATCGAAGCCCGGTGAGATTAACCCTGTAGAACCTCACCCACAAAATGGTGGGCAAGAAGTGATGTTCTGAGAGCTAAAAATAAATCTATCTGCCCTGCTCTCATCCCGCTTTTGCGGGATTTTTTTCGCCTAAATCACTGTAAAACAATCCTGCTCAAAAAAGCTTCGCCGCCAAGGTGTCGCCATTCTGTCGCCACTTTCCTGTTTTCGCCAAATCTCAGGCACAAAAAAACCGCCTCACGGCGGTTAACGACATACTCATACTACTTTGTTTTACTTATACTATTTTCCATGGTGCCCGGGGCGGGACTTGAACCCGCACAGCCATAAGCCGAGGGATTTTAAATCCCTTGTGTCTACCGATTTCACCACCCGGGCTCTGGAAAACTGGAGGCGCGTCCCGGAGTCGAACCGAGGTAGACGGATTTGCAATCCGTAGCATGGCCACTCTGCCAACGCGCCTTATTCTTCTTTGCCTTACTGCTGAGGTTCGCTTATAGCCAACCTACTAATTTGGAGCGGGAAACGAGACTCGAACTCGCGACCCCGACCTTGGCAAGGTCGTGCTCTACCAACTGAGCTATTCCCGCAACATCAGAACTTACTGATTCTTTTGCTATCTTTCGACATTTGGTTGCTGCCGTCTGATGCGATGCATTCTACTTACCTGACGCGATGAGTCAATAAAATTATCTGACTAATTCGTTCGTTTGCTGCTTTTTCCGGCGCTTCGATCAAGGTTCGAGCAAATCTTTCCAGGCAGCGTTTAAATATTGAAACATTGACCAAAATGTCAGTACCGCGGCAATGTAGAGTAGAACAAAGCTCGCAAGTTCAATATTGTGGTCAGGACGCCAAAGTAACCCAACTAATGAGCCCATTTGAGCAGTTGTTTTTACCTTACCAATCCATGAAACCGCAACACTGCTGCGTTTGCCAATTTCAGCCATCCATTCTCGGAGAGAAGAAATGATAATTTCACGGGCAATCATGGTCGCTGCCGGTAAAGTAATCCACCAGACATGGTAATATTCAGCAACCAGCACTAATGCGATGGCCACCATAACTTTATCCGCAACAGGATCAAGAAAAGCCCCAAAACGGGTTGTTTGCTTCCAGCGCCGGGCTAAAAAGCCATCGAACCAATCGGTTGCTGCTGCAAACACGAATATGATGGCACAAACCATCGGAGCCCAGACGAATGGCAGGTAAAACGCCAAAACGAAGAATGGGATGAGTACAACACGAAACAGGGTAAGCCAAGTCGGTATATTCAATTGCATAATGCTACGATAACTATCTGGCTGGTGTGGATATTATGAGTATGGTGCAACATTAGCTTCAGTGTTTCAATGCATTGTAGATTTTTTCTGCCAATGCTTGTGAAATACTCGGCACTTTTGCAATTTCCTCGACGCTAGCATTAAGTAAAGGTTGCAGTCCCCCCATATACTTCAGCAGTATTTGCCGCCGTTTAGGGCCAACTCCCTCTATCATTTCTAATGCACTAGTATTTTTTACTTTTGAACGACGCTGCCTATGCCCAGTTATTGCATGATTGTGAGAATCGTCACGAATATGTTGAATTAAATGCAATGCAGGAGAGTCTGGCGGCAATGAAAAACCCTCGCCTTCAGCTGCCAAAAACAATGTTTCCAGCCCCGCTTTTCGGTCACTTCCTTTGGCAACCCCAACTAATAGTGGTTTTTGCTTGTCCCACGTAACATTGAGTGAAGCAAAAACGTCAAAAGCTTGGGATAACTGACCTTTACCACCGTCAATAAAGATAACGTCGGGGATCTTTTTATCATCTAATGCTTTGCCGTACCGGCGTTTCAGTACTTGAGACATTGCCGCATAATCATCACCCGGCGTGATGCCACTAATATTGTAGCGCCTATATTCTGAACGTACAGGACCATTTGCATCAAATACTACGCAAGATGCTACCGTCTGCTCTCCCATCGTATGGCTGATATCAAAACATTCCATCCGATTTATCTCATCAAGATTAAGAATCTTAGCCAACTCTTTCATACGTTGATGGATAGTTGATTGCTGCGATAAACGTGTCACCAGTGCTGTTGAAGCATTCGTCCGAGCAAGCTTGAGGTAACGAGCACGATCACCACGAGGGCGACTTTGGATCTGGATTTTTCTTCCCGCCAGTTCAGAAAGAGAGGATGCCAATAGCTCCTTTTCCTCAAGGGTGAAATCTAACAAAATTTCACCAGGGAGCGTACGCCCCTGGCTTCCTTGTAAGTAAAACTGCCCGACGAATGTCTGAACAACTTCACTCAATTCAGTTCCAGCAGGAACTTTGGGGAAATAACTTCGGCTTCCCAGAACCTTTCCCTGCCGAATAAATAACACATGTACACAAGCTAACCCGGCATCAAACGCCACACCGATGACATCGAGATCTTCACTGTCGCCGGAAACAAACTGTTGCTCCGTAACACGTCGTACCGCTTGTATTTGGTCACGAATACGCGCCGCATCTTCAAAATGAAGTAATCGACTGGCATCTTCCATTCGTGAAATCAATTGCGTCAATACTTGTTGGTCTTTGCCTGAGAGGAATAAACGCACATAATCGACCTGGCGCTGATACTCTTCTTCAGTCACTAATCCGCTAACACAGGGCCCAGAACAACGGCCAATTTGGTATTGCAAACAAGGCCGCGAGCGATTGCGATAAACACTGTTTTCACATTGTCTAACAGGAAAAAGCTTTTGTAATAATGCTAAAGTTTCACGAACGGCATAGGAATTTGGAAATGGCCCAAAATATTCCCCTTTTTCATGCTTTGCACCACGATGAATCGCCAGACGAGGATGCTTATCTGCACTGAGGAAAATAAGTGGATACGATTTATCGTCCCGCAACAACACATTGTAACGGGGCTGATAAAGTTTGATGTAATTATGCTCGAGCAAGAGCGCTTCCGTCTCCGTATGAGTGACGGTGACATCAATCTGGGCAATATTCTTAACTAAGGTTTCCGTTTTACGGCTCGCAACCTGAGCACGGAAATAGCTGGTCAGGCGCTTCTTAAGATCTTTTGCTTTGCCGACATAAATAACTGTTCCCGCCTTATCATACATGCGGTAAACACCAGGCTGGCTGGTGACAGTTTTCAAAAACTCTTTAGAATCAAAACAATCAGTCACTATTTGATAACGTCTCCGCGTTAAACAGCCCATGGCGGATAGCCAAGTGGGTCAATTCAACGTCACCACTAATATTAAGCTTACTAAACATCCGGTAACGGTAACTGTTCACCGTTTTTGGGCTCAGATGAAGTTGCTCCGATATCTCATTCACCTTTTGGCCTTTCGTTATCATGAGCATAATTTGCAATTCACGCTCAGATAAACAACTAAAAGGTGTTTCCGTCGGGGGTTCCAACTGCCCCAACGCCATTTGCTGTGCAATATCTGAGGCTATGTAACGTTGCCCCGAATGGACAGCACGAATAGCAGTAACAACATCCTGAGGTGCCGCACCTTTACTTAAGTACCCACTGGCACCCGCCTGCATAACTTTCGCGGGTAATGGATTCTCAGTATGAATAGTCAACATGATAACTTTAGTATCCGGAGAAAAGCGTAAAATTTTACGTGTAGCCTCCAACCCGCCGATACCGGGCATATTCATATCCATCAATACGATATCAACAATATGGCTGCGGCACCATTTTACCGCATCTTCGCCACACTGCATCTCATCCGCTACTTTGATACCCTTGATGTCTTCAAGAATGCGTCGTATCCCTGCGCGCACCAGTTCGTGGTCATCAACAAGAAGAACGCTAATCAAAGAAAATTCTCCAAAAATAAGGGAGTAACCTAATCACGCTTTACTTACAGCAATGATATTACTTGTTTTCGGGCAAAGAATGAATACAGAATAATTGCAAATTCATATCTATATTGTTTGACAGATATTGTTTTCATCAACATTTTTACTATGTACATAAAATTTCAGGTGTATCAATTAACGACAAGATAAAAAAGAAAAGTTTTTTTAAGATTTTTCTTGGGTTTATCTATTCATTCATAAAAAAATAATTTTCACCCTCAGAAAGTTATTTTTTATGCAAGCAAACACAACATATTGATACAACTAACAATCAGATAACTTTGTTTTATTTTTAAGTATAGGAATTATACTTATTTTTTTATTTATTATTGATCTCTTATTCACTATGAAAATGAGTGATTTCTGACACAAATAATCCATTACCAGAAAGACATGGACATTATGAACAAAATTAACTTAATTAACTTAATGCCTCCAGCACGAATAGAAACATAGATTAACTGCGGTATCGGCATAAATGCCCTCTTGATTTGTGGTACTCATTGGAGATTGCGCACATGTTATCAAAGCTAATCATCAGTTTATGATATAATACGATAACTGTTTAATAATGCCGCTTATGTCCACTGTCGTGCGGGCCTACCTGCATCACCTTGTCCACAAGCAAGTGACTACTTCAGGAAAAAAAATGAGTAATCCAGACTTTACCACTTCTGCTGACCCAGAAATTTTAGCCAATGAAGTTGCATGTTTGAAAGCTACTGTAACCCTGCTGCTAAAAGCGATCGGCCAAGCCGATGCGGGGAAAGTAATCTTAAATATCGAACGTTCCATTGCCGATATCGAAGACACTGCTCAAGCTGAAGTTTTCGCCAATACACTGGCTCAAATTAAAAGCGGCTATCGTCAATAGCAGCAGGTGACAACCAGTAGTATCCCTATGCAGTCATGCTGCCGATATAGAAAATTCTTTTTCTTTCATTGAAATATACTCTATCGGCAGCTTATTTTATGGTCGCTCGAGACAATGATGAGCCTGTTACTTAAAGCATTAATCGGTGCCAGCGTTGTGGTATTAATTGGAATATTAGCGAAAACACGTAATTACTATATTGCGGGCTTAATCCCATTGTTTCCAACGTTTGCACTTATTGCGCATTATATTGTCGGCAGTGAAAGGAGTATCCAAGCATTACGCGTAACAATTGTTTTTGGCTTATGGGCAATCATTCCTTACTTTATCTATCTGATATCACTTTATTTTTTCCTTGACCACCTACGCTTATCCCTTGCGTTAAGTGCCGCTGTTTTATGTTGGATTATTGCAGCTTGGATACTCATATCTGCCTGGAGTCAGTGGCACAGTTAACGGCGACGATGTTATAAACCTCGTCTAATCAGCGTAATAGCAACAAAACAAGGGCATGAATAGCCAGCATTATTACAGAAAAAGTCAGGTTCAAATTACTGATTGACTTTGATCTCACCTCATCAGACGGCTCATCACTGACTTGAATTTTTCTGATTTTGTAAATCCAGTACCCACCAAGCACCACAAAAAGTAGTGCTAATGATACCGCCAACAGAGGATAACCCCAGACCAAATACTCGCTTAGCCCTGCAACAACAAACCAAATAATGACGAAGACCATGATTAATCACCTAACGTTTTGGGTATACAAGGTTAACTCACATCATATTATTGCAAAAACTCTTTTTGTACCCAAAGGCTCACACTCCCCCCACTCACTGGGAATACCGCCTTACCAGAATCATCTGTAGTAATAATAGCTGGATGATTACCTAAAAAATCAGCAAACTCTTTATTAGCTAAGTCTTCCCCAAGCGTGATTACTTTTTTATTTTCCGCACTATTAGAAAGAATAACAACACAGCCGGGGTCTTCCTCTGTGCCAGCCCGCACAAAAGCGATACAATTTTTATCATCAAAATAGTCATTTTGTGCACCATGTGCGAAGCGCTTTCTAGCTTGAATTAACTTTTCCAACTCCACAATGATTGGCATTTCTATTTGATAAGTCCCGCCATCATCCCCGGTATCTTCATAACTAGCACCGAATAAATCAGGATAAAACACACATGGGATACCCTGCTCACGAATTAAAATTAATGCGTATGCTAGCGGTTTAAACCAAGGTTCCACTGGCGCCTCTAGTGATTGGAGTGGCTGAGTGTCATGATTTGCTACTATCGTGATGGTATGCATTGGATCGACTTCAATTAATGTCCCACTGAACACTTGTGTAAGATCAAATTCCTCACCTTGATTTGAAGCTTCGTGAAACTTGTGGTGCAAAGCGACATCAAACAGCATTGCCAAACCCTCTACCCGCTCCAGATACTGTTGTAACTTTGCAATATCAGGCGACCAGTATTCCGCGATAATCAGCAAATTATTATCCGCTTTATTTTGTACATGCTGGATCCATTGTTTGAAAAACCATGCGGGAATATGTTTCACTGCATCCAGGCGGAAACCATCTATGGGTAATGTTTCTAGCAACCATTCTCCCCAATAATTTAACTCACCTATTACCGCAGGGTTGCGAAAATCAATATCGGCCCCCATCAGATAATCGAAATTACCTAACTCGTCATCGACCTCAGTATTCCAACCTTCCTCACTGTAATCATTTATAATTTTAAAAATACCTTCATCTGTCGGATCTTCGATATGGTCAACGCCGCTAAAGCACTGCTTATCCCAGATAAAGGAGGAATATGTTTCATTGCGGCCCGGAAAGGTAAATCGGGTATAAGCCTGGGCATCGATAACCTCATCGTCAATATCAGTACGGTTTTCAATATTGACGTTATGAACACTTACCGCCTCTTTTTCGTCAGCGCCCATTTTATGATTGAATACAACATCAAAAAGGATTTTGATATCCATTTCCTTTAATCGATTTATTGCATTCACAAGCTCCTCTTTATTTCCGTATTTTGTCGCCCGAGTTCCTTTCTGATCAAACTCACCTAAATCATATAAGTCATAGGTATCATATCCGACGGAATATCCACCAGAGGCTCCTTTATAGGCAGGAGGAAGCCAAACATAATTAATCCCAAGTTGGCTAATATGCTCTGCTTGCTCAGCGACCTCCTGCCATAGCTTACCTCCATCAGGATAATACCAATGGAAAAACTGAAAAATAGTGGGGTTTTTCATAGGCTTGATGACTCCATTTTATCGTTCTCTCATAGTATGGCCCACTTTATAACATTTGGGTTGGTAATAAGGTAATAGACTGTGTATTTCTTTTATTAATGGGCTAATGTAGGCCTTATCTATCTGTCTATTGGTGAGCTTAAATGAATATAGGGGACATCCCTTTCGGGATCACAAATTGGTCTACTGTCGATAAAACCGAGCATAAAGGGGATCAAGGAGTTGCATATTGGAGAACTCAGAACTTTGGCAGTATCCGGGTTCGTATGGTGGAATACAGTGCGGGATACATTGCTGACCATTGGTGTTCCAAAGGACATATCTTACTGTGCCTCGACGGTGAATTAAGCACAAAGCTCGATGATGGGCGCATTTTTATATTAAAAGCGGGGATGAGTTATCAAGTCGCGGACCATGCTGAAGCACATCGTTCATCAACCCTATCTGGTGCTAAGCTTTTTATTGTCGATTGATTTTGGGATATTCAGATCCCTATTATTCTCTTATAACAACTAGCTGTTAGCTGAAATTGCTTAATTAGAGATGTTTTTATGGAACAATATAAATGACGTTTAAAGAGAAAAATAAATGACGCAAAAAATTTATGATAATCAAGACTTTTTTCAGGTTACGCCAAACTTAGTCGTTCAGTTGATGGATTGGATGGTACTCCAGAGTGGCCGGCTATTTGCAAAATCTTACCACCTTTACCTGGGCAAAAATCATGGCCTGTAAATAGCTATCAGGCTGAAGGGAAACGAGTAACAGATTTGCCTGCATTGGATGAGGAAAAAGAGCGCCCAATGATATTTCTACTCTCCACGCAAAAACCAGCATAAACACAAATTTAAACATTAATAAATAAATCTAAATTAGTTATCCGCTATCAGGGAGGTAACTCCCGTGCTATCTATTTCAAAGCATCCACGAACATATCCCTGTCTATATGCCCCAAAATGGTGCTTACTCCCCAATATAGTGCTTTATTTTAATAAAGAAATTGAAAGAACCCAACTTTTCAATCAGTTAGTTATGGCTCAAAAATTGCTTACTAACTATAGCAATGCCAAAAGGGGGTACATATGAACACAATGTCTGCGCACTACTTACAATACACCGTGTTTTTACTATTGATTGCTGGGTTTATCCATTTTATTTTTCAGTAGTCACGAAAAGAGCCTCACAAAAGGTGTGGCTCTTTTTAATCTTTATAAGAGGTCAAAAAAAATAAAAATTAAAGATAAAGATAAACTGGATAATATATTTTAGCTTTAATTGCACGAAAAATAAAACCTTTGCCCGCTAAAAAGGGGTATACGGTTATTTTTAATTATGGCATCAAAGGAAATGAACCTGTAGCTTCTAAGAAGCTCTGGGGTATATAGTTATTTATTTTATTCTCATAACAATATTCGATTAGCTGTTTTTTACTGGTAACATTAATTTCCCCATAAATATTCTGAATTATGTTACAGATTGTCCTCGGTGATAAATGGATTTTTTTTGATATCTCCTTGCTAGTAAATGATTGCATGATATAAAAAATAACTTCCCACTCTCGTTTTGAAAACAGTTCAGATGGAGGTGTAAACACAAGTGAGGTTGGGATTTTTATTTTATACAAATTCTTCAGTAATAGATTATCGACCGGTCTTCCATGGAAAATCGTTCCTTGTGAAATGCCGTCTTTATCTATTAAAGGATACTTATCAAAAAACCAAGCTTGAAAATAGGTTTGCCCGTCAAAAGCATGTATTTCAATTGATATTATACGGTCTTGCAATAGCTCGACTTTGCGGTCATGCTGTTGAAAATCTATTTGAAATTCAGCGGTAGGCGCTGGGAGTTCTCCGTCAAATCGTCCTTCAACGCAAAATTTGTTTGGTAATGCCAATAAGGCTTTGTATTTATCATTTGCATAAATAAACTTTGATTGATTATCCTTTTCCCCCCAAGGCTCAGAACTGAGTTTCCAAAAATGTATTAATAACTTGAGTGAGTCGTATAGGGATTTATTCATTCAATTCACCTTTTAGTGTCGTAATTATATTTTAATTATTAATTAAATAGGTAATAATTCATCTTACTTTCATATTTAAGTCGTGATTGTTTAATTATTAAATAGCGGTTACCATCAGCTGTCTAGGTCATTTTTTACTCTGCTAACAAAAAGGATATTTGGCATGATAATTTTTTCAAACTTTGGTGGTAATAAAATAAAAGAAGACCACGTGGTGGGTATATCAATTATAGAAATGTTTAAGAAAAAGGGGTTACAGGCCTATGGTACAATAATTAATCAAGGAAAGTATGTTGGCTGCCATAGTCATACTGAGGGTGAAGAATGGTATATCATCCTTTCGGGGGAGGGCTCTATTTGGACAGCAGATGTTTTAGAGGGTATTTTAAAAAATCGCCGAGAGGATAAATTTAGCAAAGGTTCTGTATTTTGTATTTATCCCAATACTGCACATCAACTCACCGCGAAAACAACGGTAGAGTTCGTATTTTTATGCCCAGAATCGCATGTTACCGATGACAGATATATGTTTGAAAATATTTTTAGGTAATATGGGCAGATGGTCCACGCATAAAACCACTTTCCGGATAAGTGCTGCTTCGACTTTGCATGTCTGATGATTATGTCACTGTCTGCTGTTGTGCCAGACCTTAACCAATTCAAATAAATAGCCTTCCTTAAAACCAACCGGACAATAACATTACAGGCTATTGCTAACCAGTCGAAACCCGTCACTGTTGTCGTACGCGTGGAGGATGGCTCCAGCGATGATGAGGAAGCCAAATTTTCGCAGACAGTTTCCAACATCATTGGCACCACTGATGAAAATGGTAAATACACCAGTCGGAAAGCCCTACTCACAGCTGAGACTGTCACTGGTGTTAAGCCACGTATTCTTGGGGTACCGGACTGGACACCAAAGAGATCGCCGTCGCACTTGCGTCTATTTGCCAGAAGTTGCGCGCATTTGGTTATGTCGCGCGTGGGGCTTGAGACTGTTCCTGAAGCGAAAACCTATCGAGATAATTTCAGTCAGCGTGAGCTGATGATGATCTGACCGGATTTTCTGGCATGGAATATTTCGACTAACGCGACAGCTATTTATGTAGGCAAATAGGGAAACACAATCGATGGGTTTTTGTTCACATGTCATCATCAGTGAAACCTAACGGAAAATTAACAGCTGAAATAAGGAAAATGAGAGTTGACGGAAATAAGGCTTGGAAGGCTGGATTAAAAAGAGCCGGAATAGATAATTTCAGATTTCATGATTTAAGACATACATGGGCAAGTTGGTTAGTTCAATCCGGGGTTCCATTATCTGCATTGCAAGAAATGGGCGGATGGGAATCAATTGAAATGATTAAAAAATATGCGCATCTTTCACCAAATCATTTAAATGAACATGCCAGACAAATAGACGCAATATTTAATGATTGTGTCCCAAATATGTCCCATGAAATAGATTTGAAATTAGAGGTTAATACTAAGTGATTGATTCTGTTGGTGGGTCGTGCAGGGTTCGAACCTGCGACCAATTGATTAAGAGTCAACTGCTCTACCAACTGAGCTAACGACCCAACGGCAATAATTATTCTCCTGTTGGCGTTGGCTGTCAAACACTTCATCGGATTTTTCTCTTTATACCGCGTGAGATTCCTCTCTACGAATTAATTATGCGCCTGATGCTGACGATTATTGTTAGTTATGTAACTTCATGTTGTAATTCCATATGCTGTGATGAACTTAACAAATTTCAGTGTGTGAAATATAAACACTGGAAAATAAGGCGCATTGTGTGATTATTGTTACGAAGATATTAAATAATTTGAAAATTGTACTTAAAGCATGCAAAAAATCTAATAGACAGACAGGGTAAGACCAAAGAGCCAACATAGAGCTCAACAACTTCACAAATACAGGAAGAGGGAATGGGAAAGATGGTAGACCAATCCAAGATAGTGGCAAAACCGTTGCCGGAACCTGAAGAGCACCTTCAACGAAGTCTCTCCAACCGTCATATTCAACTGATAGCTATTGGCGGCGCCATAGGTACTGGTTTGTTTATGGGATCGGGTAAAACCATCAGCCTTGCCGGGCCGTCAATCATTTTTGTTTATATGATTATCGGCTTTATGTTGTTTTTCGTGATGCGAGCAATGGGTGAATTGCTGCTGTCGAATCTGAAATATAAATCATTCAGTGATTTTGCCGCTGACTTGCTTGGCCCATGGGCGGGATTTTTCACTGGCTGGACTTATTGGTTTTGTTGGGTAATAACCGGCATCGCGGATGTTGTCGCTATCACGGCTTATGCACAATTCTGGTTCCCTGATTTCTCACAATGGGTCGCTTCATTATTAGTGGTTTTACTGCTGCTGTCGCTGAATCTGGCAACAGTGAAAATGTTCGGTGAGATGGAATTCTGGTTCGCTATGATCAAAATTGTGGCCATTGTGGCCCTGATCTTCGCTGGCCTGACCATGGTATTACTGAGTTATCAGTCCCCTTCTGGTACTACTGCATCATTTACCCATTTATGGAATGATGGAGGAATGTTCCCTAAAGGAATCAGTGGTTTCTTTGCTGGTTTCCAGATTGCCGTCTTTGCTTTTGTGGGCATTGAATTGGTGGGGACCACCGCCGCTGAAACCAAAGATCCAGAGGTGGTATTGCCACGTGCGATTAACTCCATTCCTATCCGCATCATAATGTTCTATGTTTTCTCATTGATTATGATTATGTCGGTGACCCCATGGAGCTCAGTGGTTGCCGATAAAAGCCCGTTTGTTGAGTTATTCGTTTTGGTCGGCCTGCCCGCAGCGGCCAGTGTTATCAACTTTGTGGTGTTAACCTCTGCGGCCTCGTCAGCTAATAGTGGCGTATTCTCCACCAGCCGTATGCTGTTCGGTTTAGCAAAAGAAGGCGATGCGCCAAAACAATTTGGTAAGTTATCGCGCCGTTCTGTTCCCGCCTCTGGCCTGACATTCTCTTGTATTTGCTTGCTAGGTGGCGTGGTGCTGATTTACCTTATTCCGAACGTCATGACCGTATTTACGCTGGTCACCACGGTATCTGCGATTTTGTTTATGTTTGTCTGGACTATCATCCTTTGCTCTTATCTGGTGTATCGCAAAAGACGCCCGGCGCTACATAAAAAGTCCATCTACAAAATGCCAGCCGGTATTTTCATGTCTTGGGTATGCATGGCATTCTTCGCCTTTGTATTGGTATTGTTAACATTGGAAAGTGATACCCGCCAGGCACTGATTGTGACGCCACTGTGGTTTGTCATTCTCACCATCGGCTATATCATCTTGAAAAAGCGCAAAACTCGCCTATACGACAGTAATCTGTAGTCATTATCTGGCGTCAGAGATTTTCTGGCGCCAGTTTTAGTTTCCCGCCCGATTCAACCCTTGTCAGCCATATTGATCAGTAGTCCATAACATAAAAATGCATGAGTTTTTTTCAATATCTCCGTGATTCTCAATGACCCAGGGCTAAGGGCAAAGCTTTTCGTTCCGACGGAAGCGCCCTGCTATGAAAACTGTGGCGATTGGTTGCCACCGTCGCAGCCAATTACTCAAGATGCAGTTTGCCACCTTGCCAAGAAAGCTGGGTCACTGCTGAGGTAGCAACACCATTGCTTGTTTCTCCTCCCACCAAAATCACTTTATCTTTATCTTGAATAGATACGCCGTAACCCAGTGGCTGAGGTAATTTCCCAACAATCTGCCATTGATTATCCACCAGCGCATAAATGGGCTGTTGCCACTGTTTTTTCAGCCCTTTATGGGCATATAACTGACCTGCATTGAATTGTTTCCATGAACCGGGGAAATTGGCCCCACCACCCACTAGCACCACATCATGGCTAACGCCAACAAAAGCCCCCGCCAGTCCTTCTTGTACCGTACCTTTTTCAGCAATCAAATCCGGCCGCTGTTGCCATTTGAGTTCTGTCCCCTGCTTTTTACCCTGCCACACCGCCGTGGTCCGTAAGCCGGGCTTAATTTCACCGTTTATTAATATAAGATTGCCATTTATAGCCGCGATAGCTGATCCTGCGGTCCCCAAAAATGGCGTCTGCCCACCACTTTTCCACTGATTTTTGGCCGGGTCATACACCAGTACATCGCGGTTATAGAAATAGTCCGCTGGTTTTTGTTCAAAATACGCATTAATAACCGCATTTTTCTGGGTTTCATCGCTGCCCGCAGAGGCCAGATCCGCGAAATAGCCATCAAAAATAGCCTTATTGACGCCCCCTAGCAGCAGCGCCTGGGAGCCATTCAGGGTAGTGGCGGCGGTTCCGACCAAGCCACGCGGTGCTCGCGTTGCCAGCAGCTGCCATTGATTAGTTTGCGGGTCATATTGATAAACATCATTCAGTGCGCTTATTTGTGTGTCGCTGGCGGCATTTTTACCTACCCCACCAAAAACATATAGTTTGCTGTTTAATGCTACCGTGACGGCCTGTTCACGGGGTTGACCTGGGAAATCGGCTATTTTCTGCCAACCGCCACTGGCTTTATCTGTATCAAGGCGATACCAGGATTGACCGGCACTACCGAGACCGATATATAAATTGTTATTAATCCGAGTACCCGTTCCATATTTAAAAGGGACAGGTACATCGGGATAACTCTCAGCATTGGCGTAAGATAAGGAAAGCATGACGAGGGGAATAAGCGCACCCAGCAGGATGACTTTTGTGCTCAATTTTTTCTTATATTGATGATATATCTGAGTCATCAAGATATTCCTCATTAATGAATCGTTAGATTGGGTTGAATGGTGAGGACAATAAAACTCCATAAACTATTCATCATTGGAGTTTTACTATCACTGAAGATATTAATCGGACGCTACACTGTCAATGTAGATAGTCAGTAATTGTGATAAATACCCCGCTGCTGGATGAGGACTTGAGTTGAATTAGCGCGGCTATTCTTGACTAAACAGGCCGAATCAAGGCAGTCATCCCTGTGGCAGACAGATGTCGGGTTACTGTCTGGTTGCTGTCGTGGTGGTGTTGCGCACTTATGCTTAGGTTTGTAGATATACTTTCAAACCTCAGGGGAGTTAAAAATGAATCTTTATCGTATTCGTGAATTACGCCAGGCGCGGGCTTGGTCACAAGAGCAATTAGCGGAACTTTGTAGCCTCAGCGTGCGCACTATTCAGCGAATCGAAAATGGCGAACAAGCCAGTCTCGAAACCTTGAGTGCCATTGCGGCAGTGATGGAATTGAAAGTCAGTGAACTCTATTCACTTGATGTCAATCAACCTCAAGATGGGCCTGGCGAAGCTGTTGATCAGCGAGTATTAGATGCGCGTAAAGCTGTTGAAAATGAAATGTCATTTTTGCGCCAATTACTGCGGGCCGTTATTCTGTGTGCCATATTATTTGCCATTAACTGGTTTACCTCCCCCGGCTATATGTGGGCATGGTGGGTAGTTTTGGGCTTAAGCATCCCATTGGGATTGAGAGCCATAAACCTATTCTTACCAGGTAATTGGGTTGAACGCTGGCAGCAAAAGCGCCTACAAAATAAATTGCGCAATTTGCCATAATAATAAACATCTATCTGGCATCTGGTGATGTCAGATAGATACCACTTAAATTAATTCACTCTTTTTGTTTTTTCTCGTTTTGTTTATAACGTGACGGCCATATCTCCGCAGCCTCGACACCTAAGAAATTAGCAATAATCGCTTCTCCTTTTGGCCAATGTCGATTAATAGCATTGCTCAAAGTAGATGAATTTAACCCCGCACCGCGCGACAATGCTGAGAGTGAAGAACCTTTTTTACGGATAGCTGCAATAATATCAGCATGATGCCAATCAGTATCATTCATAATATGTAACTCCTTTATTATAGTGCATGACAATCATTACTATATTATCAACTTATCTCAGTGGATCTCAGTGGATCTCAGGCTGACGGAAATTAGCCTAATACAGAAATCATTAACATGTTATCGCAATAAAAAGATCTTTTATTTCTCATGACGGCGTGATATGTGATAAAGCTGTAGGGCAATAGCTCTATCACGGCACTCTCATAAATTTAGGAGTTAATTATGGATGTTAGAAATAATACATTTGAAACAAACAGTAATAATATGCGTTCAACTTTCGCACATTGTTTTGATTGGGATAATACTATCGTAGGTCATGGTGTAATAGATGTAGCTAATAAAGAAATTATCTGTATGTGTAGCGATTATGATTGGCATTTATTATTCTGGAATGATGAACTTGACTTGCAAATAGGTAAACGACTAACGCCTGGAATAGAACCCTGGCATAACTATCCAGATAGCTACTTAAATACTCTATCTAAATTTAAAAATAAGAATCTGAAAACTCAAATAAATATCTGCACTCGCCACGGTTCAATTTTTGAGCTGACATCTCTGTGTTCCACAGGCGAATTATCATCAAAAGACATGATGAACTTTCTAAAATTAAAACCCACATTGAGTGACTACACTAACCAAATATGGAAAACAAAAAATAATCAACAAGAAATTAGTTTACCACTGAGGGATAACACTATCATTGATATAGTAGAACCTAATGACAAAAACAGTGACGTTCTTGATTGTCATCCCTATATGCGATTTGGCAATATCCGTTTTACACAAAAAGAAATTATGACTATTAGATATTTACTTTCACATCGGAGAGTAAAAGAAATTGCTGCGCTTCAGGGGTGTTCAGCAACAACCATACAAACCCGAATTAACCGTATAAAATATAAACTTGATTGTCAAAATCAATCATCCGCTGTGTTATTCAAAGCACTTAAAGAGCACGGTGTCACACTGGCTTGTTTAGATATTCTTATTAAAACAACATAACTACAATATAATAAATGAGGGAATAAAATGAAATGGAGATTCAGATTAGGAGCCGTAGCAGGTAATACCTTGGAGTATTATGATATCGCGGTATTTGCTGCTATATCAGTATATCTGAGCGCTGAATTCGCACAACAAGGATATGCGCAGGCAGACAGTATTGTATGGGGAATATTTGCTCTCAGATTTCTCACTCGCCCCCTTGGTGGTTATCTTATTGGTCATTATGCTGATAGAGTCGGCCGTAAAGCCGCCTTGATCCTTTCCAGTTTTATTACTGGGGTGGCAACCCTGTGTATGGCATTATTGCCTATCAGTGTATTGGGATATTATGCACCATTGGTGGTATTGCTACTACAAATGACATTGTCGCTCAGCTTTGGCGGTGAATTAGCAACACTAACGACATATCTTTATAATGATGCAGCCGACAATGAACGCGCCAGAATTAGTAGCCTTATCAGTGGCAGTGCACTTATTGGCGTACTCACCTCACTATTAATGGTATATGTGCTAGAAAGGACTCTTGACCCAACCTCCATGCAAACATTCGGCTGGCGGATTCCTCTGCTGTTCGGCATCGTCAATATTGCGATCAGTTTTTGGTTTCGTATTAAATTACCTATCCAGCCTCCTATTGATTGCCATCGCCATGTTAACTGGTTGAATGTAATACAGATAGTTCTGACTCTCGCCCCTTCAGTAACAGTATTCTATGCTCAGAATATGTCAATGTCGCTCATTCGAGAAACGCTCCAAATAGGTAACTTAAAAAATGTATATGCAATGTTATCCACATTATTGCTCTTAATTCTCCTGTTATTGTTTGGCTGGTTAATTGACAAACACTTAACCGCTGCCAAAGGTTTTAGATGGGGCATTTTTATCTTGATTATTTTTACTGCCCCACTGTATTTCTTACTATCAAGTAACAGCCTTGAATTAGTTTTATTGGCTCAATTTTTGATCACTGCCAATGCAGCCTTAATAATAAGTTGTATACAATCCGTTGTTGCTAATATTGCACAAGGTCATACTGCCACCATGGGCGTAGGATGTAATCTCGCACCGAGTTTATTTGGTGGTGTAGCACCATTAATTATTAGTATTTTATTACCTTATGGGTTGGTGTATGTGGGGGGATATATAGCGTTAACAGGATTTACTGTATTACTTTCCTACTATCTTTTTCGTAGAGCCAAAGCACTAAATTAGGCCTAAAGCCCTATATTGCTCTGCGGGGTTTTCGCACGGTGCCAATACGACGTACTTTTGCTCTCCGTGTTATCAAAGTTGCAGCTTGACCATACTGGCGTATGGTAATAAGTATCATAAGCAGCGGCTATGATGACATCATCAGCATTAAATTAATTCACTCTTTTTGTTTTTTCTCGTTTTGTTTATAACGTGACGGCCATATCTCCGCAGCCTCGACACCTAAGAAATTAGCAATAATCGTTTCTCCTTTTGGCCAATGTCGATTAATAGCATTGCTCAAGTAGATAAATTTAACCCCGCACCGCGCGACAATGCTGAGAGCGAAGAACCTTTTTACGGATAGCCGCAATAATATCAGCATGAGGCCAACCTGTGTCATTAATAATATGTAACTCCGTTATTATAATGCATAACAATCATTACTATATTATCAACTTATCTCAGTGGATCTCAGTGGATCTCAGGCTGACGGAAATTAGCCTAATACAGAAATCATTAACATGTTATCGCAATAAAAAGATCTTTTATTTCTCATGACGGCGTGATATGTGATAAAGCTGTAGGGCAATAGCTCTATCACGGCACTCTCATAAATTTAGGAGTTAATTATGGATGTTAGAAATAATACATTTGAAACAAACAGTAATAATATGCGTTCAACTTTCGCACATTGTTTTGATTGGGATAATACTATCGTAGGTCATGGTGTAATAGATGTAGCTAATAAAGAAATTATCTGTATGTGTAGCGATTATGATTGGCATTTATTATTCTGGAATGATGAACTTGACTTGCAAATAGGTAAACGACTAACGCCTGGAATAGAACCCTGGCATAACTATCCAGATAGCTACTTAAATACTCTATCTAAATTTAAAAATAAGAATCTGAAAACTCAAATAAATATCTGCACTCGCCACGGTTCAATTTTTGAGCTGACATCTCTATCTTCCACAGGCGTATTATCCTCAAATGATATGATGAACTTTTTAAAATTAAAACCCACATTGAGTGACTATGCCAGCCAAATATGGAAAACAAAAAATAATCAACAAGAAATTAGTTTACCACTGAGGGATAACACTATCATTGATATAATAGAGCCTAATGAAACAAAAAGTGACTCTCTTGATTATCATCCCTATATGCGATTTGGCAACATTCGTTTTACGCAAAAAGAAATAATAACTATTCGATATTTACTTTCACATAAAAAAGTAAAAGAAATTGCTGCGCTTCAGGGCTGTTCAGCAACAACCATACAAACCCGAATTAACCGTATAAAAGAGAAACTTGATTGCCAAAATCAATCATCCGCAGTGTTATTCAAAGCACTTAAAGAGCACGGTGTCACACTGGCTTGTTTAGATACTCTTATTAAAACAACATAACTACAATATAATAAATGAGGGAATAAAATGAAATGGAGATTCAGATTAGGGGCCGTAGCAGGTAATACCTTAGAGTATTATGATATCGCGGTATTTGCTGCTATATCGGGGTATCTCAGTGCGGAATTTGAACGGCAAGGAATATCTCAAGCTGACCATATTGTATGGGGAATATTTGCTCTCAGATTTATCGCCCGCCCCCTTGGTGGTTATCTTATTGGTCATTACGCGGATAGAGTCGGACGTAAAGCTGCCTTGATCCTCACCAGCTCTATTGCCGGGGTGGCAACTCTGTGCATGGCATTATTGCCTATCAGTGTATTGGGATATTATGCGCCACTGGTGGTATTACTATTACAATTAATACTTTCACTTAGTTTCGGGGGGGAATTGGCTTCATTGGCAACTTACCTGTTCAATGACTCTGCATCTAATGAACGCGCCAGAATCACCAGCCTTATTGTTGCCAGTTCTCTTGTGGGCGTTTTTGCCTCTTTATTTATTGTTTATGTATTAGAGCACAGACTAACTTCAACCAATATGCAAGCGTATGGTTGGCGAATTCCACTATTACTGGGTATCTTTAATATTGCGATGAGCTTTTGGCTACGAATTAAATTACCGGCTCAGCCCGCGATCAATTGTCAGCAACGTGTTAACTGGGCTAAAATAGTGCAGATTATTTTGATCATGATACCGTCCCAAACAGTTTTTTACGCTCAGAATATGTCAACATCCATAATACGCGAGTCATTACATTTAGGTGATTTCAAAAACTGGTATTCCATGCTCTCGACACTATTTTTGTTGATAATATTAATGCTGACGGGTTGGTTAATCGACAAGCTTTCCACTTCATTAAAAGCCTCTTTTATTGGTATTTATAGTTTAATTTTATTTTCACCCTGTCTTTATTTTTTATTAACCAGTGATAATATTACGTTAGTTATACTGACACAATTTTTTATTACAGTTACCGCTGCGATAATATTATGCTCACAGTTATCTATAGCAGCCATTGTGACTGATGGGCACACCGCCAATTTAGGTGTTGGACTAAATGTTTCTGCTAGTTTATTTGGTGGCGTGACGCCCTTAATTATTAATGCAGTATTACCCTTTGGGCTAGCTTATGCTGGGGTATATCTTTCTTTATCCGCCCTTATTACATTACTTTCCTATTATCTTTTTATCCAAACCAAAGCGCTAAATTAGGCCTAAAGCCCTATATTGCTCTGCGGGGTTTTCGCACGGTGCCAATACGACGGACTTTTGCTCTCCGTGCTATCAAAGTTGCAGCCTGACCATATTGGCGTATGGTTAATAAGTATCATAAGCAGCGGCTATGATGACATCATCAGCATTATTCAATAAATATGATTGGAGCGAAGCGAGATGGCGAAAATTCTAGTGCTTTATTATTCCATGTATGGGCATATCGAAACACTTGCCGGCGCAATTGCCGAGGGTGCCCAAAAAGTCAGCGGCGTTGAAGTGACCATAAAGCGCGTGCCGGAAACCATGCCAGCCGATATTATCGCCAAAGCGGGAGGGAACACCGACCAAAAAGCCCCCGTGGCAACCCCGCAAGAGTTAGCAGATTACGATGGCATCATTTTCGGTACGCCAACTCGCTTTGGTAATATGGCGGGGCAAATGCGTACATTCCTTGATCAAACCGGTGGGCTGTGGGCTTCCGGCGCATTGTACGGCAAAGTCGCCAGTGTATTTGCTTCTACCGGAACCGGCGGCGGGCAAGAACACACCATCACTTCAACCTGGACCACCCTAGCCCATCACGGCTTTATCATTGTCCCTATCGGCTATGGTGCCAAAGAGCTATTCGATGTTTCGCAGACCCGCGGCGGCACGCCTTATGGCGCAACCACTATTGCTGGTGGTGATGGTTCCCGCCAACCAAGTGCTGAAGAACTCGCCATTGCACGTTTCCAGGGCGAACATGTAGCGAAAATTACCGCTAAATTAGCGCGCTAAATAGTTAGAAAAAGCACCGCAAAAGTGGTGCTTTATTTCAATATTAAGCTTCCAATAGCCCTTGCGCCAGATAATGATTGGTATCCGCCACCCCCGGCAAGACGAAGAAATAGCCCCCACCAATGGGTTTTACATACTCTTCGAGCGCTTCTCCATTCAGCCGTTTTTGCACGGTCAAAAAAGCTTTTTCTAAATCAGACTGATAGCAGACAAATAATAGCCCCATGTCCAATTGCCCCGAATTTGATACGCCCAGTGAATAGCTGTAGCCACGGCGCAGCATCAAGTTATTCTGAGCATCCGCCGTGCGCGGATTGGCCAGCCGAATATGCGCATCCATAGGGATCACTTTGCCGTCTGGGTCTTTGGTGTAATCCGGTTCATCATGCTCATGTACCATGCCCAAAGGCGCACCGCTGTGTTTATCACGGCCAAAAATAGTTTGCTGTTCTTGCAAGGGCGTTCGATCCCAGAATTCTACTTTGAAGCGGATAATTCGCGCCGCCTGATAGCTGCCGCCGGCCGCCCAGGCGGGTTCTCCGGCATTTTCCTGAACCCAGACCACCTGATTAATCAGCGGTTTATCACTGGTTTTCGGATTGGCGGTTCCGTCTTTAAAACCTAACAAATTGATGGGCGTTTCTTTACCTTTGCTGCGAGCGGCATGGGCAGAAATAAACCCTTCGCGCTTCCAGCGGACACTGAGAAGATCCGGCAAATGTTTGATAATATCGCGCAACGCATGGATCACAGTTTCATTAGTATTGGCGCAAATTTGCAGCAATATATCACCATGACACAAACCCGCATCCAATGAATCATTAGGAAAGCGGGTCATTCTCTGAAGCCGCAGTGGTTTTCGCCCTTGCAAGCCAAAACGCTCATCAAACAGCGAATCGCCGACAGAAACAGTGATCGTCAGGTTATCGGGATAAATTTCCGGCCCCATAATGCCCGAATCCAATGGCGGCAGTTTCGCATTCACTGAAGGCGCATGTCCGCCTGTGGTCAAAAAAGCAATTCGCTCTGTTACTAGCTTGAATAGCCGAATCAATGCGGTTTTATCTGTTGCCAGCACATCAAATGCCACCAACATCATCGCCGCCTGCTGCGAGGTTAATACTCCAGATTGATGCTGACCGTAAAAAGGCTGCTTCTGCCAGCGATCATCTTGCACGGGAGCCGCTTCCGGAGCTGGGCAGTCCGCAGCACGGGCTATTTTTGCCCCACCGAGCGCCAATGCGCCACTCATCATCCCCATTCCCAAGAGCAAACGCCGACGAGAGGGTAAAACCGCCTCGTTATCTTGATCTTGCTGATACAGCCCGTGTTGCGGGCCGGTTTTCTTACTCATTTTAATGCCTCAATCCAGACCCAATACACCACGCAGTTGAGCAAGGTCTTCTGCCAGTGCCGTAATCGGCCCTTTCATCGCATTGCGATCCGCATCAGTTAACTTCTCATAAGATTCGTAACCATCTTTAGTGCGGTATTTCGCCAATACGCTATCAACTGTGGTGAAGTTGGCATCGATTTTATCCAATAATGGCTTATTGGCTTTTTCCAGCAATGGCCGCAACAGATTAACAATTTTCTGTGCACCATCGACGTTTGCCTGGAAATCCCACAAATCTGTGCGGCTGTAGCGATCTTCTTCACCACTGATTTTACTGGCAGCCACTTCTTCAATTAAACCTGCTGCCCCGCCCACCACTTTGTTCGGCGCAAATGTCAGGCCGGTAATACGTTTTTGCAGTTCCAGCGTGTCTTGATACAGCTGGTCAGCAAATTTATCCGCCCCTTTGGTGGTATTGTCGCCAAATAGGATTTTTTCTAAACGGTGGAAACCGGTGAATTTTGGATCAGCCGCTTTCTGTTCAAAATCGTCTTCACGGGCATCGATGCTGCCGTCCAAATCAGAGAACAATTCAGCAATCGGCTCGATACGCTCATAATGCTGACGCGTCGGTGCGTAGAGCTTACGGGCTAAGGCCAAATCACCTTTTTTCACTGCATCAGTGAAAGCTTTGGTTTGAGTGACTAACTGAGCCACTTCTTGGGTAACATACACTTTATACTCGGCAATCGGCCCCACCAGTGCCATGGCATCCGGTTTGGTCGCGGTGTCAGAACCAGCAGTAACGGTCAATTTACCTTTAGGGTTACTGAGTAAACCGCAGGTCATATCGTATTCACCCGGTTCCAAATTGGCAGTCATTTTCTGGGTAAAACCTGGCGCGATATTCTCACGTTCTTCAACCACCATAACCCCTTTCAGGATCTCCCACTCCAACCCTTTTTGGCTGGCATTGTGAACTATAAACTGTGTTTTACCGGCGGGGATAGACAGCGCCATTGGCTCACATTGTTTATCAGTGACTGTGATTTTAACCTGAGGAATATCAGCAGCCTGCGCGCTAATGGCGAAAGCAGGCAGTGCCAATAAAGCGGCATGTAGAGCAGTGCGACGGAAGAACCGGTTAGACATGTGATAAATCCCTGAATTATTGGTTAGTTTTCCGCGCAGCCGGTACGGTTGAAGCCGCCGTGGCGCGTGGTGGAAGGAAAAAGAAAATCAATGCCGGAATCAAATAAATAAAGTAGACCGCGACTTCACTGACGGTTGGAGCTTCCTGATAGCCAAACATGCCCTCGAGGAAAGTGCCCAATAAAGAGTGTGTTGAAAGCACATTGGTCAGGTCAAAAGCGATATCTTGGAAATGGTTCCACAGGCCGGCTTCATGGAAGGCTCTTATCGCCCCGGCAGCAAGACCGGCGGCCACAAACAGAATAAACAGGCTGGTCCATTTGAAGAATTTAGCCAGATGTAATTTAACGCCGCCCCAGTAAATAGCCATACCGACCAAAATAGCGCAGCTCAAGCCCAATATTGCGCCGATGGGGGCGCCAATGCCGACATCCTGCTGAAAAGCCGCTAATAAAAAGAAAACTGACTCCAGACCTTCGCGCGCCACGGCAAAAAAGACCATTACGACTAATGCCCAGCCTTGGCCTCGGCCTTTTTTATTATCAAATTTCAGAGCGTTATCAATAGCCCCTTCTAAGTGAACTTTGACTGACTTAGAGACTTTGCGCATCCAGAAAACCATATAGGTTAATATGCAAACCGCCACCACGGCGATAATCCCTTCGAACAGCTCTTGTTGTTTTTGTGGGAACTCACCGGTGGTTTCATTAATAAATATACCGATAGCCAGGCAAAGTGCTGCGGCGGTAATAACCCCCACCCATACTGCCCCCATCCATTGACCGCGTTGAGTACGTTTAAGATAACTGGCGATCAGGCTGACAATCAGCGCTGCCTCCAGCCCTTCACGAAACATAATAAGAAATGGGACAAACATGCTAAACACCCCTGCGGTGGGCAGTAAGGAAAATGTGCGATTAAGATCATCGTCAATAAACGTAAAGAAAAGTAAAACGATAGTGATTATCATTCTGGCAAAAAGAAATTCAAGAGGCTGAATAAGAATATTGTTAAGCAAACTGTGGCAAGTTGTTTCTGCTGGGTTAAATAGCAAATGAATTCATTAGGATACAAATTAATGTCATCATGAAGTTCAGGCGGTATTTTCTATAAAAAAGCCCCCTGTTTTGCAGGAGGCTATGTGAATTAAAGATAAAAGCTATTTTTAGACAGTTTTAAACTCAGCTTCCGCCTGACGAAAACGTTCGGTAATTGCATTGCTCGGGCTTTTACCCAGCAAACTCACCACTAGGATCGCGATACTGGCGAATAAGAAACCGGGGATAATTTCGTATAAACCCAACCAAGCATATTGCTTCCAGACAATCACCGTAATAGCGCCGACCAGCATCCCCACCAGCGCACCATTGCGGGTCATCCGTGGCCACATGACTGAAATTAGAACCACTGGCCCAAAGGCCGCACCAAAGCCCGCCCAAGCATAACTCACCAGACCAAGCACCCGGTTATCGGGGTCCGCGGCTAATGCAATGGCAATTAACGCCACCAACAACACCATGGCACGCCCCACCCAGACCAACTCTTTCTGGCTGGCTTTTTTACGCAGAAACGCTTTGTACAAATCTTCCGTTAATGCGCTGGAGCACACCAGTAATTGGCAGCTTAACGTACTCATTACCGCAGCCAAAATAGCCGACAGCAAAATACCGGCCATCCACGGGTTGAACAGCAGCTTGGCCAGTTCAATAAAGACGCGCTCACCATTTTGAGTCACACTTCCGGCGTATTGCGGGTTGTTCTCGAAGTAGGCAATCCCGAAGAAGCCCACGGCAATAGTCCCTGCCAAACACAGAATCATCCAGGTCATACTGATACGGCGGGCGCTACGAATAGTGCGGTGAGAGTCTGCCGCCATAAAACGCGCCAGAATATGTGGCTGACCAAAATAGCCCAAGCCCCAACCCAGCAGAGAAAGGATAGCAACCAGATTCAACCCTTTGAACATATCAATATTGGCGGGGTTTTTCGCGGCAATAACCATCATTGAGGTATCAATCCCCCCCACAGCCAGAATCACCATAATCGGGGTCAGAATCAGCGCGAAAATCATCAAGGTCGCTTGTACAGTATCAGTCCAACTGACCGCCAGGAAACCGCCAATAAAGGTATAAGCGATAGTGGCAGCAGCCCCTGCCCACAAGGCGGTGCTGTAGCTCATGTCAAAAGTACTTTCGAATAAGCGCGCTCCGGCAACGATTCCTGAAGCACAATAAATAGTAAAGAATACTAAAATAACTACGGCTGATATTACCCGTAACAGTTTGCTTTTATCTTCAAAACGGCTGGTGAAATAGTCCGGTAAGGTCAGAGCATTATTATTCGCTTCGGTATGAACCCGTAAACGGCCAGCCACTAATTTCCAGTTAAAATAAGCACCAATGGTCAAACCTATGGCTATCCAGCTTTCGGATATCCCCGACAAGAAGATGGCCCCCGGTAACCCCATTAATAACCAGCCGCTCATATCGGAAGCCCCGGCAGACAATGCCGTCACCACGCTCCCTAAACTTCGCCCGCCTAGAATATAGTCATCAAAACTTTTGGTCGCCCGATAGGCTACCAGGCCAATGAGGATCATCCCAAAAATGTAAACTAAAAAAGTCACCAACATCGGTGTATTCATGGTCATGCTACATCTCCATTTTGTATATTATCGTTTTAATATCCCATGATATTGAGTGTTTACTGTGTAAGGCGGCACCCTGCTTTCTCTCTGGTTGGTCGGAACGTAACACTGAGTTGCACCAGAAATGGGCGCTAAAATCTAAAATAAACTATTAGCACAACTATACGCTAGCAAATGGCTATCTTGAGGTTGCTATCCTAGTAGAGTCTTTTCTTGCGCTACAACAATTTAAACAAATTTATTACAAAAAATTCACCCTGCGTCACATTAACCCCTGTCGACAGTGATACCCAACACGACAAAATGAGTGGCACCTAAGGTAAACACCCTAAAAACCCTACTGTTATTAGTGCCAGTCACCGTTTTACTTCATATTTAAACAATCTGAATTGCCGGATAATTGTTAAAAACCAGACTGAATTCACACTTCGCCTATACCGTTGATTTAACACGGTTGCACAAAGTTGCAACATGCTTGATATTGTTTGCATTAAAATGCTAACTCCCCTGATTAAGGAGCCTGACAGTATGGCTAGTACCACAATGGGCGTGAAACTCGATGAAGCAACACGCGACCGTATTAAGGCCGCCGCACAGCGTATTGATCGCACACCGCACTGGCTGATTAAGCAGGCCATTTTTAACTATTTGGAGCGGCTGGAAAATAACAGCGAATTACCGGAGCTCCCAACGGCGCAGGCGTCCTCTTCATCTGAAGCGGACGATATTATGCCGCAAGTTACTGAAAATAATCATCAACCTTTCTTAGAATTCGCCGAGCAAGTGTTGCCACAATCGGTTACCCGTGCAGCCATTACAGCGGCCTACCGCCGCCCGGAAACAGAAGCCGTCCCGATGTTATTGGAACAGGCACGTTTACCCGAAGACTTAGCCCAGGCCGCGCATCAACTGGCTTATTCCATTGCTGAAAAACTAAGAAATCAAAAAAGCGCTAATGGTCGTGCCGGTATAGTGCAAAGCTTGCTGCAAGAATTTTCCCTGTCTTCCCAAGAGGGCGTGGCGTTGATGTGTCTTGCGGAAGCACTGCTGCGTATTCCTGACAAACCGACTCGTGATGCGCTGATCCGCGATAAAATCAGCAACGGCAACTGGCACTCCCACTTGGGCCGTAGCCCGTCCATGTTTGTCAATGCGGCGACCTGGGGCTTACTGTTTACCGGCCGCCTGGTCTCTACTCATAATGAGGCCAAACTTTCCAGTTCATTAAATAGGATTATCGGCAAAGGGGGCGAACCACTGATCCGCAAGGGCGTGGATATGGCAATGCGCCTGATGGGTGAGCAATTCGTCACCGGTGAAACCATCGCCGAAGCCTTAGCCAATGCGCGCAAACTGGAAGACAAAGGATTCCGCTATTCTTACGATATGTTGGGGGAAGCGGCGCTGACGGAAGCCGATGCTCAGGCCTATTTGCTCTCCTATCAGCAGGCTATTCATGCTATCGGCAAAGCCTCCAATGGCCGTGGTATCTATGAGGGGCCGGGGATCTCAATCAAACTTTCTGCCCTACACCCGCGCTATAGCCGTGCCCAATATGAGCGCGTAATGGATGAGCTTTACCCACGTTTGCTGTCGCTGACTCTACAAGCCCGCCAATATGACATTGGAATTAATATTGATGCGGAAGAAGCCGATCGTCTGGAAATTTCACTCGATCTGCTGGAAAAACTCTGCTTTGAGCCAAAATTAGCCGGTTGGAATGGTATCGGTTTTGTCATTCAGGCTTACCAGAAACGCTGCCCGGCCACCATTGATGCAGTGATTGAATTGGCCCAGCGCAGCCGCCGCCGGCTGATGATTCGTCTGGTCAAAGGGGCATATTGGGACAGCGAAATAAAACGCGCTCAAGTGGATGGTTTGGAAGGTTATCCAGTTTATACCCGCAAGGTTTATACCGATGTTTCTTATCTGGCCTGCGCGCGTAAATTATTGGCCGTCCCTAACCTGATTTACCCCCAATTTGCCACACACAACGCACATACTTTATCCGCAATTTATCATCTTGCCGGGCAAAACTACTATCCCGGCCAGTACGAATTCCAATGTCTACATGGTATGGGTGAACCACTGTATGAGCAGGTGGTGGGTAAAGTTTCTGAGGGCAAGCTGAACCGCCCATGTCGTATTTATGCCCCGGTAGGGACTCATGAAACCTTGCTGGCTTATCTGGTACGCCGCCTGTTGGAAAACGGGGCTAACACTTCATTTGTCAACCGCATTGCGGATGCCACACTGCCGCTGGATGAGCTAGTGGCAGACCCGGTCAGTGCAGTAGAAGCTATTGCAGCCAGTGAAGGCCAACTCGGCTTACCGCACCCGCGCATTCCTTTACCGCGTGAGTTGTATGGCGAGGAACGTGCTAATTCCAGCGGTTTGGATCTGGCGAACGAGCACCGTCTGGCTTCTCTTTCCAGTGCTCTGCTGACCAGCGCGAGCCAAGTGTGGCGGGCCGAGCCGCTGATTAATGCAGAACTTGATAGCGGCGCGGAGCTGGGTAATAACATGGAACAGCCGGTTATCAACCCGGCAGAACCGGCAGATATCGTCGGCTACGTTCGTGAAGCAACCGATACAGAAGTCAGCCGTGCATTGGATGCCGCCGCCAGTGCCGGGGCGATTTGGTTTGCCACTCCCCCTGTCGAGCGCGCTGCTATTTTAGTGCGTGCTGCTGAGTTGATGGAAAATCAAATGCAAACACTGATGGGCATACTGGTGCGCGAAGCCGGTAAAACCTTCAGTAACGCGATTGCAGAAGTTCGTGAGGCGGTTGATTTCCTGCATTATTATGCCGGAATGGTGCGCGATAACTTTTCCAATGATAGCCACCGCCCACTCGGCCCAGTGGTTTGCATCAGCCCGTGGAATTTCCCGCTGGCGATATTTACCGGTCAGGTTGCTGCCGCATTAGCCGCCGGTAATAGTGTGTTGGCAAAACCGGCAGAGCAAACCCCGCTGGTTGCTGCTCAAGCAGTGCGTATCTTGCTCGAAGCCGGTATCCCACAAGGTGTGCTCCAGTTGCTCCCCGGCCAGGGTGATAGTGTCGGTGCGGCCTTAGTTAATGATGCCCGCGTGCGCGGCGTGATGTTTACTGGTTCAACTGAAGTGGCTGCTATTTTACAACGCAGCATCGCCGGCAGGCTCGACCCACAAGGCCGTCCAACCCCACTGATTGCCGAAACCGGCGGTTTGAATGCCATGATTGTTGATTCTTCGGCGCTCACTGAGCAAGTGGTGACCGATGTAGTCGCCTCAGCCTTTGATAGCGCCGGTCAGCGCTGCTCGGCCTTACGGATCCTTTGTATTCAGGATGATGTTGCCGAGCACACGCTACAAATGCTGCGGGGCGCCATGGCTGAATGCCGAATGGGTAACCCAGAGCGCCTGTCTACCGATATCGGGCCGGTTATTGATTTGCAAGCCAAAGCGGGTATTGAACGGCATATTCAAGCCATGCGGGCTAAAGGGCGCAAAGTGTATCAAGCCGCCAGAGCCAATAGTTTGGACGAAACAGAGTGGCAGCGCGGTACTTTTATCAAGCCGACATTAATAGAACTGGATAGCTTTGATGAGCTACAGAAAGAAGTTTTCGGCCCGGTTCTGCACGTCGTGCGTTTCCAGCGCAAAAATCTCAGTGCGCTAGTCGACCAAATCAATGCTTCTGGTTATGGTTTAACATTGGGCATTCATACCCGTATTGATGAAACCATTGCTCAAGTTACTGAAAAAGCCAAAGTGGGTAATCTCTACGTCAACCGCAATATGGTCGGAGCCGTAGTTGGCGTCCAACCTTTTGGCGGTGAAGGCCTCTCTGGCACCGGGCCTAAAGCCGGCGGTCCACTGTATCTGTATCGCCTCCTGTGTAGCCGACCAGAAGATGCTGTCATCAACACGCTTGTCCATCAGGATAATGGGCAAGTGCAGAATATCTCAGGCCGTGAAGCACTACAAACCGCCCATCATGCTCTGACTCAATGGGCTAATGAGCACCAACATACGGCATTAACTCAGTTGGCTGCGCGTTATGGCGAGTTGGCACAAGGCGGCACTGTCCGGCTATTATCGGGGCCCACCGGTGAACGAAACACCTACGCCCTGCTGCCTCGTGAACGTATCCTGTGCCTGGCAGATACCGAGGCGGATGCGCTGACACAACTGGCTGCCGTTTTGGCGGTCGGGAGTGAAGTGCTATGGCTGGAAAATACGCTACAAAGAGACTTATTCCGCACATTACCCGCAGTTGTAAAATCACGCATTACTTTCGCGAAAGATTGGCAAACAGCGAATATCACCTTTGATGCCGTTATCTATCATGGAGATGCGGATCAACTACGCACCTTATGCGAGCAGATAGCACAAATTGATGGGCCGATTGTCTCAGTACAAGGCTTTGCACGCGGTGAAACCAATATCCTGCTAGAGCGCTTGCTCATTGAGCACTCACTGAGTGTCAATACTGCAGCGGCGGGTGGGAATGCCAGCTTGATGACTATTGGCTAAGCTTTCAGGTAATGAATATGTATAAGTGAGCTTCATCTAACAAGGCCCTTCGGGGCCTTATTTTTTTGGCTTAAGCAATAACACCGCCAGCTGAATTTTTTCGAGATCCCACGCAATTCGGCGGTGAAAAATTGCAAGCATCTCCTTTTTCTCCCGTAATATCCTGCATCATTGAACTAGCGTCCTTGTGTCCTTAGGTGACTCTAACCCATTATTAATTAAAACAAACAGCTGGGCGGTGCATACGTCTAGCTTTCTTCTTAGTGAATATATTGTGTACAACAACATTCAGAGGTGATAATTATATTCATGGCTGATAAAAAGATTATCAACGAAACGCATCAAATTGCTAGCCGACGGGGGAATGGTCAATTGCGCCGTGAAATATGGGTTGACCGTTTCGGCACCATCACCCGCTATAATTTGGCTTATATTAATCACTGTCTATCGCAAGGTGATAATGGTCGGGTCATCGGTTATGACAATGCCCATGGTTTTCACCACCGCCATTACCTGGGCGCAATTGAATCAGTTGATTTTGTCAGCTTTGAACAGATAGAGGATTGCTTTCAAAAGGATTGGACTTCACTAAGGAGAAGTTAATGGACAAGCTAGTCATCAAAACAGCAACGGAAGATGATTTTTTTAAACGAGGCAAAAAACTCGCTACTCTCGCCGATACGGGGCAAACATTACCGGAAGAGCACACCATTACGTTTGAAGACCCGTTAGAGATGGTGCGGGTATTAAGTGCCGCGCGGATTGTTCTGCTACGAACAGTGAAAATGTATCCGGGTTCTATTACCGCCCTCTCAACTCGTTTAAAAAGGGACCGTAGTGCCGTCACTCGTGATGTGGCTATTCTGAAAAAAGCCGGGCTGGTCACTGTTGAACAAAAAGTGTTACCGGGCCATGGGCGGATGAAAGAAGTTAAAACAACAGCTTATCGTCTTAAACTCGAGGCATTCCTCTAGGATTCTTGCCGATAAAATTTTTAGCAATAAAACCATTACCAATAAAACCATCGCCAAACGGGGGCGAGATGATTGCCCCCACAATGACTTGGCATGTCTCGCTGGAAATTAGGTTAATCAGCGATTATTCAAAAACTTATCAAGGAACTGCCGCGTACGCTCATGCTGTGGATGAGCAAACAGTTCTTTTGCTGGCCCTTGCTCAACAATGCGCCCGTGATCCATAAAGATAGCGCGGTCCGCCACATCACGAGCAAAACTCATTTCATGAGTGACAATAACCATCGTCCGCTTTTCTTCTGCCAGTGCGCGAATAGTGCCTAATACCTCGCCCACCAGCTCCGGGTCCAATGCAGATGTCGGCTCATCAAACAGAATAACCTGAGGTTGCATCGCCAATGCCCGTGCTATAGCCACTCGCTGTTGCTGCCCGCCGGATAAACGGCGAGGATAGGCATCTTCCTTGCCACTTAACCCAACTTTTGCCAACAACTCACGGGCGCGTTTTTCAGCCTCTGCCCGTTTTTCGCCTTTGACGATTACCGGCCCCTCAATAATATTTTCCAGCACTGAACGATGCGGAAACAAATTGAAGCTCTGGAAGACAAAACCGACTTGCTGCCGCAACGCCCGAATTTGCCGCTGCTGCTTGCTCATCGGGATGCTGCCATCAATCTCTATATCGCCGACGCGAATAATTCCAGAGTCAGGGATCTCAAGCAGATTGATACTGCGCAATAGAGTCGTCTTACCTGAGCCACTCGGGCCAATGATCGCAACCACTTCACCGCTATTCACTTCCAGTGAGATACCGTGCAGCACCTGTTGACCTTTAAACTGTTTGGTCAGTTTTTTAACGTCGATGGTACTCATGGTTACTCCTGATCCTGACGATTAACATGCGCTTCCAGGCGATTTTGTAATGCTGACAACACTGTTGCCATGATCCAATAAATCAGCGAGGCCGCCAGATACATCGTGAAAACTTCCAAGGTGCGGGAAGTCACCAATTGCGCTTGTCGGAAAAGTTCAGGGACCTGGATAGTCGCGGCCAGAGAAGTGTCTTTGACCAAACCGATAAAGCTGTTGCCCAACGGGGGCAAAGCAGTACGACCGGCTTGCGGTAATATCACCCGATAGAGCGTTTGCCACCGCGTCATCCCGATACTGGCGGCGGCTTCCCACTGCCCTTTCTCAATGGATGAAATAGCGGCTCGCAATGTCTCCGATGTATAAGCTGCGGTATTGAGTGATAAACCAATCAAGGCGGCGGGCATAGGGTCCAGCTCAATCCCAAATTGCGGTAAACCGTAATAAATCATAAACAGTTGGGCAATTAATGGGGTACCACGGAAAATGGAGACGTAAAAGCGAGAGAGAAGTGAAAATGGCAAGAAGCGAGATAACCGCATCATGGCTAACATAAAACCTAATGCCAGGCCAAAGAACATCCCCCCCAAACTAAGCTGGAGGGTAAACCAAGCACCTTTCAATAAAAATGGTGCTGAATCCAGCACCAATTGAATACTTTCTTGCATTATTTAGTGACATCCGCGCCAAAATATTTTTCGGAAATCTTGGCCAAGGTGCCGTCTTCTTGCATTTCAGCAATGGCTTTGTTGATAGCCGCTAACAACTCAGGGTTGTTCTTACGCAAAGCTATACCAGATTCCTGACGGGCAAATGCCGGGCCTGCAACTGCTAACGTGTTATTGGTTTTCTTCACCAAATCCAATGCGGCTAAACGGTCAACTAAAATAGCATCTGTACGACCGACACGAAGGTCTTGATACTTAGTTGGGTCATCATCATAGGTACGAATATCAACATCTTTCAGGTTTTCACGTAACCATTGCTCATAGTTACTGCCCAGCCCGACACCCACTTTTTTGCCGACCAGATCTTCTGGCTTGCTGAAATTGCCTTCATTGCCTTTCTTGGTCAGAACCTGAATACCTGAAATTGTATAAGGCGTTGAAAAATCGTATTTTTTCTTGCGCTCATCTGAAATGGTCACTTGGTTAATCGCCACATCAATACGCTTGGATTCCAATGAGGCCAACATACCATCCCATTTGGTCGGGGTGATTTTTGCTTTGACGCCCATATGTTGCGCCAGTGCATTGGCGAAATCCACTTCAAAACCAGTCAGTTTACCGTCTTCGCCTTGGAAGCTGAACGGTGGATAAGTTCCTTCCAACCCGACAATCAGAGTTCCTCGCTCCTTAACCTGATCTAACAGGTCACCCGCGGCGTAAGATTTCACATTCAGGCCTGTTGCCAGCGCAACTGCCACCATACCCAAGACCATCCGACGACGTACAATTGAAAAGCCCATACATACCCCAACTGTCATGTTTATTTTGATATTCAACACTTTATCAGTGTTGTTAATAGAATAAAGGAATAAAAAATAATAACGATAGCTACAAATAGAATAAGCAATAACCAAAGACTACACCTGCGGATGATAAGCAAATAGCGCAGGCGCACCGCCGGTATGAATAAACAAAATTGGGCCATCATCGCGAAACTTGTTCTGCTCAAGGCCATCCAGTAAACCAGCCATCGCCTTGCCGGTATAAACCGGATCCAACAGTATCCCCTCCTGTCTTGCCAACAGCCCAATTGCCGCCAGCCCTTCTTCGTTGGGCATGCCATATTGCGGCGCGAAATAATCATCCCACAAGGTGATGTCCGCCAACGCGTCGGTGATCCCAAGGGATTCGGCGAGTGTTTTCTGGATATCTGTCACTTTCGGGCGCTGTTCTTGTGCTTTACGCGAGACAGTGACACCAATCAGTTCTACTTGGGGTAAAAGTTGCTGTAATCCCACGGCCAGCCCGGCATGAGTGCCCGCGCTACCGGAAGCGACAACCACTGAACTAAAGGTAACATTCCCGGCTGACTGAGCCGCAATTTCCAATGCGCATTGCACATATCCCAAGGCACCTAGAGCATTAGATCCCCCGACCGGCACGACATATGGGCGAAAACCCTGAGCCTCGATACGGGTTGCCAACTCAGCCAACTGTTGGTTTGGATCATGTAATCCATCACACATCACCACATCAACATTAAACAAATCCAGCAGCAATCGATTGCCATTGGTCAGATAGTTTTCCTGCGAGGTACCGATAGGATTCTCAAGTAAGGCAACACAATGTAATCCCAACTTTGCGGCAACCGCCGCCGTTTGCCGCACATGGTTAGATTGGATAGCGCCTGCGGTGACCAGAGTATCCGCGCCCTGTCTCAGTGCATCTGCCGCTAAAAATTCCAATTTACGCAGCTTATTGCCCCCAAGCGCCAGCGGCGTGACATCATCACGTTTGATATAAATTTCACGTCCCAGATAATCGGAGAGTCGCGATAGTTTTTCCAACGGCGTGGCATTACCCACCAGATCCAAACGCGGAAATTGCGCCAATTTGTGTTGAAGCGTCACAGGCCCCCCAAGAAATTAATCAGTTACTTTAACGCTGCCCCAAAGCAATTGGCTTTAAAGATCAACAGCATGCGAACCCCAATAAACTGATTTAAACCAGTGACTCGGGTAAGTGGGTGCCGCTGACCCTGCTACTTCAAGTACAAAATGGAAATATAGATTTATCAGAAGTAATCGTAATAATCACTGATTTTATTATAGATGTCTGAGAGCAATAATGCAGGAGAATACATTAGATAATAAAACGCCCAGTCAAGGAGAACCTTGCTGGGCGCGGAATCACTGAAAATATTGATTTAATAATTTTGCGTTATATTAGCGGCAGTCTCGGTAAAAACACGGAGTTTTCTCAACTGAGGTCACTGCCGTCATTAGCCTTAGTAGCTTTTTTGCCATGCTAAATATTGATCATACTTACGCAAAGCAATACGGTAATTGTTATGTGCAGCATTTGGCAGTTCATCAATAATACGTTGATGCAGGGTTTCGCTGGCGCATGTTTCTCTGGTAAATGTTTCTGCTGGATAATTTTTTGCCACCAGCATTTCATCTAAGCGACGTAGACGCACAACATATTCGCGCACAGTGCTATGACTCATTTCAGTTTGTTCAAATAAATACTGTTTGAACGCCATAATATCAAAATAACCCGGTGTGCTATTGCAATAGATCTCACTGCAAAAACGACACAATGCGGTTAATTCGTGCTGAAGCTTTAACCAGACTTGATCATCAATCGGCTGATCCATTCCGGCAATGGCTTCTTTATTGATAATTTGTCCGCGAAAAACCAACGCCATACGATCAAGCTGTTTATGACAATGTGAACAATGAGTTTGGCCGTGCTTATAATCTTTTAAATAACGGCTCAGCGGCCGCTTTTTTAACTGAAGTCCTGGCATAAGAAGACCTGCATTAATAAAGTTAAACACTGTGATGTCACTGAGCGAAAGTGAATTAGGAGTCGTTATTCAGGCGGCTGCGTAAGCGTTTTATCGCCTGGCTATGAAGCTGACTGACGCGGGATTCCCCCACTTCCAGCACCGCCCCGATTTCTTTCAGGTTCAGCTCTTCCTGGTAATACAGCGTCAACACCATTTTTTCACGTTCCGGCAGGGCCTCGATCGCTTCAATGACACGTTGGCGCAGATTTCCTTCCAATAAATGTTGCAGCGGGTTGGCATCCTCATGCCCTTCCAGCATGGGCTCGACACTTTCACCGTGTTCTTCCCGCCATTCGTCATAGGAAAAAAGCTGGCTGTTGTTGGTGTCTAACAAGATCTGACGGTACTCCACCAAATCAATATCAAGGATTTGTGCGACTTCCTGCTCAGTCGCTGGACGGCCGAGTCGCTGCTCCACCTTTTGCATGGCACTGGCCACTTCGCGCGCATTGCGCCGCACACTGCGTGGTGCCCAATCCCGGCTGCGCAGTTCATCCAACATAGCGCCACGTATGCGCTGTACCGCATAAGTGGTAAATGCGGTTCCTTGTAAAGCGTCATAACGCTCAACAGCATTCAGCAGACCAATCCCCCCAGCCTGCAACAAATCATCCAATTCCACACTGGCGGGCAGGCGCACCTGCAAACGCAATGCCTCATGGCGAACCAGAGGCACATAGCGTTTCCAGAGGGAATTCTTGTCCATCACGCCTTCGGCGGTATACAGATCACTCACTAGACAGGCACCTAAGGGTAAGAGAGTCGTACCATTATCCTGTCCGGTCAGCCAGCCAATCGCCTGAATAGGCCTATAAAAAGGCGGCTATTTGACTTATGCCCATGACTTTTACTGTTAACGTATTGCTGACATTGAAAAAATAGAGCGATAAATAGATACCAAAACCACGAAAAATAGATTATTAGCGCCCAGTTTGGACTTATTCTCTTTGGAAATAATATTGTCGATTATTTCCAAAGAGAATGGTGTCAATATCAATATAAAAACCCCGCCGAAAAGGCGGGGTTGAATAATGCTGTGTTTGGGAAAAATTAACGCAGCAGAGACAATACAGTTTGTGGAACCTGATTTGCCTGGGCCAGTACAGAAGTCCCTGCTTGTTGCAGAATGTTCGCACGGCTCATGTTAGATACTTCAGTAGAGTAATCAGCATCCTGGATGCGGCTACGTGCTGAAGTCAGGTTATTGATGGTGTTACCCAGGTTGGTAATGGCTGAGTCGAAACGGTTTTGTACCGCACCCAAGCCACTACGCAGTGCATCAACTTGTGCCAGCGCTTTATCAACAGTCGCCAGTTGGTTCTCAGTTGATTTCTGTGATGCAGCTGCATCTTCGTTGATCAAAGTCACGTTGCCGTTAGCGGTACGGGACATGAACATGGTTTTGCCAGCAGCATCAGTGATTTCATCACCTTTGGCGTTAGCGGTATAAGTTGCACCATTGATTGTCAGAGTGCTGCCGGTTTTGGTGGCACCTTGTAAATCCAAATCAGCTAAAGTTGCAGCACGGTTGTTTTCAGTCGCTTTTGTAGTTAAACCGCCACCAACAACAGAGGTGTACAACTTAGAAGAGGTCGTCACTGTTGCGCCAGTACCCGCTGGAGCGGTACTTGTCGCAGTGGTGAAATCAACACTTTTACCATCAACAGTTGCACTATATACACCGTTACCATTTACATCAGCAGCTGTTTTAACGGTAAATTCCATACCTTGGGCAGTGAATTTATCGCCAACAGCTTTACCAACAGAAGCAGCCGCAATAGAAACACCTTCTGCGTTAGTGGTTGCACCGGTATCTTTATAAACTGTTGATGCGGTGTTAGGTGCTGTTGCTGTACCAGAGAATGCACCAGTACCCGCATTAATATACTGTGCAGCACCCGCGCCATCAGTTACTGCCGCGCTGTTAACATCCACTTTATAAGCAACAGCCGGAGTACCAACATTATAGTTAGTGCTACCAGTGGCTTTGAACTGAGAAGTCAAATCATCAACAGAGGCTTGTTTAGCACCATCAACGTTGAAGCCTTGCAGGCCCAGGCTTTTTGAGTCGATTTTTTCCAGATTGATGCTGATAGTTTCGCCATCGTTAGCGCCAACCTGAACTTTCATGCTGCTGTTGCCAGCCAGCACTTTCACGCCGTTGAACTGAGTTTGGTCAGATACGCGGTCGATTTCGTCCAGACGTTGTTGAATTTCGTCCTGGATTGATTTCAGGTCAGAAGATGAGTTAGAACCGGTTGCAGCCTGAACACTCAGCTCACGAACACGTTGTAAGTTGTTGTTGATTTCACCCAACGCACCTTCAGTGGTCTGCGCCAGAGAGATACCGTCGTTTGCGTTACGAGAAGCCTGAGTCAAACCTTTGATATTAGAGGTGAAGCGGTTAGCAATTGCCTGACCCGCTGCATCGTCTTTTGCACTGTTGATACGCAGACCAGAAGACAAACGCTCAATGGCGGTGCCTAAAGAGGACTGTGATTTATTCATGTTGTTCTGAGTCGTCAGAGACAGGGTGTTAGTGTTAATTACCGCCATAGTGATATTCCTTAAATGCTGTTGGGTTATGGTTTGGGCTTACTGCCCACGGCTTCATCACCGTCCCAACTTGTATCGGCGTTCTTTAAGGAACCTTTAGACATTCCGGTAAATAATTTTAAAATTTTCTGAAATTGATTAATGGCCTATTCTTTAATTGACACTCTACTCAATGGGGCAAATAGCGCCCTGGTATCCCCCGTTATTCTGCCCATCATAAATTCTATTTTATGTGTAAACTTTTTGACTCTCTGGCCGATAACCCCTGTAACGACACTTGAATATTAAGGATTAGAAATGGCAAGTATCAGTTCGCTGGGTATCGGTTCAAATATGGAGCTAGGCACTTTATTGGATAAGTTAAGTGCATCGGAGCAAACTCGCTTAACTCCGCTAACCAACCAGCAGACCAGTTATAAAGGTAAACTCACCGCCTATGGTGTATTACAGAGCGCATTAGCTAAATTAGAAACTGCATCAGCGGCCCTAAAAAAAGCAGATACGCTAGCCACGACTTCTGTCGCCAGCACCAACACTGCATTCGCAGCGACCACCGGTAGCGGCGCAACAGCCGGAAGTTACACTGTCGAAGTCACCAATCTGGCTAAAGCGCAATCACTGCTTTCTGGTGAGGTGCCAAACACAACAGATAAACTGGGCAATGGTAACGACAGTCGTACTATAACGATAAAACAGCCGGGTCAAACCAAGCCATTGGAAGTTAAGCTGACCAGTGAGCAGACTTCTTTGACTGGAATTCGTGATGCGATTAATAAACAAGAAGGTAGCGTTACTGCCAGCATTATGAAAGCGGATGATGACACTTATTACCTGGCACTCACCTCAAAGGAGACGGGTACCAAATCAGAAATGACCGTCAGTGTCAGTGGTGATGACACCTTAAATAATTTCCTGAACTATACGCCAGGCAGTACCGGTGGCAGCGGTGCAATGACACAGAAAGTGAAAGCAGAAGATGCCGCACTGACGGTTAATGGCGTGGCTATTACCCGTCAAAGCAACACCATTACCGATGCTCCACAAGGGGTAACTCTGACTTTAAAAGCGGTAACCAAGAAAGATGAACCTGAACAACTGACAATTACTCGTGACTCCACAGCAACCAAAGCCGCGATTCAAACATTTGTTGATTCTTATAACTCACTACAAACAACATTTGCCTCTTTAACTAAATACACCGCTGTTGAAGCGGGTAAAGATCAATCAACCAGCAATGGCGCATTAGTTGGCGATGGGACATTGCGCAGTATTCAGACACAGCTAAAAAGTCAGTTGGCCTCAGCACAAGGAGGGGATGTAAAAACCCTGGCTGCAATGGGTATCACTCAAGACCTTGATGGTAAATTAGTCATCGACGCCAAAAAGCTTGATAAGGCGTTGACTGACCAACCTAATAGTGTGACCGCATTTTTTGTCGGCGACGGTAAAGCTACAGGTTTCGCAACTCAAATAGATAACCTGTTAAACACCGCACTAGATACCACAAAAGGCTCATTAAAAACAGCCACAGATGGTATAAACAAATCACTGAAATCATTAGAAAAACAGGTTACATCGACCACTGAGAGTATTAACGCCACCATTGAACGATATAAAGCACAATTTACCCAATTAGATAAATTGGTGAGTTCATTAACCAATACCGGTAATTTCTTAACTCAGCAATTTTCTTCATAAGGGATAGGACATGTACAATCGATCAGGGGCTCAAGCTTACACTCAAGTAGGCATGGAAAGTGGTGTAATGAGTGCAAGCCCTCATCAATTGATCGTGATGCTGTTCGACGGGGCGCAAAGCGCCCTGGTTCGCGCCCGCATCTTGATGAATCAGGGAGATATACCAGCCAAAGGCGCTGCATTATCCAAAGCTATTAATATCATTGATAATGGGCTAAGTGCGGGGCTGGATATGGAGAAAGGTGGTGAGTTGGCCGAAAACTTATCAGCCTTGTATGACTATATGACACGACGCTTGCTGCATGCCAACTTGCATAATGACGAACAGGCTATTACTGAAGTGCTCGCTTTGCTCGACAATATTGCGGATGCCTGGCGGCAGATCGGCCCCAATTATCAACCAGATTAGGACCCCATTAAATGGAACGTCACCAGCACCTTTTGTCCGATTATCAACAAATCCTGACCCTCAGTGAGCAAATGTTAGTGCTGGCGACTGAGGGTAATTGGGATGCGCTGGTTGATCTAGAAATGACTTATCTTAAAGCAGTCGAAAGTACCGTTAAAATCACTATTTCTTCATGCTCATCGCTAGTACTACAGGAGCTATTACGGGATAAGCTAAGAGCGATTTTAGATAATGAAATTGAAATTAAGCGTTTATTACAACTGCGCCTTGATGCATTAAGTACATTGGTTGGACAATCCACCCGACAACAGGCGGTGAATAATACTTATGGTCAGTTTCCTGACCATGCATTACTGCTAGGTGAAACTCAGTAATCTTCAGTTCATACAATCATAAAGTATCGATTAATTACTGAGCAATTGAAGATATGAACATGGCAATTGATTTTTAATATCATTATTTTTAACATGGAATTATATTGATAGTAACAATTACTCATGTCTAACAGGCTATTATTCTCACTCCCAATACTTTTCGCTAAGATAGTCGGTTATTGCCATTTTTCTATTAAAATAAGTTGCCAGCCAGCTATTCAAAGCGTAAAGATATTCTCAGGCTACAATTGTGAAATGAATGTCGATGGAACGTATAATTAATTTTTGCCCTGGAGTGGGTAGCTCTGCACATATAATTCAACACACAGAGCTACTGCTCACCTCCGTCTATATTGAGCACCCTTTGCTCATTATGGTTAACCGTGGGCATAAAACTATTCGCTGGAATAATCAAGAATGTACTGTTCGAGCAGGTGAAATAGTTGCCATCAGCAGCGGCCAGGCAATTGATATTATTAATGGTTTATCTGACGATGGGTTGTTTTTTAGTCACCAACTGCGCTGTGACCCGTATTTGATAGCGACCTTTGCTAATCATCCCGCATCAACTGGCCTTAGCGTTATTCCCGGAGTGATGCCGGTGCGTAATTTAGCACCTGAATTTATGAATACCTTCGGGAGTACATTTAAAGCAATATCCGATATCGGTGATATTCCCCCGGCTATCATCAGACACCGAATGCTGGAATTGTTACTTTGGTTAGCGCAATATGGTGTTAAATTTAGACTAAACGATGGCCAGTCATTAAGTGAAAAGGTGCGCCGTTGTCTGGCAATTGACCCACACAAAATATGGTCAGCGGCTACTGTTGCCGATCATATGGCAATGAGTGAAGTGGTATTACGGCGAAAATTAGCGGCCGAAAATATACTCTTACGGGATTTGATGATTGATGTGCGCATGACCAGTGCTCTACGTCTGTTACAAGGTACCGACTGGCCAATTTCATTGATTGCCAATCAGGTGGGTTATGAGAGCGCATCACGTTTTGCCGAACGTTTTCGCAAACGTTTTGGCTTTGCTCCTACAGCCATACGTGGGCATCATCGTTTACAACCTCTCAATAATGACCCGCCAGAAGTCAATTATCATCATTATTTAAACCTGATTTAGAGCCTTATACACATCATACTTCAAATTGCATCTGTGATGACTATCAACGCCTGCATCCGTATTTAGGTATCCTCGTCTTTTTACCGATAACCATCCTGACTGCTAAATACTGCTTTTAGATATTCCGCACGTTAAAACATTATTTTTAATACCATGACTAGGTTTTTCTTCCAACAATATTGGATTAATATCAATAAAAATCTTTATAATCATGCAATTAACCATAACTCACTGAAAAAATAGGAATATGCTAATTAGGCAGGTGCATTCTATGATTAGAATTGATTGAATAATCAACTATCAGGGTGGCCATGATGCCCAGTAACCTGTTCAAACTAAAAATCCGTTACCCTTTGCATATTCAGATCGCCGCCCTTTTCACTTTGCTGATTATCTCAATCGGTACTGTTATTATTATTTTCGGTTATAGCCAACTGACTAAATTGACTGAAATTAGCACCAATAGACAATACCAAAAAACAGGAGAGGCTATTGCGGCAGAATTGGACGCAGTAACACGGCCAATGATGATGTCTGTTAGCCTCCTTGCCAGTATGCAAATCACAGAATTATCGACACTTGAACAGCGGATGGCTTTTGTTAGTAAATTTGTTGAAGTTCTGAAGCAAAATGACTACGCCAGCGCTGTGTATAGTGCCTATCCTAATGGTGATTTATTTATGCTACGCCGCCTGACGACGGCTAATCGTGCATTATTTCATGCGCCAGAAAGTGCTGAGTGGATGATTCAAAGTAATCGTTTTCTCGATAGCTTCCCGGAGAAACGTTTTATTTATCTGAATGAGAAACTGCAAGTTATTGCAGTCATGCCACGCGATAATGATAACTATGATCCCAGAAGGCGAGATTGGTTTATTCTGGCCTCTGCAAGCCCCACCTTAGTCACCTCCCCTATTTATATTTTCAAGGGTACCGGTGAAGCTGGGTTTACTTATAGTCGCCGCTCTGAAAATAATCAGTCAATCATTGGGTTAGATGTTTCCCTCGCTTCGTTATCACAGTTTTTAATAAGACAAAATCTGCCACTGGGTAGCCAAGCCATTATTATCAATTCTCGTGATGAACTTATCGCAAGCTTACCTAATCCTCAAGGGAAAACAGCGAACACGATTGATACAGATAAACAGATTCCGATATTACAAACATTGCTAAACACTCAAAATAATAGCTCTGAGCACAATAAGGGTAATAGTCGTAGCATCATGTTTGATGCACAGGATAAGCGCTGGTTCGGCTCAATTGTCGACATTATTAATAACGGCAATAAATATCAGTTGGTCATTGCTACTCCGGCAAGTTACCTCACTGCTGATGCGAACTCCATTCGTAATCATTCAACTTTCATTGCATTTATCCTATTGGTGCTCAGTTTACCCCTTGTTTGGTATTTCTCACGGAAAATATCCAACCCACTAATTCGCCTTCGTAAAGATGCAGACGCTATAAGCAACTTACATTTCGAAGAACATAAAGCAGAGAACTCCATGATTGAAGAAGTGGATGAGCTGCACAAATCAATGTCAAAAATGAAATCAACACTGAAGCAATTTATTTCAATGGGTAATATGCTGACGGCAGAAAACAACTTCTTCCGACAAATGCAGGGGTTATTAAGTGAAACGACGGAAATTGCAGCAATGACTGGCGGGATTATATTTCTTGCGGATAAAAATGAAGGAACATTCACACCGACGGCATTTCGCTGGAATAGTGAAAATATCCCGGTAGCAGAAATGGCTCCATTAGATATAAAAGAAAATAATTTCGCCACTTTCCAGCCAGTGTTAGAAGGGCAAACCGTTGCGGGAACCTTAAGTGAAAATAATATATTCAGTCAATTACAAGATTTTCTGCAACCTTATTTACCACTGCGTTTTGTTGCTGTACCGATGAAAAATCATGATAAACAACTCTTGGGTTTTTTGTTGCTATTTACCCCCTATCAATTAAATGCAGAACGCGAACGTTCTAAAATTCAATTAGTTAATGCACTGGTCGGTAGTTTATCTGTTTCAGTAGAAACTCAGAAGTTATTACAAGAACAAAAAAACTTGCTCAATGCATTTATTGAGCTCATTGCGGGTGCTATTGATGCCAAAAGTGCTTATACCGGCGGACACTGCCAGCGAGTGCCTGAAATAACCAAAATGCTCGCCAGGGCTGCAGTGAATATCAAAGAAGGGCCTTTCGCTAACTTTAGTTTATCTGAAAATGAGTGGGAAGAACTGCATACAGCATGCTGGTTACATGACTGTGGCAAGATAACCACACCTGAATTTGTGGTGGATAAATCAACGAAACTGGAATTAATTTATGACCGTATCCATGAAATACGGATGAGATTTGAAGTCTTAAAATGCGAGAAAGAGATCGATTTCTTGCGCCGCCATGCCACGATTAATGCTAATGACACTGATCAGCAATTGTTGGCGGCTGAATTGCGTCAGTTGGATGATGATTTTTACTTTATCGCGCACTGTAATATCGGCGGTGAATTTATGTCCGATGACGCCATAGCGCGTATTCAGCAAATTGCCGGGTATCACTGGACTCGTACATTAGATGATAATGCCGGTATTGCCCACGAAGAACGCGAGCGTAAAGCTAGACAGCCAATTGCCTCAGTACCGGTACAAGAACCTATGCTGGCAGATAAAGAAGAACATCTCATTTACCGGGATAGTAACAACAAGCGTAAGGAATATTATGATTTCAAAGTCCCAGAACCGACTCTGCTTTATAACCGAGGTGAGATTTATAACCTCAGTATTCGGCGGGGAACACTGACCGAAGAAGACCGTTATAAAATTAATGAACACATTATGCAAACTATTGTTATGCTCAAAAAACTGCCTTTCCCGCGCACCATGGCGAATGTAGCCACTATTGCTGGCGGGCATCATGAGCGCATGGACGGTAAAGGATATCCTTATCAGCTCACTTATAAACAGATGAGTATTCCAGTACGAATGATGGCTATTGCCGATGTATTTGAAGCTCTGACAGCAGCCGACCGTCCTTATAAGCCAGGAAAGTTATTATCCGAAGCGCTGAATATTATGCTGAATATGGTGAATGAAAATCACCTGGACAGAGATCTGTTTATTTTATTCCTGCAATCCGGTATCTGGCAGGAATACGCCATGACTCACCTGCAAGCCGATAAAGTGGATAGTATTGATATTTCAGTTTTGCTACAAAAAATCGGTCAGCAAAATATTTCTCTGCCGGAGAGTGCTTAAAAAGCAAGAAACAGAGAGTGATAACCTGTCAGAAACGCTATGCTAAATAGCAAACTAAAAAGCGTTTATTGGAGTGAAATAGTGTTCTACAACTACGGTGAAATTGAGATTAATCATCTTAAACGGCGGGATAAAAAAATGGCGGCGGCAATCGAACGCCTGGGAATGATAGCCCGCCCGTTATCACCGGATTTATTTTCTGCATTAATCAGAAATATCGTTGATCAGCAAATCTCGGTAAAAGCGGCGCTCACTGTGAATACGCGTCTGGTGGCATTATTGGGCACAGTGACGCCGCTGGCGATTGCAGCTGCAACTATAGAAGCTATTCAAGGTTGCGGAATGACCATGCGCAAAGCAGGGTATATCAAGGGCGCAGCGGACGCTGCACTTAATGGTTCACTAGATTTGTCCGCTATTTCTCAGTTACCCGATAATGAGGTTATTTCCCAGCTATCAAACCTTAACGGTGTCGGTATTTGGACCGCAGAAATGCTGCTTATTTCTTCACTTTCTCGCCCAGATATTCTCAGTTGGGGTGATTTGGCGATCCGCCGTGGCATGATGAATTTATATTGCCACAAAACGCTACCGCGAGAACGTTTTGAAAAATATCGCCGCCGCTACACACCTTATGGCACAACTGCATCATTGTATTTATGGGCATTGTCACACGAAACAGCATAATGTCTACTCACACAGCCATATTCATTATGTGCGGTAGTTGGGCCTAAGTTCTAGTGAGTTCGCAAAACATCGCGGGTGGCAGTGCATTACCAATTTGCATTAAATAAATGTAAACCAAACCGGAATACTTAGTTTTCATTGCGTAGCGCCAAAAGAAAAAATACCGGCTAATAAGGTCAGTGGCTCGTTGTAGGTTAGGTACAGCAAATTTCTGATATCTCAACTATGCTTAATAATTCAGATATCAGAGATCTGTCTATAACACCACCAAAGGGATTAATCATGGGACTTTTCAATTTTGTCAAAGAAGCTGGTGAGAAGCTGTGGGATGCCGTTAGCGGCGGCGAAGACCAGAATAAAAAGCTTCAGGAGCATATTAAAGCGCTCGGTTTGCCAGGCAGCGATAAAGTAGATGTAAATGTTAATGGTGATACAGTTACCGTAAGTGGTGATGGTGTTTCACAGGAACTGAAAGAGAAAATTCTAATTGCTGCTGGTAATGTTGCAGGTATCAACAAAGTAGAAGACAGCATTACTGTAACTGATAGCACATCGGCATCTGAATTTTATACCGTAAAGAAAGGCGATACCTTGAGCGCAATTTCAAAGCAGTTCTACGGCACTCCCAACGAGTACAATAAAATTTTCGAAGCAAATAAACCCATGCTATCTCACCCTAATAAAATTTATCCCGGTCAGGTTTTACGAATCCCCAACTGATTGAATATCAGCGGTTGATTGTTGTAAAGAATTCATCATAATTCTGGCCCCTTGCGGGCCTTTTTTATTGGATGCACTCGAAAATGGACCTTGTGATAAAGAGCCGTTGTGCAAGTTGCTGTTGATTGAGGTGATTCCGAAATCAAAGCCACCTATTTATCCGGTCTCAGACGCACATTACCCACTCACACCCCCATATTCATCATGTGAAGTGGTTGATTTTAAATTCGCGTAAGTTCATGTGAACTTCGTGGCTGGCAGTGACTTACCGCAAAGTGTCTCAACTGTGATTGGCATAGTTCGAGTTAGTTTGCGGTAATTTTTTGCCCCTCATATGCCCCATTCACCAATTCCCACCTCACCAGGCATCCCCGCCCAACCATCAATCTATTTTCAGAACATTCGGAGCTTAAATCATTAGGAGTAGCCAGATAAAACACCATATGCTTGAAACAATATTGTAACAATCAGGGAACGCTATGGATACGGTTGAGGAACTAAATGGAACTTATTTTTATAAAGGAATAGAAAACATTTCAGCAAGTGAGCTTTTTTTCTGGATTTTTTTGGATGAAATAGGCGAACAAATGGGGGGTATTGATGATTTAGTGGCTATTACTTCGATTACTCTGGGTCAACCGTTGGTGAATACGCGTAGAAAATTCCGTACCGCCACACAAGGCACTTCTGTTGCATCAGTGTACGCCAGGCGGTATTTAGATGTAGAACTTCCTTTCAGGCTCCCAACGCTTACCAACGCTAGCATAAAGTATTTAAAACCGATGTGGGTTAATAACCTGGGCAAATTTGTAGGGCGAACTGTTCCTATTTTTGGCTGGCTTCTTCTTGCAAATGATGTTGCTACCATTGTTTATAAAACGACATCGAAGTATAACAAAATAGCGCGAGGTAACGATAAGGTATGGTGACAGATCAAGAAATATTGGATTTTTTCCGTCATGAACTCCCATTAATGACTACGTTAACACTTAAGCCTATTCCAATAGAAATGGATACGATTTTACAAGCATATGCAGAAGAAGATGATCTGTATTATGCGGTTGAAAAATATAATAAATTGTTTGGCGTAGATATATCGAATCTTGATATGAATAATTACTACCCATGGGATATACAATGGTTTTTTCGGAAATGGTTTACAAAAACGCCTATCAAGCAAACTAAAAAACCACTCACTGTCCAAATGTTTTCTGAGTCCGCAAAAGCTGGCCGCTGGCTGTATGATTGAAATAGGCCGGGCAACTAAGCCCGGCTTTGTATTTCATGCTTCAGATAAAACAGTATCCGGTGACACTGGCCACTCGATATCTGGCGCAAGTGAAACATTGATGTTCTTCACTTTCACTCGATATTGCTTCCATGCTTTCAAATCTGTTAAATATTGTGCAAAAGTAGACCAAGGGATCGGGGAATTATGGTGTAAAAGTGCACCACCCTGATTATTGGTAAACTCTCCGTTTTTACGGAGATTTCCTTGGATGCTGTGCAT
>NZ_CABHXX010000078.1 GCF_902170565.1 Yersinia thracica
TTAAACGATAGATAACTGATACGGAAAAAACCTTATCTGATAAATATTTCAATAAAAAGTATATACAAACTTTTAATCATGAATGTACAGAGTTGGATGGAGACTTTGGTATAGAAATAAATCATACAGGTTCATCAGGGAAGTCATATAGACAACTGAAGCTTAAAGGAAATAATCCAGACTCAATACTGAGTGAGGGGGAGCAAAAAGTTATTGCTATTGCAGATTTTCTATCCGAAACTCAGCATTCAGAAATTAATAGAGGAATAGTTTTTGACGATCCTGTTACATCATTAGATGAAACAAGGAAGAATTCAATAGCTAAACGCCTAATTAACCAATCATCTAATAAGCAAGTCATTATATTTACTCATGATTTGGTTTTTGTATCGATACTAATTTCACACTGTCAAGAAAATAACAATAAATACCAATGCCACTGGATAGAAAAAAGAAATAATAATCCTGGATATATATGGTTGAATAACTCTCCTTCATATGAAAGAGAGTATAGAAATGCAGAGCCAGCCAGAAAAATATATGCAAAAGTGATTAAAGAAGATTGTGAGCCAGCAGTAAGAGAATCTCTACTGAAGTCAGGTTTTACAGCATTAAGAACTTGTTATGAAGTCCTTGTTATTAATGATTTATTCAAAAATGTTGTTCAAAGATATAACGAAAGAGTTAGTATAGATTCTTTATCTAAGGTTTGTTTTGATCAGCAATTGGTTAGTGAATTATTAGATGGGTTTGCTCAATGTTGTAGATATATGGAGGGTCATACTCACAGTGATAAGTATGCATATAAAAAACCTGATAACTCTTGCTTTAATTATGAAATAGAGAGATATGAGGGAATAAAGAAAAAAATAAAAAACTTTAATAAGTGAGATGAATATAGGGATGCTGCTTAGTTAGCAGCATTTTTATCATTTGTATAAATTAGTGTTTATTTTATATACAATAATTTTCCAATCCCCATTAATTCTGAAGGTTCCAATTCTTTCTTGAACTTGGACACAATTTCATTCATTAGCCTATTAATTTTTTTTAGTCCAAATAAGTAGAGAGAATCTGATCCGAATTTTATATTTTTTGTGTGCTTCCATCTGGATATTTTTTAACCCATACCCCATTAACCTTCACTGGTTCCGGCAATCCAAGATCTCTATTCTCTTGGGCTGCCTTGGCCACTGCCGCCGCCATCAGCCTGTTGGCTTCTTCTCTGCCAATTAGGTCGATAATAGACTTTGCCATATTGTTCTCCCCTGAAGGTTAATAGATACTAACCTAGCATTGTTTAGTATAAATACAACCCGACAGGAGCGATATGGATACTATTTCGAGAGAACCGGCAACTTTGGCTGTCATGCTGGTTGAGTAGTTTATGAACCCAGCCAATATTATTCAGCATATGCTTGCTGAAGAGCTTGGACTTTCTATTGAGCGGGTTAGGGCGATCTGTGAAGGAACTGATAGGATAAATTGTATTAGCTCAAACTCGACCTGACACTATTACATCACAGAGTTATACCTAATCTAACAGGCTGCTCTGTGCCAGGAGCAGATATTCATCAGAGCGATCACCCTCCGTTAATTACTTCTTTTATCTACTCCGACTTACAGGTTAACTTAGCTGATACCTCTTTTGAGAAAATCACGGACAACTTGTGTACTGGTAGTGTAAATTTTGTTGGCATTATGTTTCTTGATATTAGAAAAATTTGATTTGAAAAGTGCCGTTGCACCAGGCGCCAGAGGTACATTCGCAAAAGGAACGAAGAGAGAAATGCCACAAAAAATCACTGAGGCTCTTAGACTAAATGAAGCGGATACCTCAAATGAACCAAAAAAGATCAAGTAACCATCTGAAAGCACAAAAGGAAGGAAAGGAGCTAGATGCTTACATGTATTTTTTTTTGCAATAAACAATAAAGTAGACACTAAAAACCATGGTCACCACATAATACTTTTCTCCGAAAATGGCAACACTTCAACGGACAACATTATTACGCTATGCCCAGACTGACATAGGGAATATCATGCTGGTAGAATAAAAATCGACATTGGGAGATTTTAGTTTTTCCCTTAATATTTCATCTGCACATAATAAGTCAATCTGTAGTGGTCAACAAAAACTGGCCACGGCTTTAGAGTTTTTCCAGAACAATCGTTCTGATTCATTCGGCGTCAGACCTCCATTATATTGATGAGGTCTGAGCTGGCTGTAATATCCCGTGATGTAATTTGTTATCGCCATGCTGGCTTCGCTAAAATTTACGTACCCATTATCAGGTACCCACTCTGTTTTCAGGCTTCTGAAGAACCGTTCCATTGGGCTGTTATCCCAGCAATTTCCCCGGCGACTCAGGCTTTGCTTTATCTGATACCTCCACAGTAACTGTCTGAAATTCCTGCTGGTATAGTGACTGCCTTGATCCGAGTGATACAGTAAATTAGCCAGCTTTCCTCGCGCTTCCCAGGCCATGGACAGCGCTTTAGCTGTCAATGCAGAATCCGGGAAAAATGACATCGCCCAGCCAACCGGTTTACGGGAAAACAAATCGAGTACAACAGCCAGATAAGCCCAGCGTTTTCCCGTCCAGATATAAGTCACATCACCGCACCAGGCCTGATTAGGCTCGGTAACAGCAAACTGGCG
>NZ_CABHXX010000079.1 GCF_902170565.1 Yersinia thracica
CAAATTTTGAATGACTATTCCCACCATAACTAACAATTGCCGCAGGGAGGAGTTGAGTGGCTTGATCTGAAACTGGGATATTTTGATATCTGACTGGAAATACATCAGGTTGTTGGGTGAGTGTCGCTAGCATTAATCGAAGATGTTGCTGCTGCTCGGGTGACAGCATGCCGCTAATAACTATCTCTTTATTACTTTGCGTCATACTTAGGTAACTTAATAATCCCAGTTCTTTGAAACGATCAATCAGAAGTGGGATTTGGCCATCATGAGGATTAATAACCTCCCAACCTTTTAAACCTACAACGGTTGCTAATGCTTCCTGAACACTTAACCATTTCGCCCCCATCTCAATAGCACCATGGATAGCAACATACCCTGTTTTTTTACCGACCTTAACGTCTATATCCTGATAACCATACTGGTGCAATACCTCACTGACACTGGCAATTAACCTATCATCACAAACGAGTTGATTACGAAATACAACATGGTTCGAAATCAAAAAATTC
>NZ_CABHXX010000080.1 GCF_902170565.1 Yersinia thracica
CTGTTTTTACTCTGGTCAGCCGTGCTGGCAATCACTGCGCCATCGAGCTGAGTATGCTCGCCGACGGTGATATCAAAGCCGCCAGAACCTGCGAAGATGCCGGTCTGTTCCTGCACTGAGTCATAATTGCTGTGCAACTTATCTTTACTCATGCTGAGGTTGGCCGAGCCGCCGCCGGTCACCGCCACGCTGACACCGCCGCTGGTGCTGGTTTGCTTCGCATCATAGTTATCGCTGTCTTGCTGGCTTTGCAGCAGCAAGTCACTGCCGACAACGACCTTGACGCTTTCACCGCTGGCTTGCGCGCCTATCAGCGAAGTGTCACGCCCGCTGCTGAGTGACAGTGTGCCGCCTGTGTCAATCTGCGTTTCAGTCCAGAAGGTGCCGTCGCCGTGCTCATTGCCCTGACCTTTGTTGGCATTGGCAAAGATGCTCAGACCACCGCCAGCGCTACCGAACCCCAGACTGACCCCCACACTGCCACCGCTGCTGCTGTTGCTGCCGTCGGTTTTCTGCGTGTTGGCGGCACCGAGTAATAGCAAGTCACGGGCGGCGTCTAAGGTGGTATCGCCGCCGGCTTTGAGCTGGCTGCCTTGCACCAGGATGTCGCCGCTGTTCCCCTCGCCGGTGGCTGTCACCGTCAGGTTGTTGCCCGCCGTCAGGGTCGAGCCGGTCACGCTGGTCTGTTCCTGATGCTGCTGCGAGGACGATTTTTGTGAGCCTAATGAGGCGCTGACACCGAACATGCTGGCGGTATCGCCCCCTTGCGCCTGCACCAGTTGGCCAGCCTGCACCGCCTGCGCCCCGCTGAGTGCCGCTTTCACCCCTTGCAGCGCGGCTAATCGGCCATTGCTCTCTTCGCTGGCGGCTTTGGCGGTGGTGACCGCGGTATTGAGGGCGCTGCCAACCGCGCCAGACAGTGCCAGTGTCAGGCCGCTACTTTTTTGCTCGACGCTGTGGGTCTGGCTGCTGTGATTCTCCGCCGCCAGAATAGTGACGTTTTTACCGGTCAGATTGATGTCTTTACCGGCTAACACCTCGGAGCCTTTTACTGTCAGGTCTTCACCGGCGGTCATGCTGACATTGCCCAGTACGCTGCCGACGGTGCTGCCGACAGTAGAAATCGACTGACCGCTGTCGGTGACTTTGGTGCTGCTGCTGCCGACCATGACACCCATGCCGCCGGCGCTCATCAGGCCGGATTTTGTCTGCTCATACAGGTGAGATTCACTCTCGCTCTGCTGCGCGCTGCCGACGGTGAGGTTCTCTTTTGCCCGCAGGTTGATATCCTTGTCTGCCACCACATTGCTGCCGATGACCGCGATATTTTTGCCACTGACATCAAGAGAACCGGCAGACAGCATGGAGCCGACCGCCAGCGTCTGGCTAATACTGTCTTCGCTGCGGGTGGTGGTGCTGGAGGCCAGCCCTTTTTTAGTGCCGGTATGATTGCGCTGCTCATCATGCTGTTCAGTCTGGGCGGTGAGGGTGACATCGCCGCCCGCCGCCAGTGTCAGCGCGCCGTCAGTTTGTATCGCGCTGGCGCTGAGGGTGATGTCTTTTGCCGTCTGCAAATGGATATCGCCGGTGGCGTTTAACTGGCTGCCGCGCAGGTTTTCATCATAAAGCTCCACTGAGCTGGTATGGCGTTTGCTTGAGGATTCACCGCTGACCTGCAGGCTGTCGGTGGCGGCGCTGAGGTTAATATTTTGCGCCTGCACATCAATAGTGCCGGCATTGATATTGGCCCCCACCGCGGTCAGATTATTGACATTGGCGGTTAGCGCACCGCCGACATTGACCTCACTGCCCAGATGGCGGATATGCTCACTGCTCGCGCTGCCACTGCCATAATTTGCACTTATCTGGTCGCGGGTTTGTACCGTATTGAGCAGCCAGTCACCGCCGGTATTGACCTGCAAATCCTGACCGACATTGAGGCCGGCACCTTGTAGGATAAAATCGCGCCCGGTATTAATCACCGCGTTATTGCTGACATTGATACTCGCCAGCGGCCCCAAAATGGTTTGATTACGCAGCACTGAGCCATTGCTGCTACTGAGTTGTTCACTGCTGGTGCGCAGTATCACATCGCGGCCACTGTCCAGTTGCAGGTTGGTGGCATTGAGTCGCGCACTGGTCAGGTCAATATCAGTGTTCAGGGTACTGAGCAGCATAGTATTGCCCGCCTGAAGCAGGCCGCCACGGTTATTGAGCGTGATGTCTTGCGCCATGCTGATTTGCAGGTCATTAGTGGCTTTAATCGCCCCCGAGTTAGTGAAACCCTGCACATCCGTTAAGGTGATATTGTCAGCCGCAATCAATGCGCCGTTGGCATGCAACTCACCCGGTTTAATCCCCGCCAGATAGACCACTGGGACTAATACGGTTTGTCCGGCGACTTCACGGGTTTCCATGAGGATGATATTGCTGGTCAGTGCCGCCATCTGCTCGGCACTGAGGTGGGTACCGAGGGCAATATTGAACGCCTTGCTGTATTCAAGCCCCGCCGCAAACAGTTGCTCGAACTGCTCCTGGGCGCTGCGGTAATCACTGGCGACCGCCTGACCGGTCAATGCCAGCACTTGGTCGCGCACCAGACGTTGTTCATAGGCATTATCCCCCAGACGTTTGAATATCACATCGGGGTTGTTATTGAGCTGCTGGAGCACATAGTCCGAGCCGCGCCAGTTATTCAGATTGGCAAATGCCGGGTGGGTTTCGACCAGATAGCCGCCGCTCACCGCACGATCAGGGGCAGAGAGGCCAGATCTGTCCACATTGGCGGATGGGTTATTGATAGCCTCAAGCGAGAGTTCCCCGTCAGGATCCGGCGCGTATTGACCTTGGTCAGTGTTGAGCTGATATAGCCCACCGCTGGGGAGTGTCAGGGAAATACCGTTAAATTCGATGGCGATATTTTTCCCGGTACTGTCGCTGCCACTCGGTGGGGCGATCGCGCCGGGGTTGGCGCCATTATGAATAATCGTGCCACTGCCGCTAATGGTTTTTGCGGTGATACTCGAGGCATATTGGTGGGTGGCCAGCTCACTCACCTCCGGCCCCCAAGCGGTGCCCCACACATCGCCTTTGTAGGTACGGTAGCGCCACTCACCAGTGGAAGTGGTACGTTCAATTAGACGTTGTGCACTTCCCCAACCATCCTGGTTCAGGGTGACACCGGAGAGATCAATCTCGCCTTGCGCACTGACTTTGCTCCAGAAGTTTTCCAGCGTGCCGACTTGCGGGGTCAGGTTCCCACCGGTGAGCAGTTGCGCTTCCGGGCTGATTTGATCGATGCCGTTATAGGCAATGGTCGACGTATAATTCGTGCCGATATAATCGCTGTTCATGGAGCCGCCATGAGGCGGTTCAGCATAGCGCCCACCCGGAATATCGGGGTTTTCGGCCGTCCAGTAAGCGGTCCCATTCACCGTATCCGCGACGACAAAGTCAGTATTGGCGGTGAGAATATGACGACGATTGGTCAGTGTCGTGGCGTAAATCAACATATCTTTGCCGGATTCAATCAGACCAGAAATATTGAGCACCCGAGCTGCTGACAGATAATTGCCGCTGCTATCTTGCCCACCCGCCAGAATAACCTTGCCCATGCCTAACAGGGTGGTGCTCGGGGCGGCGTCGGTGTTAGTGACGGTATCACTGTTTTCAATCACCGCAGCCAGCAAGGCTAAGGTGCCATTCTCATCGGTCGCGCCGATCAGGGCTTTAGGGCCGGAGTTAGTGATGCTTTCCCGTGCTTTGAGTGTGGCTTCGGCGCTAATAATAGTGCCGCTATTGAACAGGGTGGTGGAGTCGGTATCGAGCCGCCCGCTGGTTAATATTTCGCCGCGATTAATCAAGGTACCTGGCGTGGTTAGCTCGGCTTGAGTCGCGATAATATTGCCGTTATTTAATAAGCTGCTCGAATTGGTACTGAGTTTGCCACCTGCCAGCAACTGCCCGTCATTGGTTAAAGCTCCATTGGTGGTAAAGGCTAAATCACGCCCAGCCTGAAGTGTTGAGGCGGCTAAGTTATTGAAATCACTCTGTAAGCCAATAGTCAGATCCTGACTGGCGGTCACCTTGCCGCTGCTGTTATCAAACTGACCCAAATTTAATTGGATATTATTCGCCGCCAGCGTGCCACTCTGGTTATTGAGGGTTTGCCCTGCATTTGCACCGGCATTCATGGTCAGCGAGCCAAGGGAGAGGATATTGGCGCGCTGCGTGCTGACATTCCCCTTGTTGGCGGTGATGTTTATCTCTCGGGCTTGCGTCTGGCTGCCGGTTAAATCAATCCGGCTACCCGTTAGCGTCATCGCCCCAGCGGCGATATTTTGCCCTTGCGCCACTAAGTCCTGACGGGTGGTCACCCGCAGATTACCGGCATCAGTCAGGCGGCCATTACTCTGCACTCCCGCCCCCAATAGACTGTCGCCGTCGCTATCCAGACGCTCCGCTTGTACTGTCACGTGACCTTTGGCAAGCAGCGTGCCCGCGCGGTTATCCAGATAACCGGCCAGATTGAGAGTGAAATCCATGATACCGGTTTGTGCTATCACCCCGCCGAGGTTGGAGAGTGCTTGCGCGGCGAGTGTTATCTGCTCCGCCATCAGGTTGGCTTTATCACTGCGCAGCAGGCCGTTAGTGCTGGCAGACAGGTGTGTGGCGGCTTTGACTACCGCCTGCGTTAAGGTGATATCGCCGGATTTAGCCGCGAGGGTAATGGCGTTGGCCTGAGTTTGACTGCCAGTTAAATCAAGCTGGCTGCCCGCCAGCGCCAATGCCCCAGCGGCGATATTTTGCCCCTGCGCTATCAAAGCGTGCTCGGTATGGATAGCCAAATCACCGCGATTGGCAAGGCTACCATCCGCTTTCAATCCCGCTGCTATCAGGGATTGATGGGTGCTGAGTAAATCATTAGCCCGCAGTTGGAGGTCACCCAGTGCGGCGATGGAACCGCTGTTCTGTGCTCGCCCATCTATCTGCCACTGGAGCGCGCCTTGGGTGTAAATCGAGCCGCTGTTAACCGCGTTACCCAAGGTGGTGAGTTCGCTATTCCCTGCGCCATAGAAGCTACCGCTGTTATCCAGATTGCCGTTGGTCAACAGCAACAGATCGCCATTGGCGGCATACAGTTTGCCTTGGTTGGTCAGGTCGCCGGTGATTGACAGTTGCAGCTGGTCACCAGCACTGTACAGCGTACCACTGTTATTGAGGTCACCCTGCGTCGATAACCGCATATTCCCGCGAGTTTGCATCACACCACGGTTAGCCAGATTGCCGGTGGTGGTGAAAGTTAACTGCTGCTCGGTGTAAATCTCACCGCTATTCTCTGTATTGCCGTTAATGGTAAATTGCCCAACACCGGCCGCATAAATAACGCCGCTGTTAAACAGGCTATCGGTGCTTAATGACAAGTTCCGACCGGCCAGCAGGGCGCTGCTGTCATCGGCATTGGTGCTGTTAATACTAAGCGCGGTGAGCTGCATATCCCGCCCGGCTTCCAGTTTATACTGGTTAATCAGTGCGCCACTGGAGTTAAAGTCCAAATCACGCCCCGCCGTTAAACGCGCTCCGGTTTGATGAGTAAAATCACTTTGCAGCCGTATCCACAGGTCGGTCGCCGCCGCTATCTCCCCGTTGCTGTTCTCTAATTTGGCCAGGTTGAGTTCGAGGGTGTCGGCATGTAATTTGCCGCCACTGTTATTCAGCGTTTGTGCAGGATTTGCCGCCGCAGTGATGGTCAGAGCGCCGGGAGTGAGTACCGTCGCTTTTTGGGTAGAAATATCGCCGTCACGCGCAGTGATGGCGACATTGCTCGCGGAAGTCTGGCTACCGGTGAGATCGACACGGCTGCCGGATAACGTCATGGCCCCCGCTGCCACATTCTGCCCCTGAGCAATCAAAGCTTGCCGCGTGGTGACATTAAGATCTCCACTTTGGGCCAGTTTGCCATTGCTCTGTACACCCGCGCCCAGCAGGCTATTGCCGTTGCTGTTCAAGCTTTCGGCTTGCAGTAAAAGTTTACCGGCCGAGAGGAGGGAGCCGCCACGGTTATCGACATAACCCGAGAGATTCAGGTTGAGATCGGTGGTGCCGGTTTGTGCGATCAGGCCGCCGACATTGGAGAGCGCTTGGGCCTTGAGCGTCACTTGCTCGGCAACCAGGCTGGCGTTATCCGTTCGTAACAAAGAAGCCGTCGAGACAGACAGGCGATCACTGGCTGCCAGATTAGCGCCGCTGAGTTCAATTGGCCCACCTTGTGAGGTCAGAGTGATATCACGGCTCTGGGTTTGACTGCCGCTGAGATCGATACTGTGTGCGTTGAGATTTTGCGCCGTGCCGCTAATATTTTTCCCTTGTGCGGTTAACTTCCCACTGGCGTCAACGCGCAAGGTGCCGCTGGTAATGTTGCTGTTGTCCGACTTGACGCCCGCACCCAGTACCGAGTCGCGGCTGCTGTTCACCTCTGCCGCGCGCAGTGAGGTGTCACCCGCTGCCGCGACAGTGCCCGTGTTACTGAGCTTACCGGCGGTGGTGAGCTGGGTATTGCCCTGCGCATAGAGCACCCCCGAGTTCTCTATGCCCGCAGCGGTATTTACCGCCAGTTGTTGAGTACTCTTGATCTGGCCGCTATTGACCAGCATACCGTCAGCCGTAATGGTGATATCGCCCGCTGATGCGCCTATTTCACCGGCATTACGCACACCAACACCGCTTTCAGTCCCAATCAGGCGAATTTTACCGGCATACATGCCACCCAGGTTCGCCACATCCACCGCCACAGTCGGCTGCAAGCTGCCATCGGCGGCTTTGGCGTTAATATTTTGGTGCGCGGCGTCAACCTGATTGCGCCCGGCGGTGACTTTCAGGTCATTGGCCCAGATACCGGCATTCACTTTAACCGAACGGGCGATCAGATCAGTATGATCCTGACGGCTGCTGTCCAGACCTTTACCCTGAATAACAATCTCACCGCGCTCCACATCGTAGCCAGTGAGCTGGCCGTTATTGAGCTGCGCCTGACCGGTGGTCAGCGTGGCGCGGTTGGCGTTGATAAAACCGCAGCCTTCGCAGGTAATGCCCGCCGGGTTGGCGATAACTACCTGCGCTTTGCGGCCAGCAACTTCGATATAGCCATTGAGCTTACTGGGGTCACGGCTGTTGACTTCGTTGAGAATAATACTGGCTTCACCGCGCGCCAGCGACGGGTTACCGTTGACAAAACCGCCGAGTTGGGTCTGGTTGACACCGTGCCCGTTATTGAGGATCACGCCGCGATTATCGACATCAAACTGGCTGTAAAGGTTGCGCGAAACCCCGCCACTGCTGGGCGTCTGAATATTGACCTGCGGCGTACCGTTGGCGCTGCTGATAATGGTTGGCTGCTGATTCCCCGGCGCACTGGCATCGGCGACAATCGCGGACTGGGCGGGTAAAGAAACACAACCCAAGGCCAATAGCAGACTGAAACTCAATGTTGATAAGGTACTGATACGGCGGTTTTGTGTATGCCCAACACCTGACGACGGCGATGATGCGGCCCGACCGGAAGCGGCGATATCAGCCACCACCATCAACATGTCACGCGCTTTGTTGAAAACGATACGGTACAGGTTCTTATTCATAACTCATCCCAGAGTAAAGCGTTAATCGGGCGCATCAGTATTGCCAGTTCAGGTTAAAGCCCAGAGTCACCGAGTCGGTTTTGAATCCGTCGGGTTTAGAGAGTGGTTTGCCCGCAAACAGGTCGTAGCGGGTATTCAGAATATTGCCGCGAACACCGATGGCAGCGCCCGCCAAATGCTGACCGAGCAGATAAGCGGCACTCCGTCCCCCGACCTCGCCATAGTCAACACCGACATACAGCTCATGCCCTGGCAGCGGGGTGTACCAGCCGAGATCATTGCGCACTGTCCAGCCACGGTCGGCATTCAGCGTGCGTTCGCCATCAAAACCGCGCACTGACCAGCGGCCACCGATAGAGAACTGATCCTGTGGCGTCAGCGGCGTGTTAGTGCTTTGACGCTGGTATTGCAGGTTGTAGTGGAATTTTTGCGTCAAGGCGGCAAAAGGAATGTCCAGTTGCGCATTCAAGCGCAGAATTTTACTCAGGGCGGTGCCTTCCCCGACAGACTCTTCCTGCGCGGGCATCGCGCCAAACCAGCGGGTGCCACGCTGATAGCTGACACCGGCATCCAGTGTGGCCTGCGAAATAAAGTGGCGATGTTCCAGCCCAATACGCCAGGCGGAGGTGCGGCGGCGCTGCACTTCCACTTCGGTATCATTGATGTAGTTTTTCGACGAGCGGGTCAGCACATCGTAGGTAAAAGTGGTTTTTTGGCTGGCATTGCGGTGTAGCAGGCGGCTGAGTTGCAGCGACACATTTTCACTTTCGCCGCGATAGCCGTAATCGCCATTGAGACCCGCCACCGTCTGGTGATAGTCATAGCTGCTGGCGGTCATGCCGAGGGTCCAGTAGCCGAATGGCAGCGAGTAATGGCCGGTCAGGTTATTGGTGCCTTTATCGCCGCGATTTTTTATTGAACCGCCAGCCGAGACATAAAACAGGTCACTCAGGGATAAAGGATTGTCCAGAAACAGTGTCGCGCCACCTTGATAGCGACCAGTGCTGCGGGTGCCAGAGTCATCCAGCGAGGCCGCCAGCCGCCACATTTTGCTCTGTTTCCAGCTCAGGGCGATATCGGTCTCGCCGGGGGCCTCTCCGGGGATCAACTCCATGCTGGCTTGCACGGTGGGAACGCGCTGGAGGTTCTCCAGCCCTTGCTCAATATCGCGCAAATCCAACAGGTTGCCGGGGCGAGCGGGGAACGCACTAAATAGTGTGACATGGTGGTCACTGTCGGGAGTCAGCGTCACCTGACGTATTTTGCCGGGTACCACTTGTAGTGCCAGAATACCGCTGTTCAAATCCTGCTGTGGGGCCAGAACACGGGTAGTGACATAGCCATGATCAATCAGCCGATTTTGTAATTGGCCCATCAACAGGTTAATCCCCTTGGCCCCCAGACACTGGCCTTGTGCCTGATCGGCGAGGCGTTGCAATGGCAACCAGCGAGGTAACGGCTCGGTGCCGCTGAGGGTAATGCGGTCAATAACAAAACAGGGCTTTTCAACCGGAAAGACAATCCGGCCCAAAGAGGCCGCCGGTGCCGATAAGCGCACATCTGGTGTGGCAGGTGCCAGACGCTCTTCCAGTGCCCGTTGTCGTTCCTGCTGATGAATACTTTGCTGAACGGGGGCTAATTCCGCGCAATTAATTGCAAATGGAATAGCTACCGTAGAAAACAATATGCCAGCTATTAATTTTAAATAGTAGGAACGCAGCACAGGGAATATCCTTATTTGCCCTGCTGGGGCAGATAAACGGCTGAATAAAATAATTCAGCGCATTATGCCCGCGAAAAAGTTATTTTCAATGCGTTTTATAATATATAAAAAATACCCAAGAATTAATCTGCATGATCCGTAGGAAATATCGTACAAATGGGAAGGTATTATGATTAATATCTCGCTAAATGAGATTTAAATGATAGTCAGTTTTTTATGAAAGCGAAATAATTAACACTCAACCTAATAATAATCTTAATAAAGTGATTTCAATCATAAAATTCATACTACCACCTGACTGACTAACAATCCGTAAATACGCCAAACCAATCTGAATACTGGCGAACCATCAATTGCGTCATTATCTGGCGTGCCCCCTCGGGAATGGTCTCCCATTTAACGGACGCAATACCCGATTGCAGATAGATTCGGTCAATCTGGCGGTGTGTCACACAACAGCAATCGTGTTACTGGCGGAAATATATACCAGGCGTTTACCGCCCGTTAACATTGATGCACCTATGATAGACGATTGGAACGACCACTTTTATTGCAATGAAAACACCGGACACTTTGCTAATGAAATTCACTGCTCGCCGCCTGACACTTATTGCTGCCGTTGTACTCATCGTTAGCACTGTTACGTTGGTGATGTATTGGCAACGCCGCCCGCCGCCCGCTTATGTTACCGCACCCGCGCGGCTGGGTGATATCGAGAATGCCGTCCTGGCCACCGGCCGCGTTGATGCGTTCGAACGCGTCAACGTCGGTGCACAGGTGTCCGGCCAGGTCAAATTGCTGAGAGTAAAACTGGGTGATCGGATAACCAAAGGGCAATCGATCGCCGATATCGACGATCTGCCGCAGCGCAACGAGCTGCGCACCGCCGAAGCGGCGCTCAACATCGTCAAAGCCGACCAGCAGGCTAAACAAGCGCAGCTAAAGCAGGCCGAATCGCACTTCAAGCGCCAGCGCCGCATGCTGAACGAGGAAGCCAGCTCGCGTGAAGACTTCGAAAAAGCCGAAGAGCAACTTGCCACCACCCAGGCCGAGCTGTTGTCGCTTAACGCCAAGCTGGTGCAAATGCAGGTAGACGTCGAAAAGAAAAAAGTCGATTTGGGCTACACCCGAGTGTTGGCACCGATGGACGGCATCGTCATCGCCGTGGTCACGCAGCAAGGCCAAACGGTAAACTCTAACCAGAGTGCGCCGACCATCATCAAGCTGGCGCGGCTGGACGTGATGACCATCAAAGCGCAGATCTCCGAGGCCGACATCACCCATATTTTTGCGGGCCAGAAGGCCTACTTCTCCATTTTCTCTGAGCCGGATCGGCGCTACTACGCCACGTTGCGTACCGTCGAGCTGGCTCCTGAATCGGTGATGAAAGACGATGCGCCTGGCACCAGCAACAGCTCCGCTACCGATACTTCAAAAAATGCCTCAGTGTACTACAACGCGCTGCTGGACGTGCCCAACCCGGAAAACCGCCTGCGTATCGGTATGACCGCGCAGGTTTCGCTGTTACGTGACGACGCCAAAAACACCCTATTGGTGCCGATCCAGGCAGTGCAGAAAACCGAAGGAAAAAAACAGCTGGTGCGGGTGCTGACCAAAAGTGGTCGGTTGGAAATGCGCGAGGTGAAAACCGGCATCACCGATAACGTCGACATCCAAATCCTCAGCGGGCTGAAAGCCGGCGAACATGTGGTGTTGTCACAGCCCAGCGTTAAACCGGCTGAGGATGGCATATTTCTGTGAACAATATCATTGAACTAAAGGGCATCAGTCGTACTTATACCCACGGCGATCAGGCATTGACGGTGCTGAAGAACATCAACCTGACCATTGCCGCCGGTGAATGGGTGGCTATCATCGGCGCTTCCGGTTCCGGCAAGTCAACGCTAATGAATATCATGGGTTGCCTCGACGTGCCGGACTGCGGCGACTATTACATTGGTGGCCAAAATGCCGCTCACTTGTCGCCGGATGAACTCGCCAGATTACGCCGCGAGCATATTGGCTTCATTTTCCAGCGCTATCATCTGATGCCTGATCTCAGCGCACTGAGTAATGTCGAAATCCCGGCGATTTACGCCAACAGTGGTCGCGAACAGCGACGTCAACGGGCTGAGCAGTTGCTGGCACGGCTGGGTCTGGAAGGCAGAGAGGATCACAAACCCGGCCAGCTTTCCGGTGGTCAGCAGCAGCGTGTCAGCATCGCTCGCTCGCTGATCAACGGCGGCGAGATTATTCTGGCGGACGAGCCAACTGGCGCACTGGACTCCCAATCCGGCCAGGAAGTACTGGCGATCCTCAATGAGCTGAACCAGCGCGGCCACACCCTGGTAATTGTCACCCATGACATGACAGTGGCGCAGCACGCGCAACGCGTTATCGAGCTGCGGGACGGCGAGATCGTGGCGGACAACGGCCGCAAATCGGTCACCTCCCCGTCGCTGCCGACGCCGAATCGCAGCCAGCAAAGCGGCTGGCAAAGCCTGTTTGACCGAACCCGCGAATCGTTGCACATGGCGTTGAAAGCGATGAACTCCCACCGCCTGCGCACCGTGCTGACCATGACCGGCATTATATTCGGCATCGCCGCGGTGGTGACGGTGGTGGCACTGGGTGAAGGTGCAAAACAGCGCACACTGGAAAATATCAAAGGACTGGGCACCAACGTGGTAAGCATTTACCCCGGGCTCGATTTCTCCGACGACGGCACCGACAGCATCCGCACCTTGGTACCTGCGGATGCCGAAGCGCTGGCGAAACAACGTTTTGTCGACAGCGTCAGCCCTGAAGTCCGTGCTTCGAACAGTATTCGCTTTCGCCACAAGTCCGCCACGGCCACGATCCGCGGCGTTGGACTCGATTATTTTCGCGTCAACGGCATCACTCTCCTGCAGGGCTCAACCTTTAGTGACGACCATAACGCGCTGCAGGAGGTGATCATCGACGACAATGCGCGTCAGCCACTGTTTGGTGACGCCGGCGTGAAGCCGCTCGGCCAGATCGTGTTTCTCGGCGCGGTGCCAGCGCGGGTGATCGGCATCGCAAAGAGCAACTTCGACTATGAGCCAAACAGCATCAATGTGTGGATGCCCTACAGTACGGTGATGTACCGCATGGTGGGCAAACAGACGCTCAGCAGCATCAGCGTGCGACTGCAAGATAACGTCGCCAACGAGGCGGCCGTCAGCGCCATAACTCAACTGCTGACCCAGCGCCACGGCGTGAAGGATTTCAGGCTGTTCAACCGTGATCAGTATCGAAAATCCATTGAGCGCACCTCGATGACCCTCAGCCTGCTGATCCTGATGGTGGCGTCGATCTCGCTGGTGATCGGCAGCCTGGGCGTGATGAACATCATGCTGGTCTCGGTGACCGAACGTACCCATGAGATTGGCGTGCGCATGGCGGTCGGTGCGCGGCGCCGCGACATCATGCAGCAGTTCATGATAGAAGCCGTGTTGGTGTGTCTTATCGGCGGCGCATTGGGTATCGCGCTATCGTTCGCCGCCGGTTCGCTGTTCACCGCGATGGCAGGCGGCATGCTCACCGCCATCTATTCATGGCGGGCTGCCGCCATCGCGTTTTTCTGCTCAACATTAATCGGCATGATCTTTGGTTATCTCCCCGCACGCAAGGCGGCAAGGATGGATCCGGTCGTCTCATTGGCCAGCGAGTAACCCATGAAAATTTTATCCCCTTTGACTTTATTCCTCGCCGTCCTGCTCAGCGCCGGCTGCGGCAATGCGCTGAAAAGCAAGTATCTGGTACCGCAGGTCAACTACCCCTCCCACTGGCAGCATGAGACCGACGCCGCTGCACCGCCACCGTTCGACTGGCGCGATTTCCACGATCCGGATCTCGAACGCTGGCTACAGCAGGTGATGGCCAATAACAACGATCTGGCCGTGGCTGCGCTGCGACTGTATGACGCCCGGCTTCAGGCGGAGCAAATCAACATCAAAACCGCCCCCAGCGTCAACGCCACGCTGAACGCCGACGCCAATACCCCCCTGAGCAACTCTTCGTCCTGGAATAAGACCAGCGGCAGCAGCCTCGGCACCCGTTATGAAGTTGACCTGTGGGGCAAGCTGGCGAGGCAGCGCGACGCGGCGGAGTGGGCCCGCCAGGCGACCGAGCAGGATCTGCGGTCGACCCGCCTGAAGCTGCTGGCCGACGCCAGCACGAACTACTGGCATATCGGCTTCCTCAATCAGCAAATCGGCATCAGCCGGGAGAGCATCGCCTACGCCAAAGACACGCTAAGACTGGCCACCGCCCGCCATCGCGCTGGCAACACATCGGCACTGGACATGGTGGACGCCGGACAAAGTCTATTGACGCAGGAAAGCCATCTACTGGAATTACAGCATGAACTCCAGCAGGCGTTGGATGAACAGGCTACGTTGCTGGGTGCACCGCCGGGCAGCGCCGTGGTTGAACCTGCCCGCTTGCCGGTAGCCCCATTACCGCAGATCAACACCGGTATTCCAGCCAGCGTATTGAGCCGTCGACCGGACATCAGCGCCAAAGAGCTGCGGCTGCGCGAAGCACTGGCCAATGTCGATGTGAAACGCACTCAGTATTACCCGGCATTCAGCCTGACAGGCTCGCTGGGTACCAGCAGCACCGCGTTGCTGGAATTTCTGAGCAACCCGGTGGGTAGCGTTGGCGCTAGCTTGGCACTGCCGTTCCTCGAATGGCGCCAGATGAACGTGGACATTAAGATCGCCCGCAACGACTATGAGCTGCGGAGACTGGAATTCAAACAGGCGCTGTACAAAGCGATGGCCGACGTCAACGACGCGTTGTCGCTGCGCGCTCAGCTAATAGCGCAGGAAACGCATCTGCGGGCAGCCTTGACGTTGGCGCGCCAGTCGGAACAACTGAACGCGGTTCGCTACCGGCAGGGCGCGATCACCATCACCGACTGGCTGAACGCACAGGAACATCGCCGTCAGGCGGAGCTGACACTGAACGAAAATCGTTTCAATCAGTACGAGAATTTGGCGAAAATTTACCTGGAGTTTGGTGGATCAGCGGCATAACACGACTAGCAGTACCTTGCACGTGAAACAACGGCAAACCAAATTTCTGAATAATCGCATTGAGTGCGACCATGCGCCGATTGAAAAATTAGTCGTCGCAACGGGTGGTTTCAAACAACTCAACCGCGCTTGGTTAATGCTCCAAGGACTCGAAACCTTACGACGACTCAATAAAGGGCAATTTGATGATGGGTTGTGCTTTGCGGTTCCCTTGCCCTCGTTTGAAAATGCATTTGGATTTTTGCTACTTATCTATATCTTCAAATTCAAGTTGCAGAGTGGCTCTATCAGTAGAATCACCTGCAGTCATGACCAAACAATGACCGCCAATATTTTTTACACAAACTAAAGATATTTGCAAAGAAAAAAAACTTGTGGAACTCTTTGTCAAAACAATATTATTGTCGTTTAAAATAATGTTACTGACATGACTTTGTGATATTATTTTTATACTGCCGTCCTTATTAATATGAAATGTATTACTACAATTGAGTCTATCATGAGAAGCCATTATTATATCCCATCGACATTCATTGCTATCTTTCCAATATGGGATTGCCTTAAATATATCAACAAAAATGCCTTGATGTAAGAATGCAGAGATAGAACCCACATAATCATTTGCCCATTCTTTCCCGCCTTGCTCAATAAATTTATTGTAGCTGGCTTCAATGTTACCGGGGATGCTAATCATATGATTATCTATATAATAATCCATCCTCGGTAAATCAACGTGCATAGAACGACACATCACCCCTCGAGAGTTATTTGATGTATATTCTCTAATACTATCATTAATCAACATTGACAATTTTTGGGTGAAGTTTATATCCAGCATTGCGTAAACAACCTTACTTCCGTAATAACGAGAAGAGTTATCCTCATTATTTTTGGTATTAGTTGATGATTTCTGTCTGAAAAAAGACATTATAATTGTTCCTTTTTGGGTTCTACCCCATCAAACGATTGCTGGGTAACATACGGCGTTGATACTAAATAAGCGAAGAGCGTAATCCACTTTAGCAGCCAGTGTTAAGCAGTCTTCTCTGTAACGGAATAAAGGTGACTTCATACATTTAATAAGCAGTTACATGATGGCACCTTGGACATATGATGACGTTTTTTAGGGCTTTTTTTATGCGGCATGGTGGTGATGATTGTCAACTTTTTATTATTTCTACGATTATTAATATAGTTCTGTTAACCGTGCCAGGTGGGGCTGGCGAGGATAAGAATACGGTAGAAGAGATTTTGCAGGATACGTGGGAAAGTGCTGATGATTGGTTTCAGGCCGGGTTCCTTGCAGTCAGGCCGGTGATTTTCCGGCCACTCCCTACCTGATAAACCCCCAATATTTATGTTGCAAGTTATTAATTTCATGATGTTTAAGGAACGTTAAAGCTCAGTGGACTAAGCTACATTTAGCTAACCCATAGATAGTTCAAGGAGGAGTAATGGAAGAGTATGTAATTCCTATGATTCTAGTGGCGGCAAGCGTAGTGAGTCTTTCCTTTGTTGCCGTGTATTTCTTCGATCTATTGGGGTGAAGGGTTCGGTATTGGTGGGATATGTATTGATGATATTAATATTCATCACAGCTATAGCCGCATCACGTAAAAAACCTTTGTGAACCGCGTTCCCGACTATCCTCCGCTTTGCCTCCAGAAGCTCCACTATCACTATTTCAAAATTAGTTGAGACGGTTCAAAGCAGTTGAAAAGCAGCTAATCTTCTAGTGGTACCCTATTTCACGACGGCACGAATATATCAATCATTATTACCTCAGTCGTGCCCGTTCATAAGCACAATCTGTTACCGATGGTTATCGATTGAGCACTTTATTTCATTTGCCCCCCTAAATCACATCACCTACCCTCAGAACATAGATATACCATGGAACGCTAACATCATTTTGTGGCGCTTCATTTATAAACGGGATCTGGCTTTCCGAGCAATCTAGTCCCCCCTTTAAGAAGGAATGACAGCTATGGAAATTATTGATGTACTGATAGCGGTTGATGCTCCCTATATCATGAAAACATTTGGTCCAAATCAGGCAGGAAAAGGCGGCCAACATGTGAGTCTTGGAGAGGGGCACAAGTCCATATACATGATCGGGACATGGTCTCACGTACAGGACCAAGCAGATTCCGAGCTCGATGTTTTCGCTAAACCCGGCGACAAAATCCGTTGGCGTATGACGACACTTTCAATGGGCGGCAATTACCAGGGAGTAATCACGGGTTTTGTTATCAATAATGGTGCGAATAACATCACCCCGCCTGCGCCAGCCCGTCAAACCATCACCATTCCTCAGATCGATACAACCAAGTCTACTTTGGACAAGGTCATTCTCAAGTCCACCGAGGATGTATTTTGGGAATCGACAGTGCTGTATGGCGGCAAGGTTACCTATCACACTAAGTTTATGCTTTATTATGTAGGTGGTGGCGGTGGTGGTACCGGCGGCGGCGGCGGTGGTGGTACC
>NZ_CABHXX010000081.1 GCF_902170565.1 Yersinia thracica
ATCTATAGCTCACAGTCATGTAACAATATTGTTAACTGTATCGGGTTTTGGTTTGAAAAGCGGGCAGGGAGGGAAGTGAGGGGGGTATCTTCGTAAACAGAGCCGGATAACCGGCCCTGTCTTATTTGATTCAAATGACAGGAATGAGGTTAATGACAAAGTGACTTATAGCTTAATGAGTAAAGGGTTGACCGCACCTAGGGGCGCTCCGACGGCTTATGCCGTTACGGCCCCGACGGCACGTTTCCCCTTTATTTGACTTTGTCAGCAGTCTGAAGAATCTTGACTGTTGTCAGTTAATGTCTTCCTGCGCGTTGAAATCTATCGGCGATATTAGCGCTGATCTTCAAGATTGGCTTCGAGGAACCACAGGAACTTATCCAGATCGCGTGAGGCGGCAGTAAACATGTCGGCGCTATCTTCATCTTTGACTTCGGTGATGGCTTTACGCACAAAGTTCGCCACCACAGCATAGCGGTCTGCTAACTCTTTCAGGTGATCTTGCACGCTATGAATACGAGTTGGATAGCTCTTCAATGGGGTTTTTTCAGTCACAAGCTGTGCTGTACCGAGTGCAATCCCCCCTAATTGAACTGCGCGTTCTGCAAAAGTATCGAGGTGATCGTTAATGGCGGTGCGGAAACCATCCAGCATTTCATGGACCGCAATAAAATTAGCCCCGCGCATATTCCAGTGTGCTTGTTTGGTGATAAGTGACAGATCAATAAACTGAATAACCAGCTCATTTAATAGCTTAATCGTAAGCTCTTTTGTATGTTCATCAACGTCATTTCGTGTATAGATGAGTTCGGAAGATTTTGCTTTTACCAGTTTTGCTGTACTCATAATAGGTATCCCTTTATTGAGTTGATTACCAATTTCTTCACCGGGATAAGTATAACAAAGATATTTAATTTTGTAGGGCAGATAGTGCCTATCAATTAAATAGCTTATTGCTAAGTGTATTTTAAAGTGTCATTTCGTGTTTTATTACTGAAATATTATCATTCTTATTATCGCGTCCAACTGATAATGCCTATTGATATGATTTATAGGTATTTTTTATTTTAAATTAAAATGGTTT
>NZ_CABHXX010000082.1 GCF_902170565.1 Yersinia thracica
CGCTGAGTCATGCAGTCGTGGCGGGCGTGGCGGCTGAAATTGGTGGTGGTGATGCGAAAGGTGCGGCGGCCGGGGCACTGGCCGCCGAGCTGGCCGGTGCGGTGATGGGCGAGAACTTTATCGGCTCACAAAACTGGCAGGAGAAATCTGAACGTCAGGCTCAGTTATCCCGATTCTTAGGGGGTGTGGCGGGCGCGGTGTTTACTGGCAAAGCCGAGGGGGCATACAGCGGCGCTAATGCTGCCGAAACCACTTTTCGTTATAACTATCTCAGCCATCATCAACAAAAGTTGATGGAAGCTGAAATGAACGCTGCGAGGACAGTGGCGGATAAAGGTAAAGTTTTTATTCGCTGGGGAATGACCAGCGGCAGTCAGGACGGTGCTTTTGCGGCGGGTATTGTGACTGGTGTGCCGGAAGGGCTGTATGACAGTAGCATTGAATTACTGGGGGTATTAAAAGAGCCAAAACAGGCATTTATGGCGCTCAGAGAGCTGGTTAACAGTGATGATGTGGCGGGCACTGTGGCGCAAAGTGTCAAGCGGGACTGGCTGGCACGGATTGACAGAATGGAGGCTCATTATCAGCGGGCGGGCGCAGGAGGAGCCTATGACTCAGGGCGAGAAGCGGGTAAACTGCTGGTTGAGTATGGCGGTTATGTTGCCGGCATTGGCGCGGTAGCAAAAAGCAGCGCACGGCTTGCCGCAGGGCAGGTGAGGAAGTTTGCGGTGCCAAGGATTGCGACGGTAAGCCAGTCGACAACCGGCATTAAATGGGGGCAAGGTATTAGCCAGCAAGGAATGCCGTGGGAGAATTATGTCGGGACACAATTGCCACAAAACTCACGGTTACCGGTAAACTTTAAAACCTTTGATTACTATAATCGCATCTCCCGCACGGCCATCAGTGTAAAAACTCTGGATACCACCACCGCCGCCAGAGTGGCGAATCCAAGGCAAATCTACAATTCGCTGAAAGGGAATATTGATACGGTTGCGAAGTTTAAGGAATATAGTCTTTCTGATATAGATCTGAATCCATCGCTGATTACTAATAGAGAAATACAATTGGCTATCCCTGCCAATACAACCAAAGCACAATGGGCAGAGATAAACCGAGCAATTGAATATGGTAAAAGCCAGAGTGTAAACATGATGGTAACGCAGGTGAAATGATGAAATTTAACCAAGAGCAATATTATTGTGCTAGTTGCTTTTACAACAATGAGTTCTTTAATATTAATACATATTCTGGACTTGGTTTGATGAGGAGGGATCCACTTTTCCCCCCTCATCTATTACCACCGGATGCAGATGATAAAAGTATTGGTGAAGCTGTGCTGATTGCGTTATCAAACAGCCGGACATTATCACTTGAAGAGTCCGCTGAGTTTTTTGATCTTGAAACAGGCAAAGAGCAATATGCTGCCTGGATAGCAATGCTGATGCAGAAATACGGTTATAAAACCAAGCGGGCATTATTTAAGGATATGAAAAAATGTTCTATTCATTGTCTTAATGATGTGATCACCATCTCCCCAAGCCGCCATGAAAAACTGGAGGCATGGGGGGGAACGGGGCGCGGCGGAAGCGATAAAGTTATTCTACCCGTTAATAGCCCTCCTGGTGAAATCGGTGCCGCATTGCGATTAGCCCTCAGTCGCTGCAAAGGTTGATATTGCCCCTTTGCTTGCCCAGCTCCCTTAATCAAAAATCCCGGTTAGACCGGGATTTTAAGACTGATATTCCCTCAATTACATCACACTTCCGGCACATTGCGGCCATAGTAGATTTCCTGCATTTCTTTGTATAGCAGGCGGGTAATTCGCTCTCTTTCTGCGGCGCTCAGCTCTTCTGGCTTGGCGTTAAACAGATAATGCTTCAAATCGAAATCTTTCAGCATCATCTTGGTATGGAAGATGTTTTCTTGATAAACATTCACATCCATCATGTGATACAGCGACTTCATATCGTCAGACATAAAGTTCTGAATCGAATTAATTTTATGATCGATAAAGTGCTTAACACCGTTGATATCACGGGTAAAACCGCGCACTCGGTAATCCATGGTAACGATATCGGATTCCAATTGGTGGATAAGGTAATTCAGCGCTTTCAGTGGTGAAATGACGCCACAGGTAGAGACTTCAATATCTGCACGGAAAGTGCATAACCCTGCTTCAGGGTGGCTTTCCGGATAGGTATGGACGCAAATATGGCTCTTATCCAGATGGGCGACCACTGCATTCGGTAGTGGGCCGGGGTGCTCGGAGGTATCAACATCGCGCGGATCAACTGGCTCTTCGCTGACCAAAATGGTGACACTCGCTCCCTGAGGATCGTAATCCTGACGGGCAATATTCAAAATATTCGCGCCAATAATCGAGCAAGTTTCAGTCAAGATCTCGGTCAGGCGGTTGGCATTATACTGTTCGTCAATGTAGGCGATATAGCCATCGCGGTCGTCTGCGGTTTCGGCATAACAAATATCGTAAATACAAAAACTCAGGCTTTTCGTCAGGTTGTTGAAGCCGTGTAGTTTAAGCTTGGACAATTTAGTTCACCTCCTTACGGATTATCAACATTTGGCGGTTAAGGCATCCAGCAAATACTGCGGCAAGGCAAAGCTGCCGACATGAATCGCGGGGTTATAGTAGCGGCAGGTCAGGCCCGCTTCGACAAAACGCTGTTGTAGCGTGGCTATATCTAATTGGCGCAACTGTGGGTTTTGTGTCGCCCAAGCGAAAGTCATGATACCGCCGTAATAGGTCGGAATGGCGGCCTGATAAAAACTGACATCTTTAAAATAGTGGCTAAGCTTGTTATGGCTGTCGACCGCTTCATCTTGTTGCAGGAAGCACACGCCGTTTTGCGCCACAAAAATGCCGCCCTCATTCAAACTAAGGGCGCATCCCTCATAGAAAGCAGAGGTAAACAGGCTTTCACCAGGCCCAATGGGGTCAGTGCAGTCAGAGATAATGACATCGAATTTTTCGTGCGTTTGATTAACGAAATTGACGCCATCATCAATCACTAATTTGAAACGAGGGTCATCATAAGCACCCGCATTATGATTCGGGAGATACTGGCGGCAGAACTCGACGACACCGGCGTCAATTTCCACCATGGTAATCTGCTCAATATCTTTGTGGCGGCTGACTTCACGTAGCATCGCGCCATCGCCGCCGCCAATGATCAGCACTTTCTTTACCTGACCGTGGGCCAACAAAGGGACGTGCGTCATCATTTCGTGATAGATAAATTCATCGCGCTCAGTGGTTTGCACCACGCCATCCAACGCCATTACCCGACCCAGCACCGGGTTCTCAAAAATCACCAAATCCTGATGCTCGGTTTTTTCGCGGTACAGTACATTTTCTACTGAAAAATACTGACCGAAGTTGGCATGTAATGTTTCATACCATAGTTCTTTCTGTGACATGTTCCGGGCTTCTCCTTCGCAGTAACAGCCATGAAAAATGGGGGCAACATCATAGCCAACTCTGGCTGAGGTTGCACGGTTGAATTTCAGACTGATAGGGTAAATGCGGGGTCGCTAGTTAGCGTAGGCCAATAAACTTAAAGAGTCACGAGCCAGAGATTTGCATTTGGTCGGAACGGGGAGCGCAATACCACGTAGGTCGCGATAGCTCTCTTCACCCAACGCATTCATATTGAAGCTACTGTAGTTACGCAGGTCCCAGCGATTTTGTTGAGCAAAATAGACAATTGCTCGTTTGATTTCATTATTAGGTAATTCCTTATAGCCGCAATCATTTTTCAGATAAACGAATACCGCAGTCAGATCGGCAAGATCTTCTGCTTCAGATTCACTTAATGCAGAACTGGCAGATGAGAATCCGCACAGGGCAAGCAGCAGCATAACTAACGTTGTTCTTTTCATCGCGGAAATAGGCTTATTCATTGTTAACAGACGTTATCACACTGTGATGGTTCAGAGTAAATTTTATTATGCCCTTAGTGTGGGTATATACGGCGGTTGATTCACAAAGTGATTGATTACAGCTTGACCTTCCCTTTAGGGGAAGGTTTATGCTGGCGGATAATGCTGTTCTTGTGCTAAGCGAGCACTTACTCACGATAAGTCTTATCATTATCGACAATTAGAATGGAGACGACCATGCATCGCCGTGATTTTATCAAGTTAACGGCAGCTCTTGGAGCCGCCACTTCACTGCCTTTATGGAGCCGCGCGGCTTTAGCCGCAGATTTTTCACCTTTACCTATCCCGCCACTACTGCTCCCAGATGCCAGTGGCAATATTAATTTGACTATCCAAACTGGCACAGTGGCCTGGTTGCCCTCCGCCGCTACGCAAACTTGGGGCTATAACGGCAACTTATTAGGGCCAGCTATTCGTTTACAGCGCGGCAAGCCGGTGACTATTCACATAACAAATTCCTTACCGGAAGCCACGACGGTGCACTGGCATGGCCTGGAAATCCCCGGTGATGTCGATGGGGGGCCGCAAGCACTGATTCAGCCGGGAGCAAAACGCCAGGTGGCATTGACGGCAGAACAGCCCGCTGCTACCTGTTGGTTCCATCCCCATACCCACGGTAAAACCGGCCGTCAGGTCGCGATGGGGCTGGGCGGATTGGTGCTAATAGATGATAGTGACAGTGAAAAACTGCCGCTGCCAAAACAGTGGGGCGTGGATGACATCCCGGTCATTTTGCAGGATAAATTGCTGGGTAAAGATGGCCAGATTGACTATCAACTGGATGTGATGACGGCGGCGGTGGGGTGGTTTGGCGACCGGATGCTCACTAATGGTGCTAGCTATCCACAGCAGATTACGCCGCGCGGTTGGGTGCGCTTGCGGTTATTGAATGGGTGCAATGCGCGTTCCCTGAATTTGGCCCTCAGCGATGGCCGCCCAATGTATGTGATTGGCAGTGACGGTGGGTTACTGGCAGAGCCGGTTGCAGTGCGCGAGTTGCCGATACTGATGGGCGAACGTTTTGAGGTGCTGGTGGATACTTCCGACGGCAAAGCACTTGATTTGGTCACTTTGCCGGTCAAACAAATGGGCATGACATTGGCTCCGTTTGATAAGCCCTTGCCGGTATTACGCATTCAACCCTCATTGGCAGCGGGCAGTAAAACATTGCCGGATTCTCTGGTGATAGTGCCGCCGCTGGTGGATGTCACCGGTTTGCCAGAGCGCTGGTTCCAACTGATGATGGACCCGAAATTGGATATGCTGGGCATGCAGGCGCTGATGAGCCGCTATGGTATGCAGGCCATGGCGGGCATGAGCATGGGTAGCGGCAATATGGGGGGGATGGATACTGGTGCCATGGGCGGTATGGATCACAGCAATATGAAAGGCATGAACCATGGCGCAATGAAAGCGGCTCCGGTTTTTGATTTCAGCCACGCCAATATGATTAATGGCAAAGCATTCTCAATGACCGACGCGGCGTTTGATGCCAAGCAGGGCAAATACGAAAAATGGACTATTTCCGGAGAGGGCGACATGATGCTCCATCCATTCCATGTCCACGGGACGCAGTTCCGTATTTTGAGTGAGAATGGCAAACCGCCAGCAGATCATCGCCGTGGTTGGAAAGATACGGTGCGAGTGGAGGGCGCGCGCAGTGAGATATTAGTGCGCTTTAATCATCTGGCCCCGGCCAGTACCCCTTATATGGCCCATTGCCACCTGCTGGAGCATGAAGATACTGGCATGATGCTGGGCTTTACTGTCAGTGCTTGAGTGACTCCCCAGCGAGTTGGCTGGGGATATTTTCTTTTTTTATACTTTTAGCAGTTCAGTCAAAGCGGGTTGGAGTATCTGATTACCGCTTTTATCTTTCTTAATGATATATCCCTGATAATAACTAAAGCCATCTCTCGGTATTTCTTCTATCAGCCATTCTGCACGTTGGAGTGCGAGTAATGTTTTGACTGTCAGCCACATTTTGCTGATAAGGAAGCAGATAATTGCTATCGCCAATCCCATTATCACCCATAGCATATACGGGGTATCGGAAGGGGGAAGTTCAACGGTTTGTTTTAGGGCTAAATACAAAGTCACAGCTTGCAGCAACAGTTTGATTATCAGAAAACGTCGAAAGAAAGATGCCAAACGTGCGCCACTGATAAAACAGGGGTTTTTTAAGGACGTACGCGTTTCTTGCACCGGGATCCCCCTGACATAAACCATCCATTGTGTTTTTTCAGTAATCAGATAAATAATCCCTTTCTCTGCCATACGGTGCAAATGTAATGAAACCCAGACACTGAAGACCAAACCGACAATAAGGTAGTAAAAGATCGGGGCACTCAAGCCAAAAAAGGCAACAAACAAGCTGATGGCGGTGATTACCGTAAAAGTTACGGAATAAAGCCAGATACTGGTTGACTGATAATTCATTAAAACATTCCTTGTCGAGGGGCTATCCAGAGGCAATATCGGAGTCAAATTTATGGCCCTAGTATATCTCTCAATACTCCCGCTGTTTATCTTTGTTATACTTTCGCCCCGCCACTAAGCGGGGAGAGTGGCAGGATGTCCTTTGAATTGTGTTAAACTAGGGGCATCAATCTGTATCATTGAGGCTATCTGCACCGGCTGCTCATTGATATAAAATCAATAAATTTAAATAGGTATGTTGGCTGTGAAGCACACTGTAGAAGTCATGATTTCCGAACAGGAAGTAAAAACCCGAATTGTCGAATTAGGCCGCCAAATCTCCGAACATTATCGCGACAGCGGCAGTGAAATGGTGTTGGTGGGGTTACTCCGTGGTTCATTTATGTTTATGGCTGATTTATGTCGCGCGATAGACGTTTCCCATGAAGTCGATTTTATGACCGCCTCGAGCTATGGCAACGGCATGAGCACCACCCGCGATGTGAAAATCCTGAAAGATTTGGATGAAGATATCCGTGGTAAAAACGTGCTGATTGTCGAAGATATTATCGACTCCGGTAACACGCTAAGTAAGGTTCGTGAAATTCTGCAACTGCGTGGGCCAAAATCATTGGCTATCTGTACGCTGCTGGATAAACCTGAGCGCCGTGAAGTACAAGTTCCCGTAGAGTGGGTCGGCTTTACCATTCCTGATGAATTCGTCGTGGGTTATGGTATCGATTATGCTCAGCGTTACCGGCACTTGCCGTATGTCGGCAAAGTTGTGATGCTTGACGAGTAATCGGCTACTGCGCGTTGGTATTTTAGGCTGATTGAGCGCGTGGTTGATGGGAGAGGGTGCGTTTTAACACCCTCCCATAGCACGGATTAGTTTTGTCTGTTTGGTTGCAGTATTTTAGCCATTGCTTCGCGGTATTTGATTTCCAGTTCGCTAAGGCTGGTGCTAGAAATATTTAAATCCGTCAGTTTACCGTCTTCAATACCATAGACCCAGCCGTGAATCATGGCTTTCTGCCCGCGCTTCCAGGCGGAGCGAACAATAGTCGAGTGACCCAAGTTATATACTTGCTCTACCACGTTGATTTTACATAACATATCGCTGCGTTCTTCGGCAGGCAGCTCACCCAATAACGAGCTGTGTTTAAACCAAAGATCCCGAATGTGCAGTAGCCAGTTGTCGATAAGCCCTAATTCAAGGTCTTTTTTCATTGCGGCTTCAACACCACCACAGCCAAGGTGACCGCAGATAATGATATGTTCGACCTGTAAAACGTCGATGGCATATTGCACCACGGACAAACAGTTCAGATCCGTATGGATAACCAGATTGGCAACATTGCGGTGAACAAACAATTCCCCAGCTTTCAGGCCGGTTAACTGTTCAGCGGGGACGCGGCTGTCCGAACAACCAATCCACAAAAACCGAGGTTTCTGGGCTTCCGCCAGGTGTTCAAAAAAACCAGGATCGTCTTTACTGATGGCTTTAGACCAGAGGTCATTGTTCGCGAGGAGCTTCTCTATTTCTTTCATTAATGTAAATAGCCTGTAATGAACGGATTGCGATAGGATAATATACGACAAGGATCACGATTTTAAAATCGGAACAGTGGCTTTGTTGATTGCACATTTTTTGTCCGCACAACATCTTCTCTGTATCTAACTGCTTCCCTTCGCCCCCGCAACTGACCCCGACAGTGGGGGGAAATAAGTCACGGGCATGCTGTGACCGCTGGGAACTCATAGAATAAGGTTCTTTTTTACTTATGACATATGCACTGGAAATAACGCAGCTGACCAAAACCTATGCAGGTGGCGTTCAGGCATTGCGTGGCATTGATCTGCACGTAGAGGCAGGCGATTTTTATGCACTACTTGGGCCTAATGGGGCGGGTAAATCCACCACCATTGGTATTATCAGCTCATTGGTGAATAAAACCTCTGGCAAGGTGAAAGTCTTTGGCTACGACATCGATCAAGATATCGTGAATGCCAAACGCCAGCTTGGGCTAGTACCGCAAGAATTCAACTTTAACCCGTTTGAGACGGTATTGCAGATTGTGGTTACCCAAGCGGGATATTACGGCGTCACACGGCGAGAGGCCCTGCAACGAGCAGAGAAATATCTCAGCCAGCTAGATTTATGGAGCAAACGTAATGAGCGCGCTATTCGCCTATCCGGTGGGATGAAGCGCCGTTTGATGATTGCCCGCGCTCTGATGCATGAACCTAAGCTACTGATTTTAGATGAGCCGACAGCAGGGGTGGACATCGAACTACGCCGCTCCATGTGGGGTTTCCTCAAGGAGCTGAATGCACAGGGAACGACCATCATTCTGACGACTCATTATCTGGAAGAGGCGGAAATGCTGTGCCGCAACATTGGCATTATCCAGAATGGTGAGTTAGTGGAAAATACCACTATGAAGCAGTTACTTGGCAAGCTTGAATCAGAAACATTTATTTTTGATTTGGGTATTAAAAGCCCATTGCCGAAGCTGGAAGGCTATAGCTATCGTCTGACGGACACCTCAACGTTGGAAGTTGATGTTAAACGTGAACAGGGCCTAAATGGTCTATTCAGTCAACTGAACGCACAGGGAATTCAGGTACAAAGTATGCGCAACAAGGCTAACCGTCTGGAAGAGCTATTTGTCACCTTGGTTAATGGCAACGGGGGAGAAAAAGTATGACCCGCCTGTATTGGGTAGCATTACAGAGTATCTGGATCAAAGAAATCACCCGTTTTGCTCGCATCTGGATTCAAACTCTGGTGCCGCCGGTGATTACTATGTCGCTCTATTTCGTTATTTTCGGCAATCTGATTGGCTCCCGAATTGGTGATATGGGTGGCTTTGATTATATGCAGTTTATTGTTCCCGGCCTGATAATGATGGCGGTGATAACAAACTCATATGCTAACGTCGCGGCCTCATTTTTTGGCGCTAAATTCCAGCGCAGTATCGAAGAGTTGTTGGTCGCCCCTGTACCCACTCATATCGTGATTGTTGGTTATGTGGGCGGTGGCGTGGCGCGCGGGATCTGTGTCGGTATTCTGGTGACGATTATTTCGCTGTTCTTTGTGCCGCTGCATGTCCACTCCTGGTCAATGATTGCACTGACATTAATGCTGACGGCAATCCTGTTTTCTCTCGGCGGATTGTTGAATGCTGTTTTTGCCAAGACCTTTGATGATATCAGCCTGGTGCCGACTTTTGTGCTGACACCACTAACCTATCTGGGTGGGGTATTTTACTCGTTAGCCTTGCTCCCCCCGTTCTGGCAAGCGGTGTCAAAACTTAACCCTATCGTGTATATGATCAGTGGATTCCGTTACGGATTCCTCGGGATTACTGATGTGCCGTTGGTCTTTACCATTGGTGTGTTAGTGGTGTTTATCGCGGTATTTTATGCTTGGGCTTGGTATTTGATTGAGCGTGGGCGCGGCCTGCGCACCTAATACCCTTCGGCCTTGAGGTTGCAGCGGTGTTGGCTACGTTCACTTACCCGAATCACTTACTTATGTAAGCTCATCGGGATTCGTTTACTTGCCGCCTGGCTGCAACGCCAATGACTTTGGGTAGCTCCTTCGGCCTTGAGGTTGCAGCGGTGTTGGCTGTATTCATCTCTGCAACGTCAGTAACTTTGGATCGGTTTTTAAGTGCTACTCGTAAATTATTAGTAAGTTAATTGTTGTTAATACTAGAATTTAATCGTAATAAATAATGTCCCCGTCTAATATCATCTTTCTCAACCTTGGGTGTCTCGTGCTATGCTGGCGCACCAGATTTTTCCCTTTTCAATTCAGCGCCGAATGCGCATAAGTAGAACGATAATGTGGCATAAAAACAGAATAGCTATTGGGATGCTACTCGGTATTGTCATGTCGGTAATGATGCCGGCAACCCATGCAGACCTTCTACCAGACGAAGCGGTTCTTACCCCTAAATATATGGTTACCGACCGCGATAGCGAAATGTATTCATTGGTTGGCGATCAAGTCATTCCTGTCGGTGAGATTAAAGAAGATCAACTTATCCAAGTTTTGCCCGCGGCGGCAGAATATTATGAATTCAAATTTGGTAACGGTATCGGCTTTATTGATAAAGACGATTTACGCGATATCAATAAAGCGCGAAAAAACAATGATATATTGGGGGATTTGAATAAGCCTCTGCCAAATCAAAACATTATCATTAAACGCGAGACCCCGGTTTATTTGGTCGCAGATGTCGACGGCGAACAATTTGCTACCTTAGCAGAAAACTTACGCTACCCGATTGTCGGTAAGTTGAAAGACCGGCTAGGTAACACGTGGTATCAGGTCAATATTGGCGATCGTCTGGGGTATGTCAGCAGCACTGATGCTGAAATAGATAACGGCATTCCTATTCTGACTTATCACCATATGTTGAAAAATGAGGAAAATAAACGTTTCCTCAATACCTCAACAACGACCTCTGATGCCGCGTTTAGCAACCAGATGACTTATCTCAAGCAAACGGGTTACGACACCATTTCTCTTTATCAGCTTGAAGGTTATCTCAATAACAAAATTAACTTGCCCGCGAAAGTTGTGGTGCTGACATTCGATGACGGTCTTAAATCAGTCTATCGCTATGCTTATCCGATTCTGAAAGAAAATGGCTTCCGGGCAACAGCATTTATTATTTCATCGCGCATTAAACGTCACCCTCAGAAATGGAATCCTGACACATTACAGTTTATGAGTATTTCCGAATTGAGATCAATTCAGGATGTATTTGATATTCAGTCTCATACGCACTTTTTACACCGGACTGACAATAAACGTAATCCAATCTTATTAAGTCGTTCTTATCATAATATTGTTTTTGATTTTGAACATTCTCGCCGGGCTTTGTCGCAGTTTAATCCACACGTGATTTTTCTGTCATATCCGTTCGGTGGCTTTAACCAAACCGCTATTGATGCGGCGAAAAATGCGGGTTTCCATTTGGCGGTGACGACTATGCAGGGCAAGGTTAAACCCGGCGATAATCCGTACACCCTCAAGCGGCTTTATATTCTGCGAACCGATTCAATCCCTACTATGGCTGAGCGTATCGCCAATGAACCTGGTCAGCCGGTTGCCGCTGCACCTGCGGTGATGGAGTCGGATTAGTTATTTTATAGTGTGACGTTAAGATATAAAAAAGGTGGGCTTAATGACAAAGTGCTCGCAGCGGTGAAAACAGGTAGATCGTAAAGACGCCGTAAACCCTTCCCTGGGGGCTCGAGCCGCGCCATCCCTGGCGCGGACGCTTTACTCTTCTACCTGTCCTCACCTTACAAGATCGAGATATCAAGGTTTGCCAGCAGTTTTAGGCGCAGTGGTTAAGCTAAGCGCCTTTTCTATATGTGTAACTTCGCGTCAGACGGTTATTAAGCGACCTGAACGGGGACGGCTTTAGCCTTGCGTTGCAGCTGATTTTCACCCTCAAAATACGCCACTTTTGGGTGGTGCAGGCGGGCATCAGCATCTGACATCTGGACATAAGAACAGATGATCAATTTGTCACCAACACAAGCACAACGTGCTGCTGCGCCATTCACTGAGATAATTCGTGAACCTCGTTCGGCGGCGATAGCATAAGTCGAAAAACGCTGACCATTATCAACGTTATAAATATCAATGGCTTCATATTCCAGAATACCTGCGGCTTCCAGAAAATCCTGATCAATAGCGCAGGAACCTTCATAGTGCAAATCAGCTTGAGTGACTTTCACCCGGTGCAGTTTGCCTTGCAACATAGTGCGTATCATAACTCTTACCTTTGACCCCGGTTATTGCCCAGAATAAGTCTGGCACCCGTCCCATCATCGACCGATTTAGGGAGAAGCGCTCAGTTTTGCTGATTTTATATCAGTTGTCTATGATTGCGCTATTCAGTAATAAAATTAGGGGGGGTCAAAGGGCCTATACGACCAGTTTAGCAAGGTGATGCGATCAAACCCTCGATCCCATGCTCTCTCGGTTGCTGGCTGTAAACGTATGGTTTTTTGGGGGCTACCAAGGATGTCGATTAAGTATTGGTTGGTGAGGCGGATGATATGTAATATAAATTCGCCATTTTCATCCTTAATAATGAATTGTTGTTGTGTGTTGTCCGAGCTTTCAGACTGAGAAAATCTATCTTGATATCCTGGTGCAGCAAGCTCTTTTAATTGATTAAAAATTTTGTCTGTATTGTTGTGAGTTCCTGTCGAGACCATTCCATCGCGGTTATACCCTGGATGGCATAGTTGATAGAGGCATTCCAATGCTTCAGCCCGACGAGTGAAACAGAAAAAGTCCTTTATTATTTCCCATAGACTCATAGATGGCGGTGTTGTATTTCTCGCAATATCAGCGATAACTGAGAGACTAATCTCAGTGGAAAACACGTGATTCCCAACCATAATTCCCATCGTCAGTCCCCTGTTATTTATGCAATGTATTTACATACAAAAGCAGGAATAATGCTTTAGGGTTAACACCTTGTTTTTGTGGCGAAGGAAAGGGGCGAGGAAGAGGAATATGTGGTGAAAACCGGGCTATACCGGCATTCACCATAGTCAAGGGCTAACTACGTAAATCAACTTGTTGATTATCAATCAGGCGAGCTTTACCCAACCAGACGGCCAGCAGTATCACGGCTTGTTTGCTGTCAACCGTCAACGGCTGTAAAGTTTGGGCATCACGAATAAACAGCTCATCCGGTGTGAAACCGGCACTGCGTAATTGTTCTGCAGTGTCAGCCAGTAAATCATCAATTTGCCGCTCACCCATGGCCAGTTTCTCGGCCAACGCCTGCATTATCTTATACAGTTGTGGCGCAATTTTGCGCTCTTCAGCGGTCAAATAACCGTTACGAGAACTGAGTGCCAGGCCATCTTTGGCGCGTACAATGGGCACGCCGACAATATTGATGTCATAGCCCATATCCGCCACCATTTTGCGGATCAGCGCCAGTTGTTGATAATCTTTTTCGCCAAAACAGGCCACATCCGGCTGAACCAGATTGAACAGTTTGCTGACAATAGTGGATACGCCACGGAAATGTCCGGGGCGGCTAGCGCCCTCCAAAATGGTCGACAGGGCAGGGACGTCAACATAGGTCTGGCTGTCCAAACCTGCGGGGTAAACATCCGCCGCCGCAGGGGCGAACACTAAATCCACACCGTGGCGGGTCAGCTTCTCGCAATCTTCCTGCAAGGTGCGCGGGTAGCGGGCTAAATCATCCGGGCGCTCGAATTGCAGTGGATTGACAAAAATACTGACGACCACAATATCGGCACGAGTTTTGGCATCTTCCACCAAAGTCATATGCCCTTGGTGTAGGTTACCCATGGTGGGAACCAAAGCAACTCGTTTGCCTTCCTGTCGCCAGCGGCGAATTTGCTGGCGTAATAGTGGTAAGGTTTCAATAATCAGCATTCTTTTCTCCGTATACCCGTCATCTTTCAAACCGCAGGTGTGTTGGCCGCCCTCATCACCCGAATCACTGACTTGTGTCAGCTCATCGGGATGCTCTCGCTTGCCGCCTTCCTGCACCTTGAAATCTATTGGGTATAAATAGGATATAATAGCAGTGTATTATCAACAAAAACTTACTGGAAAGTATGTTCTTCAGCGGGATAATCACCGCTCTCAACTTCTTGAATATACAGCTTAATGGCGGCACGAATATCCCCCCCACTTTGCGGCAGGAAATTTTTGCTGAATTTCGGCGTATGTCCACCCGTAATGCCCAAGGCATCATGCATGACCAGAATTTGCCCGTCGGTAACATTCCCCGCGCCAATACCAATCACCGGGATTGCCAGTGCTTCAGTCACGCGCTGTGCCAGTTCCACCGGAACGCATTCCAGTACCAGCAATTGTGCACCGGCATTTTCAAGCGCCAGAGCATCTTTCAACAGTTGGTTCGCCGCGACTTCTTCACGGCCTTGAACTTTGTAACCGCCGAAAATATTGACTGATTGTGGGGTTAACCCCAAGTGCCCACACACTGGAACAGCCCGTTCTGCCAGCATGCGAACGGTATCGCACAACCAGCTACCGCCCTCCAGTTTGACCATGTTGGCCCCAGCCCGCATCAGTTCGGCGGCATTGGCAAATGTTTGCTCTGGTGTGGCGTAACTCATAAATGGCATGTCTGCTAATAATAGGCAATGAGGTGCACCACGGCGCACTGCACGGGTGTGATAAGCCACATCCGCAGTTGTGACCGGCAATGTCGAGTCGAAGCCCTGTAACGTCATACCGAGCGAATCACCCACCAGAAGAACCTCAATTCCCTGTTCGGCGAATAATTGCGCAAAGCTAGCATCATAGGCAGTCAGTGTGGCGAACTTACGCTTCTCGAGTTTCCATTGGCGCAAGTGGCTCATGGTGGTGGCTTTCATCACTCTTTCTCCTGAGACGGTAGGTTAAAATGGCGGGATATCAGATAGGTATACCCGTCATACTTCAAGCTGCATGTGTGTTGGCTGCCTTCGTTCACCCCAGTCACTGACTTGTGTAAGATCTTGGGGACTCGCTCAGTTGCCGCCTTCATGCAACTCGAATTATTTAGTGTATATATAGTGTGTTGGATTGGATCGGTGCAGTTACCAAGGTACCAGGCCATTTTTATCGACGAGTTTAAGGCGGTCTGACAGCGATTCGCCATCGGGAAAAATAAGATCAGGGGCAATATCGGCCAACGGGTAGAGCATGAACTCTCGTTCTTTCAAACCATAATGCGGCACAATGAGGCGGTCGGTTTTTATCACTTGATCGCCATACAACATAATATCGAGATCCAGTGTCCGTGGCCCCCAGCGCTGTTCTTTCCTTACCCGCCCCTGATTGCGTTCGATGGCTTGGGTGCTGTCTAACAGTTGTTCCGGGGGCAGGGAGGTATCTAACGCCACGACCGCATTAAGAAAATCCGGCTGATCCTGAGGGCCTAACGGTTTAGTGCGATAAAAAGGTGAGCATGCCACCAACCGGGTGCGCGGCAGATGCTCCAGCGCTTCCAGTGCGGTTTTAACCTGTTGCAGTGGCATGGACTGATTACTGCCTAACGCGATATAGACCCGGATCATAGTGCGTATTATGCCCCTTCGTTACGTGGTGCTGGCTTACGCGGGCGGCGAGGACGAGAGCGACGCGGCGCCGGATCGGCCCCTAGAGTATTCAGCATATTTTTTTGTTGTAGTGGGGGGGCTTCCTGGAATTCGCTCCACCACTGTGTAAGGCGCTGTAATTCATGGTTATTTTCTACTTCAGCGCGCAGTGCCAGCAAGTCGTAAGCTGCACGGAACTTTGGATGTTCCATCAGCTTATGTGCACGTTTACCCTGACGGCGTGACAGCCGCAGTTGCAGCAGCCAGATATCTCGCACCAATGAGGTTATACGTTTTGGAATCGCCAGTGAGCGGCACTCTTCATCCAACACATCATTCATTGCCAGTGCGAAAGCATCGTAATAGGCCAAACCACTTTCTTGCGTCAGCTTCTGCGCATGTTCAATCAGCGGATACCAAAGCATAGCGGCAAATAAGAATGCTGGATTGACGCGCTTATCATTATGCAAACGATAGTCAGTATTTTTCAGAACCTGAACCAAAATACGTTCCATCGGCGAGTCATGATGCTCGGTAAAATGGCGGGCAATCAGTGGGAATAACGGCTGGAAAAGCTGATATTCACACAGTTTTAAATAAGTTTTATAGCCGTAGCCTGATTGCAGTAGTTTGAGTGACTCTTCAAACAGACGTGCGGGTGGGATCTCGCGCAGCAGCGAGGCCAGACGCGGGATCGGCTCCGCAGTTTCCGAGCTGATCGTCATATCCAGTTTAGCGGCAAAACGAACAGCCCGCAGCATCCGCACCGGATCTTCACGATAGCGAGTTTCAGGATCGCCAATCAGGCGGATAATACCTTCTTTCAGATCACGCAAACCGCCGGTGTAGTCGCGCAGCGCAAAATCAGAAATGCCGTAATAGAGGCTATTAATCGTGAAGTCTCGGCGCTGGGCGTCATCTTCAATGGTGCCGAAAATGTTGTCACGCAACAGCATGCCATTTTGTGCTTGCTGAGAAGAGTTTTTGTCGCTGTCTTCCGCTTGCTGTTGTTCGTGGTGACCACGGAAAGTGGCGACTTCAATAATTTCCGGGCCAAACATGACATGGGCCAGACGGAAACGGCGACCGACCAGGCGGCAGTTGCGGAATAATTTTCGCACTTGTTCTGGCGTGGCGCTGGTGGTGATATCAAAATCTTTTGGTTTTTTGCCCAATAACAGATCACGGACACCGCCGCCAACCAGATAGGCTTCGTAACCTGATTTATTCAGGCGATAGAGAACCTTCAGCGCATTATCGCTGATATCTCTGCGGGAAATATTGTGCTGATCTCGTGGAATAATCGTCATCGCACTTTGCTGTGAAGAAAGCTGTTGTGAAGCCGGCACCGCATGATTCTTGCGGCCAGTATTCATTCTGGCAGGCCTTTTCTCTTTGCGGGCCACGTTATCTTCACCGGGCACTTTATCTTTACGGGCACTGCTATCACGAGCCGTGTCATCACGGACAGCTTTGCTATCGTCAGCTGATTTATTATCTCGAATCAGTACCTTACGGCAGAAATTGGCTACTCGGGTAAAAATGGTACACCTCGATAGTGGCTAATAAATTACAGAACAACAGAAAAACAGCGTCTAATCATAGCTCACCGTGCTGTCTTTGAGAATGCCGTTGTGTTCTCACTGGTTATCTCCGCCCCGTGATGCGGAATGGTTGCCAATGTCCAATTTTCGACGGCAAAGCGTAATAATAACGGCAAATCAAGATCTTGCCAGCATTCTGGTAGCGGTTGACGCAAAAATTTTAGTGCTTCGACTAGAATCGGACGCGGGCAGCCATTGGGCAGCGGCGGCGCATGATTTTGTTTAGAGAGCTTATTACCATTATGATTCAGCGCCAGCGGTAAGTGCAAATAGCGGGGCACCGGTTGCTGTAGCTGCTGGTAGAGCGCTATCTGACGTACTGTGGGTTCGATTAAATCAGCTCCGCGTACAATCTCGGTCACCCCTTGAAAAGCATCATCGACCACCACCGCCAGATTATAGGCAAATAAGCCATCTCGACGACGAATAATAAAATCTTCTTCAGCCAGTGCGGGTACGGCGTGCAACTCACCGAGTAATTTATCACAAAAGGTATAAACCGGATGAGTTTGGCGTAAGCGAATGGCTGCGTTTTGGGCTGGCAAATGGCGGTCACGGCAATAGCCGTCATATAGACCACCGATTTGCTGAATGCGGCTGCGGGTGCAGGTGCAGTAATAGCTCAGCCCTTGTTGCTCCAGCCAGTCTAAGGCGGCGCGATAGGCTTCGTGGCGCTGAGATTGATAAATAACCGGGCCATCCCAATGGAGGCCATAGTGGTCCAGAGTCGCTAAAATACGGTCTGCAGCGCCAGGGATCTCACGGGGGGGATCAATATCTTCGATGCGAACTAGCCAGCTCCCACCTTCAGCGCGGGCTTGCAAGTAACTTCCCAATGCAGCAATCAGCGAACCGAAATGCAAATCACCAGACGGAGAAGGCGCAAAACGCCCAACATACGGGGTTTGCATAAGCGCAGCTTGCTCGGTATTGATCTCTTCGGGCATAAAAGGAAAGGGAAATCCAGTGTAGTAAATGCGGTGCCGGAGATGACTCTGGCACCGTGTCTATAGCTCCAACTTCTTTGGATATACAGGTTATTACTGTGTTAGCCTGCCATCTGCTTTTCGCGGATTTCGGCTAGGGTTTTACAGTCAATGCACAAATCTGCAGTGGGTCGTGCTTCCAGACGGCGAATACCAATTTCTACGCCACAAGACTCGCAGAAACCGAAATCCTCATCCTCGACTTTCTTCAGCGTTTTCTCGATCTTTTTAATCAGTTTACGCTCGCGGTCGCGGTTACGAAGTTCAAGACTAAACTCTTCTTCCTGCGCAGCACGGTCTACCGGATCGGGGAAATTAGCAGCTTCGTCTTGCATGTGCGATACAGTACGGTCTACTTCGTCCCTGAGCTGGTTGCGCCATGCTTCAAGAATCCGCTTGAAATGCAACAGCTGGGCGGCATTCATATACTCTTCGCCAGGCTTCTCTTGGTATGGCTCTACCCCAGCTATGGCGAGAATGCTCAAGGACGAGGTTTTACGTTTTTGCCCTTCTTGCATGATGCTTCTCCTACATTCATACGCACTATCAAAATCCCCAATCGGGGAAAAAATCAGGCCGCTATAAATAACAGAAGGAAGGAAGGTTAGCAATTATTCCTGTCGCCTGCTTGACAATGGTGTGAGGGCAGGCGTATTTGGCGAGCAACTTCATCCAATAATCGCTTTTTTATTCAGCGCTATGAATGGGGCATTTCGTCCAGTAATAACGGTAGGCGTGCATCCAGCGCAATACCGTCAGGCGATAGTTGAAAACCGTAGCAAATAACCTCCACTCCTGCTTGCTGAGCCTGGGCCAGCAATTCTGCATAGCGTTTGTCAATGTGTCGGGCAGCAGCGACCTGCCTGATGCCCGTATGCAATACGGCAAAAAAAAGTACCGCCCGGTGACCATTGGCAACCCTGTTTTGTAACTCCCTGAGATGCTTCTGCCCCCGCAGAGTGACGGCATCCGGGAAATATCCACACTGTTGCTGTAATAAAGTAACCGATTTGACTTCAATATAGCAGTTAGGTCTATTTTCTGCCTGCAATAACAAGTCTATACGGCTATTTTCATCCCCATACTTAACCTCTCTTCTGACAGAAGTGTAACCAGATAATTCAACAATATAATTATTATCTATTGCTGCACTGGCTAACTCATTGGCACGCAAGGTATTTACGCATATCCAATCATCGGTTTGGGTCTGAGTTAACTCCCAACTATGGGGATACTTACGTTTTGGGTTATCCGAGGTCGAATACCAGACCCTATCCCCTGGCGTGGCACAACCGGTCATTGCTCCGGTATTAGCGCAATGAATAGTTAATGTTTCTCCCTCGGGCGTCACAATATCAGCTAAAAAGCGTTTATACCGCAGGATAAGTGTGGCGGGCTGTAATTTGGGGTTAAAAGATAATAACCGAGGAGCCAAAGCCGGCAACGGGGAATTAGATGGCATCAGGTTTCCTTTCAGTGCTCGCCAATGGCCAGCTTTGTACAATGTTATAACGGGTGCGGCCTCGTGTGAATACCGATTCATATAACGAAAAAAGGTCTGCCCGAAAGCTTTCGTTGGGCGCTTTCGCCGGTATGGTGACTGGGCGAATAGCCCCACGGAATAACGTCACATGGGGATGAAATGGCAGTGGTGTTTGGTAACAACCACTGCGCGCCGCTTGGGATCGCAACAACTGGGCCAATTGCAACAGCCCGCGCGGGGGATTTTTACATCCGAGCCAGATCACTCCGGAATTAGGCCAGTGGCCAATATCATCCAGCGTTATGTTAAAACCTGACTGACTAATGCGCCCGGCTTGTTGCTGCAAGACTTGAGCTTTAGCGTGACTCACCTCGCCGAGGAATGCCAGTGTCAGGTGGAGATTCGCGGCAGCAATAGGGCGGCCAGCCTCGGGCGGGAAGTTATCTGCTCGCCATGGCACAATGGTCCGTTGCAGGGCATCAGGTAGGGCCAGCGCAAAGAACAGGCGGCGAAAGCGGGTTTTATTATCGACGGCTTTAATCATTAGATTGGCATAATCACTCGGCTAAATACGCTATACGGCCATGATGTTACAATGGCTGACGATGAAAGTAGAGAGTGTGGGGAAGAATGTGGTGGTAAGTCAGAGAGAAAGTGATGCGCAGGGGGCTGCTTTGCCGATAGGTGAAGTGCTCAGTGAGATATTGTCTGCGTTGCAAACCTCACCGCAAGTCTTGCTCCACGCCCCGACTGGTGCCGGTAAATCGACCTGGTTACCGCTACAAATCTTACAACTTGGGGGCTTGTCTGGTCGGATTATCATGCTGGAACCCCGGCGGCTGGCGGCGAAAAATGTCGCTTACCGGTTGGCCCAGCAATTGGGTGAACAGCCGGGGCAGACGGTGGGCTATCGGATGCGCGCCGAAAGCAAAAGCGGGCCGGAGACACGGCTGGAAGTGGTGACCGAGGGCATTCTGACCCGCATGCTCCAGCAGGATGCCGAGCTGACGGGCGTGTCTTTGGTCATCCTTGATGAGTTCCACGAGCGCAGTTTACAGGCCGATTTGGCGCTGGCGCTCTTGCTGGATGTGCAGCAAGGGCTACGTGATGACCTCAAATTGCTGATAATGTCGGCGACGCTGGATAACCAGCGGCTTTCCGCGCTGTTGCCCTCCGCGCCAGCGATTGTCTCCGCTGGGCGCAGCTTTCCGGTCGAGCGCTGCTATCAACCTTTGTCGAGCCATGAGCGGCTGGAGGATGGGGTTGCCAATCGTGTTAAGCGCTTATTGAATGAGCAAGCGGGTTCTTTGCTGCTATTTTTACCCGGCGTGGGGGAGATTCATCGTGTGATGGAGCGGCTGCAAGGCGAGGTTGCCAGTGATACTGACCTCTGCCCACTGTATGGCGCTTTACCGCTCAGTGAACAGCAAAAAGCCATTCAACCGGCGGCTGTTGGGCGATGTAAAGTGGTGCTGGCGACCAATATTGCTGAAACCAGTCTGACCATTGAGGGTATCCGGCTGGTGGTCGACAGCGGGTTGGAACGTGTCGCGCGTTTTGATGTCAAAAACGGCTTGACCCGGCTGGTGACTCAGCGCATCAGCCAGGCTTCCATGGTGCAGCGTGCTGGGCGTGCCGGGCGACTGGAGGCGGGGATCTGCTGGCATCTGTTTGCTAAAGAGCAGGCCGAGCGGGCCGCAGAATACAGTGAGCCAGAAATTCTTAACAGTGATTTATGCAGCTTGTGGTTGGAGTTGCTGAACTGGGGATGCCAGGATGAGGCGCAGCTCAGTTGGCTTGACAGGCCGCCGCAAGCTGCACTGGCTGTAGCGCGCGATTTATTGCGGCGTTTAGGGGCTATTGATTCATCGGGGCAGCTCACCCGCATGGGGCGCAGCATGGCCAGTTTGGGCTGTGAGCCTCGGTTAGCCGCGATGTTGTGTTTTGCCGCCGAGCAAAGCCCGGACGCCTTAGCCACGGCGGGATTATTAGCGGCGATTCTGGAAGAGCCGCCGCGATCCGGTCAAATTGATTTACACTATTGGCTCAGCCGCCCACAGCCGCACTGGCAGCGGCGTGCGAGGCAATTAACACAAAGAATTAATGCCCGTGTTGGCGCGGTTGACAGTAATATTGCCGCTCAATTGCTGGCGTTGGCTTATCCGGATCGCATCGCGCAGCAACGTGGGCAAGATGGGCGCTATCTGTTGGCTAATGGTATGGGCGCGGCAATGGCGCAAGACGAGGCGTTGTCACGTGCGCCTTGGTTGGTGGCTGCCAGCTTATTACAAAGCAGCAGCGGGCCGGACGCGCGCATTTTACTGGCGTTACCGATTGAGATTGAACCGCTGGCGCAGCAACTCCCCCGCTTGGTCGAAGAGCGGACAGTGGTCGAGTGGGATGATGAAAAAGGCACTTTACGCGCCTGGCGGCGTTGGCAAATTGGGCGGCTGACTTTACGGGCCCAGCCCTTAGCGAAACCCAGTGATGAAGCATTGCAATTCGCGCTGCTAAACTGGGTGCGCGAACAAGGGTTGCAGGTGCTTAATTGGGATGAAAATGCCGAACAATTGCGCACCCGCTTACATTGTGCCAGCCGTTGGCTACCCGAAGAGCAATGGCCGGCGGTAGATGACGAATATTTACTGGATAAACTTGAGCTGTGGTTGCAGCCGTCACTGTCCGGTGTGCGGGATTTACGCGGGCTGCGCCAAGTGAATATTGCGGAAGCATTGACTCGCTTGTTGAGCTGGCAGTTACGTCAACGGCTGGATACTGAGCTGCCAACTCACTACACTGTGCCGACCGGTAGCCGCCTATCCATTCGTTATTATGTCGACCGTCCACCGGTATTAGCGGTGCGTTTGCAGGAAGTTTTTGGCGAACAGCGCAGCCCGATGCTAGCAAGTGGGCGGGTGGCAGTGGTGCTTGAGTTACTTTCACCGGCACACCGGCCGCTACAAATTACCGGTGATTTGGCCGCTTTCTGGCAGGGCGCGTATCGCGAGGTACAAAAAGAGATGAAAGGGCGCTATCCCAAACATGTCTGGCCAGATGATCCGGCCAATACCCGCCCGACTCGCCGGACCAAGAAGTATCAGGATAAATGATGTCACATGGCTAACAGCCAATAATTTCAGATGTTTCCCCTTTCTATCCGATGAATTGGGGAACACATTAAGTCGCAATGCGCGTGGAGAGAAAGACATGTCTGGGGATGACCGCGAGCCAATAGGGCGCAAGGGCAAAAAAGCCCAACCCAAAGCTACACCAAAACGGCCATTGCGCCGGCGGCGTGATGAAGATGAATATGAAGAAGACTATTTAGATGACGAAGACCACGACGATGATGATTATGATGATGACGAGGAAAAACCGATGCCAAGAAAGGTAGCATCACGTCCCCCGCGTAAAAAACGCCGTTGGCTTGGGTTATTCATCAAACTGTTCCTGGTGGGCGCAGTGGTGTTGGCAATCTATGGGGTCTACCTCGATTCGCAAATCCGCAGCCGAATTGATGGCAAGGTTTGGCAACTGCCCGCCGCTGTCTATGGCCGCATGGTGAGCCTTGAACCGGGGATGTCCTACAGCAAGAAAGAAATGATCGATTTGCTGGAAGGGATGCAATACCGGCAGGTCACTCGCATGACTCGCCCTGGTGAGTTTACCGTGCAGGGCGACAGCATTGATATTTTGCGCCGCCCGTTTGATTTCCCTGATGCGAAAGAAGGTCAAATCCGCGCGCGTTTGGTGTTTAAAAATGACAGTTTGGCGCAAATCCAAAACCTGGATAATCAGCGCGATTTCGGTTTCCTGCGCCTTGATCCGAAGCTTATCACCATGCTGCAATCTCCTAACGGTGAGCAGCGCTTATTTGTGCCGCGTGCTGGCTTCCCTGATTTGCTGGTCGATACCTTGCTGGCAACAGAAGACCGCCATTTCTATGAGCATGACGGCATCAGCCCGTATTCTATTGGCCGCGCGATGCTGGCTAACCTCACTGCCGGTAAGGCGGTGCAGGGCGGCAGTACCTTGACGCAGCAGTTGGTTAAAAACCTGTTCCTGACTAACGAGCGTTCATTGTGGCGTAAAGCCAACGAGGCTTATATGGCCCTGCTGGTAGACTACCGTTACAGTAAAGATCGGATACTTGAATTGTATCTGAACGAAGTGTATCTCGGCCAAAGTGGCAGTGATCAGATTCGCGGTTTCCCTTTGGCGAGCCTGTATTACTTTGGTCGTCCGGTGAATGAACTGAGCCTCGATCAGCAAGCTATGCTGGTGGGCATGGTGAAAGGCGCGTCGCTGTATAACCCATGGCGTAACCCGACTCTGGCGCTTGAGCGCCGCAATCTGGTGCTGCGCTTGTTGCAGAACCAGGGGGTGATTGATGCCGAGCTGTACACCATGCTCAGCGCCCGACCACTGGGCGTGCAGCCGAAAGGCGGAGTTATCACCCCGCAGCCGGCATTTATGCAGATGGTGCGTCAAGAATTACAGCAAAAACTGGGCGACAAAATTAACGATTTGTCCGGCGTGAAAATCTTCACCACCCTCGATCCGGTTTCACAGGATGCAGCAGAAAAAGCCATCGAAGAGGGAATTCCGGCGCTAAAAGCGGCGCGCCATCTGGATGATTTGGAAGCGGCGATGGTGATTGTCGACCGTTTCAGTGGCGAAGTTCGTGCCATGGTCGGGGGCGCGCAGCCGCAATTTGCCGGCTTTAACCGCGCGATGCAGGCCCGACGTTTGGTGGGGTCACTTGCCAAACCACCGACCTATCTGACCGCCCTGAGTGAGCCGGATAAATACCGCCTTAATACCTGGCTGGCGGACCAACCGCTGTCGATTAAATTGCCTAACGGCTCATCATGGCAGCCGAAAAACTATGATCGCCAGTTCCGTGGTCAGGTGATGCTAATTGATGGTTTGGCTAACTCGCTGAACGTGCCGACGGTTAATCTGGGGATGTCCGTCGGGCTGGATCAGATAAGCGTCATGCTGCAACGTCTGGGTATTCCGAAAAACGTTATCAACCCAGTTCCAGCGATGTTGCTGGGGGCGATTGACTTGACTCCGGTGGAAGTGGCGCAGGAATATCAGACTATCGCCAGTGGTGGGAATCGCGCGCCATTGTCCGCAGTGCGCTCGGTGATTGCTGAAGATGGCACAGTGCTGTATCAGAGCTTCCCGCAGGCGGAGCGCATGGTACCGGCACAGGCGGCTTATCTGACCCTTTACGCCATGCAGCAAGGGGTTGCCCGCGGGACATCCCGTTCATTATCAGTGAAATTCTCAAAATACAATCTGGCTGCCAAAACCGGTACCACCAACGACCTGCGTGATAGTTGGTTTGCCGGTATTGATGGCAAAGAAGTGGCGATTGCCTGGGTGGGGCGTGACAATAATGGCCCGGCCAAGTTGACCGGTGCTAACGGCGCGCTGACTTTGTATCGCCGCTATCTTGAGAATCAAACCCCATTGCCGCTGGTATTGCAGCCACCGGAAGGGATTAGCCAAATGAATATTGATTCGGCTGGGAATTTTGTCTGTGGTGATGGCGGTGGTATGCGCACAATCCCGGTTTGGACAGAAAACCCGCAAGGCTTGTGCCAAGCTGCTCAACCTGCGGGGCAAGCTAAACCTGATGGCGATGGCGTCGCGGGTTGGATCAAAGATATGTTCGGCCAGTAATACTCAAAAAATTGGCACGGTGACTGTTATCGTGCCAATTTTTCGTTTCCCCGCACTTAAACTCCCCGCCGCCATCTTCAGGTAATCAGCAGGCTTTGCGCTTGCAGTTCGCCGTGAATTACGCATAAACTAGCTGCTTTGATAATTATTATCGTTTCGATTCACTTTCTCGTTATTTGTCGATAACGTTTGGGTCACAGTAATGGTTAAAGCCGCTAACATTCAATCGCAGGGCACTATCTTGGACCAACAGGCAAGCCAATCCAGCGTGTTTTCACTCCGTGAGTTGAGTTTTTCGGTTCCTGGCCGAATCTTATTGCAACCCTTGTCACTGACCTTTCCACAAGGGAAAGTCTGTGGGCTTATCGGCCATAATGGTTCCGGTAAATCGACACTGTTAAAAATGCTGGGTCGCCACCAACCGCCCGCCAGTGGCGAAGCATTACTCAATGATGTGCCATTAGCGCAGTGGGACAATAAAGCTTTTGCCCGTGAAGTGGCTTATTTGCCACAGCAATTACCGGCAGCGGAAGGGATGACGGTGCGTGAGCTGGTGGCGATTGGCCGTTATCCATGGCATGGCGCGCTGGGGCGTTTTCGTCAAGAAGACCGCGAACAGGTGGAAGAGGCTATTGCGCTGGTGGATTTAAAGCCGCTGGCGAATCGGTTGGTCGACAGTTTATCTGGCGGCGAGCGCCAACGTGCCTGGTTGGCGATGATGGTGGCACAAAATAGCCGCTGTCTGTTGCTCGACGAACCGACTTCAGCACTGGATATTGCTCATCAAGTCGAGGTATTGGGGCTGATTCAGCGTCTTAGCTGTGAGCGCGGTTTGACCGTCATCGCGGTATTGCACGATATTAATATGGCGGCCCGCTATTGTGACTATTTAGTGGCATTACGCGGGGGCGAGATGATCGCGCAAGGCTCGGCAGACAGCTTGATGCAGGGGACGGTACTGGAGGAAATTTACGGCATTCCTATGGGAATATTGCCGCATCCAGCTGGTGGTGCGCCGGTAAGTTTCGTGTATTGATGAAAATGCCTTTCCCCCTAGCTGCAGTGCGGCCGAACCTGACTCGGCGCAGATTGCTCGCCGCGTTAGCCTTATCGCCATTATTATATTCATTGCCCGGATGGGCGGTGAATCCCCCTAAAATTGATGTTCGCGGGGGGGCTCTGGATAGGATCGTTGCTCTGGAATGGTTGCCCGCAGAATTATTGCTGGCGCTGGGAGTCACGCCGTATGGTGTGGCAGATACTCATAATTACCGGTTATGGGTCGAAGAACCGGCATTACCTGCCAGTGTCATTGATGTCGGCCAGCGCACTGAACCTAATTTGGAATTGCTGCAACAAATGGCACCGTCATTGATTCTGATGTCAGAAGGTTTTGGCCCCTCACCAGAGAAACTCGCGCCTATCGCCCCATCGATGAGTTTTGCTTTTAGCCAACAGGGGCTTTCACCGCTCGCCGTCAGTAAAAGTTCATTGCGTGTATTAGGCCAGCGGCTGGGGTTAGAAGCTGCTGCTGAGCAGCATATCGCCGATTTTAATCATTTTATGCAAGCCGCTCGCCAGCGGATATTTAATACCCACAATACGTCATTATTGATGTTTTCTCTGTTGGATGCTCGCCACGCCTTGGTCATCGGCCAAGGTAGCCTGTTCCAGGATGTATTAAACGAATTGAATATTAAAAATGCCTGGCAGGGCGAAACCAATGTGTGGGGCAGCGCGGTGGTGGGCATCGAACGTTTAGCGACGGTAAAACCGGGGCGAGCAATGTGTTTCGTCCAGGGTAATAGTGAAATACTACAACAGGTTACCCGCACACCATTATGGCAATCCATGTCATTTGTGCGCCAAAATCAATTACAGATACTGCCCGCAGTGTGGTTCTATGGCGCAACTTTGTCAGCCATGCGATTTGTGCGCCTATTAGAATCGGCGTGGGATAAATCCTGATGATGACAAAGACCCCGCGTAAAATCTGGCTTTTACCTGCCAGCTTACTTGGCTTATTACTGATTTTTGCTGTGGTGCTGACACTGCACAATTTTAGCCAGACATTACCCGCCCCGCTCTGGGGGGCAGCGCTATGGCAACCTGACGGCGATGATGTGCGCCAAATGTTATTCCATTACAGTCAACTACCCCGCTTGGTCGTGGCACTGCTAACCGGTGCCGGATTGGGCCTGGTGGGGGTTTTGTTCCAGCAAATCTTGCGAAATCCATTGGCTGAACCCGCCACCTTGGGGGTCGCCGCAGGCGCTCAGCTTGGTTTAACCATCGCAACGTTATGGATGCTACCCGGCGGTGAATTGACCCGCCAACTGGCAGCAATGGCCGGTGGTATAACTATTGGCGTGCTGGTATTTGGTGTGGCTTGGGGCAAACGAATGTCGCCAGTGACACTGATATTGGCGGGGTTGGTTCTCGGCCTTTACTGTAGCGCAGTTAGCAATCTGCTGGCGTTATTTCATTATGACCAACTGCAAGGGTTGTTCCTGTGGAGCAGCGGCGCTCTGAATCAACAAGATTGGAGCACGGTACAGTTTTTGCTACCTCGTTTGCTGATAACCGGCGTATTGGCGGCTTTATTGATTCGCCCATTAACCTTGCTCGGGCTGGATGATGGTGTCGCCCGTAATTTAGGGCTAGGGCTGTCATTGGCTCGGCTTAGTGCGCTGGGGATAGCAATATTGTTTAGCGCAATGTTGATTAATGCGGTCGGCGTCATTGGTTTTATTGGTCTTTTTGCACCTCTGTTGGCAAAAATTTTAGGCGCTCGCCGGTTATCGCAACGCCTAATGTTGGCGCCGGTATTAGGCGCGTTGCTGTTGTGGGTAACGGACCAAGGGCTCATCTGGTTGGCTCAAGTCGGGCAAGAAATTTCGACCGGTGCGGCTACCGCGCTGATTGGTGCTCCGTTGCTGTTATGGTTGCTGCCTCGCTTACACAGTGCGATGGCACCGAGTATGGATTTTGGCGACCAGGTTTCCGCTGAGCGGCAAAATTTGGGCATCTGGATCAGTGGAGGTTTGCTGGTACTGCTGGCCGGTTTGATGGTGGCGCTGATGTTTGGTCGTGATAGCCATGGCTGGAGTTGGATTAGCGGCGATGATATCCAGGCATTATTACATTGGCGCTGGCCGCGAGTATTCGCTGCATTGGCGGCCGGAGTGATGCTGGCGGTGGCGGGAACATTAATTCAAAAGCTGACGGGCAATCCGATGGCCAGTCCCGAGGTGTTGGGGGTCAGTTCCGGCGCATCTTTCGGTGTCGTGATTATGATGTTTATCGTGCCAGGTAATGCGCTAGCATGGTTGTTACCGGCTGGGAGTTTAGGTGCGGCGGCAACATTATTGCTGATTCTGGTGGTTGCGGGGCGAGGAGGGTTCTCTCCCGGTAGAATGTTATTAGCAGGAATTGCATTGAGCACCGCCTTTACCACGGTGATTACCATGTTACTCGCAAGCGGCGACCCCCGAATGCGCGGTTTGCTGACATGGATTTCTGGCTCTACCTATGCTGTTGATGCTCCACAAGCACTGAGCACCGGTGTCATCGCCCTGATTCTGATTGCATTAGCACCGCTGTGCCGCCGTTGGCTAATGATTTTACCCTTAGGCAGTGTAACGGCCAGAGCATTAGGTGTGGCGCTGGCACCTAGTCGGTTAGCTATTTTGTTACTGGCAGCCACTATGACAGCAGCAGCCACATTGACGGTTGGGCCATTAAGTTTTGTTGGCCTGATGGCACCTCATATGGCTCGTATGTTGGGCTTCCGCCGAGCCATGCCACAGCTATTTATCGCGGCTATTTTAGGTGGTTTATTGATGGTCTTTGCTGATTGGTGCGGCCGGATGCTGCTATTCCCAAATCAGATCCCTGCTGGATTGTTGGCGACGTTTATTGGCGCGCCATATTTTGTTTATTTATTACGTAAGCAAGGGCGGTAGTTCGATTTTAACCATCTCCCAGCATAGAGAGATGGTTAATTCATTGATATTAAAGCTTGGCGAAGCACCGACGAGCGGCATCCACCGTTTTCTGAATATCTTCTTTGCTGTGCGCCACAGACATAAAACCAGCTTCAAAAGCAGATGGAGCCAGATAAATACCTTCTTCCAACATCAAATGGAAGAAACGTTTGAAGCGCTCAACATCGCAATTCATCACATCCTGATAGCAAGTCACGGTCTTAGCATCAGTGAAGAAAATGCCGAACATGCCACCGACATGGTTAACGACCAATGGGATATTCTCTGCTTTAGCTGCGTGCAGCAGGCCGCTTGCCAGTGAATCGGTTAATTCGGTTAGGGTTTCATGGACACCGACCTGTGCAACTTCGGTCAGACAAGCAAAACCGGCAGCCATGGCAATTGGATTACCGGACAACGTACCGGCCTGATAAACCGGGCCCGTAGGGGCCAGCGCATCCATCACATCACGACGACCACCGAAAGCACCTACCGGCATACCGCCGCCGATGATTTTACCCAGACAAGTTAAGTCAGGGACAACATTGTAGTAATCTTGCGCGCCGGCTAATGCCACACGGAAACCGGTCATAACCTCATCAATAATCAGCAGTGCTCCAAATTCGTCACACAGTGTACGCAGGCCGGGTAGGAACTCCGGTAGTGGCGGGACGCAGTTCATGTTACCGGCGACTGGCTCGACAATAATACAGGCAATATCTTGTGGATATTGTTCGAAAGCCTCACGTACTGAATCCAGATTGTTATAAGTACAGGTCAGAGTGTGTTTAGCAAAATCAGCGGGTACACCCGGAGAGTTTGGTTGCCCAAGAGTCAGAGCACCGGAACCGGCCTTGACCAGCAAGCAGTCGGCGTGGCCATGGTAGCAGCCTTCAAACTTGATAATTTTATCGCGGTTAGTGAAGCCACGGGCCAGACGAATCGCACTCATGGTCGCTTCGGTGCCGGAGTTGACCATTCGCACCATATCCATCGTTGGGACTAAATTGGTGACCAATTCAGCCATTTTGACTTCCATCTCAGTGGGGGCACCAAAGCTCAGACCGCGCTCGACAGCTTCAATGACGGCCTGACGAATCGCCGGGTGATTATGCCCCAAGACCATTGGCCCCCAGGAGCCAACATAGTCAATATAAGCCTTGCCATCGACATCAAATAAATATGCGCCATCAGCACGTTCAATAAACAATGGGCTGCCACCAACGCCGGTGAATGCACGCACCGGAGAGTTAACCCCGCCTGGGATCAACTCTTTTGCTTGGGCATACAGACTTTCGGATTTACTCATAAACGGCTCCTGAATTAGGCGACATTAACATTGGCAACATCAGCCTTGGCAATCAACAATGCTGCTTATTCTAAAGGACTGGCTGCGGTTATCAAATGATTGGGCATATTTAACAGACAGCTTGCGCGACATGCCGCAAAACTCAAGAAAAAGTCTTTTCTGAACAAGATCATTTCATGGACGTTTAATCAGGCACATTATTAATGTGTAAGCTAGACTCATATTGCTCATTTGTATTACTTATTATTTAACTGACAAGCATACAAACCATGACTGATTCAACGCAAAATATACCCGATGACGGCATTTCTGAAGTTAAACGTGGCCGCTTTATCCATGCATTAGTTAATCGCGACACAACCCCCTTAGTTATTCTTATCATGGCCGCTGTCGTAGGGGCGGTCACCGGTTTATTGGGGGTCGCATTTGATCGCGGTGTTGATTGGATCCAGCAAGAAAGGTTAGCGACCCTCGCTAAGGTTGCTGATAATGCAATTTTAGTCTGGCCGCTGGCTTTTATTATGTCGGCGCTATTGGCTATGTTGGGGTATTTTCTGGTCCGCCGTTTTGCGCCGGAAGCGGGGGGCTCTGGGATACCCGAAATAGAAGGGGCAATGGAGGAGATGCGCCCAGTTCGCTGGTGGCGGGTGATTCCGGTCAAGTTCATTGGTGGGCTTGGTACTCTCGGGGCTGGCATGGTGTTAGGCCGGGAGGGGCCAATGGTGCAAATGGGGGGGAATAGTGGGCGGATGATTGTTGACATCTTCCGTTTGCGCAGCTCAGAAGCGCGTCATTCATTATTAGCAACTGGTGCAGCAGCGGGGCTCTCAGCCGCTTTTAATGCTCCATTGGCTGGGATTTTGTTTGTTATTGAAGAGATGCGTTCGCAGTTCCGCTATAGCTTGGTCTCCATCAAAGCGGTATTTGTGGGAGTCATCACTTCAACCATTGTTTACCGCTATTTTAATGGCGAGCGTGCGATTATTGATGTAGGAAAACTCAGTGATGTTCCGCTGAATACCTTGTGGCTCTATCTGTTGCTGGGTATTATTTTTGGTGCAGTGGGAGTGATGTTTAATGCGTTGATATTTCGTACACAAGATCTATTTATGCGTTTCCACGGTGGCGACTGGCGAAAATTGGTATTAATCGGTGGTCTGTTGGGGGGGATGTGTGGCTTACTGGCTTTGATTCATGGTGAAGCAGTCGGCGGTGGTTTTGCCCTAATTCCCATCGCAGTCGCTGGTAATTTCAGTATTGGTATGCTGCTCTTTATCTTTATTGCGAGAGTTATTACCACGTTACTGTGTTTTGGCTCTGGTGCACCTGGTGGGATATTTGCCCCAATGTTGGCTTTGGGGACCATTCTGGGAACCGCTTTTGGCTTATCCTGCGCACATTTTTTCCCGCAATACAGTATTGATGCTGGCACTTTTGCTATTGCCGGAATGGGGGCGCTGTTTGCCGCCTCGGTACGTGCTCCATTAACCGGGATCGTGTTGGTATTGGAAATGACCGATAATTATCAACTTATTTTGCCAATGATTGTGACTTGCTTGGGGGCGACCTTAATAGCACAGTTTATGGGGGGTAAACCCTTGTATTCAGCTATTTTGGCCCGCACATTACAAAGACAAGAGCAGGCTGTAAAGGTAGCGGAACAACAGGCCGCAGTTGAAAGTAGCACCCAAACAGGTAGATAATATATAACATTAGGCCACAATACTTGAATGAATTACTCGGGTATTGGATAATCAATAGATAGATCAGGCTGCCATTGTAGTAACCTGCACCTCGAACACCGGTTGGGAGTGATGAGTATGAGCGATGAAACAGTACTGCCCCTGCAGTTTACCGAGGCAGCGGCAAAAAAAGTGAAACTGCTGATTTCTGATGAGGAAAATCCAAATCTGAAACTGCGGGTGTACATTACCGGTGGCGGATGCAGCGGGTTCCAGTATGGCTTTACTTTTGATGATCAGATCAACGACGGCGATATGACCATTGAGAAGCAAGGTGTTGAGTTGGTCGTGGATCCAATGAGCCTGCAATATCTGGTTGGTGGCGCAGTGGATTACACCGAAGGGCTGGAAGGCTCTCGCTTTATCGTGACTAATCCGAACGCGAAGAGTACTTGTGGGTGCGGTTCTTCTTTCAGCATCTAACCTACCCTTCCTTGGTGCTACAGCTATGTTAGCGGCACTCATGCACCCTAATCACTTACTTGAGTAAGCTCATCGGGATTAATGAGCCTCATCCTTGAGGCTCACCCTGCGGGCTAGCATAAATGCTGTTCAAATTGGTTCCCGACCAATTTGTTACTCGTTTGCTGCCTTGTTGTAACATTGATGTTTTTGGGTATAAAATCACCGAAGATTTTGATAAAAAAAACCGCAACCTCCATAGTCGCGGTTAATGAGATGGTCACCCCCACCCTGTGAGCGGTAAGCTGATAGGGTGTTTTATTTTGGAGGGATCATCATGCAAAACGTTACACTCATCGGCATCGATCTCGGTAAGAATTCATTCCATATTCATTGCCAGGAAAAACACGGCAATGCATTGTCGCGGAAGAAGTTTCCCCGCTCTCAGTTAACCACTTTCCTCTCTACCTGTATGACTTCGACCATTGTCATGGAGCCTTGCGCCGGCGCGCACTTTATGGCCCGTCATATCAGCCAGTTAGGGCATCAGGTAAAACTCATTTCTCCGCAGTTTGTCCGCCCCTTTGTTAAAAGTAATAAAAATGATTTTATCGACGCTGAGGCCATCTGCGAAGCCGCTTCCCGTCCTTCCATGCGCTTTGTGACACCCCGACCCGAAGATCAGCAGGCGATGTTGGCTCTGCATCGCGTCAGGGAACGGGTCAAAACCACCAACCAAATGCACGCTTTTTTACTTGAGTTTGGGGTAAGCATGCCACGCGGTATTGCCGTGATAAGACGGCTGGCAACCGTGTTGGAAGAGCACGAACTGCCGCCATACTTAGCCCGTTTGCTCACCCGACTTCATCAACATTATGGCTACCTCTGTGAACAACTTGAGGAGGTTGAAAACGGGGAGATGAAAATCTGCGACGGCTGCTGGTGCAATGCGCCCGAGTGTATACGCAGCGGCTGGAATACCAGTCGGGTCGACTGGCAGAGTGAATAGTCTGGGCAGTAACCACACAAGGAACCGTCTTCAGTAAATAAAAGAGCCAACAGTAAATCTGCTGTCAGCTCAATAAGTTACCAAGTAACTTTCTGGTTTTGCGACGACTGATTATTATGACATGAACGGCACAGCGGCCTGATGATGAACCTGATATAAAAAATGGCTTTTTTAAGGTTCATCAGGCGCGGAACTCATCATGGCGCGGACATCCTTGTCCACCAGACGCCGGATAGATTTAAGCAAGCCCATCATAAATCAAAATCGGTGTTGCAAAAACGGGGGTGACCATAGATTTTATATCTGAATATTACCATTCAACAGTAATCAATTGCGCCATCTGGTCGGTACTTGTTTTGCTAACATGTAGGCCATTTGATGCAATAAAAGCATGGCTGATTCTCGGTTCCGTAACCAATCCATTTCCTCTATGACACTGTATTTCTGGATAATTCATTTTTGGGTTATTCACTACGTGTTCATTTTTATTCGACAACTGCACCTGACAAGATGGCACGATAGTCAGATGTAAATCTATTGTGCCGCTTAGCCCCTGGGCTAGCGACGGACTGGCAAAAACGGCCAGCCAAAACATCAACAAAAAATATTTCATAATTTATAACTGCATTTTTAGCTGCCACTATCTGGTTCAGGCAGCTATGACTCTAGGTATCGGACAATTATTTAAAAACTTGAAGATTTAATTCGTACTCATCCCCATATTTCATCCTAATGAATAAAACTTGTAAACTCGGTGAGAGTCTACAAGCAAGGTGTATTGTACGAAATACAGGCTTTTATTGGCAATCAGAATGATGAATAGTTAAATGATGAGTGGTTAAATGATGAATGGTTATCAGTGCTCTATTTCAAATGTTGGTAGTTTTAAGCGCCAGCGAATAGCGGCAAGTCTGATACCTAAGGTTATCACCATGCCCAGCATCATTGCTTGTTGCAGCGGCATACCAAAAGTATAAAATGCCGTAGCATGCACAATACCGCCAATGATACAGGCCGTGGCATAGATTTCAGTACGCAGGATCATCGGGATCTCGCGTGCGAGCACATCACGGATAATCCCCCCACCAACGCCGGTTATAACCCCCATACAGATAGCAACTAGCGGGCTGGCACCCGCAGCAAAGGCTTTATTGACCCCGATACCCACGAATACCGCCAGACCAATAGCATCCAGCACGGGTAGAATCCATTTAGGTGTTCGCCGTGGTTGCCGTACCAGCAAGATAGTTGCCAGACAAGTCACCATCGCGACCACTAAATCGGTGGGATCTTTCACCCAAAATACAGGGCCATTGGCTAAGGCCATATCGCGAATTGTGCCGCCACCAACAGCAGTCACCACCCCCAAAACCAACACGCCAAAGGGATCCATGCGCAACTTCCCCGCCAGCAATACACCAGAGATAGCAAATACCGCAGTACCTAAAATATCCAGCCAATAGACCAGCATTAATGTGACTCCGCCACAGGGGATGGAAGACTGGCCATTTGCTGGCACAGTTGTTTAGCGGCCAGCAGAATACGTGGGCCAGCACGATTAAACCAGTCCTCATTCAGGGTTATCACAGGAACTGTAAATTGGGGCCGCCAAAAGGCGTGGATATTATCTGCCTGGGACTTATCACCACTCACCACGATAACTTGTGGTTGGCGAGTCATGACTTGTTCACGACTGACTTGCGGCCAGGGAACTCGGCTACCAGCAAAAATATTTTCCCCACCGCAAAGAGAAACAACTTCACTCTGTAACGTATGTCCGGAACTGGTAAACAGCGGTTGAGTACCAAATTGTAGGAAAGTGCGTAACGGCTGGTTGCGCGCATTCTGGCGACGTAACTCGGTAACCTCATGACGCAACTGAACTGCCGCCTGACGTGCTTGCTCTGGATGTGGGCTGTATTGGGCCAATTTATCCAGATCATCTGCGATTTGATCAATATTAATCGGATCAGAATAGAAAATCGGGATACCAAAAGAAGCTAATTGATCCAGCGGACGTTGTGGGTTCCCCCCGCGCCAGGCGAGGATCAAATCAGGCTTTAATGCCAGAATACGTTCGATATTCACCCCTTGCCATGAGGCAACATGCTCCAGCTTTTTAGCGGCTTCTGGATAGTCAGAGTAAGCACTTACTGCAATCAATTTATCCCCGAGTCCAGCAGCATAGGCCAATTCTGTGGTACTGGGTGATAAACTGATAACCCGCTCAGCTGCCAGTGAGGATGAGATAAATAGGCTGAGCAACAATAACATCGCTGCTTGAGGCAGGATTATTGCTGCTCGTGCCAAGAGGGCAATATTAAGCCGCACCATTAATCGCGGTGAGCCAGTGTGGTTAACATTGCTTCAATCATTAATGTTGACTGTTGAGCGGCGACCACCAAAAACTCTTCAAAGCTCAGGTGAGACTCCTGATCGGCGACATCAGAAATAGCGCGAACTACAACAAAGGGTGTATTGAACAGGTGGCAAACATGGCCGATAGCCGCAGCTTCCATTTCAACAGCAGCAACTGTCGGGAAAGTAGCGCGAATACGGGCCAGAGGAGCGGCGCCATTAATAAAAGCATCGCCGCTACAAATCAGGCCACGAACTGCATTTAAATTCAATTCTTTGATGCAACTTTCAGCCAGTTCAATCAGCTTAGGAGATGCGCTGAAAGCAGCCGGACAACCCGCCATCTGCCCAGGTTCATAGCCAAACGCAGTGACATCTGCGTCGTGATAGCGGACTTCAGTAGAAACTACAATATCGCCGACTTTTAGGCTAGAAGCCAAACCACCCGCCGAACCCGTATTGATAACAATATCTGGCTGATAATGCTCTAATAATAGAGTGGTGCCCATTGCCGCAGACACTTTACCGATACCGGATTTGAGTAGGGCAACATCTACGCCATTGAGTTGGCCGGTGTAAATCTCACAATCTGCACGAGCCAAAGTTTGGCGATTTTCAATTTTGTCACGCAGCAACGTAACTTCTTGCTCCATTGCACCAATAATTCCTACTTTCATATGGATACCTGCCGATTTTAAAGAGTAGATTAGTCTGTAATTATCAATACACAGTTTATCAGGTAAGTGAGATAGTCGGGTAGTTCACCCAAGATAATGCGTAACGCGCCGCAGTTCATACCTAATCAATTGCATCTTCTTCCGAGAGTGGGTATCACTGTATTTAGATGAATACTCAGGGGGCAACATGTCCGGGATTGACTTTAAACAGAAAATTAGTTTTCAGCGGCCATTTGGTAAACCCAGTTCGGCTGAAGATGAATATGAGATTACTCGGGTTTTTGAAAGTGATCGCGGCCGGATTGTAAACTCCGCGGCTATTCGGCGTTTACAACAAAAAACACAAGTTTTCCCCTTGGAACGCAATGCGGCTGTTCGCAGCCGTTTGACCCATTCACTGGAAGTTCAACAGGTTGGCCGTTATATCGCCAAAGAGATCCTCAATCGCTTTAAGCAAGATAAAAAAATCAGTGCCTATGGGCTGGATAAGCTGCTTGATCCTTTTGAAAGTATTGTAGAAATGGCGTGCCTGATGCATGACATTGGTAACCCGCCTTTTGGGCATTTTGGCGAATCAGCAATCAATAATTGGTTCACTAAACAAATGGACCCTAATGGCGGTGGTGCTGAGCCGCGGGGCAAAGATCAATGTCGGGTTAATGTATTAAAGTTACGAGAAGGGGAAACTGAGCTCAATATTTTGCGTAGTAAAATTCGCCATGACTTGAGCCAGTTTGAGGGTAACGCACAAGCCATTCGCTTGGTTTATAGCTTATTAAAGTTGAATCTCACCTATGCACAGGTTGGCTGCATTCTTAAATATACCAAACCGGCTTATTGGTCAGGGGATATTCCCTCTTCCCATCATTATTTAATGAAGAAACCAGGGTTTTATCTCGCGGAAGAGGATTATGTTAAAGATTTACGTCGTGAACTCAATATGGGAGAGTTTAACCGCTTTCCACTGACCTATATTATGGAAGCTGCGGATGATATTTCTTATTGTATTGCCGACTTGGAAGATGCGGTTGAAAAGAATATCTTCAGTGTTGAACAACTTTATGACCATATGATGCAAGAGTGGGGTGATATTGCTCATGGCGATTTGTTTGATAAAGTGGTTGGCGGTGCATTTCGTCAATTAGGACGTGGGCAAGCCCGGCGCAGTTCGGAAGATCAATTCTTTATGTATTTACGGGTTAATACCGTAGGGAAATTAGTTCCCCATGCAGCCCAGCGTTTTATTGATAATCTTCCTGCTGTATTTGCAGGCTCGTTTAACCAAGCTTTATTAGAAGATTCCAGTGCGGCGTGTAAATTACTGCAAATTTTTAAAAAAGTCGCAGTGAAACACGTATTCAACTACCCGGAAGTAGAACAGCTTGAATTACAAGGGTATAGAGTTATTAGTGGATTGCTTGATATATATAGCCCGCTATTAGCTATGCCACAAGCAGCGTTTACACAATTAGTGGCAGAAGACAGCCATCGTCAGTACCCGATTGAGACCCGTTTGTTCCATAAGTTGTCGACTAAACATCGCTTGGCTTATGTGGAGTCAGTAGAGCGGCTAAGTAATTTATCGCCAGAACAACATGAGATATATGAGTATTATTATCGTGCGCGTTTAATTCAGGATTATATCAGTGGTATGACAGATCTTTATGCTTATGATGAATATCGGCGTTTAATGGCTGCGGAATAGTATGCAGAAAACTAAAATGTCCGTTTAATTAACTATAGTTTTGTAAAGACGGACAATATTTTTTTACTTTTTCAATTATTGGCTCTCTGAACTTCATCCCCCATATTTAATCTTACTATGCAAGACGACTATATTCTTCTTACTTGAAATTGCTGTGGTGTTAGCGGTTAGCATTCACCCGATTCACTAAATTGGGTTAGATTCTCGGGTTTGCCAGCCAGACCTAAAGCAATATCAAAATTGATGGGATAAGTCTGTATACATTATTTATTGACTCATTATTAATTGTATAGCGAGAACCAGAATACATGAAAAAAACAACTTTAGTGTTAAGTGCATTGGCATTGAGCATCGGTTTAGCCATGGGGCCGGTTTCTTCTGCCATTGCGGCAGAGACGGCTTCTTCCAGCAGCCAGCAGCTCCCTAGCCTGGCGCCAATGCTAGAGAAGGTAATGCCTTCAGTTGTGAGTATTAATGTGGAGGGGAGTGCCCAGGTCAGCAATGCCGGTGCTGGTGGCATACCACCGCAGTTCCAGCAATTCTTTGGTGATGATTCACCATTCTGCCAGGACGGTTCTCCGTTCCAGGGTTCGCCGATGTGTCAGGGGGGGCCAGGTAGCAAGGGTGGAGTTCCAAACAAGCAAGATTTTCGTGCACTGGGTTCAGGTGTAATTATTGATGCTGCTAAGGGTTATGTCGTAACGAATAACCACGTGGTAGATAATGCGACCAAAATCAATGTTAAGTTGAGCGATGGTCGCAGTTTTGATGCGAAAGTGATTGGTAAAGATCCACGTACTGATATTGCATTGTTACAGCTGAAAGATGCCAAAAACCTGACAGCGATTAAAATTGCCGATTCCGACCAACTACGTGTGGGGGATTATACCGTCGCTATCGGTAATCCGTATGGTCTGGGCGAAACCGTCACTTCTGGTATTGTGTCGGCGTTGGGTCGTAGTGGTTTGAATGTGGAAAACTATGAAAACTTTATCCAGACTGACGCGGCAATTAACCGTGGTAACTCTGGTGGCGCACTGATCAACCTGAACGGTGAGCTGATTGGGATCAACACGGCTATCCTGGCACCGGATGGTGGCAACATCGGTATCGGTTTCGCTATCCCAAGTAACATGGTGAAAAACCTGACCTCGCAGATGGTTGAATTTGGTCAGGTGAAACGTGGTGAGTTGGGCATCATGGGCACAGAATTGAATTCTGAGCTGGCGAAAGCCATGAATGTTGATGCACAGAAAGGTGCCTTTATCAGTCAGGTACTGCCAAAATCTGCTGCGGCCAAAGCAGGGATCAAGGCGGGTGATGTGATTGTCAGCATGAACGGCAAAGCCATTAACAGTTTCGCTGGATTCCGTGCTGAAATTGGGACCTTGCCAGTCGGTAGCAAAATGACCTTGGGTCTTCTGCGTGAGGGTAAACCGGTCAATGTGGACGTCACATTAGAGCAAAGCAGCCAAACTCAAGTTGATTCCGGTAATCTCTACACCGGCATTGAAGGGGCGGAACTGAGCAACTCTGATGTGAATGGCAAGAAAGGCGTGAAAGTTGATAGTGTGAAACCTGGCACTGCTGCTGCGCGTATCGGCCTGAAAAAAGGCGATATTATCATGGGTGTAAACCAGCAACCGGTTCAAAATCTGGGTGAGCTGCGGAAAATCCTTGATACCAAACCATCGGTATTAGCGTTGAGCATTCAGCGTGGTGATACTTCACTCTATTTACTGATGCAGTAATCGCCACTGACACAGTAACCGGTATTTATATAGAAAAAGTATAAATACCGTAACAAAGGGCACGGCTGTTTATTGCTGTGCCCTTTTTTTATGCCCGATGCCGCGCTGATATTAGGCTGCACCCAAATAATTTCGGGCGGCGTCGCGAACGTTATCTATCTCATCTAATAATTCAAGCCACTCAGGCTGCAAATCTTGTAACGCCGTTTGTTGGCGTAACTGTTGTTCAATCGTCATACACAATTGCCTCAATCGAGGTACACCGCTACATGCGCAACTGCCATGAAACTTATGAATCAGATTCAGAATATCATCATCATGAGCGCCAGCCAGAATCGCCTGTACGCGTTCGGCAACTTGTGGTGTCAACTCTAACAACATGGTTAAAAGGTCTTTGGCCAGCGTTTCTTTATTCGCTGCTTGTCTCACTGCTAATGGCCAGTCTATTGACCCCTGACATCCAGATGGTGGCATTGACTGAATGTCAGTTTCTACCCGAAATTTTTTTATACAATCAGGTTGATAGCCCGAAAGTGCTTGTATTAGCCGAGCTTCATCAATGGGTTTTGCCAGATAATCTGCCATACCTAATTTTAATAATTGTTCTTGTTGTCCACGGACGGCATGAGCAGTGACGGCAATGATCGGCGTGTCTTGGTGATGTGACATCTGATGAATCACTTCACTGGCACGAATGCCGTCGATTTCCGGCATTTGGATATCCATTAAAATGATGTCCAGTGTATTTTCACGGGCGTAGGTTATGGCTTTTGCCCCGCTGTCGCATAACACGGTTTCTTCAACCAATTCTTCCAGTAAGGTTCCTATTAATTTCAAGTTAGCCGGGTTGTCGTCCACGGCCATGACTTTAAATGGTAGCTTTGGCAATTTACTGGGCTGTTCTGTCACTGCTAATTCACTAAGAGGTTCTTCGCATAGTAATAAAGGAATCAATCGATTAGATGATAATGGTTTTATCAGGCAGGCTTTGGCTCCTATTTGTTTAAGTTGCTCAGCTTCCACTTGTGACTGACTGGGTAATGCTAGAATAACTCGCTCAGCAACTTTCAGTGCAGCCACCAATTTATCCTGATGAACTGCCATATTATTGCGGAATGGAATGGGCACCCCAACCAGCAGGAAATCATAATGTTGCAACGGCAATTGCGCTAATGTTTGGCTATGAGTGACCTGCAAAGGTGTGATATTGAGAATATCCAGTGTTGCTCTTGCCGCAGTAGCATTGCGTTCAATATAGGCCAGCGTTTTCCCTTCCAGATGCGACATATCGGGATGGCGATAGGGAATGGCTTCATTGAGATTCAAGGTGAGATGGAACCTGAAAGTCGACCCCCGATCAACCTGGCTGTGGAAGCTGATATCGCCGCCCATTTCTTTTACCAATCTTTCGGTGATAACCAGCCCAAGCCCGGTTCCCCCATGTCGACGTGAAATACTGGCATCAGCCTGACGAAAAGCCTGGAATAACTGGGTTTGCTGGGATTCAGAAATACCAATGCCGGTATCGTGAATTTCTACCACTAAGGTTACTTGCTGCGGAGTTTTTGTCTGTGTGGCCACCAGAATATCGATATTGCCCTGTTCGGTGAATTTAATCGCATTACCCAGCAAATTGGTGACTATTTGCTGTAAACGCATGGCATCACCAATCACTTGCTCCGGAACATCATTATTAACATGAAGGGTTAGCTCCAGGCCTTTTTCATGGGCGGTATGTGCCAACAGAATAATGACTTCATCCAACGCACCACGCAGTGGGAACGGGATGTGTTCAAGAACCAATTTTTCGGCTTCTAACTTGGAGAAGTCCAGTACATCATTAATGATGCATAACAGATTGTTGGCCGAGCGCTGAATGGTTTGTAGATAATCAGTTTGTGTCGGTGTCAGCGATGTTTTCAGTGTTTGGCGGGTAAAGCCAATCACCCCATTCAGCGGGGTTCGTAGCTCATGAGACATATTAGCCAGAAATTCAGATTTAATCCGCGCGGCTTCCTGCGCACGTTTTTTCGCCAGCCCCAATTCAACGTTTTGGATTTCCATCTGTTCCAGTGTTTCACGCAAATCTGACGTGGCTTGATCAATATTTTGTTGCATCTCTTCGTGATAGGCCGCCAGTGACATGGCCATTGAGTTGATGCCGTTTTTCAGAATATTTAGCTCCCCGAGCATTTGCCCTTCAACTCGGCTGTCTAATTGCCCGCGGCGAATGCGGTCAACGGCATTCACCATGTTACGGATGGGGCCAGTGACATCACGCATCAGCCGATAAGCAAACAAAATCGCCACACACATGCAGAACAGCAGCAGCAGAGTCGAAATAAAGATTTCTTTATATTGCTGCAAGCGAACTGATTGTAAATCCAAATCCATGGCGATATAGCCCAATGGCCGATTCGTGATATCGGAATCGGAAGCTCGATCACTGGATAGGTTGGATTCTGACACAATGGGCATCCGCAAAATCAGAGAGTCGCCGCGATAGGAAAGCATCAGTGAAGTCGGAATGGGGGTGCCTTTAGGCAATCTTAATTGTGAGGAATTGTAATTATAGTTAGATGTAACAAAAAGATGGTTATCTGCGTCAAAAACAGAAATTGACCGAACAATACTCGAGTGACGGCGATGAAGTAGATTAATTAACTGACGAACAGTATCGCGGTTGCGAAAGGTCATCCCATATTCGCTGGCAACCGCTAGCGGCTCAATAATATTCGTGCCAGCATTAACTAATTGTTTTTGCAGCTCATTGTAACGATTGACCATAAAGGACGTGCTGAGTAACAGCCCAAGAAGCAGCGTGGGGGCCAAGATTAAAATCATCATGCGCGCGCGAAGACTGTATTTGGTCATGGTATTCCAATGTGGGAGAATCAGCAGCTTACAAAACCGATGTTTGATCAATCAATATGGCGTAATTCTACTCTCCAAACCGGCGTGTGACGACCAAACAAACGCTAACTGTGGCAGTAAATTCGCTCGACCCCTTTGGTTAAGCGGGGCGTACCACCAAGGCAAAGCTATCTTTATCCCCGCTGCTTTACCAGAGGAGCAAGTTAAAAGTGTTACCGCTGGCAAGCGAGATTAGGTTGCCGCCTATCTGGCTGGCAGTAGTGATAGTCTGGAAAACTCATCAGTGCGGAACCCTATTACCTGATTTGGGGTCTATATTGAGTGTTTCATTCGCGAGATTTTACTCAAGTCAATGAGGCGGTTAACCCGCAAATGTTGGGTCAGGCTATAGCATGGCTGGATGTGTAGCCCTATGAGCTGATGTTGGATCTGTTCTGCGGTAGGGATAATTTTATCTTGTCATTAGTAAAATTTGCCGCGAAGTGGTCGGTGTGGAAGGAGTTGCGGCGTGAGTAGCGAATGGGCAGTATAATGCATTGAATAACGCGTTGCCCAAGGTGTCTTTTTTCCATGAAAATTTGGAATCCGACATCAATTGTCAGCCGTGGGCAACACCGGTATTTGATAAAATATGGTTAGATCTTGCACAGGTGCTGCCGGGGTCATGCCAGATTGCTACATATAGTTAAATACTAGTTAAATATATAATAGTTAAACAAATACAGTTAAACACATATAGTTAAACTGGCGTCAAAGCGGGTGGTGTATATTTTGTGTCATCCCACCGTGCGGGCACGAAATAGTCAGGTGCTGTTAGCCGCCGGTTACCGTCTTGCTCGGTGCGAATGTTAGATATATTTCCCCACACCGGGCATCTTGAATCTATGGCGCTGTTGATGCAGGAGCCAGGGGTCGCAAAGTAGGGAGAAGTTATGGTTGCGGTACGAAGTGCACATTTGAATCCAGCGGGCGAGTTTGCTCTCGACGACTGGATAGCCAGTTTGGGACTTTCTAATCTGCAATCAGGTGAGCGATTAGCCGAGACTTGGCGCTACTGTGAGCAGCAGACGCAAAACCACCCCAATGCCTCGCTGTTGCTGTGGCGCGGCCTTGAAATGGTTGAGATTCTTTCCACCCTGAGCATGGATAATGACAGTATGCGCGCTGCGCTGCTGTTCCCGCTGGTGGATGCCAATGTGGTGGATGAAGCCACATTGACCGAACAATTCGGTAAAAGTATTACTTATTTGGTGCATGGTGTGCGCGATATGGATGCCATCCGCCAGTTAAAAGCCACCCACAATGATTCCATGAGCTCTGAGCAAGTGGATAATGTGCGCCGTATGTTATTGGCGATGGTGGAAGATTTCCGCTGTGTAGTCATCAAGTTAGCAGAGCGTATTGCGCATCTGCGCGAAGTGAAAGATGCGCCGGAAGATGAGCGCGTACTGGCGGCCAAAGAGTGTTCCAATATTTATGCTCCACTGGCTAACCGCTTGGGTATTGGCCAGATCAAGTGGGAGTTGGAAGACTTCTGTTTCCGCTATCTGCACCCTGATGAATATAAGCAAATCGCCAAATTACTCCACGAGCGCCGTATTGATCGTGAGCAATTCATTGATGACTTTGTCGCTTCATTGCATGCAGCCATGGCGGCAGAGGGTATCAAAGCCGACATTTATGGTCGCCCCAAGCACATCTATAGCATCTGGCGCAAAATGCAGAAGAAGTCGCTGGCTTTCGATGAACTGTTTGATGTGCGCGCAGTGCGGGTGGTGGTGGAGCGCTTGCAGGATTGCTATGCCGCGCTTGGCATTGTTCATACCCATTTCCGTCATTTACCTGATGAATTTGACGACTACGTCGCCAACCCTAAACCTAATGGTTATCAATCGATCCATACGGTAGTGCTGGGGCCGCGTGGTAAAACGCTTGAAATTCAAATTCGTACCCGTCAGATGCATGAAGATGCAGAACTGGGAGTTGCTGCGCACTGGAAGTATAAAGAGGGCGCGGTAGTCGCAGGTCGCTCTGGTTATGAAGGGCGGATTGCCTGGTTGCGTAAATTGATTGCCTGGCAGGAAGAAATGGCGGATTCCGGCGAAATGCTGGATGAAGTGCGCAGTCAGGTATTTGACGACCGCGTATATGTGTTCACACCGAAAGGCGATGTCATTGATTTACCTGCCGGTTCTACACCGCTGGACTTTGCTTACCATATCCACAGTGATGTCGGCCACCGCTGTATTGGGGCCAAAATCAGTGGCCGGATAGTGCCGTTTACTTACCAGTTACAGATGGGTGATCAGATTGAAATTATCACTCAGAAGCAGCCTAACCCAAGCCGCGACTGGCTGAATCCTAACCTCGGCTATGTCACCACCAGCCGCGGGCGCTCTAAGATTCATAACTGGTTTAGAAAACAAGATAGAGACAAGAATATTCTTGCCGGTCGGCAGATGTTGGACGACGAGCTGGAGCACCTGGATATCAGCTTGAAAGAGGCTGAGAAGCTGCTGGTTCCGCGCTATAACATGAATTCCATGGATGAAGTGTTAGCAGCCATTGGTGGCGGTGATATCCGTCTGAATCAGATGGTCAACTTCCTGCAAGGAAAATTGAATAAGCCGACGGCGGAAGAGGCGGATTTAGAGGCTTTACGCCATCTGAATAATAAACATCAGCCAGCACCGCGTAATGCCAGCAAAGACAGCGGGCGCATTGTGGTCGAAGGTGTCGGTAATCTGATGCACCATATTGCTCGCTGCTGTCAGCCTATTCCGGGCGATGAAATTATTGGTTTTATTACGCAGGGGCGCGGTATATCCATTCACCGTGCTGATTGTGAGCAGTTAGCTGAATTACAATCCCATGCGCCTGAGCGGATTGTTGATGCGGTTTGGGGCGAAAGCTATTCCAGTGGCTATTCGCTGGTGGTGCGAGTCACGGCCAATGATCGCAGTGGTTTGCTGCGTGATATCACCACCATTTTGGCAAACGAAAAAGTCAATGTGCTGGGCGTTGCCAGCCGTAGCGATACCAAAAAGATGGTAGCGACCATCGACATGGACATCGAGATCTACAACTTGCAGGTGCTGGGTAGGGTGTTAGCCAAGCTGAATCAGTTGCCGGATGTGATAGATGCCCGTCGACTCCACGGCAATTAATTTTTTTGATCTGGACGGCTACTGCGCTTTGCCATTTTAGTCTTGGGCTATGCTCGGCTTCCTCATGTACTCAAGTACATTCCGGAGTCCTGCGCGCAGTCCGCAACTAAACTGGCTGCACTCGCTACGCCTCGAATTTTAAAAAATAAAAAAGTGAATAAATTCATATGACTAAGTCAGTAACTCCCCCAGATGCCACGGCCTTAGCTCTGCAACGTTTGTTGGATATTATGCGCACCTTGCGTGACCCCGAGCACGGCTGTCCGTGGGATCGTAAGCAGACTTTTGACACTATTGCGCCCTACACGCTGGAAGAAACTTATGAAGTGCTTGACGCGATTCAGCGCAAGGATTTCGACGATCTTCGCGACGAATTGGGTGATTTACTGTTTCAGGTGGTGTTTTATGCGCAAATGGGGCAGGAGCAAGGGCTATTTGCCTTTGATGATGTTTGCCATGCTATCAGCGATAAATTAGTGCGTCGCCATCCACATGTGTTCCTCGGTGCGCCGCAAAATGATTCAGACGCTATAATTACCAGTGATACGGCATTGGCAGGGTGGGAGTCGCGTAAAGCCGAGGAACGGGCGCAGAAAGCGTTGTATTCGGCATTGGATGATATCCCTGATGCCCTGCCAGCCTTGATGAAAGCACATAAAATCCAGAAACGCTGTGCATCAGTAGGTTTTGATTGGGACACACTCGGGCCGGTGCTCGATAAAGTCTACGAAGAGATCGATGAAGTGATGTTCGAAGCTCGGCAAGCTGTGGTGGATGAAGAAAAGTTGGGTGAGGAAATTGGCGATTTACTGTTTGCTACGGTTAATTTATCTCGCCATTTGGGGCATAAAGCTGAAAATGCCTTACAGGCGGCAAATCGCAAGTTTGAACGTCGTTTTCGTCAGGTAGAACAAATAGTTACAGCGTCAGGTAAAACCATGGAGAGCGCGACACTGGATGAAATGGAATCTGCCTGGCAGCAAGTTAAACAGCAAGAAACTGAAATGTAAGGTGTTTTAATTCATTTGGTGGATGGTTGTTGAATTTTAATTGCGTTAATATATTGAATTATAACGGATAGCAAGACGATGTTTCGCTCGGTAAAAACGGCAAAAATGGCCACTCGCGCGGAGAGTGTTTGTAGCGAAACCAAGGTTCGGGTATACTACTTTCCCGTCTTGGTTCTTCCATCGTCTTTAAACCTAAACTCTCAGGTTCAGCATGACAACTAATTATATTTTTGTGACCGGCGGGGTCGTATCCTCTCTGGGTAAAGGCATTGCCGCAGCCTCTCTGGCGGCTATACTTGAAGCCCGTGGCCTCAACGTTACCATCATGAAACTGGACCCGTATATCAACGTGGATCCGGGCACCATGAGCCCGACTCAACACGGGGAAGTTTTTGTCACCGAAGATGGTGCTGAAACCGATCTGGATTTAGGGCATTACGAGCGTTTCATTCGCACTAAAATGACTCGCCGTAACAACTTCACCACTGGCCGTATTTACTCTGAAGTTCTGCGCAAAGAACGCCGCGGCGACTATCTGGGTGCAACTATTCAGGTTATTCCTCATATCACTAATGCCATCAAAGAACGCATCATCGAAGGCGGCGAAGGCCACGATGTTGTCTTGGTTGAAATTGGCGGCACTGTCGGTGATATCGAATCCTTGCCATTCCTGGAAGCTATTCGTCAGATGGCGGTTGATGTTGGTCGCGAGCATACGCTTTACATGCACCTGACGTTGGTTCCTTACCTGGCCGCTGCGGGCGAAGTGAAAACTAAGCCAACGCAACATTCGGTAAAAGAGCTGCTTTCTATTGGTATTCAGCCAGATGTGCTGATTTGCCGTTCTGACCGCGCGGTTCCTGCTAATGAACGGGCTAAAATTGCATTATTCTGTAATGTGCCAGAAAAAGCGGTTATCTCACTAAAAGATGTTGATTCCATTTATAAAATCCCAGGGCTATTGAAATCACAGGGCCTTGACGATTATATTTGTAAACGATTCAGCTTAACTTGTCCTGAAGCAAATCTCGCAGAATGGGAACAGGTATTATACGAAGAGTCGAATCCAGGTGGCGAAGTGACCATTGGGATGATCGGCAAATATGTAGAACTGCCAGATGCCTATAAATCTGTGATTGAAGCTTTGAAGCACGGCGGGCTGAAAAATCGTCTGACGGTGAATATCAAGCTAATTGATTCACAGGATGTTGAGACGCGCGGCGAAGAGATGCTGAAAGGATTGGATGCTATCCTCATCCCTGGGGGCTTCGGCTACCGTGGTGTGGAAGGCAAAGTTCTGGCCGCACGTTATGCTCGTGAACACAATATTCCTTATCTGGGCATTTGCCTGGGTATGCAGGTTGCACTGATGGAGTTTGCCCGTAATGTTGCGGGGATGGAAAACGCGAACTCCACAGAATTTGTGCCAGACTGTAAGTATCCGGTGGTTGCATTAATCACCGAATGGCGTGATGAAGACGGCAACGTTGAAGTACGCACGGAAGAGAGCGATTTGGGCGGTACCATGCGTGTGGGTGGGCAACAGTGCCACCTGACCGAAGGTAGCCTGGTACGTCAGATGTATGGCGAACCTACCATCGTTGAGCGTCATCGTCATCGTTATGAAGTCAACAACATGTTGTTGAAGCAGATTGAAGCCGCCGGGCTACGCATAGCAGGGCGTTCTGCGGATAACAAACTGGTGGAAATTATTGAGCTGCCAAATCATCCGTGGTTTGTGGCTTGTCAGTTCCATCCAGAATTTACTTCGACGCCACGTGATGGTCACCCGTTGTTCGCCGGCTTTGTGAAAGCGGCTGGTGAGTATCAGAAGCGCCAGGTGAAATAAAATATTTGGTAGAAGGGGCGGCAGCGATGTCGCCCCCTCTGTCTGGAGTTTTAGTTTAACTTGTACTGAGGAAAATCTAATGTCCAAAATCGTTAAAGTCATCGGTCGCGAAATCATCGACTCCCGTGGTAACCCAACTGTAGAAGCTGAAGTTCATCTGGAAGGCGGTTTTGTTGGTTTGGCTGCGGCACCATCAGGTGCATCTACCGGTTCCCGTGAAGCACTGGAATTGCGTGACGGTGACAAATCCCGTTTCCTGGGCAAAGGCGTTCTGAAAGCCGTTGCAGCAGTAAATGGCCCAATTGCTCAGGCAGTTATCGGTAAAGATGCTAAAGACCAGGCTAACATCGATAAAATCATGATCGATTTGGATGGGACTGAGAACAAGTCACAGTTTGGTGCTAACGCCATCTTGGCTGTTTCTCTGGCAGCAGCTAAAGCAGCAGCAGCATCTAAAGGTATGCCTTTGTACGAGCATATTGCTGAACTGAATGGTACCCCAGGCAAGTTCTCTATGCCATTGCCTATGATGAACATCATCAACGGCGGCGAGCATGCTGATAACAACGTTGATATTCAAGAGTTTATGATTCAGCCAGTTGGAGCTAAAACTCTGAAAGAAGCGGTTCGCATCGGTTCTGAAGTGTTCCATACTTTGGCTAAAGTTCTGAAATCCAAAGGCATGAGCACCGCAGTAGGCGACGAAGGTGGCTACGCGCCAAACCTGGGTTCTAATGCCGAAGCACTGGCTGTTATCGCTGAAGCGGTAAAACTGGCAGGCTACGAGTTGGGCAAAGACGTTACTCTGGCGATGGACTGTGCTGCATCTGAATTCTATAAAGATGGCAAATATGTTCTGGCTGGCGAAGGCAACAAAGCTTTCACTTCTGAAGAGTTCACTCACTTCCTGGAAGACCTGACCAAACAGTACCCAATTGTATCTATCGAAGACGGTCTGGACGAATCTGACTGGGCTGGCTTCAAATACCAGACCGAAGTCCTGGGTGATAAAATCCAGTTGGTTGGTGATGATCTGTTCGTAACCAACACCAAGATCCTGAAAGAAGGTATCGAGAAAGGTGTTGCTAACTCTATCCTGATTAAATTCAACCAGATTGGTTCTCTGACCGAAACTCTGGCTGCTATCAAGATGGCGAAAGATGCAGGTTACACCGCGGTTATCTCTCACCGTTCAGGCGAAACCGAAGATGCTACTATTGCCGATCTGGCAGTAGGTACCGCAGCAGGCCAGATCAAAACGGGTTCTATGAGCCGTTCTGACCGTGTTGCTAAATACAACCAGCTTATTCGGATTGAGGAAGCGCTGGGCGACCGCGCACCATTCAACGGTCTGAAAGAAGTAAAAGGCCAGTAATTACTGTGCTTTAGCTTTGATTAAAGTTGATTGAAAAACCCGCTGCGGCGGGTTTTTTCATACCTGGAGTGTAGCGAGAGAGTCATCTGGGTAATTATAACTACTTTAAATTTATATAATCCCGACATGTTATATAAATGTTTCTTATATGTTGATTTCAATGATGTGATGCTTGTCACGAAATATTGTTTGCAGTCTAATTTTTTATTACTACAATTAATATCTCATGGATTTGATTAATTAGAATTCCTTATTTATTCTGATGCGACTAATGGCTATTCATAATTGATGCAGACATTATAGATATAGGAGGGTTTTTATCTTGGTCTAATGGGGTAAAGTGACATGCTCAATAGAATTGTTATTGTCGGTGGTGGCACTGGCGGTACTATTTTAGCTAATTTATTAGCAGCTAAATTGCATCGGGATATTCTTGAAAGGAAAGTTGAATTAATACTTATTTCTGACTCTCCGGTTCACTACTATAAACCCGCTTTTATGTATGTCGCTTTTAATTTATTTTATAAACAAGAGTTGGAACGTTCACAACAAAGTTTATTACGGCCAGAAGTTACTTTTATTGTTGATAAAGCGGAGGATTTCGATTTATCTAAAAGAGAAATATCATGTCGTAGTGGGAAAAAATATAATTATGACTTTTTAGTGTTTGCGACAGGATGTGTTCCCCGGCCAGATAGAATTGAGGGCCTGGCTGAAGCCGGCGATCATTTTTATCAATATGCCGCTTCTCATCAATTAGCTGATAAATTAGCGAAAATAGAGAAAGGCCGTATTTTTATCACCGTCTCCTTCCCGCAAACACCCAATGTACCCCATCAATGTGGCATTGCTCCGATAGAAACTACACTGATGTTGGATGACTATCTCCGCCGTCGTGGAGTGCGTAATACCATTGAAATTGTTTATACCTATCCCACGGTTTCTCAGCTGTTGCGTAATTGTCTTTTCTTACAAAGACCTACAGGGGAAGTTTTACCCAATATTTTTGCCGCTAAAGGTATCAAGCACCAGCGCGGTTTTACGCTGCAAAAAATCGACCCCGATAAAAAGATTGCCTATTCCGCCGAGGGAGACGAGCAACCCTTTGATATCTTAATGAGTACTCCGCCGATTACCGCTGTGGATGCGGTGCGTAACACCGGATTGAGTGAATGGGATAACGGGGAGGGTTGGTTACCGACTGACCACCAAACTCTGCAAGTCTATGGGCAGCCGGGGGTTTATGTTATTGGTGATACCGTTGACCTACCGATTAGCAAAGCAGGCGGTTCCTGTCATAACCAAGCGCCTGTTATTGCTGACAATATTGTCTCTGAGCTGCGCATCGGCTACCCAACCAGTCATTACGATGGAAAAGTACAAGCGCTGGCCCAAATGGGGCTGAATGCGGGGATGCCGCTATGGTACGACTACCGCAATGATGTGATGCCAACACCACCGACCAAAGTGGGTGGAATGTTACGCAATGGTTTTAACCGTGGCTTATATTGGGCCACTGTCCGTGGCCTGATTTAATAAGAGAAAATATGAGCGAACATCAATCAGATGAAAGTCATGTTGATAAAGAAATAATGCCTGAAGCCGATTTCACGCAATTGCTTAATAAATTACAGCCCTTATTAGCGGGAGGGCGATTAAATAACGCAGTAGATATATTGTCATTGTTATCTGATGTGGTTGATATTGCAGATAATGCATTGGTCGAGAAACTGGCTGGTGTATTCGAAGGCATTGTTGCCGTTGGTTGGGAGAGTGGTAGTGCATTAAGGATGGCGAATACTGAGCTGCGACTTAATCAAGAGGCAGTTAATTACCGTTCATTATATTCTTTATTTCGCGACCGAGACACATTAGTCGGTATTACGTTGTTATTACGGACGTTACAGATAATTGGTCAAAGAATTAATGCTACAAAAATATCGCCACCTTAAAGTTATAAGCTACTTTATGAGGATATAGAGATGTCGATGCAATCAGCAAAGTCTTTTTCTACTCAGGCTATTCATTATGGTTATCACCCTCAAGAGCATTTAGGCGCATTATCGCCACCAGTTTATATGAGCTCAACTTTCACTTTCCCCAGTGCGGAATACGGTGGGGCTTGTTTTGCCGGAACAGAGAAAGGTTATTTTTACTCAAGAATCAGTAACCCAACATTAGATTTATTGGAGCGCCGTATTGCCATACTGGAAGGCGGTGAGGCGGCAGTCTCTTTTTCATCCGGGATGGGGGCTATTACGGCTTGCTGTTGGACGTTTCTTAAACCGGGTGATGAAATCATTGTCGACCAAACCATTTATGGCTGCACTTATGCTTATTTTCATCATGGATTGGCGCGATTTGGGGTGAAAATTACCCACGTAGATTTAACTGATTCGCGAAAACTGGCTGCGGCCATTTCAGAACAAACCAGGTTGGTTTATTGCGAAACTCCAGCTAATCCGAATATGCGAATTGTAGATATCGCGGCGCTAAGCCAAATTACCCGTGCTAATGACGCGCTCTTTATCGTGGATAACACCTACTGCACCCCCTATTTGCAAACACCTTTGGCGCTAGGTGCGGATATTGTCGTGCATTCTGCGACCAAATATTTGGGCGGGCACGGTGATTTGTTAGCGGGATTAGTGGTAACGCGCAAAAATCTGGCAGACCAAATTCGCCTGGTGGGGTTAAAAGATATGAATGGCGCGGTATTATCTGCGCAGGATGCAGCACTGATTTTACGCGGGATGAAAACACTGGCTGTACGTATGGAAAGGCACTGCGCTAGCGCCCAAACTATTGCTGAAAAGTTATCTCAGCATCCATTGGTTGAGCAGATTTATTATCCCGGATTACCAAACTTTCCCCAGCATGAGTTGGTCAAGCGGCAAATGACAGGGGCTGGCGGCATGATTGCTTTTGAACTTCGTGGCGGCATGGCGGCGGGTATCGCCTTTCTCAATGCGCTACAACTCATTTATCGTGCGGTCAGTTTGGGCGACTGTGAAACATTAGCGCAGCACCCGGCCAGCATGACGCATTCCTCCTATACTCCGGAAGAGCGGCGTCATCATTTAATTAGCGATGGGTTAATTCGACTATCGGTGGGGTTAGAGGATGTGGAGGATCTATTAAATGATTTACTTCAGGCATTAGAGGTCGCAAAGACAATCCATGGAAATGCCGAGTTAATCGCTGATTGAGAGGGGAAACCTTATCGCTTACTTTTCCAATTTAACCGGGTTAATCTGCTATTTTGCAGATTAACCTATTGTTATCGATTACTTATTCCTGCGAGATTAATCCGAATCTCGTCACAATGCCCCACCTGACTCACATCTCTAACACCACCATCGTGCAGATCATTCACCGCCCGTTATCATTAATCATTACCCGAATGATTCGGCAATAATGCATAAAGGAAGATAAACAATGAAATTGAAATACTTACTGTTACCGGCGATGCTTTTCTCCGGCAGTTTATTGGCGGCAGATGTTACCGTCACAATGAATGAAGCGCTGCCAACGGGCAATGGTAAGGCGCTGGGTACAGTTACCCTGACCGAAACCCCTTATGGATTATTGTTCACGCCAAATCTGACTGGGCTGGTTGCGGGGGTTCATGGTTTCCATCTCCATGAAAATCCACGTTGTGCGCCGGGGCAGAAAGACGGTAAAGCGGTGCCCGCATTGGCTGCGGGCGGCCATTTCGACCCGCAAAAAACCGGGACGCACCTTGGGCCTTATAGTGATAAAGGGCATTTGGGTGACCTGCCGGGGCTGGTGGTCAATGCCGATGGCACTGCGACCTACCAAGTATTGGCTCCACGTCTGAAATCGTTATCAGAGGTGAAACAACATGCGCTAATGATTCATGCTGGTGGTGATAACTATGCCGACCATCCAATGCCTTTGGGTGGTGGCGGTGCGCGAATGGCTTGTGGTGTCATCGAGTAACGGCCTGATACAAACAAACTGGTAGCCTCGGTGTTACCCGTTTGGTCACAGCCAGGGAATCTGCGATAATCGCGCATTGGTTTGAATCACGATAGAGATGCTAATGCAGTACCCGATTAATGAAATGTTCCAGACCTTGCAGGGCGAGGGTTACTTCACCGGCGTACCGGCGATTTTCGTGCGTTTGCAGGGCTGCCCAGTAGGTTGTAGCTGGTGCGACACCAAACATACCTGGGAAAAAGAGGCCGATCGGGAAGTCGATATGCAGCGCATCATGGTAAAAACTGCGGAAAGTGATCTCTGGGGAACAGCCAGCGAGCAGCAGTTATTGGATATTTTCCGTCAACAAGGATATACCGCCCGCCATGTAGTGATAACTGGGGGGGAGCCAGCGATTTACGATTTGCTTCCTTTAACATCTCAGTTGGAGCAAGCCGGTTACAGTTGCCAAATTGAAACTAGCGGGACTCATGAAGTGCAGTGTTCGGCGACCACGTGGGTGACGGTTTCGCCAAAAGTGAATATGCGCGGCGGCCTAAAAGTATTACCGCAGGCATTACAGCGCGCAGATGAAATTAAGCACCCGGTGGGGCGTTTACGGGATATCGAAGCACTGGAAGCACTGCTGGTAACACTGACGGATGACAAAAAGCGGATTATTGCTTTGCAGCCGATTAGTCAGAAAGAAGAAGCCACTAAGCTCTGCATTGAAACCTGTATCGCCAAGAATTGGCGGCTCTCCATGCAGACGCATAAATACCTAAACATAGCTTAAAGTGCAGGGCGTGGCAGCGCCCTGACGAATGATTTAACCGCGGTAAACACAACCCGCCGAGCAGGTCTCTTTTACCATGACGGCGCTGAGTTCTGGTAATTGCGGTTTAAGCTGCTGCCAAATCCAACAGGCCAGCACTTCACTGGTCGGGTTTTCCAGACCGGGAATGTCATTCAGATAGTGATGATCCAAACGTTCCCAAATTGGCTTGAATGCAGCCTTGAGATCAGCAAAGTCCATCACCCAGCCGGAGTGAGCATCAACTTCACCTGTGACCTCAATACGGATCATAAATGAATGGCCGTGCAAACGACCACATTTGTGGCCCTCTGGGACATGGGGCAACAAGTGGGCGGCTTCAAACTGAAAATCTTTAAATAGGGTGGTGCTCATAATTCTGACCTTATTGACTCAAAAAACCGCCGCATAGTACCGGAAAGCATGGATACTGGCTATGAATGCGCGTAGCTGTATGCCCTATTGGGCTGGATGAATTTTGCTTATCTTCAACCTATTTCACTGATTTTTATACAGATGTAATTAATTTATGGCGAAATATCAGTGGGCAAAAATTTCCTAATAAGTTGAACACTTTAACTCATATCTATTACCTGAAAAACCACTTAGTCGTTTTGGTTATTTATTATTTCCATTGCTTCTTTAATTGTTATTATCGGGATGGTTAACCTTACAAACTATCAAGACTTTTGAGCGCAAACTGTTCGCACTGATAGCTGTCCGTGCCTATCGTGGCTAAGCATAAAGGAATTAGTACTGCAATGACGACTCAGGTTCCTCCTACTTCTTTACTCCCGCTATCGCCGGAGCAGTTGGCCCGCTTGCAAGCCGCGGTTGGTGAGTTTTCTCCCACCCAAATGGCATGGTTATCTGGCTACTTCTGGGGCATGGTTAACCAACAACCTGGCGCGGTTGTTGCTCCTGCTGTGGCCGCCCCAGCAGCGGCGATCACCCTGATTTCTGCTTCCCAAACCGGCAATGCGCGGCGTTTGGCTGAACAGTTACGCGACGACCTTTTAGCCGCCAAACTTAACGTCAATCTGGTTAATGCCGGTGATTATAAGTTTAAACAGATAGCCCAAGAACGTTTGCTGGTGATTGTTGCTTCCACCCAAGGCGAAGGCGAACCCGCCGAAGAGGCTGTGGCGCTGCATAAGTTCTTATTCTCTAAAAAAGCGCCTAAATTGCCAGAAACCGCCTTTGCGGTGTTTGGCTTAGGCGATACTTCCTATGAGCATTTTTGTCAGGCGGGCAAAGATTTCGACAACAAATTGGCTGAGTTGGGCGCGCAGCGGTTAGTTGAAAGAGTGGATGCTGATGTGGAATATCAAGGATCAGCCCAACAGTGGCGTCAGCAGGTTGTGGCGGCCTTGCAAGCCAGAGTGCCAGCCCAATCAACAGCGGCGGCGGCGGTCACACAAAGTGGTGTGGTCGATGAAATGACCTCCAGCCCTTATAGCAAAACCGCGCCACTTACCGCGCAGTTATCGGTACAGCAAAAAGTCACGGGGCGTCATTCTGAAAAAGATGTGCGCCACATTGAAATTGATTTAGGGGACTCCGGGCTGCGCTATCAGCCGGGTGATGCTCTGGGGGTCTGGTTTGATAATGACCCGGCACTGGTCGATGAGTTGCTGGCGCTATTGTGGCTTAAAGGTGATGAGCCGGTCAGTATTGATGGGCAGAATATATTGGTGTCACAAGCGCTGCGTAGCCATCTTGAACTGACGCAAAATACCACGGTGATTGTCGATAAATACGCCGCACTGTCCCGTGATGAGAAATTGATTGCTTTGCTGGCGGATAAACCGGCGCTGCAACATTACGCCAAGAACACCCCGATTGTGGATATGGTTCGTCAGGCCCCCTCTGATCTGAATGCCGATCAATTGGTTGCACTGTTGCGGCCACTAACTCCTCGCCTCTATTCCATTGCCTCCTCACAAGCTGAAACTGAGAATGAAGTGCATATTACCGTCGGTGTGGTGCGCTATGAGATTGATGGCCATCCACGTGCTGGCGGTGCTTCGGGGTATCTGGCGGACAGACTGGCAGTGGATGACGATATTCGCATCTTTATCGAACATAACGATAACTTCCGTTTACCGGCTAACCCAGAAACTCCAGTGATAATGATTGGGCCGGGAACCGGCATCGCGCCTTTCCGCGCCTTTATGCAGCAGCGCGAAGCCGATGGAGCCACGGGCAAGAACTGGCTACTTTTCGGTAACCCACATTTCACTGAAGATTTTCTCTATCAGGTTGAATGGCAACGTTATGTCAAAGACGGCTTGCTGACCCGCATTGATCTGGCCTGGTCGCGCGATCAAGCCCATAAAATATATGTACAAGACAAACTGCGCGAGCAAGGTGCAGAACTGTGGGACTGGATCCAACAAGGTGCCCACATTTACGTCTGTGGCGATGCCAACCGCATGGCTAAAGATGTTGAGCAAGTTTTACTGGACGTGGTGGCTCTGCACGGCGCGATGGATGCTGAGCAGGCTGATGAATATTTAAGTGAGCTGCGCCTGGCGCGCCGTTATCAGCGGGATGTGTACTGATGAATGAAAAACACCCAGGGCCATTGGTTGTTGCTGGAAAGCTTTCCGACGGCGAGCGCATGAAGTCACAGAGCAATTTCCTCCGCGGGACGATTGCAGAGGATTTGAATGACGGGCTGACCGGCGGTTTCAACGGCGATAACTTCCTACTGATTCGCTTCCACGGAATGTATCAGCAAGATGACCGCGATATCCGCGCTGAACGGACGGAACAGAAGCTTGAACCTCGTCATGCCATGATGCTGCGCTGCCGTTTGCCCGGCGGGATTATTACTCCGCAACAGTGGCTAGGTATTGATAAATTTGCTGCGGATAACACCTTATACGGCAGCATCCGTATCACTAACCGCCAGACATTCCAGTTTCATGGCATTCTGAAAGGAAATGTGAAACCGGCTCACCAGTTGCTCAATCAATTGGGCTTGGATGCATTGGCGACGGCAAATGATGTTAACCGTAACGTACTCTGTACCTCAAACCCAGTGGAATCAGTGCTCCATCAGGAAGCCTACGAATGGGCGAAGAAGATTTCTGAACATTTGTTACCGCGCACTCGTGCTTATGCTGAAATCTGGCTGGATGCAGAAAAAGTCGCGACCACCGATGAAGAACCGATCCTCGGTGCGACTTATTTACCGCGCAAATTTAAAACTACAGTCGTCATTCCGCCGCAAAATGATGTTGATCTCCATGCCAATGACCTCAACTTTGTTGCGGTGGCGGAGAAAGGCAAGTTGGTCGGTTTTAACGTGTTGGTTGGCGGTGGGTTATCCATTGCTCACGGTGATAAGAATACTTACCCACGTAAAGCCAGTGAATTCGGCTATATCCCGTTACAACACACTTTGGCGATTGCAGAGGCGGTGGTGACCACTCAGCGTGACTGGGGCAACCGCACTGATCGTAAGAATGCTAAAACCAAATATACGCTAGAGCGCGTCGGTGTTGATGTGTTTAAGGCCGAAGTTGAAAAGCGCGCGGGTGTGAGTTTCTCGGCTATCAAACCTTATCAATTTACTGGCCGCGGTGATCGCATCGGTTGGGTGAAAGGTATTGATAAAAAGTGGCATTTGACCCTATTTATCGAAAATGGCCGTTTGCTGGATTACCCCGGTCGCAGTCTGAAAACCGGTGTGGCAGAAATTGCCAAAATCCATCAGGGCGATTTCCGTTTAACCGCTAATCAGAACCTGATTGTGGCGGGGGTGCCGGAAAAAGACAAAGCGCGCATTGAAGCATTGGCCCGTGAGCACGGCTTGATGGATGACAATGTCAGCCCGCAGCGTGAAAACTCGATGGCCTGTGTTTCGTTCCCAACTTGCCCATTGGCAATGGCTGAAGCTGAACGTTTCTTGCCGGAATTTGTCACCCGCATTGAAGGTATTTTACAGCAACATGGTTTGCCCGATGAACATATTGTGATGCGAGTCACCGGCTGTCCGAATGGTTGCGGCCGTGCTTTGCTGGCTGAAGTGGGGCTGGTGGGCAAAGCCATGGGGCGCTATAACCTGCATCTGGGCGGCAACCGTGAAGGCACGCGGATACCGCGCATGTACCGTGAAAACATTACCGAAGATGAAATTCTGGCGATTACCGACCAGTTAGTCGGGCGCTGGGCTAAGGAACGCCATACTGATGAGGGTTTCGGTGATTTTGTTATTCGTGTCGGTGTTATTGCTCCGGTGATAGATTCAGCCCGCGACTTTTATGATGTTCAGGAGGCGGTGTGAGTCAATTCAATCTCAATGAACTTAATGCGCTGCCGAAAGCGGAACAAGCCGCGGCATTGGCGCTGGTTAATGGGCAACTGGAGCATTTAACCGCGCAAGAGCGCGTCAGTTGGGCATTAGAAAATCTGCCCGGTGAGTTTGTGCTCTCTTCCAGTTTTGGTATTCAGGCGGCAGTTTGCTTGCATTTGGTGACGCGGCAGCGCCCTGATATCCCGGTGATCCTCACGGATACCGGCTATCTGTTCCCGGAAACTTATCAGTTTATTGATTCTCTCACTGAAAAACTTCAGCTTAATTTGCAAGTGTTTCGCGCCCCTCAAAGCCCGGCCTGGCAAGAAGCTCGCTATGGCAAATTGTGGGAACAGGGTGTTGAGGGGATTGAGCGCTATAACGACCTGAATAAAGTTGAGCCGATGAACCGCGCACTGGAAACTTTAGGTGCTCAAACCTGGTTTGCCGGCCTGCGCCGTGAGCAATCGGGTAGCCGGGCAAAATTACCCGTTTTAGCCATTGCGCGCGGAGTGTTCAAATTGCTTCCTATCATTGATTGGGATAACCGCCAAGTTTATCAGTATTTGACCCAAAATGGCCTGAGTTACCATCCATTGTGGGAGCAGGGTTATTTATCTGTCGGCGATACCCATACAACCCGTAAATGGGAGCCGGGCATGAGCGAAGAAGAAACGCGCTTCTTTGGCCTAAAACGTGAATGCGGTCTGCATGAAAGCTGAGTGCGACTGATTGAGAATAGGGGCGCAAATAGCGCCCATTTTTTGCGGTGATTAACGGGCAATTCGCTCTCGAGCCAACTCCGCCAAGAACTGACTACGATTCCTATAACCACGGTGGGTGGCGATAAATTTATCGATCGCAGTGAGTAGATTCTGCGACATTGTCAGATTAAATTTTATGGCCTTACTTTCATATTTGGCCGGATCTATCTCAACAAATCCTAAAATCCCGCCATCCTCTCTTAACCGCGGATCGCCAATATAGCGGTGAGGATCTTGGGGGGGGAGGGGTAATGGAAAACCCTCATCCATTAATGCTTCAATATGAACAGCAAAGGCTTCTTCAGCATTTTTGCTAATATCAGCAAAGGTATTGCCCGCAAAAAAGCAGCTGTCGATATCAGGAAAATAGCCGTCGAATCCGTCCACGGTACTGAAGATGAAAATAGGGTAGATCATGGTTAACTCCCTAAGCATTGTTTAAATCAATTTAATCCCGGAAATCTGCTGAGCTTGTCGCAGTATGCCTTTGGATAACTCCTTGCGGGGATGGGGCAGTGTAATAATTTTACGGACTCCTGGTTTGCACAAAGTCATATGGCTTCCGCTATTGGTTTTTTTCTCACCTCTGATTTGCCAACCCGCATCCTGTAAGCGTTTTATTAATTCGCCACTCTCCATGTGATCTCCTGGTGAGCTGCTAGTAGGTATCATACCCACTAGCAAGATTGAGTCAATTATTTATGGGTATCATACCCACTAAAAGTTATACGCGAAAAGCATGAAAAAGGGCGACCATAATGATCGCCAAAGCTTTGAATACATTGATTTTTTTACTCGTTTTGCGCGATGTTTCGCACGGTGAAAATTATTTTTTAGCGCCAGCTAACGCTTGTATCAGCGGCAATAATATCTGCACCGTATCACCTGTGCGTTTAGTGATACGGCCGGGCAAGAACTTGTCCAGATAGTTTAAGTTATCCAGTGGGCTTTGATGGCGGGTAGTTCCTTGTGGAAAATGCTTGCTGATAGCCCGTTGCTGGCAACCATCTTGATTTCCTAAGCGATAGTTACTGGCCTCAACGGATAACACCGCTATTCCGGCGGCATCAAAGGCATTTTTCTCTGCCTTGCAGGGGGAGATTACCGGGCCTTTTACGGTGGCGGCGGTAATACCATAGCGGCGGGCCAGTGTCAGCGCTTGATCCTTTGCAGTAATGGCGGCGGGCTGATTACTGGCATTAAAATAGAGGCGATCGCCGGTGATCAAATTATCCAAATTGATCACCAGTAATGTGTTAGCTTTTTCAGCCGTGCTCATCCGTTGCAGATAATTTTCCGTGCCTTGCGCCCCTATCTCTTCGGCACTCAGTGCGACAAAACGTAAATCATAGCGCAGCGGCGTTTTTTTGAGGCGCTCCGCCAGCTCCAGCATCACCCCCACACCCGCCGCATTATCATCAACACCTTGCAGTGTTAAACCCCCCAGATTTTTATCTAAATCTTCGTCGCTTTGTGGGGTGTAAGTATCAAAGTGCGCCATGATGATTATCTGCTTTTGATCATCCGCTTTGTTGGCTGCATTCTCTTTATCTGTTGATATATTGCGGGCAGCAATCACTGAAGTGGCACTGATATTTCGCCAGTTTTGTTTACCATTTTTACTGGTATAGAGATAACGGGTATTAAACCCCCGCAAATTACTCTGATAGCCCATCTGCTGAAAACGATGATTAATATATTCAGCGGCCAGCAATTCCGCTGGGCTGCCCGCCATACGGCCAGGAAAGTAGGTGCTGATGTGGCGAGCTTGTTGTTCAGCTATTTGACCGATGGCTGGCAATGTCGCTGCCTGAAGTGACAGGACGGCAGTTAAACTCAGTGTAAAGAGTGCCCACTTTAGGCAACGGCGGGAAAACATACTGAAATATCCTTGTTAAAGTCAGAGCCACACCTACTGGCATGGACAACGCGGTATAGTATGAAACTCTCTGGGGAAATAGACAATTTGTATACTTCCTAAAGTGCGGATATTTATGTCACCAGATAAGAAAGTTCGTCACAGTGATGATCGGCTAGCATAGCTGGGAACCCTGTCATCACGCCTATATATCATTATGGAACTTGTAATTACTTTTCGTCATTTCATAAGGCCATAACCCCCCCCTATAGTCACCCTACGCTTATTATGTAATTGAAGGATGCTGTGGACTATCTACCTCTTTTTGCCGACTTGAAACGCCGCTCGGTATTGGTTGTTGGCGGCGGTGAAGTTGCTGCGCGAAAAATTGACTTACTCCACCGCGCGGGCGCACAGGTGCGGGTAGTGGCACAGACTCTCTCATCTGAACTTGAACAACAATATCAGGATGGCCGCATTAACTGGCTGGCATTAGATTTCTTGCCCGAGCAGTTGGATGAGGTATTTCTGGTGATTGCGGCCACCAATGATACTGCGCTGAATGCAGCGGTTTTCGCGGCGGCAGATAAGCGGCACCTGCTGGCGAATGTGGTGGATGACCAACCGCGCTGCTCGTTTATCTTCCCGTCGATTGTCGATCGCTCTCCGCTGGTGGTGGCGATTTCCTCTGCCGGTCAGGCACCGGTATTGGCGCGTATCTTGCGCGAGAAATTGGAAGCCTTGTTGCCCAGCAGTTTAGGTGAGATGGCGGCAATCGCTGGGCGCTGGCGTGGCCGGGTTAAGCAGCAAATTGCTTCAATGGGTGAGCGCCGCCGTTTTTGGGAAAATGCTTTCAGTGGCCGCTTTGCCAGTTTTGTCAGTCGTGGCCAATTAGCCGAGGCTGAAGAGGAACTGCAGTTGTCATTGGAGGGGCAGAGTAGCCCTCAGGGTGAAGTCGCCTTGGTGGGCGCAGGCCCCGGTGACCCCGGTTTATTGACCTTACGCGGTCTGCAAGTGATTCAACAGGCTGATGTGGTGCTGTATGACCATCTCGTCAGCCCGGAAGTGCTGGATTTAGTGCGCCGTGATGCTGAACGGATTTGTGTTGGCAAACGCGCGGGGGCGCATTCGGTCACTCAGGAAGAAACCAATCAATTACTGGTCACATTGGCACAGCGCGGGAAGCGGGTGGTTCGGCTAAAAGGTGGCGATCCTTTTATCTTTGGTCGTGGCGGTGAAGAGCTACAAGCTGTGGCGCGCGCGGGCATCCCCTTTCAAGTGGTGCCAGGGGTGACAGCGGCGAGCGGAGCAACAGCTTATGCTGGAATTCCTCTGACTCACCGTGACCATGCACAAAGTGTGACATTTATTACCGGGCATTGCCGCGCTGATGGCGATGATTTGGATTGGCAGGCGCTGGCCCGTGGTCGTCAGACTTTGGCCATCTACATGGGCACAGTGAAAGCGGCTGAAATCAGCCGGCAATTAATCACCCATGGCCGGGCCAGCACGACGCCAGTAGCAGTGATTGGCCGCGGCACCCGTGCTGATCAACAAGTTTTGACCGGCACACTGGCAGAGCTTGAATTACTCGCGCATCAGGCCCCGACACCAGCCCTGCTGGTTATCGGGGAAGTGGTGAATTTACATCACCAAATTGCCTGGTTTGGGCAACAACCGCAGACTGAACAGGCCATCAGCCCGTCAGTCGTGAATTTGGCATAAAGGATCTGTTATGGACGAAAAACGACTCACTCATTTGCGGCAATTGGAGGCGGAGAGTATCCATATCATCCGTGAAGTGGCCGCCGAATTCGGCAACCCGGTGATGCTCTATTCCATCGGCAAAGACTCTTCTGTGATGCTGCATTTGGCGCGTAAGGCATTTTTTCCCGGTCATTTACCTTTCCCGTTATTGCATGTGGATACCGGCTGGAAATTCCGTGAAATGTACGAATTCCGTGACCACACCGCCAAAGCATTTGGCTGCGAATTACTGGTGCATCGTAACCCGGAAGGGGTGGCAATGGGCATTAACCCCTTTGTCCATGGCAGCGCCAAACACACTGATATCATGAAAACCGAGGGTCTGAAGCAAGCGCTGAACAAATACGGTTTTGATGCCGCTTTCGGTGGTGCGCGGCGCGATGAAGAGAAATCCCGCGCCAAAGAGCGTATTTATTCGTTCCGTGACCGTTTTCATCGTTGGGACCCAAAAAACCAGCGCCCAGAGCTGTGGCACAACTATAACGGTCAGATTAACAAAGGCGAAAGTATCCGCGTTTTCCCTCTGTCCAACTGGACTGAGCTGGATATTTGGCAATATATCTTCCTGGAAAAAATCGACATTGTGCCGCTGTATCTGGCGAAGCCCCGCCCTGTGGTGGAGCGCGACGGGATGTTGCTGATGGTGGATGACGACCGCATTGACCTACAGCCGGGCGAAGTGATTACTCAGAAAATGGTGCGTTTCCGTACTTTGGGCTGTTGGCCACTGACCGGCGCGGTAGAGTCCGAGGCGGAAACCTTGCCCGCCATCATCGAAGAGATGCTTATCTCGACCACCAGTGAACGTCAGGGTCGCATGATCGACCGCGATCAATCCGGCTCCATGGAGCTTAAAAAGCGGCAGGGATATTTCTAAGGAGCGCCCGATGAGCACTAAATTTCAAGGTCAATCAGCGGCAGAAAAACAGCCGATTTTAGACAGTCACTCGATGATTTTAAATAATACTTCTATCGCCCAGCAAATCGCTAACGAAGGCGGGGTAGAAGCTTATCTGCATGCCCAGCAGCACAAAACCATGTTGCGTTTTCTGACGTGCGGCAGTGTGGATGATGGTAAAAGTACGCTAATTGGCCGTTTACTGCATGATACCCGCCAGATCTACGAAGATCAGCTCACTACGCTGCACACTGACAGTAAGCGTATTGGTACACAGGGTGAAAAGCTGGATTTGGCTTTGTTGGTGGATGGTTTGCAGGCCGAACGTGAGCAGGGCATTACCATTGATGTAGCTTATCGTTACTTCTCCACTGAGAAACGCAAATTTATCATTGCTGATACCCCAGGGCATGAGCAATACACGCGCAATATGGCGACTGGCGCTTCGACCTGTGATTTGGCAATTTTGTTAATCGATGCCCGTAAAGGGGTATTGGACCAAACTCGCCGCCACAGCTTTATCGCCACGTTATTGGGTATCCGCCATTTAGTGGTGGCGGTGAATAAGATGGATTTGGTCAATTATCAGGAAAGTGTCTTCGAGCAGTTTAAAGAAGATTATCTGAGTTTTGCTCAGCAGTTACCCACTGATTTAGATATTAAATTTGTCCCGCTATCGGCGCTGGATGGAGACAATGTGGCCTCGCCAAGTGAGAAAATGAATTGGTATTCCGGCCCGACGCTGCTTGAAGTGCTGGAAAGTGTTGATGTGGTGAATGCCAGCCGCCAGCAGCCGCTGCGCTTCCCGGTGCAATATGTGAACCGGCCAAATCTGGATTTCCGGGGTTATGCCGGCACCTTATCTGCCGGTATCGTGCGGGTCGGGCAAAAAATAAAAGTGCTGCCCTCTGGCGTGGAATCCACCATTGCACGCATTGTCACTTTTGATGGCGATTTGACCCAGGCAACGCCCGGTGAAGCCATTACGCTGGTGCTGACGGATGAAGTCGATATCAGCCGTGGTGATTTATTGGTTGATGCCAGTGAAACCCTAAAAGCGGCGCAAAATGCGCTGGTGGATGTGGTGTGGATGGCGGAGCAACCTCTGGTGGTCGGGCAAAGTTATGACATCAAGATTGCCGGGAAAAAGACCCGTGCGCGGGTTGAAAATATTCAATATCAAGTCGAAATCAATTCATTGACTCAGCGGGTGGTTGAAAGCTTGCCGCTGAATGGCATTGGTTTGGTTGAATTGGCGTTCGATGAGCCGCTGGTGCTGGACAACTATCAGCGCAATCGCGATACCGGCGGCCTGATCTTTATTGACCGGCTGAGTAATGTCACGGTTGGCGCAGGGCTGATCCGTGAAACACTGGAATCGGTTTATCAGGAAAACAAAGAATTCAGTGAGTTTGAATTGGAATTGAATGCGCTGGTTCGTCGCCACTTCCCACATTGGGGTGCGCGTGACCTGTTAGGGGGGAAATAACGTGCATGCTGATCAGGTGACGCCAGCCGACGAAAATATCGTCTGGCACCCCCATGCCGTGACCCGAGAAGATCGTGAACAACAGCACGGGCATCAAGGTGTGGTGCTGTGGTTTACCGGCTTATCGGGTTCCGGAAAATCTACCCTGGCGGGTGCGCTGGAGCAAGCGCTGTTTGCCCGCGGTGTTAGCACTTACTTACTTGATGGCGATAATGTACGCCACGGTTTATGTCGTGATTTGGGCTTTTCTGATAGCGACCGGCGCGAGAATATCCGCCGGGTCGGGGAAGTGGCTAAATTAATGGTGGATGCCGGCTTGGTGGTGTTAACGGCCTTTATTTCCCCTCATCGGGCTGAGCGCCAAATGGTGCGAGATATGCTGGCATCAGGTCAGTTTATTGAGGTGTTTGTGGATACGCCATTGGCGATTTGCGAAGCCCGCGACCCGAAAGGATTGTATAAAAAAGCCCGTGCCGGAGAGCTGAAAAATTTCACCGGTATCGATTCTGTTTATGAATCCCCAGAGCATCCTGATACTCATTTGCAAGGTGAACAATTAGTAACAAATTTGATTGAACAATTGTTAGACGTGCTGCGTGGTAGAGCTATTATCAAATCCTAATATCATTGCTGGCAAAACGTCCTTAGAGCGTGCTGGTATTAAACTGTGCCCACAGGATTTGTATGCAGAATATCACCCAGATTATTATCGACGAACAGCAGGAACGGGAGGAACCGTCATACTCTTTTCTTGGTGGGATTACTGGCTTTGTTTTCTATTGGCTGGCGTTCGCGATTCCGTTCTTTGTCTACGGCCCCAATACCGTCTTTTTCTTGCTCTACACCTGGCCGTTTTTTTTGGCTTTGATGCCCGTTTCAGTGCTGATCGGCATTACGCTGAGTATGCTATCGCGCGGTAATGTGCTTATCACTGTAGGCGGGTCTGGGATTGCAGTGGTGTGCTTATTCTGGATGTTATTTACATTCCTCACCGGTTGGTGAGGGCTGAATCAGCGGGCTGTTTGGTTTGATCCAATGACAACCCGCTTCAATTTGTTACAAGTCAATTTGTTACAAGTTCAATTAGCTACAAGCTCAATCTGCTTATCCTTGCGCCGATAGCACCTTGCTAAGAAATGCTTGGGTGCGCGGGTTGGTAGGGGCAGTAAATATATCTTTCGGCTGACCTTCTTCCTGAATAACCCCTTGATCAATAAACAATACCCGATCGGCGACATCACGGGCAAAGCCCATTTCATGGGTCACTACCACCATGGTCATCCCCTCCAGAGCCAATGCTTTCATCACCGCCAGCACTTCGCCCACCAGTTCCGGGTCAAGCGCTGAGGTTGGCTCGTCAAACAGCATGATTTTCGGCTCCATCGCCAAAGCTCGGGCAATCGCTACCCGCTGCTGTTGCCCACCCGAAAGACTACTGGGATAAGCGTCAATTTTGTCCAGCAAACCGACTTTGCGCAGCAATAATTCAGCCCGTTCAATAGCTTGTGCTCGGGACAGCTTTTTGACATCCATGGGCGCCATAATCAGGTTTTCCAGCACCGTCATATGCGGGAACAGATTAAAGCGCTGGAACACCATGCCGACACTTTCGCGCATGCGGTTGAGATCGGTTTTGGGGTTATGGATCTCAAAACCATTCACGGTGATTTCACCGCCGGACAAGGTTTCCAGCGCATTAATACAGCGCAAGAAGGTACTTTTCCCGGAGCCAGATGGGCCAATGATGCAGACGACTTCTTTTGGCTGAATTTCGCATGAAATCCCCCGCAACACATGGGTTTCGCCAAACTGTTTTTGCAGGTTATGTACGTGAATCACTTTTACCGAACCTCGTTTCCATATGCCGGACTAACAGCGAAAGTATGAATGTAATAACCCAATAAACCACCGAAATGACCAGGTAGGGTTCCCAATAAGTGGCATAGGCCCCGGAAACCGTGCGCGCGGCATAGGCTAAGTCTGCCAGCCCGATGGCGGATGCCAACGACGAATCTTTTACAATAGCAATGGCGTTGTTGCCCAATGGTGGCAGCATACGGCGGAAAGCCTGCGGTAGGATAACCTTGCGCATGGTTTTACCGTAGCTCATCCCCAGTGAGCGGGAAGCTTCCATTTGGCCGCGATCAATAGATTGAATACCCGCGCGGAAAATCTCAGAGACATAAGCCCCGGCGTTCAATGTGATAGCCACGATACAAGATAAAAACGCGCCGTAATCAGAACGTAGCATTCTGGCAAAATCAGAGGACATAATGCCGTTGGTGACCAGAATGCCATCCCGCGGGTTGATAAACAGCGGCACCAAAGCAAAGTGCACCACCATTATCTGCACAAACAGCGGTGTCCCGCGAATGGCGCTGATATAGATACGCACTGGCCATTGAACAAAGTAATACAGTATTGGCTTCCAGATACCATGAGGTGCTTGCGCCAACCGCCCCAGACCGAGTGTTAATCCCCAGGTCGTCCCCAAAATCACACAAATAATGGTGCACTTTATTGTCATCCAGGCGCCGTCCATAAACAGTGGGGCGTATTCCTGAATGATTTCCCAACGAAATCCCGACATAAGCAATCCAAATACCTTTCTTCATTGGCGCAGCAGCATGGTGGCTGCTGTAACGCCAATGACTTTGGGTCTAAAAAGTGTATTAAAAAATGTATTAAAAAAAGTTATTTTGTAGGCAGAGTAGGGACCTGAGCATCAAACCATTTTTCATAAATTTTGGCGTAAGTGTCGTCAGCCACGATTTTTTGTAGGCCGCTGTTGATTTTACTGCGTAATTCTTCATTACCTTTCGCAACCGCGATGCCGAAGTATTGGCGCTCAAATTTATCATCAGCCACCAGTTCAAACGCTTTTTCTGGGTGGGTTTTCAGGTAGAACTTGGCAACACCCACATCACCGACTGCGGCGGCGATACCATCCTCATATAACTCTTGCAGCATCAGTGGCGTATTATCAAAGCGCTTGATTGCGGTACTATTTTTGCCCAGAACATCTGAAACTACGATATCGCCAGTGCTGGAATTCACGACGCCAACATTCAGGTTTTTCAATGCGGCAATAGAATCAACTTTAGAGCCTTTAGGGACCACAATGGTTTGTTCGGCTGGGAAATAAGGGTCAGAGAAATCAACCATTTGCTTACGTTTATCAGTAATCGTGATACCGGAAATAATGATGTCGCGATCACCAGAACCTAAAGTGGCAAAAATACCTTCCCACGGGGTATTCACCAATTTGACCTGAAAACCTTCAGCTTTACCGATAGCTTTAATGATATCGATATCAAAACCTTCCAGTTGTTTTTGGCTGTTTTCATACTCGAATGGGCGATAGGTACCCCCGGAGCCGACCACATAAGTGGGTTCGGCAGCAATAGCCGTACCCGCAGACAACAGGGCTGCCAAGCAAGTCCCAACCAACATTAAACGTTTAAACATGTGAATCTCCCGGTGAAAAGATAAAGATGAATGAAAGTATGATTTTTTATTTATGCAGTTTGAGTGCATAAAAATAAACTTTTATAACTGTAAACTCAACTATAATGGGGCTTATTTATTTATGGCGATATTAAATATGCATATTTAATTTACTGGCTGGCATAAGCTAATGGAAAAAACAATTTTTCCAGTGTTTATCTCTGGGTGATGTTGTTGCGTTATTAATCGACAATGGCGGGGTGAAAGAATGCTGAAAATTAGCATTTAATGACATTTTGTCGAGTTACGTGGTATTTTTGCCGGAAATCGTCCTTAATCTGCGTCTTGTGGCCTATTTCCGTCACAGAGTGGAGTCCGACGAAAAGTTGTGGGATGATTATACCCGTCATACTTCAAGTTGCATGTGTGTTGGCTGTCTTCGTTCACCCCAGTCACTTACTTGTGTAAGCTCCTGAGGACTCGCTCAGTTGCTGCCTTCCTGCAACTCGAATTATTTATGGTATAGGCAGTTTTTCAGGGGGCGGGAATGGGAAAACTTACGCTACTATTGCTGGTTTTACTTGGTTGGCTACAGTATTCATTGTGGTTGGGCAAGAATGGTGTTCATGATTTTGTTCGGGTTAAGGATGACGTGGCGCTCCAAGAGGTCAATAACAGCAAACTTAAAGCCCGAAACGATCAGCTATTTGCTGAAATCGATGATTTAAACGGTGGTCAAGAGGCTATCGAAGAGCGCGCACGTAACGAACTGGGTATGATTAAACCCGGCGAAAGTTTCTATCGTCTGGTTCCTGACCAATCCAGACGTAATGCGGGTATCCCTTCGACACAAAATAACGCACAACAATAAATAATGAGTAATTTCGCCGTTTCCCTTTCTGAAGTCGTTGCGCCCGATGTTATAGCGCCTGAAGTTATAGCGCCCGAAGTTATAGCGATAGTACCGGCGGCGGGTATTGGCAGCCGCATGCAAGCTGATTGCCCTAAACAGTATTTAATTGTGGGGGGCAAGACAATCATTGAACACGCCATTCTTTCTCTGCTGAGTCACCCACGAATCCAGCGGATTATTGTTGTGATACATCCGCAAGACACACAATTCTCAAGGTTATCTATCGCCAGGGATCCCCGCATCAGTATTGTTCATGGCGGTGACCAGCGAGCTGATTCTGTGATGGCGGGTTTACAGCAGGCAGGACAGGCCGAATGGGCGCTGGTTCATGATGCAGCTCGTCCGTGTTTGCACCAAAGTGACCTTGAAAAACTGCTGGCAATTACTGAGCACAGCAAGGTTGGTGGTATTCTGGCAGCGCCGGTTCGTGACACCATGAAACGCAGTGAACCCGGTGTGCAAGCCATTGCTCATACGGTTGATCGCCAAGCGCTGTGGCATGCGCTGACACCGCAACTTTTCCCGCTTGAGTTATTAAAAATGTGCTTATCCCGTGCCCTGCAAGACGGCGCGCTGGTCACTGATGAAGCATCAGCATTAGAACATTGCGGCTATCATCCGATACTGGTTTCAGGGCGTTCGGATAATATCAAGGTGACGCGCCCGGAGGATTTGGCGCTGGCGGAGTTTTATTTAACTCAACAACACCCCCCTAAGTAAAGGAGAAGAACAATGCGGATTGGTCATGGTTTCGATGTACATAAATTTGGTGAAAATGGCAGCGGCCCCCTGATTATTGGTGGAGTGCGCATCCCTTACGAAAAGGGTTTATTGGCACATTCAGATGGCGATGTTGCACTGCATGCCGCCACTGATGCATTACTGGGCGCTGCTGCATTAGGCGATATTGGCAAGTTATTCCCCGATACTGACCCAGCCTTTAAAGGTGCTGACAGCCGCGGTTTATTGCGAGAAGCATACCGCCGCATTCTGGCTAAGGGGTACAAGCTGGGTAATCTGGATATCACGATTATCGCCCAAGCCCCTAAAATGGCCCCCCATATCCCACAAATGCGCGTTCACTTGGCAGAAGACCTACAATGTCATATGGATGATATCAATGTAAAAGCCACCACCACTGAGCAGCTTGGTTTCACCGGCCGTGGTGAAGGTATTGCGTGTGAAGCCGTGGCGTTATTAATCAAAGTTGAGCAGGTTTAAGGCATAACTGATGGATATGGAAAATCTAACCTGGCTGCACGGCAAACCCAAAGCGAGTGGCATTTTAAAAGCCAATCCGGAAGACTTTGTGGTGGTCGAAGATTTGGGTTTTGAGCCGGACGGTGAAGGCGAGCATTTATTGGTTCGTATCCGCAAAAATGGCTGTAACACTCAGTTTGTTGCGGATTATCTGGCGCGTTTCGCCAAGATTCACCCGCGGCTGGTGAGCTATGCCGGTTTGAAAGATCGTCACGCCGTCACCGAACAGTGGTTCTGTTTGCACTTACCGGGTAAAGAAGCGCCGGATCTTGCTACTTTCGAGCTGGAAGGCTGTGAAGTATTGGAGTCGGTGCGTCAGAAAAGAAAACTGCGGATTGGCTCACTGAAAGGCAATGCTTTTACTTTGGTATTGCGCCACATAACTGATAATCAGGATGTCGAACAGCGATTGCAGCAGATTGCCGCTCATGGTGTACCGAACTATTTTGGTCGCCAGCGCTTTGGCCGCGGTGGCAACAATCTGGTGCAGGCGCGTTTGTGGGCGAATAATGAAATTCGAGTTAAAGAGCGCAGTAAACGCAGCTTTTACTTATCCGCCAGCCGTAGCGCGATGTTCAACCTGATTAGCAGTCGTCGTTTAGCTCAACAGCAGGCGATGACGGTACTGGAAGGTGATGCTTTGCAGCTATCGGGGCGCGGCAGTTGGTTTGTGGCCGGGGCTGATGAATTGGCCTTGTTACAGCAGCGGGTCGATGCGAGCGAATTGAATGTAACCGCTCCGTTGCCAGGTGATGGTGAGTTGGGTACTCAAGGCGCGGCATTAGCTTTCGAACAAGCATGTTTAGCTGATCAAACCGAGCTATTGGCACTGATTAAGCGCGAACGTGTCGAGGGTGCGCGCCGGGCTATCTTACTCAAACCGCAAAATATGCAGTGGAACTGGTGGGATGAGGTCACTTTGGAACTCAGTTTCTGGTTACCTGCCGGCAGTTTTGCCACCAGTGTGGTGCGGGAAATCATGAATCAGGATAATGCCGATGCTGCGGATATTGCTGAGTAACGATGATGGAATTACTGCGCCGGGCATACAGACGTTGGCAGCCGCATTGCGGGAGTTTGCGCTGGTACAAATTGTAGCGCCCGATCGCAATCGAAGCGGCTCCTCCAATGCCTTGACGCTAGATAGCGCCCTGCGTATTACCACCTTATCTAATGGCGACATTGCGGTACAACAAGGTACGCCGACCGATTGTGTCTATCTGGGGGTCAATGCATTAATGCGCCCCCGACCCGATATTGTGGTGTCCGGCATCAATGCTGGCCCTAATCTGGGGGACGATGTTATCTACTCAGGGACCGTGGCGGCCGCGATGGAAGGGCGACATTTGGGGTTTCCTGCTTTGGCGGTTTCACTCAATGGGCATCAACATTATGCGACGGCGGCGGCGGTCACTTGCCGTATCTTGCGCGCGTTACAACATAAACCGTTGCATACGGGCAAGATACTGAATATTAATGTACCTGATTTACCCTTATCTCAAATTAAAGGGATTCGGGTAACACGTTGTGGTAGCCGCCATCCAGCAGAGCAGGTATTTTGTCAACAAGACCCGCGCGGGCAAGATCTCTACTGGATCGGGCCTCCGGGGGAGAAGTTTGATGTAGCGGAAGACACTGATTTTGCAGCCGTTGAACAAGGTTATGTGTCTATCACGCCGTTGCAGGTTGATTTAACAGCCTATGGGGCTCAAAACGTGGTTGAAAACTGGTTAGCCAATGCAGAGGTTGACGGGGAATGGTAAATAAACGCATGCAAACATTGTTGATGCTGTTACGTCAGCAAGGTATTCGGGACGAGCGCTTGTTACAGGCGATCGAAGCGGTGCCGCGCGAGCGTTTTGTTGATGAGGCACTGGCCCATAAAGCCTATGAGAATACCGCCTTGCCTATAGGTTCAGGGCAAACTATTTCTCAGCCTTATATGGTGGCGCGTATGACGGAGTTGTTGCAATTGACGCCCACTTCGCGGGTATTAGAGATAGGCACCGGCTCGGGGTATCAAACGGCTATTTTGGCGCATTTGGTCGAACATGTATGCTCAGTTGAACGAATCAAAGGGTTACAGTGGCAGGCAAAACGTCGCCTGAAACAGCTGGATCTGCATAATGTCTCTACTCGCCATGGTGATGGCTGGCTAGGTTGGGCATCACGCGGGCCATTTGATGCGATCATTGTGACCGCTGCCCCACCAGAAATACCGCATGCTTTACTTGAGCAATTGGATGAGGGTGGAATATTGGTTCTGCCTGTGGGAGAACAGGCTCAAACCTTGAAATATGTGCAGCGCCGTAATAATGAGTTTCAGATTGAGACGGTAGAAGCCGTGCGTTTTGTTCCTTTAGTTAAAGGGGAATTGGCCTGAAAAAATGTCATTATTTCAGGCCTAATCTTTGACTAAAGTCGAAGTGCAGCTTTCTTGTGCTAAAGATTGGACAAAAATCAGTAACATAAATTTTATGGTATGGCAGGGGCGCTATTGATAGCATGCGCGCATCTATATTGGATATATCGCTTAATATTGCTGTCATGGGGGAAGCATGAGCACGGGAAGCCCAATGATTACATTACGCCGGGTAGCGGCATGTACGGTTATGAGTTTATGGTTGGTTGGTTGTAGCAATGATAATACAACATCTGCGCCAATCAGCAGTGTCGGTGGTGATCGCTCTGGTACCATGCTAAGTGGTTCGGACACCAATAGTTCGGGTGAGCGCATTGTTTATAACCGTAGTTACGACAATATCCCCAAAGGAAGCTACAGCGGTAATACCTATACCGTTAAGCGTGGTGACACGCTGTTTTATATTGCCTGGATTACGGGGAATGACTTCCGTGATCTGGCGACAAAAAACAATATTGCAGAGCCTTATAGCCTGAATGTGGGGCAATCTATTCAGTTGGGTAATGGTTCTAGTGGTGGAATGTTAGCCGCGACTGATGCCACATCAAGTGGAATAGCAAAACCGCCTGCAAATATTCAGAACACAACTACAACGGTTGATTCTCAATCAACTAGCGCGTATTCTGAAAACTCGGGTAAACAGAATGTTGGCAAAATGTTGCCAGCGTCAGGCGCTGTTGTCGCTACAACTGCGCCTGTTATCGCGCCGAGCAGTCCAATCAGTGACCCTACCAGCAATGGTGGTCCAGTCAGTAACTGGAAATGGCCAACTGAAGGTAAAACGATCGATAGTTTCTCTGCTTCCGAAGGGGGAAATAAAGGGATTGATATCGCCGGTTCTCGTGGGCAACCTATCTTCGCTACAGCAAATGGGCGAGTTGTGTATGCTGGGAACGCACTGCGTGGTTACGGTAATCTTATTATCATCAAACACAATGATGATTACCTGAGCGCCTACGCTCATAACGATACAATGCTGGTCCGGGAACAAGAAGAAGTGAAGGCGGGTCAAAAAATAGCAACCATGGGTAGCACCGGAACCAGTTCAGTAAGATTGCACTTTGAAATTCGTTACAAGGGGAAATCCGTAAACCCGCTGCGTTACCTTCCGCAGCGATAGATTGGGCAGAATACGCTGTATTCTGCTCGCCGGATTCACGGGTAGGAGCAGCATATGAGCCAAAATACGCTGAAAGTTAACGAGTTGCATGAAGATGCTGATTTTGATGAAAACAGTACGGAAACTGAAATTTTCGACGAAAAAGCATCAGTAGAAGATGAACCTACTGAAAGCGAGTTAGCAGAAGATGAGCTGTTGGCGCAAGGTGTTACCCAGCGAGTGCTGGATGCAACGCAGCTCTATCTTGGTGAGATTGGTTATTCACCATTATTGACCGCAGAAGAAGAGGTTTATTTTGCCCGGCGTGCATTGCGCGGAGATGTGCCTTCGCGCCGGCGTATGATCGAAAGTAACTTGCGGTTGGTGGTGAAGATCGCCCGCCGTTACAGTAATCGCGGTTTAGCGCTGCTGGATTTGATTGAAGAGGGTAACCTCGGCCTAATCCGTGCAGTGGAAAAATTTGATCCTGAACGCGGTTTCCGTTTCTCCACTTATGCCACTTGGTGGATACGCCAGACGATTGAACGGGCAATAATGAACCAAACCCGTACTATCCGTTTGCCTATCCATATCGTTAAAGAATTAAACGTTTATTTGCGTACAGCGCGAGAGCTTTCCCATAAATTGGATCATGAACCGAGTGCGGAAGAGATTGCTGAGCAACTCGACAGACCGGTCGATGACGTGAGCCGTATGTTACGCCTTAATGAACGTATCACTTCTGTTGATACACCTTTAGGCGGCGACTCAGAGAAAGCCTTGTTAGATATTCTGTCTGACGAAAATGAAAACGGCCCAGAAGACACGACGCAAGATGACGATATGAAGCAAAGTATCGTTAAATGGCTGTTTGAATTGAATGCAAAACAGCGCGAAGTTTTGGCCCGTCGTTTTGGTTTGTTAGGGTATGAAGCTGCAACATTGGAAGATGTTGGCCGTGAGATTGGTTTAACACGTGAACGCGTGCGCCAGATTCAAGTTGAAGGTTTACGTCGTTTGCGGGAAATTCTGCAAGCACAGGGCCTGAGCATCGAAGCCTTGTTTCGTGAATAAACATTATGTTCCGTGAATAAACACTATCGCGAGTTATCTAGAAAACACGAAAACGGTGAACTGATGTTCACCGTTTTTTTATGCCTGTAATCTACCTTTTGGCGAATGACAGGCGGTTTATCTATTTGAACAGAGTCATTTACACCATGTTTTTCAGGCGATAAATCCATTCAAGTGCTTGACGTGGCGATAGCGAATCCGGATCCAGAGCTTCTAATGCTTCGACGGCGGGTGGGACTTCTTCATTTAGCAATGTGAGTTGCGAGCCATCAATCTTGCTTGCTGCTGCATTATTCGACAATGATTCCAGTTCTTTTAGTTTTTGCCGTGCGCGCTTAATGACATCCCGTGGCACACCGGCCAAGGCTGCAACGGCTAAACCATAACTTTTACTCGCCGCGCCATCTTGCACACTGTGCATAAAGGCGATGGTTTCGCCATGTTCCAGTGCATCAAGATGAACATTGACCACTCCTTCCATTTTTTCCGGTAGGGTCGTCAGCTCAAAGTAATGAGTCGCGAATAATGTCATGGCTTTGATACGGCTAGCCAGATTTTCTGCACAAGCCCAAGCCAGTGAAAGGCCATCATAGGTTGAGGTTCCGCGGCCAATTTCATCCATCAACACCAAACTTTGCTCGGTAGCATTATGCAAAATATTGGCTGTTTCTGTCATTTCGACCATAAAGGTAGAACGGCCAGATGCCAAGTCGTCAGCGGCACCGACGCGGGTGAAGATACGATCAACTGGCCCAATGGTGGCTTGATCTGCTGGAACGTAACTCCCCATATGCGCCAGTAACACGATCAACGCTGTTTGGCGCATATAAGTACTTTTACCGCCCATATTGGGGCCGGTAATGATCAACATGCGCCGCTGCGGTGACAAGGTTAGCGGGTTAGAAATGAAAGGTTCGCTGAGTACCTGTTCCACCACTGGATGGCGGCCCCCGATAATTTTGATCCCCGGTTTGTCACTCAAAACAGGGCAGTTATAGTTGAGTGTTTCCGCTCTTTCAGCCAGATTTGCGAGTACATCCAGTTCAGCCAGCGCATTGGCACTGATTTGTAATTCAGGTAGATGCGGCAACAGCAGATCGAAAATCTCTTCGTACAAACCTTTTTCAATTGCCAGAGCTTTGCCTTTAGAGGTCAGAACTTTGTCTTCATACTCTTTCAGCTCAGGAATGATATAGCGCTCGGCATTCTTCAGGGTTTGTCTGCGAACATAATGGATTGGCACCAGATGGCTTTGACCCCGACTGACCTGAATGAAGTAGCCATGAACGCCATTAAAACCTACTTTTAGTGTATCCAGACCCAGTTTTTCGCGCTCACGGATTTCCAACCGGTCCAGATAATCGGTTGCGCCATCAGCCAGCGCCCGCCATTCATCTAATTCTGCATTGTATCCCGGCGCGATAACGCCACCATCGCGCACCAATACTGGCGGTGCTTCAACAATGGCGCGTTCCAACAAGTCTTGTAACTCATCAAATTGACCGACTTGCGACCGTAAATTTTGTATATGAGGAACATCCAGCGGTTGCAATAACCGATGAATTTCAGGTAGTTGCTGGAATGCATGGCGCATTCTTGCCAAATCTCTCGGGCGTGCGGTTCGCAGTGCCAGGCGAGCCAGAATACGTTCTAAATCACCGACTTGACGCAACGGAGTTTGCAGTTCAGCGGTAATATCTTGCAAGCCGCCAATGGCTTGCTGGCGATCGGTCAACACCTTAGTGTCACGGATTGGCATATGCAGCCAGCGTTTCAGCATGCGGCTACCCATGGCCGTCACACTGCAATCAAGGATAGCGGCCAGTGTATTTTCCGTTCCTCCGGACAAATTCTGGGTCAGTTCGAGATTGCGGCGGGTCGCGGCATCCATAACAATGCCATCTTGCTGGCGCTCCATGGTTAAACCACGGATGTGAGGCAGGGAAGTGCGCTGGGTATCTTTGACATATTGCAGCAGACAGCCCGCAGCCCGCAGTGCTTGATGGGATTGCTCAACCCCAAAACCAATTAAATCGCGGGTACCAAATTGCCGATTAAGCTGCTGTTTGGCTGTTTCCAGCTCAAACTCCCATAATGGGCGGCGGCGTAAGCCATGTCGATTTTCTATCAATGACATGGACTCGAAATTTTCTGGATAAAGTAACTCTGCGGGATGGGTGCGTTGTAACTCGGCAGCCATAGTCTCAAGGTCTGCGGGTTCCGCAACTCTAAAACGGCCTGAACTGATATCCAGTGTTGCATAGCCAAATCCGCGAGCATCCTGCCAGATAGCTGCCAGCAGATTATCTTGCCTTTCTTGCAGCAAGGCTTCATCACTCACGGTGCCGGGGGTGACGATACGCACTACTTTGCGCTCAACGGGCCCTTTGCTGGTGGCCGGGTCGCCGATTTGCTCGCAGATAGCGGCTGATTCACCCAATTGAACCAGTTTTGCCAGATAGTTCTCTATTGAATGATAGGGAACACCGGCCATAGGAATAGGTTCACCGGCGGAGGAACCCCGCTTCGTCAGTGAGATATCCAATAACTGTGACGCGCGTTTGGCATCACTGTAGAACAGTTCATAAAAATCGCCCATCCGATAAAACAGTAGAATGTCAGGGTGTTGGGCCTTTAGCCGATGATACTGCTGCATCATTGGGGTGTGGGAATCTAGCTTATCAGTATTATTCATGCGGTTATGTTTTCTAGTTAAGTCCTTTTTCCAGCCAATATACTAGCTCAGCAGCCCGGAAACTGACATAGCTAAAAACTCGGGACGACTCGTAAACAAAGCAGATTAGCCCCTAAATTCAGGGGCTATGCATTGATCTGCCTACTCATTGAGTGGAGACTACTTGAATGCAGGGTTTAGGGGGTACAGCGCGTGAGCTGTCTCCCGCAGGTGCTTGGCCTGAGTGAGGTCATTTTGATAGTGGGTAATCATGATAAGGCTTAGATAAACATTCGGATCATTATGCAATTGAATGTATTGCTCGGCCCATACGCGGAATTGAGTCAGTAACGCGGGGTCAGGATTTTGGTTAAATTGCAGTAACAGATTGATGTGCCGAATATATTGATACCTTTCCCACTGGATATAGGGATTTATCAGCTTATCTAACGGCTGCATGTTAACCAAACCACTCCTTTCACTCAGTGTCAGTACACGGCCAGTTTTGAAACCCGTCACCATAAAGAGTAAGGTGCATAATGCGGATAGCACAATAGCGCCCTGTAGCCAGCGCCGCCACTGAGGCGGGGGAGAGGCTATAGGTACCAACATGTTTTCCGGCACCATCAGTCGGCCCAGTAAAATCAGCACCAGCCAGTGACCGGCAGATTGATAAAGAGGCAGCTCGGTCATCAGATGCAAAGCTATTGGCAGAGTTAGTACCCAGAGAGGGAAAACCGTCTTAGGTTGAATCAATAGTGGCTTTATATACCCGGCAGCCAATACTAGCATCCCGACTAAAGCCACGATGCCGCCCTCTACCCAGCCATAAAACACTTCATTATGCGGATGAGAAGGGTATACCGAGCCATCGAATACCAGCCCGTTCTGCACTAATTCGCGGGCAAAGGTAGACTCAAAGCTACCGTATCCCCAGCCTGTCCATGGGCGCTGTTGTATCATTTGCCAGGTATATTCCAGCATTAACCAGCGCTCTTGGTTGCTGGTACCTTTTGATACCAGCATGCTGACCTTCATTTGTTCCTGTAGATAAAAAGCACCCAATAGACTGAGCAGGCTGAATAGCCACAACCAGGCCATTTTTCGCTGACGCCAGTAATAGAGGGAAAGCAATGCTAGCGTTGCGACTCCACCAACCCAGCCAATTCGCGATTGCAATAGCATTAATATGCCGGGGAAAACCAGCAGCGTGAGGGCACTTATGCCACGTATGACCCGATTGCCCGAGGCCATAAACAGGTAGGCCGCGATGCCATAGCCTGTTGCCAGGTAACTGGCCAGCACATTAGTCTGCTGAAACATGCCATAGGGGCGCAGGGTGATATTAAATTCCATCCAGTTATCTGCTGTAAAAACAAACCATTGCAGTAAAGTTAGCGTGGCCTGACCCCAAGCGGACAACAGTATTAACAGTAGCCACGTCTGTCGTGCATTGTGATGTAGTTTCAGCCGAAACAGCCCAAGCAGCAGTATTATCCCCCCCCACAAACCGAGCACTCGCGGTAACCAAGCCCCGATATGCTGTAATGACGCAGGCCACAATCCTGGAAGTGTCAGCAGCAGCGCACCAAGCAGCAGCCACCGATGACTCGGAGCGTTCACTGCGCGGGCCTCTTCACTATGCGGCCAATAGAGCACCATCACTAACAGCGCCATCATGGCCCAGATGACAATATTATGGGGAAGATGAAGCCCGGCGCCGCCTCGATTGATTTCATAGTGCATCATGGAAACAAATGTAATGGCCATGAGCAGCAAAACAATAAGGTTAACTTTTCGTGTGGGAAAAGTGGTTTTTAGCGATGTAAGAAAGAATAATTTCATTATTTTCAGTTTGTTACTGTTTTTGAGCTGTATTGGCGGTTAGCGGGTTAACTCATTATTTTGCGTATTGAGTCATAAATGCTCAATAAGCGTGCTTTCATTTATTTTTCAGTCGGATGAGCAATAAACCAGCGTAGTGAGTTCATTACTTTGGTTTCTGACATTCTGGCTCTGTTTTCATCGACTAACTTCATTAATACCAATCTTGCCGTATAAATATCCAGCTGTGCTTTATCAGCAAGCTCTCTTGTTTTTGGCCAATTGATAACTGGGGGAGGTGATTCAGTAAACTGTTCCTTTAGAACATTACAGTGCTCTTCCAATATACCCATGACTTCTTCTTTACGTTGATCCTTAGGTTTCATTGATTAATTCCTCATGCAATTTATCTTATTAAGAATATCTTGTTTTTAATTTCTTACATTCTCACTGCGGGGTTTATATTTCATACATATCAGCAGGACATTTCCTACAAATAAAAAGACCATTCATACAGGTATTAGTATTCTCTCTTATTTATTTTATATTGTTTTTAAAAACCTTATTTTAATTTCAAAGGTTGGTTCGTGAAAATTTAACAATCAGACTCAATTAAAGAGTCGGGTAACTATTTTATTCAATTAAAAT